>PETN01000046.1 GCA_002781365.1 Sulfurimonas sp. CG01_land_8_20_14_3_00_36_23
AACAATCCACGCATCACTTCTCTCTTTTTTATATTTATTTTACTGAAATCTTGGTTTTAACAAAATTAAGGGTGGTTTTTAGAGGTGCCCATATTTTATTTAAGTTAAATTCAAATATAGTTAACAAAATGTGCCAAGTACTGCAGAATGATATTTTCAGTTTTTATTGGATAAAATCATAGCTTTTAAAAGGAAGAGTAGAGTGGATTTTGAGATAATAGTTATAGAAGCATTTAATTATATGGAAAAAATATTTAGCGATATCATTGAGTATATAAACCTAAGGTTAACTACTAGCCTATGAAAAAACGAACATCTTTTAGTATCTTTAAATCTGTTGTAATTGCTCTTTTTTTAAGAGAGATTCAAACTCGTTTTGGAACAAAAAAACTTGGTTATTTGTGGGGTATCATAGACCCAATGACCCAAATAATTATGTTTTCATTAGTTAAATCCGCGTTGCATGACAGAGGTATGTCAGGTATTGATTACCCTGTATTTTTAGCAACTGGTTTCTTGACATACAATTTTTTCAAGGCTCTAATGAACGGTTCCATGTCAGCTTTTGATGCAAATAGAGCTCTTTTTAGCTACAGGCAGGTAAAACCTATTGATGCTATTGTTTCTCGTTTTTTTGTAGAGTTTCTTGTTTTATTTGCATCTATCACTGTATTTATCTCTTTTGGACTTTTTTTTGGATTAAACATTAGTGTCAAAGACTTTAACATGGTAATTTTAGCCGTAGCATGGCTTGGTATTTTTGGGATTGGAATTGGGATTTTGTTTGCTGTTATTACCAATTTTTATGAAACATTTGGAAAAATAATCTCCTTCATATCCTTACCTTTGTTCTTTTTATCAGGACTATTGTACACGGTAGATTCACTTCCTCCAATTGCGAGAGAGATAATTCTCTACAATCCTATAGTACACTTTATTGAGATGATACATGGTAACTATTTTTCTGTTTTAAATACAGACTATGTTGACTATGAATATATGATATTTTGGACGATAGTTCCACTTTTCATTGGTTTGTTCTTTTATCTTAAAGCAGAGAAGAAGATAATAGCTTCATGATTGAACTAAAAAATGTAACCAAGTACTTTAAAACTGAAGGTGAAAAAAAGTACATCCTAAAAAATGTAACTTTAACTATACCCTCTCATGTTAACTTAGGAATATTGGGAAGAAATGGTGCTGGTAAATCAACACTACTTAGAATGCTAGGAGGGATTGACTATCCAACAATTGGCACTATCTCCTCCCCAAATACTTTTTCTTGGCCTATGGGTTTAGCAGGTGGCTTTCAAGGCTCAATGACTGGAAGACAAAATATAAAGTTTGTTTGCCGCATTTATGGACAAAGAGCAAAACAAATCAATGAAACAATAAAGTTTGTTCAAGAGTTTGCAGAGATAGGTGATTATTTTGATATGCCAATCAAAATCTACTCAAGTGGTATGAAGTCAAGATTGAGTTTTGGTTTAAGCTTGGCTTTTGATTTTGATTATCTCATAATTGATGAAACACTCTCTGTTGGAGATGAAAATTTTAAGAAAAAAGCTAAAGATGCATTAATGAAAAAGATAGAAAATTCAAATGTACTCTTAGTAAGCCATTCTATGAGTGATTTAAGAAATATTTGTGATGCTGGAATCTTAATCGATGATGGAAAAATATTTTATTATGAAGATATTGAAGATGCTATTAAAGCATATCATGCTATAAATGCCACACTGCCTATAGGTCAGAATAATGCACCAGCTTCGAGTGCTATTCTTTGTAGTGATGGCAAACATTTTGACAATATCAACAGTGCTGCTAACTTTTATAAAGTTCGACCAATGAGTATTGTTCAAGCGTTAGATGAAAACAATGGTTCAAATATATTCTTAAAAAAAGTTTTTTGGAGAGATGGTCAAAATAAGTTGCCATTCCAAACTTGGCAAAACAGCATAGAGAAAGAGACAATAATCTCATCTGATGGAGTTATCTTTGAGAATGCTTTGGAAGCTTCATTTTTTTATATGGATAGAGTCCCTAAAGCAAATATTGATAAAATGCATGTTGAAAAAGTTATGAACGAAGAAGATGGAATTTCTAAAAAACTAAATGTTCAATTTTATTATTTAAGTGAGTATAAATGAAAAAAAAGTTAGATAGTAGGGTTATATTTATAGCTATTTTTGTAGTATTGAGTCTCTATTTTTTAGTCATAAAAGCAGAACTTTATGAGTCAAAAACTACGCTTATGGTTCGTGACCTTAGTTCGTCATCTACTGCGTCAAGTTTAGGACTCAGTCTTTTAGGAGTTGGTTCTTCTTCGCAACTCCAAGACTCCATGGTTGTTCAGGAATCTCTCATATCTTTGGATATGTTTTTACTTTTAGATAAAGAATTTAACCTCGCAGAGCATTACAAAAGTGATAAGCTAGACTTTATTGAACGTTTAGCCTCCGATGCTACTATGGAAAAAATCTTAGAGTTTTACCTAAAACGGCTTCACGTAAACTATGATGAAACATCTGGTTTACTCCACCTAGCATACGCTCATACAGACCCAAAAATTGCTCAAAAGATTTTAGAGTTTATGGTAAGTAGTGTTGAGCATGAGTTAAATGAGTTTAATCGTCGTAAAGCAAAAAAACAGTTAGCATTTATAGAGATAGAGTATGATAAAAATAAAAAAAATATGGTTAAATCTTCTGATATTCTAGAAGAGTATCAAAACAAACACCTACTTCTTGACCCTACAAATAAAGCAAGTTCTTCGAGTGCGATTATTGCGAATCTAGAAGCGACACTCACTCAAAAACGCATAGAGTATAAAACAAAAAACAGCTACTTAAATAGTGACAACTATGAAATAGCGCAACTAAAAACAGAAATAAGCGAGATAGCCAACTCACTCGCTGATGCAAAAAAAGGTCTCACTGGAAATAGCGAAGGAAGATTAAATAAAATTCTTTTTGAATATGAGAAGCTAAAACTGCAGGTAGAATTTGACATAGAAGTATATAAAAACACCCTGCTTCAGCTCGAAACGACGAAGATAGATGTTTTAAAAGAAGCTAAAACGCTTAGTGTAGTAAGTAAACCAAACTTACCCGATGGCTATACCTACCCTAACAAACCAAAAGTGCTTGTAACTTTACTCATAGTAATGACATTAATGTACGGAATATATTCAATGCTCAGCGCTATAATCAGAGATCATAAGGAATAAAAATGATAAAAAACATACTAATAACTCTCCTACTAAGTGTAGCACTTAATGCTGTTGAGCTCTCAAATATAACAGATACAACTTTAGGTGATTCCAATAGCTCTATTATGCAAGAGTCTACTCAAGTCTTTGGCTACAACCTTTTTAATGGTAGTTTTTCCAAAAACACGCAACATCGTTACAACCCTGAATATCTTATCAGCATAGGGGATACTATAAACCTAAAAATGTGGGGTTCTTTTGATTTTGAAACAAAAACGACTGTTGATTCTCAAGGAAATATATTTATTCCTAAAGTTGGAACTGTAAATGTGTTGGGAATGAGGAATGATCAACTCAGTGTAAGCATAGAAAATACCATCAAGAAAGTCTTTAAAAAAAGCGTATATATTTATGCAGATTTAGAGTCTTATCAGCCTGTAAGTATTTTTGTCACGGGTGCTGTAAATAAACCTGGATTGTATGAGGGTTTATCATCTGACTCTGTTATACAGTTTATCGATAAGGCGAAAGGCATTGACGCTAAAAGTGGAAGTTATAGAAAGATTAAAGTACTTCGTCAAAACAAAGAGATATACAATGTTGACTTATACACTTTTTTACTCAGTGGTTCTCTTGAACTCTTTCAATTTCATATGGGGGATGTAGTTGTAGTAGAGAGTGTTGAAAACTATATTGAGATTACAGGAGATGTGAAGAGACCGTATAGGTTTGAGATGCTTAAAAGCTCAGTTACTCTTGGAGAGGTTTTAAATGTTGTACTACCGAACCCAACTTTAACAAATTTTACAGTTACAAAATACAACCAAGACAATGAACAAAGCATCGCTATTTATGCGATTAAAGAGAACTTAGATATGAAGATTTATAGTGGAGAGAGCATAAATTTTATTCCTGACCACAACTCTAAAAATATTGAAATTCAGATAAGTGGAGAGCATGGAAATATTCATAATGTTGTAGTTAAAAAAGGAACATCACTTAAAGAAGTTTTTGACACTATTGTTACGACAGACATGTCAGACACTATGTCCTTTCAACTCTTTAGAAAGAGTATAGCTGCACAACAAAAAAGTTTACTTGAAGCACAGCTCAATGATTTAGAAGCAAAAACATTGACGGCTGGTTCTTTAACTACCGAAGAAGCCACTATACGCAAACAAGAGGCAGAATTAGTTATGAACTTTATAAAAAGAGCTAAGGAAGTAGAGCCTAAAGGGCAAGTTGTCATAAATGAAGATAGCAATTTATCTCAGGTCTATTTAGAAGATGGTGATAATATTTATATACCAAAGAAGAGTCATATGGTTATTGTGCAAGGCGAGGTTATGCTTCCTAGCGCACAAACATATGTCGAAAGTATGCACTTTGATGATTACATAAACTCATGTGGTGGGTATAGTTTTAGAGCAAATAGTGAAAATATCTTAATCATACAAAAGAATGGAAAAGTGAGTAGCTACGACGCTGATTCAATGTTTAGGGGTGATTATAAAATCCAGCCAGGTGATTCTATTTTAGTACTTGGTAAAGTAGATACAAAATACCTACAAGTTGTAAAAGATATAACGCAGATAGTTTATCAGCTAGCCTTGGGGGCAGCTATCGTCTTAAGATATTAAGAATCAAATTTAAACGTAGGAAGATTCCCATAAAAACTACCGTTCAACTGTGTGTTCTCTATGATAAAAAAACGGTATTTTTCCAATAACTCCATATCTGGGGCTTTGTAATCATGCCAAAAATCATCAAGTTTCATATCTTTACAAGTTATGCCTTCTATATCATAAATAGCATTGCCGAGTGTGATTGTAGGGATTTTATGATAAAGTGAAGACAATCCAACAGTACTGTTGATAGTAACAGTTCCCTTGGCATTTTGTAAACATGTTGGTAAATGGGTATCGTAAAGGACTAAGACCCTATCTTCTATGCCAAAAAGCCTAGCTTGGTCTGTAATAAAATGTTTATAGTTTTTTCTACCTCTATCCACTGGATGATGTTTAAACACTAGCCAACAATTTAAACCACTGTTAGAAAAAGACTCTAGAACTTTGATAATAAATTTTTCAATCGATTTATATTCTGAATGTTCTAAAACTTGGAAATCATTGTATGTTTGAAGTGCTACAAAAAAATAATTATTTGATAATTCATTCTTGATAATTTCTAAATATTTTTTTTCATAAAAAGGATAAATTAGCTTTCTGAAGAGACTTCTAACGCCATTAACAAATTCTTTTATGGCTGAAAATTCTCTATGGTGTATATAGTTTGGGTATCTAAAATGTAAAAGATTGGACACAAGATAATAAATAGTAGAACTAGCTACCATATTTAAAGGGCTGTATTGAGTATCTACAGGTTCTTGTGAATTTGATACTTTTACTTTTTTATAAAAATCTGCCTCACGACTGATATTGCTAAAGTCATTTACTCCATATTTTTCCATAGTGATATAGTAAGGACGTATGTAGCCCTCTTCAAAAACAAAGACTTCTATACCTAACTCTTTTGCTACTTTTATAGAAATACTTTGGTAAAATCTACAATCACCAAAAAGAAAAATTTTATCTATTTTTTTTTCATGTAAAAAGTTTCTAATAAAAGTGCTATAGTTCTCTCTCATATCTCTATATGGGAAATAATTATAGTGATTTGAGAAAAAACTATCTCCAGCGTTAAAGCCTATTTTATAGGTTTTTGCACCATTTTTTTTAAATAATATATCAAGTTTCTTGAAAAAACTCCCCATTGGTCCTTGAAGAAATAATATATTTTTATTTTTAATCGTTCCTAGTGCATTCATAGATTTATCTTTATCTTTTTATTGTAATTATACGTAATAATAGCTGTAATTTTCTACTAACAAAGTTGTGCATTTTAATTTTAGTTCTATATAGAAAAGAGGCGCTATATAATCTCTGTTCTTTCTCTAATCCTGTTAAAAACTCTTCTATTTCACAAACTTCAAGTGAAAGTGGATTTATATAGATTGGATATAAAATAAGTGTAGCTGCAACTAACTCATCTATGGAGAGTATTCTCTCTCTTCTCTCTTGTTTCATTTTATCATTTGTTAACCCCCAGCCAGCATAAAAAGGCATACCATAAGTAAAAACTACTTTCTCCCGTATAAGCGCTTCAAAGCCGACTAAAGATGTCATGGTATGTACTTCATCAGAAATTTCTAAGACGCTATCGAGTCCAACTTTAGTTACTACTTTATCGGCATATTTTAGTGCTATCTTTTCATCTATATTTCCAACTCTATTTCCGACTAAGACATCAGGATGTGGCTTGTAAATAATATATGCGTCTTTCGCATTTTGGCGAGCTTGTTTTAGAAGTTCTAAGTTAGTCATGCCTGAGGCTCCATAGCGGATAGAAGCATCATCTTCAACTTGACCAGGAACTAAAACTACCTTTTTATCACTTGGAATATTTAATTTTTTATTTTCATAAAGGTTATATTTTGATAGCTTTTTTTCAATAAGATATTTTCTTAGCTTTTTAGCTCTTTCTAATAGAGCCTCATCAAATATCGTTGTTTTTAAAATATATTCTAAATCGCTCTCCCTTGTAGGGTCAAAGTAAATACCTCTTGAGTCGATTACAAGTGAATATGGTTGTGTCAAATCAGAACCTAACCCAATCGAACGAATAAAGCCATCTTCTATTCTATAGAGCTGTAAATTATTTTTAGCTGCAAACTCTTCTAATAGTGGAAAACTTTTTTTACCCCATATATAGATATTTGATTTTTCATTGAGCCCTTGCTTTATTGCTAGCGTAAAGTAATTTTTTTTTATAAAAGGATTTATAAACACAATGCTTTGATTTTCAAGAGTATATAAAAAAGGTTTCATGAATTCATGCTTCCAATGGGAAAAACCAAAAAAGTAGTTCATTTTCAACTTATCGTGACCACATATCAGTCTCAGCATAAGTATGGCCAGGTTGATAAAACTTAAAAAGATTTTTCAGCACATTTATTTCACTTCTTTGTGCTAAATTTGATAAACTTATTCCAATGCCTGCATAAACATGTTGACTACTATTGGTAATATCATAACTACGATAACCTCGAGCATAATACCCTACCTGAAATTCAATTAAACTCCAGTACGTATTCTTTAGAGATTCAAAACCAGCTACTTTAAATGCTACAAGGTGCTTCATGCCTGAATAATCTGTAGTATTATCACCATTACTTAAATAACCTGGAGAGGGAAGGTACTCTAACCTTATATCTATAAAATCATCTGCTCTAGGATTTGCTCGAAGTAAATAAGCTAAACTAGCTCCAAGCGCATCTGCTAATAAATCCTCTTTCGAAAAGCCATAACTACTCGTACCATCTCCCACTTCCAAAAGAGTCATAGCCAGTATGCCAGAGAGTGAACCAGCCAGAGATGCTTCTTCTAAACTCCAACCTCTATCTTCCATACGTGAGGCCATCACACGAGAAAGAAGATATGTCATATAAAAATGTCCTGTTTTATCAGAGCCTCCGGTCTCGGAATTTTTCTCAAACCAAGGTTCTTCTGTAATGTGAGAAGACTCTTTTCCCCACTTCCAATATTTAAATCCCCAAGCGGCAATCATAGCATCTACAGCCAGGTGATCAATAACTAAACCAGTTATAGGGTCTTTAGTTATAAGAGTATAATCACTCATTTCTTGAGTAGAAGAGTTAACACTTTCTGTCCAATCTGCTTTTAACATAGAGACAATAAGAAAGACTGATAGATATACCACTATTTTCATGAATAAAACCGCCTATACTATTCAAATTTGATGATAATAAAAATGGATTCTATCAAAATATAACTTAATCACTATCATTCTAAAAAAAACTATAATAAGCCACTAAAATCAAACTAGTAAATCTATTTTCTTATTCCTAAAATGATTATTGGCATGTGGAAATTATGCTAGATTTGTAAAAACCTTTTGTACGTCCTCATCATCTTCTAATCTATCTATGATTTTATCTATCTCTTCTTGCTGCTCATCTGAGATAGTTATAGGCGTGTTTGCCATTCTTTCTAGATTTGCTTTTGTGATTTCAATGCCCATTTTTTCCAAGGCTTCGTTGAGTTTACCAAAACTTGTATAATCAGCAGTCACAAGAACAACGCCATCTTCCGCTTCTATCTCTTCTAGCCCTGCATCTATCAACTCTAACTCTAACTCTTCTAAGTCCATATCATCTTTAAGTGCAAATTCTATCAATGCTTTTCTGCTAAACATGAATTCTAAAGAGCCATTCGTCAGCATCTCTCCACCATTTTTAGTGAGAATATTTTTTACATTTGCAACTGTTCTTGTATTGTTATCAGTAGCACATTCGATGAAAAGCAATACACCGTGAGGAGCTTTTCCTTCAAAATTTACTTCAAGCATACTTGCTATATCTTTTGAAGAAGCACGTTTGATAGCAGCTTCAATATTATCTTTTGGCATATTCTCAGCTTTAGCATTTAAAATAGCTGTACGAAGTTTAGAGTTCATGTCAGGGTCACTGCTTCCTTCTTTGGCTGCCATAGTAATAACCTTACCCAACTTAGGAAAAAGTTTAGACATTGCTCCCCATCTTTTTAACTTTGATGCTTTTCTATATTCAAACGCTCTACCCATAAAAATATTCCTTTTAAAATTTTATTGCGAATTATATCATTAACTAATTTGAGTGATGCTTAGTAAGGTACTTTCAAGTGATAATCTGCTTGAAAAAAAATCAAATTTTAAAAATTGAGACACTATTTTCAATTCTAAATGTGTATAATATTACACAAGGATTTTAGATGAGACTTAGCTTTAGAATTAAACACCATTTCTTCAATGCATTTCGTGAACTTTTTGTTCATCACCATGGTTCTTTAGAGTTTCGTGCTAAAATTTTTGCACTGATTATTGCATCTGATGAGAAATCTAAAGTAGATAATTATATACTTGTTAAAGCTTATGGACTCAAAATATACAATAATGATGAAGAGAGAGCAAATCTTTTAATGCTAACGACAAAAGAGCTTGTTCAAAAGGTAAAAGATCGTAATGGTCTAGATATTGATACCTTAGTTACAAATATACAAAAAGAGCTAAAAATAGTTCCTAGATATGCAAAAAAAATAGATATAGATTCTCTACAACCATTGCTCCATTTGACGCATGATAAAGATATAATTTGCTATCAAGAGAGGATTGTAGACTTTTTAAAGAGTTTAAAAGAGGAAACACTCCACACTCAAAAGTTTCAAATAGATGCAGATGAAAAAAATCTTAAAAGAAACAGTTAAATAGAGAATTTTTCCACATCAAAAAAAGTATCTTCAGAAATATTTTTAAAAGAAGCATTCAGACTCGTAAACAGAGTCGGAAACTCTTTTTCCAATTAATGCCATAATCAAATTTCATCAAACCTCTTAAAACCTCGTTATTTACGATACTACAGCGTATTTAAGCTATAATACATTTCATCAAATCTAGTCCGTTTTAGTCCGTTTTTACATTTTATCACGGACTCTGAGCGGACTAAAATAAGAGGAAATATTATGAAAACTTTATCAAGAAGAGTTGCCACTAAAACAGCAGGAGTATTTTATAAAGATATTGTATCGCATACTAACTCAGTTGTGGATAAAGTGTTTATTATTAGATACAAAGATATAAATGGGAGAGATAAACTAACAACTATAGGTAAGTTTTCAGATGGAATTCGAGAAGCTTATTGTAAAGCTAAACTCAATGAGATAAAGCACAAAATAATTCATGGAGAAGAACTACCAAGAATAGCAAGAAAAAAAAGTAATATAACTTTTGATGAACTTGCAGAATTTTATTTTGAGTTAAAAGAAAAAGGAACTCACAAAGACCCAAAAAAAGAAAAAGCTAGATATACAAATCATATAAAAAATTTAATTGAAAATTACCTACCTGAAAATATTACAAAAGAGCTACTTCTTGATTTACAGAATAACTTTAAAAAGAAACTCGCACCAAGAACTACAAACCATCTACTATTTTTAATAACTTCAATTTTAAAAAATGGGATAGAAACAAAAAAATATACTGGATTAGTACCAACAATAAAAGGTTTAACTCTTGATAATGCGAGAGAAAGGTATTTAGAGCTAGAAGAGATAAATTCACTACTACAAGAGAGCAAAAAAGAGTTTTGTAATGATATAGGGAGTGTAATAAATTCTGTGTCAACACCTAATTTCTCTTAAAATTGTATCATAAAAATGCTAGCCAATGGCATTTTACAGAC
>PETN01000083.1 GCA_002781365.1 Sulfurimonas sp. CG01_land_8_20_14_3_00_36_23
TAAACTTACTTCTTCGCATGAATACTCCTGATTTATTTTATCAGAATTATTCCGTTCTAAGTGGTACTGTTTTTAGGGAGGCTTACAATTGCAGCGAAAGTTCCTTGAAATGCAACGAATAACAACTCAGGAATACTACCTTTGAGTGTTTCAGAACCAATTCCTGAAAGTAAGATTTTCCCTGTACCAATAAGGTCTCCATCACCAAATGCGATTGAGTAACCAACTAAAACCCATACCAAAGTACCAACAGCGAATGCACCTAAACTCATACTAACAGTGTTTATAACATTTTTAGAACGTGTAAGTCCTCCGTAAAATAGAGCAAGTCCAGCAGGAGTCATTAACATAACCAAAGCTGTAGCAACTAGTATCCATGCAGTATCTGCGCCGCTTAATGTATCATCAGCTAAAA
Source organism: Sulfurimonas sp. CG01_land_8_20_14_3_00_36_23 (assembly GCA_002781365.1). Lineage (GTDB taxonomy): Bacteria > Campylobacterota > Campylobacteria > Campylobacterales > Sulfurimonadaceae > Sulfurimonas. Next base: position 416 of record PETN01000083.1, read on the forward strand.
CCAGTGAAGGTAGAGCCAATAAAGCAAAAAAGTATTTTTTCATCATTTATCCTTATTGTTAAACTGACAAATTATACAAACTAAATGGAGTGATTAAGTGCAGATTGCTGATTAATTTTTAACCAGTTGATGTTGCTTTTCCTATTATGCGCTTTTTCGAAAGCAGAAGAGTTGTGCTTTTTTGCCATGCATATTTGTATTTTAGTAAAGTTGCAGGTATAATTCATGAAAAAAAAGAGATATTTTGGAAATAGGGTTACTTATAAAATCTGCAATGGGCTTGATTGTAGTTCTAGGTCTTTTAATCTTTCTGTTCTTCTTGCCTTCAAAGCAGAAAGTTGTTCCTGTTGCTAAAGCCCCTGCAAACGGAGACAAAAAGCCAGAGCAACTCAATACAGATATGGAATCTTTAAAAGCTATTATCAAGAGTAAGCACTCAGATGCGAAAAAGCTTAAAGAAGCACTTGATTTAGTTATAAAGTATCATGGTACTATCCCAAAAAAATTAGGAGTACGTCCTCACCCTGGTTTTGATATATATATGGATATACTCTTTACCATTTGCCGTCATCCAAATACAAACAAAAACCTTATCGTTGGTTTTGATTCACAATTAGTAAAGCTTAACCCCGAATATAAAAAAGATATTAGTGATGCGATTACTCGAGGGCTCAACTCCAGAGGAGCGTGATTGCTACGCTAAAGGAATCATCTCGGTTGCTCTTCCTTGAATAGTATAAATATCTTTTTTCTGTAAGCTTTCAAGTGTCTTCATATCCATAACGCTGGTTGCTATCAGAGAGATGCCAACTGTATCTGTTATAAGTCGTAGAGCTGAGAGTGCTTGAGAACTTTGATTGAGCAAGAAACTCGCTTCTGCTTTTATATAGATAGGTCTTAAATCTTGGAGATAGGTATAGTCAGTACTCTCTCCTATAAACTCATAGATACCAATCTCGATATTGTGTTTTTCAAAAAGAAGTTTGTAGCGTTTCACCTGCTCTGAATTTTCTCTTGCCATCTTATCTGGAAGTTCAATAATGAGCCCAAATGGAAGAAGAGCAGCACGGTTTTTAAAAAGGCTAGAGAGCTCTTCATACGTTTCTGCAAGATTTAAGTACTCATAGGAGAGTCGGATAGAACAGGTTGCACCTGCAAGTTTTTTATCTGGAGTTGTAAACATCATATTGATGATATTCTTATAGATATCAGAACTTAATCGCACTTGATTTGCAGATGCCATAAATTGCCCGTATGAGTAGGTAGTTCCATCTTCTGTTTTAAGAGAAATACTTAAAACATTGTGCGCAATTCTATGTGCTTTTGAATCTACAACAGTCCAAGCTGCAAAAGTAAATTTATTTAACTTCAGGGCAGTCTGAATAATCTCTTTCCAAGCTTCTTTCCCCATTACCTCTTCTAAATCATCCGAACACTCTAAGTGAATTTTTGTAGTACTAAATTTCGCTTGAGAGAGTGCGTAGTCTGCAGCGGAGAGAACTTTACCGATAGTTTGCATATAGTTGTATTGATAAAGCCCTATAGAGAGGTATGTCTCTTGTGTATTAAGCCCACATGCTACTATCTCATCTGTAATTGCTTTATGAATCACAGTTGCGATTTCTAAAGCATCTTCCGCTTGACAATCAGGAAGTAAGATAGAAAATTCAGTACCATTGAGTCGTGCAACAATAGAAGCTTCGTAATTACTGGCATTGGCTAAAAAGATATTGGCTATTTTTATAAAGAGCTTATCGACCTCTTTATGGCCGATTGCCGCATTTGCTTCTATCACTCCATGGATTGCAATCATCATGTTGATTCCAGATTTTGAGGAGGCATCTATTTTGAGGTACTCTGGTAATTTACTAATAAGATATTTACGGTTTTTAAGTCTTGTAGCTGGATCAATATATTCAAGTTCCTGCTGTTTTTTAAGCTCCTCATTTCCTTTGTCAAACATAGCTTTGGCTTTAAAAACCATTTTGTTGATACCCAAAACAACATCTTTAAACTCTTTTGTATAAGGGATATCATGCTGAATAATAAACTCATTTCTTATAACCGCTTCTGCTTGGTGTTGAACTTTACGCAAAGGTTTTAAAATCGCGATAAGAACACCATAGAGGACACTTAAAGCAACAAGAGCAATAATGCCAAAGGAGAGTAGTAGGTTAATTAGAATCTGGTAGAGGGCATTGTAAACATAGGTGATATCACTTTGAACATTTAAGATACCTACTTGACTCCATCCAGCAGATACATTTGCAGAGGTAACAGGTGCTACAATATTTACAATATCAAAGAACCACTCAGGAACATCAATATGCTCAGATTCATTTTTTCTCTCATAGAGGATAACATCATCCACATCCACAAGGGAGATTGCACGATAGTTTCCACTGTCAAAGTTTGCATTTATCATTGTGGACATGATTGATACATCACCGTTTGCAGTTCCAAGGGAGAGACTCAGAGAACTTGCAGTATTTTTTGCATCCAAATAGAGTCTCTCTTGAATATCTTTATTTGCACTTTTAAAGTTAAGTACAAACACAGTCGTTAAAATAATGAGGAGAAACACTGAGAGCATTAAAGCTATCTGTCGAAAGAGGGTCATATTTTTTTCCTTTGCATGTTGAGTTTGAGTTCATCCCACTTTTTGTGAGATTTTTCCTGTTTTGATTTTTTTAAAGTTTCACCATTGAAATTGTAGATAGGAATCAGGTCTTTTCGCTTGGAGGCGGGAAAGATTCTTCGATTATTGTTATCTAAAATAAGTGGTTCACTTCGAGGTGTTTTAAAGTAGGTTAAAACCATGTGTGTCTCTTTAAATTTTGTAGATTTAACATAGGTGAAAAAAAGTTTTTCCGCAGGCATACCAAGATATCTCAAAGCAAAATATTTTGCTATGACATAATCTTCACAGTCTCCCATATCTTTACCTAAAAATTCATAAGGCGTTGCCCAATAATCTTTTTGCCCATAGGTCTTAATATCGGAGGAGTATTTTACTTCGTTGTAAAATTCATTTACAGCGTTGAGTTTTGCCAAATCGTCCTCTGTTGTGACCGAATCTAACGATTGTTGGAGAAAGAAAAATCTTTTTTTTGCAAACATTTTATACTTTGCTGCGATGGCTTCTAGTGTTTTTGCGTCAGTATAAGGCTCTTTTGCGAAAGAGAGGTTAACAAAAATGGTAAGCAAAAAGAGCAGTTTTATCATATTCATTCGTTGTTTTTCTTTTTTAAATTATTATACTTAAAGTTGTCTTTTGTTAAAGCCTGAGCTTCTCTCTTGAGGATGAAGCACATAATTCTCGGCATGTGGTTTTAGATATGGAGGGATAGCTCTGCCTTTAAGTTTCATCATATCTTCAAGCATAGTATTTGCAACCAGTTTAGCGTCAAGCTGCTTCACCTCTGTCAAATAGGTAAAGAGGAGTTCCCCTAATCTTTGAAGTGAAATTTTCCAAGTTGCGTTTGTCTGTTCATAAATCCACATGCCAAAGTCATAGAAGTTTTCATACACACTCTTCTCTTGCCAAAGAAGGGTAATACTCTTTTTAAAGTTTCCGCTATTGTAGGTTAAATCCCAGAATCTGGCGAATCGTTTCATGATTTGTATATCATTAAAACTTAATAGATTGTTTTTTAAAATGTCATAAGGTGGAGTGTCGCTATAAATCATACCATGCAGAGTGTCGTGACGGCTGATATGCGTTCCAGAGAGTTTTTTGAGTATGCCTATTTGGATTTCGCAACTGCTTAGTTTTACGAGTTCATCGAGGTTCTTTCCAAAACTCTCTAAACTTTCACCTGGGAGTCCAACAATTAAATCCAGATGGATATGCGCCTCTGTTTCATTCTCTAAAAAGGAGATATTCTCTCGCATCTTCTCAAGATGCAGTACCCTTGAAATATTATGTGCAACCTCTGTGTTTAAGGTCTGTATCCCTATCTCTAACTGGAGTGCGCCATGTGGAAACTTTGCTATCTTTTCTCTAAGTGAAGCGGGAAAATGGTCTGGAACCACTTCAAAATGCGCAAAGTAGGGCGGCTCTTTTTCTAAAAAGAAGTCTAAAATTTGATTTGCTGTTTTCATGTTGAGGTTAAAAGTTCTATCTACAAACTTGAAGTTCCTCGCTCCTCTTTGCCAAAGAAGTTCAAAGGCATCAAGAACTTTGTCCAAGTCAAATGTTCTGACTTTTTCATCCATAGAGGAGAGGCAAAACTCACATTCAAAGGGACAACCTCTGGATACTTCTACATAGATGTAACGATTTTGTATATCTTCATCTGTGTAATATGGATAGGGAAGTTCTATCTTTTTTAATGGAGGAAGTGTCATTTTAATGATTCTTTGAGGAGGTAGAGTATTCTCGAGTAAATTTTTGCAAAGGGAGTAAAAAGCTATATCGCCTTCGCCTTGAATGATAAAATCAGCTTCGTCAAAATTGACACGCATAGGTTCATAGGAAACTTCAGGACCACCTAAAATGATGGTAGTTTTTGGAGAGACTTTTTTGATGATGTGCATAAGCTCAGCAATCTCTTTGGCATTCCAAATATAGACACCAAGCCCTATAATATCTGGCATGTGTAAAAGTATCTCTTCCGTGACACTCTGCATCGCATCATTGATACTAAACTCTAGGATAGAAGTACTGTTTTGAAGTTCATGGAGGTTTGCATAGAGACATCTAAGTCCAATGGCACTGTGCGTATATCTGGCATTTAAAGTTGTAAGGATGATTTTCATAGGTGGATTTTAGCATAAAATACTCAAGCTATACAAAAAGGGGAAAATAGCTTGAGCAATATGAATAATTGTTAGGAGAGTATATCTCTTCTTATGAAAGGGGTAAAACACAATTGAGATGTAAAATTATAATTATAATAAGTTAATGACTAGTTAATAGCCAAGTTGATTCTCCTTTTCGTTGTACTGCGTAAGCATATCATTAAGTTTAGAAAATAACTCAGAGGATGACTCTTCCATCGAAATAAAGTTATCAAGAATAGTTTTTGGATTCTCTCCTTTGAGTGTGGTACCGTTTTTAACAAACTCTAAGTTGCTAAATACAGCGTTATGCACTTTGGCATGAGGTGCATCCATTTCTATAAATGCTTTTGTATGCCCAAACCTCTCTTGACCTCCAGATGTATACCATTTGCCTAAACGGCAGTTATGGTGATTGGCAAATTCTTTAGTAGTATCCCCTGATAACACAGTGGTATATGCTCGAGATTTAAAGAGTATATGATCAACTTTTACCAAACTTGTAAAAAGAAGATTTTGGATTTCGACAGCTCCATGGGATGATTTTTTTGCTAAAGTGTTTAGTTCTGTAAAAGTCTCTTCAAAGTTATGAATAACCTCACTTGAGCTGTTTGCAATTTCAGAAATATGCTCAGAATTTGCTCTCATTTCACTTGCCTCTTGTTTAAGTGAGGCTATATTCATCTCTATCTCTGTTGTAGCTTTTTGAGTTCTCTCTGCAAGCTTACGAACTTCATCAGCAACAACTGCGAAGCCTCTTCCATGTTCACCTGCCCGAGCAGCTTCTATCGCTGCATTAAGCGCTAGTAAGTTTGTTTGGTCTGCAATATCTTTAATAAGTCCAACAACGGTAGAAATTTCACTTGAGCGCTGTTCTAAGCTAAGAATCCCCTCATGACTTGAAGATATAAGTTCAACTAGAGAGTTGAGCCTTTCACCTATCTCTATAACGCTTGAGAGACTATTTGATGACTCTTGGGCAGTTTTATTTGAAAAATCTGCAATTACCTGAGACTCTTCTTGAGATTTCGATATATCTGATTGAATAATTGTTAAACCTTGAGTGATTCCACCACCTAAATCTTGAAGGCTATTTGCTAGCTCACCACTTATTTTTGTTTCATGACCAGCAGCTATAAAAGAGATGGAGTTGTTAAGACTCTCTACTGTATTGTAAAAAACACCGTGCAAGCCAGTAGGGTATGCTCTTCTGTAGGTTTTTCCAGCAGAAGCATTCTCTATGGTCGTTGCGGCTTCTCTCATGAAAACTTCCAATTGGTCGAGCACATGATTGACATGCCAAGCTTGGGTTGATAGCACAGAACCATCATTGGGTATGTGTGTGATTCTATCTTCAAGTTTCCCCTCAGCGGCTCCTTTTAGAACCCTATACATCGATTTTTCTATAGCTGATTGTGAATCTGACCTACTACCTGCGGGGATAAAAATTGAGATAAGTAAAACGAAAAATAGGAGAGCACTTAAAATATAATTTTGAGTCATTAATCCATAAATAAGAACAGCCAAAATGGTAACGAATAGTAAGATAGCCTGATTATTTTTGAATAGAGATGATAAGTTCATTGTAGCTTACTCCTTCTTCGTTTAGTATATCTATTAAAATTTTTGTAGATGCCTCTACTCCACTTCTTTTCTCGGTTTCTAGCATTTTTGCATAAAGAGGTTTGATGATTTCAATTGCCTCAGGGTTTGGTTTTCTTCTAACCGAGTAGTAGCCCACGATTTTGCCATTCTCATCTAGTGAAGCAGTCACATTCGCATATACCCAGTATTCGTTTCCATTTTTGGTTTTGTTTAATACAAAAGCAAATATCTCTTCCTTTTGTACAATAGTGTCCCAGAGTAATTTAAATACTGCTTTTGGCATACTTGGATGACGAATTATACTATGGGGCTTATCAATCAGTTCTTCTTCTGTGTACTCAGCAATCTTCATAAAGGTTTGATTTACATAAGTTATCTTCCCTTTTAGGTCTGTTTTTGAGATGATAAAATCATCTTTTCCTAATTCTAATACCATAAAAATCCCTTTTTTTTTAAACTTTATTTGGAAAAAAGTATAACATGAATTTATATAGATAGCTGTATAATCCCAGAATGAAATTAATAAATATACAGATAGTGTTAAAATAACCCTTATGCAAATGCTTTTAGGATTTTTTTACTTTTTTTACTTTGCAATTGTGGGCGTTTACATCATCTTTATACCAAAAGTGCTTGCCACAAGTGGATATAGCGGGAGTGAGATAGGGATTATATTTGCTGCTGCACCTTTGGTACGTTTTTTATTGCCTTTTGCTTTTATAAAGGGCTTGCAATTAAATGAAAAAACTTTCAATATCTCCCTAATTGCAACCGTTTTAAGCTCTCTTGCCTTCTTCTTTTCTTTAGAGAATTTCTATAGCCTTTTAGCTTCAAGTATAGGTATTGGAGTTGGGATGAGCATGATGCTTCCTTATATTGAAGTAATCTCTCTCTCCTCCGTCGGGAAAGAGCGATATGGAAAAATCAGGCTTTTTGGTTCGGTAGGTTTTGTGCTTGTCGCACTTGTACTTGTGAAGCTTCTAAGCAGTGCGACTGTAGCGTTGTCTTTTTTAGTAGTACTCAGTTTCCTCACCTCTGCGGTTGCTTTTTTTATTGTTAAAAATGCGCATAAAACAGAAGAGAAAAGTAGTGAGATTCAAAATGACATCTCTCTTTTGTCAGATTGGAAATTATGGCTTGGGCTTACACTCATGCAGGTAAGTTTCGGCTCTTTTTATAACTTTTTTACTATCTATGAAACGGATTATGGGGTGAGTTTGGATATGACTATCTATCTCTGGGTTTTTGGGGTTTTAGCTGAGATAGTGATGCTCTTTTATCAGGGAAGGCTTTTACGTGGCAATCTACTTTTGATTTTGCAAATCACAACATTTGCTACTGCCCTTCGATGGTTCATACTCTTTATGTTTCCACAAAATTTAACAGCACTCTTCTTTTCTCAGACTCTTCATGCGCTGAGTTTCGCACTCTTTCACTCTGCGGCGATTAGTTATCTGTTTTATCTTTACAAACATAAAGCACTTGCTCAACTATTTTTCTCTGGAGTAACGTACGGTTTCGGTGGGTTTATTGGTGCTTTGATTGCGGGGTATATCTATGAGTTTTACTCAAATTATCTTTTTCTGAGTTCAACGCTCTTGGCGCTTTTGGCATGTGGATTTTTGTATCTCTTCTCTTTAGAGTTGAGAAAAAAAGCGAATTACTAAAGTGCTATTCGCTTATTAAAGAACCAGTGATAAAAGCCGCTACTAATAATAAAGCTGCTTTAAACGCTACGAGACCTAATATAACTTTTGCTGTAATTTTGTTCATTTTTATTTCCTTTTGTATCTTGGATATGAAAATTATAATCCTAAATAGTCAATGGATGAATAATGGAATTCTATAGGAATGATAATAAGAGGCACAAAGAGTCCAGGCTTATAAAAGCTGTTCAACTCTCTTGCTTATTTATGTGAATATCCATCTGAGGATAAGGAATCGAGATGCCATTCTCATCAAAAGCTAATTTTACATTTTCAAGCATGTCGTAGTGAACATCCCAAAAATCATCATTGCTTGTCCAAGCACGTACTATTAAATTGACACTGTTGTCACCAAGTCCACTGACTGCGACAAGAGAAGGCGGGTCGAGTAAAACTCTAGAATCATTTGCGACAATATTTGTCAAAATCTCTTTGGCAAGTTTTAAATCGTCATCGTAACTGATGCCAAATATATGCTCCACTCTTCGGCTCTCTCTATCGGATAAGTTTACTATATTGTCGCGTATAATAGAGGAGTTTGGAATAATAATAGTACCTTTGTCAAAGGGGAGGATGATAGTAGAGAAAAGGTTTATCTCTTTGACCGTTCCTGAAACTCCTGCTGCTTGAATAATGTCTCCCACTTTAAAGGGTCTAAAGATGATGATAAGAACTGCTGCACCTATGTTTGCCAGAGAGCCTTGTAAGGCTAAACCAATAGCAAGTCCTGCTGCCCCAAAGACGGCGATGAAAGAGTTTGTGTTGATTCCAAGTATACTCAGTGAGGCTAAAACCACCATTACAAGGAGCATAAAATAGATGAGATTCTCAGCAAAACCAACGAGTGTTACGTCTATCTTTGCTTTTAACATTATCTTTTTGCTTATTCGAGTGAGCTTCTTTACAAACCATTTTCCCACAACAAAGATAGCAAGAGCGGTAATAATTTTTAAGCCATATTCACTTGCATAGACAATTGCCATGTCTAGATATTTAGATAGATCCATTACGCATCCTTATTTTTTGAAAGTATATCAAAAGTCTTTTCCACATGCTGAGATATGAAGTGATACTTGCTTAGATGGGGAGACTGAACTTTATGCAGAAGAGGTCTGTATTTGAGGTAGTTCTTCCATACTCTTTTACTTGGATTCTCTCTCTTGCGTTTTATCAACTCAAAAGAGACGGCAGCATTTATGAAACCTTTGAGAAGTTTAACCTCATTATCCTCTTCAAATCTACGAGGAAACCAGATAGCCTCTAAGCTCTCATGTGCAGCAAAAAATTTTGACTCACTTATCTGAGATATAAAGCTATCTAGAAGCTGGTTATGTTCTTGGTAGGTCACTCTTGGGGCTCTTCTAGTAGCATCATGTTTTTTCGCCAGTAGCCTCTCCCGCCTTTGAGCGAAATGCAGTGGTGTTTAGGAAATTTCTCTTTATACTCTTTAAGCCTGTCCAAAGTTGCTTTTCCGCTGTCACAGTAAAATACAAACACACTCCCCTCTGGCTCTTTTTGAAGTTCATAAGGGTTGTAGGTTTGCGTCTGGGCTTTTTCAATGGGAGAGAGAATCGTATCTACTAAGATGACTTTGATTCCTTCTTCTTCAAGCATTTTTTTATTTTGTAAAAACTCTTTTTGTGTCCACTCTTGTGGGTAGTTCATTTAAAACCTTTAAATCTCTATTTCTTGCAAGGCTTTTTTAATAGCCAAAGGAAGCGCTAAGTCCACTTTGTCGCAATCTTCTTCTAAGCAGCACTCGCATGTAGTTCCTGCCTCTGTCTCTTCCATTATTGCATCTAAATTATTACCATGCTTTTTTACAGCCTCTTGTATCATGTCAAAAGTTACATCATTACAATCACATACCAACATTGAGTTGTAAGCCTCCCCTAAACTAGAACCAGTTTAAACGGAACAATTCTTCTCCTGATTGTACTTATCTAAATATTCAACAGGACTT
>PETN01000040.1 GCA_002781365.1 Sulfurimonas sp. CG01_land_8_20_14_3_00_36_23
AATCCACGCATCACTTCTCTCTTTTTTATATTTATTTTACTGAAATCTTGGTTTTAACAAAATTAAGGGTGGTTTTTAGAGGTGCCCATAAATGGAATAATGATACAAAATTAAAAATTGGCAAATTTTGTTCTATATCTCGCGATGTTACTTTTATGCTAGGTGGTAATCATCGTATTGATTGGGCTACAACATATCCCTTTCCTACATTACAAACTTTTGGACCCCCTCAAAAAGAAATAGAGATGGACACATATTCTAATGGGGATATAAAGATAGGAAATGATGTTTGGATTGGTGCTGGAGCAACCTTTTTATCGGGTGTAACGGTTGGTGATGGAGCAGTTATTGGTGCTTATTCTTTGGTAACTTCAGACGTAGAGCCATACACTATAGTTGGTGGTAACCCTGCAAAAACAATTAAAAAGAGATTTGATGAAAAAACAATATTAAAGTTATTGTCTATCGAGTGGTGGAATTGGCCAATAGAAAAGATAGAAGAAAATATAGATATATTGTGTAGTACGAATATTGACAAATTATAAATGATTTCACATCATTATTTTATAAAATATAAACAAGGAAATTATTAATGCATATAATCAAAAACATGAGATACAGCAATTACACTGTCAGTGTGCCTTCTAATCAATCAAAAAATATGGACAAGGATTCATAACATGCATGCATCATCATTGGAAAATATGCAAAAAGCGTATGAACGTTATGTTAAAACATCTATAATCGGGAATAAGACCAATATCAATGTAATTGATATTGGTGGGGCAAATGTTAATGGCAGTTATGCAGACATCTTCTCTTCTCCTTTATTTAATTATCAGGCTGTAGATATTTATCCTGGAGATGCTGTTGATATTGTTTTAGAAGATCCTTATGTACTTCCATTTGCAGATAATGAAATCGACATAATTATCAGTGGTCAAGCTTTTGAACATGTAGAATTTTTTTGGAAATTATTTTCAGAGTTGTCCCGAGTAGTTAAAGAAGATGGCTTGATTATCCTTATAGCTCCATCAAGTGGTCCAATTCATAAATATCCAGTTGATTGTTATCGTTTCTATCCAGATGCATACGCTGCATTAGCAAAAAATTCAGGAATTAATCTTGTAGATGTTTGGATGGATAATAGAGGTCCTTGGAAAGATTTGGTGGGTATATTTAGTAAACGTAATGATATTAAAAAATATAATAAAGAAATTTCTATTGACACAGGGGTAGAGATTGCATTAAATAGATATGAAACATTAACTCAACCTGCATTTATAGATCATGACAATATTCTCCCTGAAGTTGAAAAGACACAAGGAGTTTATAGTTATATTGAAACATTAAAAAAACTGCATGAAACAATTAATCCACAATTATATATTGAAATAGGGGTACGCAATGGAAATAGTTTAGTTCTATCAAATTGCAAGACTATAGGCATTGATCCAATGCCCGCAGAAGGAATTATATTAAAAGATAATCAAGATTTATTTAAAGTAACTAGTGATGATTTCTTTGAATTTTATGCAAAAGATATCTTGAATAATAAAAGACTTGATTTAGCCTTTATTGATGGCATGCATCTTTTTGAATTTGTACTTCGTGATTTTATCAATATAGAAAAATACTCTAAACCAACTAGTGTAATTGTGATTGATGATATTTACCCTAGTCATTACAAGCAAGCAAACAGAAAGCGTATTTCAAGGGTTTGGACAGGTGATGTTTGGAAAATAAAAGCATGCTTAGAAAAATATAGACCAGATCTCAATATCATCTCTTTAGACACTTCTCCTACTGGGTTATTGATAATTACTGGATTAAAACCTAATAATACAATTTTAGAACAAAGGTATAATCCAATTGTTCGTGAATTTAATGAAACAGAGCTGACTTCAAACGATAACCCAATTATATTAAGAGAAGAAGTCTTTCATCCGGACAATGAACTTTTATGGAAAGCATTGGGAAATGTCAAAACAATAGGTCAACATAATAAACAAATTGAACAGCTCAAGAGTAAAGAAGAAGTTAGACCAGATATATCTGTAGTAGTTGTATGTTATAACATGTCAAGAGAACTTCCTCGAACTTTATTTACTTTACAGGCTGGCTATCAAGAAGGAATAAAACAAGAGCAAGTAGAAATTATTGTTGTAGATAATGGTTCAAGTCAATCAGTTATGATACCTGAGGATATGACTAATGTAACGTTAGTAAAAGTCCCATCTCCAAATGTATCACCGGCTAAAGCTATTAACATTGGTATTGAAAAAGCAAGAGCAAATATGATAGGAGTAATGATAGATGGTGCGAGAATGGCATCTCCTGGAATTATAAAGTATGTCCTACAAGCTTCAAAACTTTCTACAAGACCGATTGTTTCTACACTTGCTTTTCATCTAGGTCATGTAGTACAAATGAAAAGTGTTGAATATGGATATAACCAAGAAATGGAAGATAAGCTTTTAGACTCTGTATCTTGGAAAAAAAATGGTTATGAACTATTTAATATTAGTGTATTAGCTGGATCTAGTGCCAATGGTTGGTTTAAACCTATTGCTGAGACTAATGCTTTGTTTATGACGAAAACGATGTGGGAAGAGTTAGGTGGGTATGATGAAAGCTTCAAAACAAAAGGAGGAGGACTAGTTAACCTAGATACTTATGTTAGAGCACAAGCGTTACCTTCATCAGATTTCTTTGTATTGTTAGGCGAAGGTACTTTTCATCAAGTACATGGTGGAATCGCTACTAATCAAAAAAGAGAAGATGCTAGTTGGAAAGTTTTTCATGATGAATACATAAATATAAGAGGGAAAGATTTTAAAATATCGGAGCGTATTCCTATGTATCTCGGTAGTTTTAATAAGTTTGTAACAGATACTCAATTGTAGTTTTTATTCTTAGAGACTGTTATACTTAAATGAATATAATACCCCAAGAAAACAACACAAGAAAAATCAATTTCTAATTCCAAAAGAGTTAAGATACATAGATTATTTTAAGGGGTAG
>PETN01000038.1 GCA_002781365.1 Sulfurimonas sp. CG01_land_8_20_14_3_00_36_23
ATATAAAATTAGCTGAAGATGTGGCATAAGGTTACAGGTGATGAAGGGAATTAAGATTTAAAAAAAGTTGTCTTGACTTTTTGGGGTAGCATACTTGCCCGCTTAGAGTAGAAGTTTGCTATGGGTGCGATGGTGGCGGCTAGGAGTATAATCCAGTCCCCTTTATTAAATGCCAAATCCTTTGGCATCAGGACTATAATCGCTCCAACGCCCATGATGAATGCTCCAAAAGCATGAAGCAGGCGCATCTTTTCCTTGCCAAAAACATTAAAATAGAGATAAGAGAAGAAGAGTTGTAAGAAGATGATGACAGACATATTTCCAGCGGTTGTAAACTGCATACCCACAAATACTAAAACAAAAAGTGTGGTAATCCAAAAGCTTGTAAGGAGTAAATCTTTGTAGGCTTCTCTTCTTTTTAACTCAGAAAAAAGTCCCTTTTTGAGCATAATCACTGCGAAAAAAAGCAAAGAGATAAAGAGTGCAAAAGCGTAGGTGTGCAGAGCACCTATATAAGAGATAGAGAGGATACTAAAAATTGGGAACCAACTCTCCAAAAGAGAGAGTCCAACCATAAAGAGCTCTCCCTCTCTTTCTCTAGTCATCTGTTAAAACTATTTTTATTGAATGTTTTTGAGAAAGTGGCTCATAAGACGAACACCAGCACCTGTTCCACCATACACATTACAATCCCAAGGAGACTCTGTATAGGCTGAACCAGCGATGTCAAAATGTAACCATTTGTTTTTATTTTTTTCTTGAATAAAGTTATCTAAAAAGAGTCCAGCTGTAATCGCTCCACCAAAAGGTTTAGAAGAGACATTTGAAATATCTGCTAACTCACTTTTTAGAAGTTTTTTAAGGTGTCTGTTAAATGGAAGTGAACCAGTCAACTCACCCGATTCGCTTGCAGATTTTGCTATATCATGTTTGAGTCTATGTGAGTGTCCCATAACACCAGTTGTATATTGCCCAAGAGCAACCATACAAGCACCTGTAAGTGTGGCAAAGTCAAAGATATAATCTGCTTTTACCTTATCTTGTGCATACGTTAAAACATCCGCTAAAACTAAACGTCCCTCTGCATCTGTGTTTCTCACTTCTATCGTTGTACCAGAGCGTGAAACTAAGACATCATCAGGTTTGTAAGCATTTCCGCCTATCATGTTCTCTACAGCACCGATGAAAGCATGGATTTCAACATCAAGTTTAAGTTCACTTGCCGCTTTTATCATGCCAAGTACAGCACAGCCACCCGCTTTGTCCATCTTCATGGTAACCATAGAAGTTGCAGGTTTAAGGCTCAATCCACCACTATCGTATGTCAAACCTTTTCCTATCAGTGAAACCACTTTTTTCGGATTTTTTGGTTTATAAACAAGGTGGATTAATTTACTCTCATGGATAGAAGCACGACCCACGGCAAGCATAGAGCCCATCTTCTCTTTGTGTAACTCTTTTTCATCTAAAATAGTACACTCAAGATCGTTCTCTTTGGCAAGTTTCTTCGCTAAATCTGCAAAAGAGGGAGGGTTTAAATCCTCAGGAATCATGTTGACAATATCACGGGTAAAGCATGTAGCTTCAGCAATGATGATAGCCTCTTGGAAAATATCTTTGAGTGCGTCAATATCATCGCCTACTAAATAGACATCTTTGAGCTTTGAGCTTTTTGGTTTTGATTTGTAGTCGTTAAATTCGTAGCCGCCTAAAAGAAGCCCCTCTATAATTGCCTGTATATTTTTTGCATTGACAGAAAAAGAAGCCGATTCATTGTTAGAGGCTTTAAGAAGTTTGATAGCAACACTCGCCGCACTTCTCATATCATCGTTATGTTTACTCTCAATTCCACATGCCAAGATTCCAAGCTCATGTAAAAAGCATGTAGAGTCCTGCTCTGCAACAAAGCCTGCTTGCTTTAAAATCTTCGCTTGCTCATGTTCTGCAAGCTTCTCTTTTGTTAAAAACGCTACAGTGATATCTGTACTAGTATCAGAGATAGTTTTGTTTAATAGTTGAATATTCATGTTTTGTCCATTAGTTGAAATTTAAAAGCTCTTTTGCTTGAATCATATCTTTATCCCCGCGACCAGAGAGATTTACGATAATAAGTTTATCTTTTATGTTGGGCATTTTTTTAAGATAAGCCACAGCATGTGCACTCTCAAAGGCAGGGATAATTCCCTCTTTTTGTGATAACCAAACAAAAGCATCGAGTGCCTCTTGATCTGTTGCATTATCATACGTTACAGATTTATTGTCATGGTGAAAAGAGTGTTCTGGACCGATTCCAGGGTAGTCAAGTCCTGCACTTATGGAGTGCGCTTCTATAATCTGCCCATCTTCATCTTGAAGTGTGTAGCTCATTTGACCATGTAAAACACCTGGACGACCTTTTTTAAGAGAACAGCCATGCTTATTTGTCTCAATCCCAAGTCCACCAGCTTCTATGCCTATACACTCCACCTCTTTATCTTCTAAAAAGTGTTGAAATGTGCCTATAGCGTTACTTCCTCCACCGATACATGCAATCACATAATCTGGCAAACGGTTCTCTTTTTCGAGTATTTGGGCTCTTGCTTCGTAGCCGATAATCGCTTGAAAATCTCGTACCATCATAGGGTATGGGTGGGGTCCTGCAACAGTTCCGATAATATAAAAAGTATCTCTTGCATTGGTTACCCAGTGGCGAATTGCATCATTCATAGCATCTTTGAGAGTGCAAGAACCACTCTGGACAGCATTGACCTTTGCACCAAGAAGTTTCATACGAAAAACATTGAGTTCTTGACGTGCCACATCTTTTGCACCCATGAAAATCTCACACTCTAAATCTAAAAGAGCACAGATAGTAGCCGTTGCAACACCATGTTGTCCAGCCCCAGTCTCTGCAATAATTTTCTTATAACCAAGTCTCTTTGCCATAAGTCCTTGCGCGATAACATTGTTGACTTTGTGTGCACCCGTATGGTTTAAATCTTCTCGTTTGAGATAGATTTTAGCACCTAACTCTTTGGAAATATTTGCAGCATAGTAAAGCGGGGAGGGGCGACCAACATAATCTTGTAAGTAGTGATGAACCTCTTCCCAAAATGTTCTATCAAAACGAATCTTTTCATACTCTTCTTTGAGTTTTAACAGAGATGGCATAAGTGTCTCAGGGACATATCTACCACCAAAAATACCAAAGTGACCATTTACATCTGGGTCAAATTTTGAAGCTTTAGGAATATACATTAATGAACCTCTACTACAGTATAGACTGGAGTGTTTTCTTGTAGATTTTTTATGCCATCTAAAAAAGTAAGACCAAGAATAAAGCAGGATTCCACACACTCTGCACCCGCTTGATTGATAAGTTTAGCAGCGGCATTTGCCGTACCACCTGTTGCAATTAAATCATCAATCAACAAAACTTTGGCATGTGGAACTTTACTAAATGCATCTATATGAATCTCTACTTCATCTACACCATATTCCAAAGAGTATTTTTCTGCAATAGTTGTATAGGGAAGTTTCCCTTTTTTTCGTATAGGGACAAAACCTATTCCTAGCATCTGTGCCAAAGCCGCACCAAAAATAAACCCTCTTGCATCAATCCCTGCAATAAAGTTTAAGTTATACTCTTTATATCTTGTGTAGAGATGATTCATTAAAACGCCATACGCCTCTTTGTCATTTAAAAGGGTTGTTATATCTTTAAAAACGATTCCTGGTTTAGGGAAATCTTTAATATCTCTTATAGAATTTTCGATTATCTCTTTTTCAATTAAACTTAGTTTCATCTTATCTCTCCTTATAATAAAGCATCAATACGACTCTCAAGAGCCTTGATTTTTGCATTGAGACGATCTGTCTCTTGTCGATGTTTCGAGTTTCTCTGTTTTAAAACTTTTAACTCATTTCGTAGTTTGGTTAACTCTTCACTGAGTATATCAATGTTACCTAAAGCTCTTTGGAGTTGTAGCTGATACTTGCGTATTAAAATCTCCGCCTCTCTAAGAGTAAGTTTCATTAAGTCATTGCTTCTTTGCTCTTTGTTTGTAATACTCTTAAAATAAAACATTTTTACAAAGAGATAGACGGATAACAGTGATACTATTGTTAATAATGACCATTCCCAAAACATAGTGATTCCTTTTGTTTATTTAGCGGTTATTGCTTCGATTTTCTCTACACGACCACAATGACGTCCACCCTCAAAACTTCCTGCAATCCAAGCATCGAGTACCGATTCTGCAACACCTTTTCCGATGATACGTTCTCCAAAACAGAGAACATTTGCATCGTTATGACCTCGTGCAACTGTTGCAGTATAGGCATCATGGCAGAGAGCTGCACGAATACCGCTATGACGATTTGCCGCCATGCTCATACCAATACCTGAGCCACAGATTAAAATCCCATGGGCTAAAGAGTCTGCTAAAACACTCTGCGCGACTTTTACAGCATAATCAGGATAATCAACTCTCTCTTTGGAAAAAGGTCCTAAGTCAATCACGTCATGACCCTTCTCTTTGAGTAGTTCAACTGTATAGTTTTTTAAATCAATTCCAGCATGATCCGTTGCAATATAAAATTTCATTTTTTTCCTTTAAGATAATAAGAGTTGTAAAATAGCCTGAACAGGTATTAAAAGTAAAAAATCTTTAAGTGGTGTCATTAACACGACTATAACAATGATAATTCCATACTTCTCATTTTTATAAAAAAATTCAGCAATGGAGTTCACTTTATACTTAAGAGCTAAGTTGCTTATAAAGTGTGCTCCATCAAACCCAGGAATTGGCAAGAGGTTAAAAACGCCAAGAACAACATTAATAACTAAGAGTTGAAACACAAATATATATGCAAAAACATAGACCATACTATCAAGCGTAGTTGGTTGCGCCATACTTAAAAGTGCAATCGAAGCAAAAGCAGCTAAAGTAAAGTTATAAACGATACCAGCTAAATCTACCTGTATTGCAGCGTTATAACCACCTCTTTGAATCACACTATACATACTAATAGGAACAGGTTTTGCCCAGCCAAATAAAATCCCACTCTCGCCACCTAGAAGCATAGGCAAAAAGTACATTGTGGCAGGGACGATAACCGTACCTATTAAATCTACATGGATAAGTGGGTTAATAGAGAGTCTTCCAGCATTTTTTGCAGTGGTGTCGCCATACATATAAGCAACCCAACCATGCATAATCTCATGCCCAATGATAGCAATACAAAGAGCTAAAACTGCTGCTGCAATTTTTATGAAATCAATAGATTCCATGGTCTGCTTTATCTTCTTGGATTCTTATCTCTCTAGCTAAGTCTAAATGTGCTGGCAACTCTAAATCCTCTGGAGTCTTTCCCACTCTATCCCATCTTATTTCCCAGTTTTCATCTATACTGAAGTAAACAAACCAAGGTGTTCCTTCTATGTTGTCATAAGGAACTGAACCCCAAAAACGGCTATCATTTGAGTGGTCACGGTTATCTCCCATCATAAAGTAGTGGTCACTTTGAACCTTAATGGGTGCAACATTGAAAAGCGGTTGAGGGTATCTTCCATTATTAATAATTTTCTCATCATGATGAATCCCTGCATGCTTTTTCATATAAGGATTTTTAACCCAAAGTTTTCCTGCAAAAGTTAAAAGCTCATAATCAGAGAACTCTTTTTGAATCCAGTCATCCCCTTCGCTGTAGTGTAGGTAGAGGTTTTTATCTAGAACAAAAAGCTCATCATCTGGAAGTGCCACACATCTTTTTACATAATGCTGTTTAATGTTATGTGGAGGTCTAAAGATAACAATGTCACCTCTTTTAGGTCTGTCTCCATCCATAAGGCGCAGTTCATCGCTCCAAGGCATAATAGAGACCTCTAAAAATGGAATATGAGGCATAGAAATTCCATAAGCAAACTTCTTGGCAAAGAGATGATCTCCAACGAGAAGAGAGTCTTTCATGGAACCAGAAGGGATTCTAAAGGCCTGAGCCACAAAAAAGATGATAAGTAAAACTATGATGATAGTTCCAGTCCATGAGTTTGAAAATTTATAGGCTTTAGATATTAGTTTTTTCATTTACTCTCTTTTGTTGCGGCATATATTTTAGTTGCTTTAAGGGTGTTGCTTAAAAGCATAGCGATAGTCATCGGTCCAACTCCACCAGGAACAGGGGTAATGTAAGAACACTTTTTACTCACATTTTCAAAATCAAC
The DNA here is from genome assembly GCA_002781365.1 of Sulfurimonas sp. CG01_land_8_20_14_3_00_36_23. GTDB lineage: Bacteria > Campylobacterota > Campylobacteria > Campylobacterales > Sulfurimonadaceae > Sulfurimonas. The sequence continues at coordinate 6,206 of PETN01000038.1, forward strand.
ATCACCGACAAGTTTGCCACTCTCTGCTCTGTTGATTCCTATGTCAATGATGATAATATCCTCTTTGACCATATCCTCTTTAATAAGGTTAATAACGCCCACACCCACAAGAAGAATATCTGCATTAAGCGTATGTTTTTTTAAGTCATCTGTGAAAATATGGCAGATTTCTACTGTTGCATTTGCGTTGAGAAGGAGGGCCGCCATAGGCTTACCTACGATATTTGAAGCGCCAACTACAACACAATTTTTGCCTTGAATGTCTATATTGTATTCTGATAAGAGTTCCATGACCCCTAAAGGAGTACAGGGTACGAAACCATCGAGTCCAGTTGTTAATCGTCCAACATTATAGGGATGAAAACCGTCAACATCTTTGCTTGGGTCTACAAGTTCAAGAATTTTAGTAGTGTCAATTTGGGAAGGAAGGGGAAGTTGAATAAGGATTCCGTTGATGTTTGGGTTGTTGTTCATCATTGTGATTGTGTTTTCAATAGCATCTTGGGAAATATCTTCGGGCATTTCGTGTGTAACAGAATAAAAACCTACTCTGTCACATGCCTTCTTTTTCATATTGACATAGGCTGCACTTGCAGGGTCTTGTCCTACCAATATAACAGCAAGTCCAGGGACTATGCCCGTTCTTTCTCTCAAATCTTTTGTCTCTATTTGTACATTGTGTTCTATTTTTTGTGAAAGTGATTTACCATCAAGTAGTTGCATTTAACCCTCATAAATTATTTTTTTATTATAATATCGTTTTAATGATAAAAGGTCGCTTTACAATGAAATATATACTCTCTATGCTCTTTCCACTCTCTCTGCTTGCTTCTGGGAACTTTATAACCCCTATGGAGTACTCTTCACAGCTTTATAAAAACCCTAGAGGCATTGGTTGTCAAAACTGTCATGGGGAGAGCGGAGAAGGCAAAATAGTTGCAAATTATATACATAAAAAGAAGGAGAGAAGTTTTGGAGGTCCTGCTATAAATAAGATGAATTTTAACACTTTTTTTATGGCACTCAACACAAGAAAAAGTGGTATGCCTCGATACTTTTTAACAAACAAAGAGATAGAAGCACTTTATCTCTTTGTCCATAGAAATGATAAAAAAAAGAGTGAACAAGAAGCCCAAAAATGAGAGAGGATTTATTAGAAAAGATTACTTTAGCCTATGAAAAAAGGGACTTGGAAGCTTTAGATAAACTTGCTATTCCAAGATATAGAGAGATAAACAAAAAATCAGATTTTCGTTCCGTTCTCATGCTCTCTTGTAACAACATCAAGCACCTCTCAAAGATAGAAACACTTGAAGCAGATGCTATCATGCTTAATCTTGAAGATGGTGTAAGTCCACAAGATAAACCTTTCGCACTTGTTTTATGTGCTCTTTTTTTGAGTGAACTTAGCAGTTGTGATAAAAAAATTGTAGTGAGAGTCAATGCTTTAGATGAGGGTGGTTATGAAGAGATCACCTATCTGAACCAGTTTATGCCAGATGCTATAAGGGTTCCAAAAATTAAAAATGAGCAAGAAGTAAGAAGCGTTTTAGCTCTTTTAAAAGATGGTATTGAACTCCATCTCTCCATTGAGACTGCTTTGGCTTGGAAAAACTTAGCCTCGTTGGCAGTGAATAAGAACGTAACCACTTTTTATCTTGGGATTTTAGATCTCTTTGCGGATATGGGTTTCTCTCAAGATTTGATAGATAGAGAGAATCCTACGATGCTGTATATGCTCTCCCATTTTCTTGTAACTTCAAAATCACTAGGGGTAAAACCTGTCTCTTTTATCTATCAAGATTTTAAAAACCTTGAAGAGTTTGGCATGTGGATTTCACTTGAAAAAAGTATGGGTTACAAATCAAAAGGGTGCATATCTCCTGCACAAGTCACCTTAGTAAATGAGCAGTTTGTAGATAAAGAAGCTCAAATAAATAGGGCGATTGTCATTGTAAAACTCTTTAGAGTGCATCAAGAACTCGGAATTACTGGCTTTGTAGATAATGAGTATGGTTTTATAGACGAACCGATTTATAAAGGGGCGCTCTCTCTGCTTGAGAGGAATAAGGTGGCAGTATGAAAAGTATAAAATATAAAAATGAAGAGCTAGTTGTCTCCAAGGTCATTTGCGTAGGTAGAAACTATGTTGAACATATTGCAGAGCTTGGAAATGAGACACCTGAGAGTATCGTGCTTTTTAATAAACCAAACTCAGCCATCAGTGATACCTTGTACTACTTTAGTGAAGATACAAGGTTTGAGGCTGAAATATGTTTTTTAATCAAAAATAAAAAGATAGAAGCAGTAGGCTTTGGACTTGATTTGACAAAGGCAAATATTCAAGGATATTTAAAAGCAAAAGGACTTCCTTGGGAGCGAGCTAAAGCCTTTGATAACTCTGCTGTTTTGAGCGATTTTATCCCTTTTGAGGGCGATATTACCAAGCTACGATTAGAACTCTTTATAAACAAGAAATTGATTCAGTTTGCCTCTTATGATTTGATGATTCATAAGCCAAAAGAGATTGCTAAAGAGATAGAAACATTTATGACGCTAGAAGAGAATGATATTATAATGAGTGGAACGCCAAAAGGTGTAGGGAACTATAATGTTGGCGACTCTTTTGTAGGGAAAATATTTTGTGAGAATACGCTTATTGTAGAGAAAGAGTGGCAGGCGAAGGCTTTTTAATATTTATCTACAAACCAATCAGTACAAAGTTGGTATATCTGTTGCTTAATTATATTTAATATAGTTAAGGAGGATGCTATGACAGTAACATCAACAACTCAAACACAATACACACAAGCAACAAACAAAACCACAGCGACCAAAGCAACATCAGCTTACGAAAGTACGACACCAACACAGACAACAGATAAAATGGCACAGATGCAAGAGAAGTATAAAGATGTTTATACACCTATCCCTGAGACTTACTCAAAAGCAGATGAAGAGTTACAAACTCGTAAAATATATGAGTCTTATCCCGATTATATATCAGGTCCAGAGTTTTTAAAAATAGTAAATAGTTATTATGATGAACTAGGTGGGAAAAAAATGGAGTTAGGTCTGACATCTACTCAGGAGCAAAAAGATAAACAAGAAATGGCTTTTCAAAAAGCTTATGACTTGTTTGGAGGAGAAAAAGAGTACATGTCAATGATGAAAGGGGTACAAGAGATTCAAAATAATTATCCAGTCAATTCATGGGGAAAAGACCCAAGTATCCATAATGCAACAGAATTGGCACGCTTCGATAATGCTGCTGTTTATGAAGGACTAGAACAAGGGAAAAGTCTAAAAGAAGCTAAAATGCAAGCAGGTAATATGAGATTAAATTTTATGGATACAAGTTATTCACTAAGAAACTATACAGAGACCTTAGTTAAAGCTGGACTCTTAGACTCAAATGCTAAACAACCAGAACCTGAAACATTTAAACCTAACTTTGATGCTCCAAATAATTCAACTATGGATTTAAGAAAATATGGAATTGATGGCGACTGGAGAAACTATAATATCCTCGAAAATCAAAATGCGATGATTGCTGAGATAGAAAAAAAGATGGGACAGTTTAACTTTATGTTAAATAATGAAAGTCTTGTTAAAAATGCATATACAGAGCTAGATCCTCATTATCAAGACCTTGGAAATAATGCAGGTTACAAAAAAATAATTAACGATGAATTAGTACCTATAATGAATGCAGGATTAGATATTTTCAAAAACTATAAAATTTATGACTCTATAGATGTAAAGGTTTAACACCTTTACATAGTTGTTCTTAATAAGCAGTACGATTGATACTGACGCTATTACCAAGTATTGCTGTTCCATCTGTTGCCTGAATCGAGGTTTCAAGCACAAAAAAACTTATGTTACTTGAGTTTATAATTTTATATCCTCAAAAATTCAAAATAAATGATTAACAATAACTTGGAAATGAGAGTCAACTAAAAGAGTTTTTTAATATCTACTGACTAGAGAGATTGTAAAAAACATTGTATCTTATTAAGGTCTTCTCAGTAGGTCTTGGGTATCTACTGTAAGCATACTCTATCGTCTCTCTAGTTGTGTCATCAAGAGTATAGTAACCGCTCTTTTGCAAGAATCTAAAATCTGTCATATCACCATTTGGATGAAGATAAAACTCTATCACATTGCTTCTGTTTACATTGAGATTTTTAGAGATGTTTACACTTGCAACTCTGTTGAGAACCTGTTGTGTAATTCTTCTCATTATCTCCTGATTGTCAAGTATATATTTCTGCTGACCAGAGCTTAGTTTACCAAACTCATCCCCATAAAGTTCAGAAATACTTTGGTTTATACTACTTGCATTTTTACTCTGTTGAGTCTGTTTTGTCTCCTGTTGAGCACTTTTATCTTCTAAAAGGAGTTCATAAAGTTTGTTTTCAGGCTTCTTCTCTTCTTGTTTCTTTGTGAGGTTTTGTTCTTTCATTGGCTCATTTAAAGAGATATATTGTTTCTCTGCTTGGCGTGGTTCTTTTATAGGCTTAGGGTTTGTTTTTGGGGGTTGATTGAGCTTCGGTTCTTTTACAGGTTGTTTTTGCGGTTCATATTTGATAGGTGGTTTTTTCTCTATATTTTTGAGTTGAGACCCTTTTGGCATGGGCGGAGCAATCTTTGGGTCTTTTACTTTCTCTTTTGTGAGTCCAGACTTTTTATCTTGTGTTGGCATCTCTTTTAGAGATATTTTAATCTTATTTTCTTCTGTTTGTGGCTCTTTTACTTTAGGAACAAAGGCGCCCACTATCCAAAAAGTAAGGAGGAGTAAAAGGTGTATTAAAAGTGCAACAAATAAGGCAAAAGATGATCTATTCAAGAGATTCCATTTCGTTTAAAATTAAAAAAGATTATAGCAAAATGAAAATTAATACTACTTTGCTATAATTACAAAAAAATAGCAAGGTCAATCAATGAGTACAGAAGCATCAAAAAAAGCATTTGAAGAAGCACAGAGTTTAATTCCAGGGGGAGTAAACTCTCCAGTAAGAGCGTTTAAAAGTGTTGGGGGAACTCCACTCTTTATAACGGAGGGCGAGGGTGCTTATTTAAAAGATATTGATGGTAATAAGTATGTTGATTTTGTACAAAGTTGGGGACCACTTATTTTTGGTCACAGAGATGAAAGTATAGAAAAAGCAGTGATTGAAGCGGTAAAACATGGTCTTAGCTTTGGTGCGCCGACACTTGCAGAAACAGAACTTGCAAAGCTTGTAATCTCTTTCTTTGACTCTATGGACAAGGTACGTTTTGTAAGTAGTGGTACAGAGGCTGTAATGAGCGCTATTAGACTTGCTCGTGGTTTTACAGGTCGTGATGATATTGTAAAGTTTACGGGTTGTTACCATGGTCATAGTGATGCCCTTTTAGTTGAAGCGGGAAGTGGAGCAGCAACTTTTGGAAACCCAAGCTCTCCAGGTGTTCCAGCAGACTTTACAAAACATACTCTTTTAGCAACTTATAATGACATAGAGAGTGTAAAAAAATGTTTCAACGATTCTAAAGACATTGCTTGTGTAATCATTGAGCCAATCGCTGGTAATATGGGACTTGTTCCTGCTGATAAAGCATTTTTACACGAGTTAAGAGAGTTATGTAACGAGAATGGAACGCTCCTTATTTTTGATGAAGTGATGAGTGGCTTTCGTGCAACGCTTCATGGAGCCGAATCTATTACGGGTGTAAAACCTGATATTGTTACTTTAGGTAAAGTAATCGGTGGGGGAATGCCAGTAGGTGCTTTTGGAGCAAGAGCTGAGATAATGTCTAAACTCTCACCAGAGGGTCCAGTTTATCAAGCAGGAACGCTAAGCGGAAATCCTGTTGCCATGGCAGCTGGATTTGCTGCGCTCACAAAATTAAAAGAGAATGCTAGAGTTATGAGTGTTTTAGAAGCACGTGCTACGCGATTGACTGCAGGTATGAAAGCAGCTGCTTTGGCATGTGGAATTACAATGCAAACAGATGTAAGAGGAAGTATGTTTGGCTTCTTCTTCAATGAGAATCCTGTTAAAAACTTTGCAGATGCTTGTAAATCGGATGCAGAACTTTTTGCAAAATTTCATGCAGCTATGTTGCGTGAGGGCTTTTACTTCGCTTGTTCACTTTACGAGACAGGATTTATCTCCACCGCAACAACAGATGAGATGATTGAAGAGACAATCAAAGCAAGTGAAAAGATATTTAAAGAGATTACAAATGTCTGAAAAAATAAAACCTGAGTCACAAGAGCGTGAACTTGGGGATGAGAAAGAAGAAAAAGCACCAAGAATCAAGCCGATTATTGAGGCTGCAGATTCTCTCTCTCTTGGAATATCTATGGTTGTAGCTGTGATTATGGGAGTAGGACTTGGTTATCTTCTTCGCAGTTTAACTGGACTTGGTTTTACATTTTGGATAGGTGTATTTATCGGTGTTGCAGCAGCCATTTTAAATGTATTTAAGGCTTATGAAAAAGAGCGTAAATCTTATGAAAAGTTAGCAAAAGAGCCTCGATATGCTATCAAGAACAAGCTTGACCAAAAAGATGATGATGACGATGAGGACTATGGTGAAAAAAACTATTAGTCTTTTAGCTCTTACAGAACTCCTGATTTTAGCTACGCATTTTATATCATTTACTTTTTATATCAATCTTCAAGTCGCATTTTTAAGCAGTTTTTTTATCATCATAGGTTCTATGTACGCTTATAGAAAAATGGTTCATACGCAAGTTGAATCAGGTGTTACAGAAGAGAAAAGAGACCTCTTAGAGACGATAGAAGACCCCTATGAGCTTTATAGTGAAGAGTCTCTTCCTGATGCGACAGATGAAGCGTTAGATTTAAAAACTATTGTAGAAGAAGAGAAGAAAAAGATAAAAACATTAAGTTTAAAAAGTATGAAACATGGAGCAAGGGGGAGTGCCTCAATCTTTAGGTTGATTCCCTATCTATTTTTAGTTTTAGGGTTTATAGCCTTAGCAAATAATGAACTCTTATCGATTCCTATCTATTTGCCATCTTTGCTAGTGGGAATAGTTATCGGTTATGTGAGCAGCAAAGAAGTTTTTGTATAAACTTTTCTGCATTATTCCGTAATCATTGGTATATTTATAGTTATCTTTTTTTTGACATCTATATAAAAATTACTGTTAGTTGTAAGAATTTCCAGCTCTTTACTTTTCTCATGATTAATATTTTCAGCACTTACTTCTATAGAAAAGAGACTATATTTTTTATCTTCAAACTTAATATGCTCACCAACTCTATAATATATCTTCGTATTGATACTCTCATTCTCTTGGAAACATAAATAGATTTTATTAAGTAACTTAATAAACATATTGGAGTTAATAACAATCTCAGGTATCGTTGGGTCAAACTCTTTTACGTAGGTTATAGGAGAGGAGATGGAGTTACTTGATATACATAAATCAACAAGTGAGTAGATGTTTGTAAGCTCACCGCTTGGTCGAGGATTATTGATTTTAAAAGATGGCATCTTATAGAGCTTTAATCCTATCTCTTCCTCATCATCATACCCAACAGTTAAACCAAAAAATTTATATCTCCCAAACTCTAACTCTATAAAAGTGGTCTTAAAGCCAAAAGAGAGACTCGCATAACTCGTAGCTAACTCAAAGAGTTCATTGTTACTTACGCAACCAAGTAGAAATTGTGCCTCAGTATTAAGTGAGATAATCTTTCCGCTTGAGCTAAAGAGAATAAAAGGATTATAGTCATGTTCTAACCACTGCTGCTCAAATGTAATCTTCACTCTCTTTTACTCTTCTATATAGTTTTTAAGTTTTCTTCCAACTTTTGGATGTTTGAGTTTTTTGATTGCACTTGACTCAATTTGACGTACTCTTTCACGCGTTACGCTTAGCTCTTTTCCAATCTCTTCTAAAGTTCTATCACTCTCATCATCCATGATTCCAAAGCGAAGTTTAATAACTGCTTTTTCTCTTTCATTGAGTTGTTCTAAAACGCTCTCTATTTGAACTCTTAAGTCATCTTTGAGTATAGAATCAGAAGGTGAAACAGAAGATTTATCTTCAATAAAGTCTCCAAATCTACCATCATCTTCATTTCCAATAGGTGCTTCAAGAGAAATTGGCTCTTTCGTGATTTTTATAACATTTTTCACTTTTTCAACTGAGAGACCTACCTCTTCGGCAATTGTTTCAACATCTGGCTCTTTACCATGCTCTTGAAGGTGTTTACGCATAATTTTGTTAATACGGTTAATCGTTTCAATCATATGGATTGGAATACGAATCGTTCTTGCTTGATCTGCAATAGCACGTGAGATGGCCTGACGAATCCACCAAGTTGCATATGTAGAGAACTTGTACCCTTTTTTGTATTCAAACTTATCCACGGCTTTCATTAGCCCGATATTACCCTCTTGAATAAGGTCAAGGAAAGGTAAGCCTCTGTTTGTATAGCGTTTTGCAATAGAAACCACAAGTCTGAGATTCGATTTAGCCATTTTTGTTTTAGAAATTTCAGAGATGTTTTTCCCTCTTTTGATTTGTTCTAAAATAGCATAAAGCTTTTCAGGTTCCATATCAAAACTATTTTTAGAAGCCTCTTTTGTTTGAACAAGCTTTTTAATTTCCATATAGGTACTAACCATAGTTGCTTCAGGAACCATGCCTGCGATATCTTCTTTATTAAGGTCACAAATCTTACTTATAAGTACTTTGTGGTTTGCTTTTAGATTTGCGTTAAATAGAGGAAGTTTATACTCAAGTCTTTTGAGCTCTTTGTCATACCCTTCATCACTTTTTAACGCATTTTCCATCGCTTTAACAAGTTCATTGATTAGCTTTGAAGTTGGCCCTAGTTCTAAAAGTTTCTCTTTTAAAAATGATTTTTTATAAGTGATTCCAAGATAAAAGTTCACTATATCTTCTGTCAATTCACCATCAAGATTTTCAGGTGGCTTGTCTGCTAATTTAATCCACTCTTTTTTTGCTTTTTCAAGTGCTTTAAAGCTAACGGTTACTTTTTCAACTCTATTTTTATCTTTAGCAGTAAGTGTTTGCTTCTCTTCTTCCTCATCTGTCTCTGCATCATCTAAATCATCTGAATCGGAATCAGAGTCTGAATCGCTATCCTCTTTTTCATCTTCAAAACTTTTGAAAAGTTCTTTTACTCTTCGCTCTCTATTTATCAAAGGGTCTTTATAATCTAATATAAATTCAATAAGGTAAGGTACAGAACAGATAGCATCAATAATAATACTTTCACCATTTTCGATTTTTTTAGAAATTTCTATCTCCTCTTCTTTTGTTAAAAGAGGAATTTGACCCATTTCACGAAGGTACATCCGTACCGGAGAGTCAGAGCGAGACCATTCAAGAAGCTCATGCTCTTTTAAAATGTCAAACTTATCTGTTTCATTGTTCTCAAGCATCTTTCTTTGAGCACTTTTTCTAGCTTCTGCTTCTTTGTCATTTAGCTTTTGCGCATGCTCAGAGGCTGTATAGATACAAGCTTTATTCTTTACAATAAGTTTGAATATGTTTTTTGCTTGTGCAGCTGTTGGTTGCTTGTCAAAAAGTGCGATGAGGGATTCGTAAGTAGAACAATCCTTTGACTTGTTGTCATTGAAAAAGGATTCTATGGCTTTGTTGAGTTCTTTTGCTGTCATAATGGAATATGCTCCACGGATATTTAAGATTTTTTAAAGATTGGATTATACCGAGTTTATATTAATTCCTCCTTGTTTGAGTTAAAGAATTTATAGATTCTAATTTTGGAACACAGTTTGCTATTCAATCATCAAATATAGTTAGAAAAAGGGAAAGAATGCAAACAGGTTATTACAGTTCAGCTGCTGGTATGGTTGCTCAGTTTAATCGCCTTGACACTATTTCGAATAATCTTGCCAACGTCAATACGGCAGGGTTTAAAGAGGATAGTGTTATTGTGGGTGATTTTATGCGTCTTTATAAAGAAGCTAGAGATGAATTACCAAATAATAATAATACAAAAGAGGGCGCTGCATTTATAAATAGAACGATGACCCGAGCACCTCAGATTGTTGATTCCTATACAGATTTTTCTTTGGGAACGATGCAAAAAAGTGGAAATACCCTTGATTTTGCCCTTTCAAAAGAGGGACTCTTCTTTGCAGTTAAAACACCTGCGGGTGTAAGACTCACGCGAGATGGCTCTTTTACCACAAACGAGGAAGGCAAACTTGTAACAAAACAAGGGTATGAAGTCTTACCCAGCAACTATTTTGCAGGCGAAGAGTCCATAACAGTTGCACAGGAAGATAGTGTAATTGCAGCAGATAAGAATGGGAAATTATTTACAAATTTGCCAAATTCTGTAGCGATGACACAAAACTCCAAACTCTTTATTGCACAACCAGACAATGTTGCATTTCTGAAAAAAGAGGGTGACAATCTTTTTAGATACGAAGATGTTCAAGATTTAAAAAGTATAGAGGACTCAGGAGCAGTTTTACAAGGCTTTGTAGAAAAGAGTAATGTGAACGCTGTAAAAATGATGACAGAAATGATAGAGACAAATCGCCTTGTTGGAATGTATCAAAAAGCTATGAGTGCGCAGATGGATGATATGAATAACGATGCTATAAATAAAATTGCTAGAAAAGCTTAACTTAAGGAATAAGAGATGATACAATCACTTTATACAGCCTCAACAGGAATGTTGGGAATGCAATCACAAATCAATGTTACGGCGAATAATATCGCCAACGTAAACACAATAGGATTTAAAAAATCTCGTGCAGAATTTGCTGACCTTATGTACAATGTAATGGAGTATGCGGGAACTTCTACAAGTGATGTTACAAAGAGTCCTACTGGTATAGAAATTGGTTTGGGATCACGTCCAACAGCTGTAAACAAAGTCTTTTCTGAGGGAAGTTTAAAGCAAACCGACAATCAACTTGACGTTGCGATTACGGGTAGAGGTTTCTTTCAGCTTGAGCTTCCAGATGGAACGCCTGTCTATTCAAGAAATGGTGCCTTTAAAGTAGATAGTAATGGAACCGTAGTAAATGGTGATGGATATACACTTATTCCTCAGATTGTTGTTCCACCTGATGCAACCAATGTGACTATAGGTACAGACGGAACTGTAACTGTTGTTCAATCTGGACAAACACAAGCTACGCAAATAGGTCAGATAACAACAACAAACTTTATCAATCCTGCGGGTCTTCACTCTATGGGGGATAACCTCTATGTGGAAACAGATAGTTCAGGACAGCCAGTTCAGGGAACGCCTGGATTGAATGGACTTGGTGTTTTAAGACAAGGGTTTGTTGAGCTAAGTAATGTTGAACTTGTTGTAGAGCTTACAGACCTTATTACAGCACAAAGAGCTTATGATTCAAACTCGAAAGTCATCACAACGAGTGATGAAATGCTACAAACTACAAATAACCTCAAACGATAATACGATAAGATAAAACAGCTCTTTCTTTTACATAAAGTAGCTGTTTTACTGCTATTTCCACATGCCAATATATCAAAATACTAATTAATATAAACAAACAACTCCATCCTCTTTTATAAAAATAAAATATCATTTTGGATATAATCGCAAAATTAATTAGAAAAAACATTTAGGATTTTATAATGCAAAAAGCAAATATTGATGGAAAAGTTTGGACTTTCGGAAAAGATATTGATACGGATTTAATCATAGCAGCACGCTATTTAAATACATCTGTACCAGAAGAACTTGCAAAACATGTAATGGAAGATTCTGATCCAGAATTTGTGAATAAAATGAGTAAAGGTGACGTGATAGTCGCAGGTGAAAACTTTGGTTGCGGAAGTTCTCGTGAACATGCACCAATCGCACTTAAAGCAGCTGGAATCGCAGCAGTAATTGCACCAACTTTTGCAAGAATCTTTTATAGAAATGCATTTAACATGGGGCTCCCAATTTTTGAACTTCCGCAAAGTGCAGAGATAAAAGAAGGAGATGAGATTAGTATTGACATGAATGCAGGTACGATTACAAATAAAACGACTGCTAAGAGTTATACTTTTACTCCAATTCCAGGCTTTATGCAAGAGTTAATCGATGCAGGTGGTTTAATGAACTTTGCACAAAATGAAATAAAAGCTCAGGAGAGTAAATAATGAAATCATACAAAATAGCACTGATTAAAGGTGATGGCATCGGTCCAGAAATCATAGATGAAGCAGTCAAAGTTTTAGATGCAGTAGCGTCATGTTGCGAACTTACCTTCTCTTATGAAGAGGCTCTTATGGGGGGATGTGCATATGACTTTTCAGGAGATCCTCTCCCTCAGGAGACAATCAATATCTCTTTAAACAGTGATGCTGTTCTTTTTGGCGCAATTGGCGGAACGAAATGGGATAACTTACCTAGAGAAAAGAGACCTGAAAGTGGGCTTTTAAGATTTAGAAAAGAGCTTGGTGTTTATGCAAACCTTCGTCCAGCAGTTGTTTATGATGAATTAGTAAATGCTTCATCTTTAAAACCTAATATTGTCAAGGGTGTTGATTTAATGGTTGTGCGTGAACTTATTGGCGGTATCTATTTTGGTGAGCCTAAAGGTCGTACACAAGATAAAGGCTGGAATACCATGGTCTATACACGCGATGAAATCGTTCGTATTGCACATCAAGCTTTTAAAATTGCAATGACCCGAAGTAAAAAAGTTTGTTCTATAGATAAAGCAAATGTTTTAGATGTATCTCAACTTTGGAGAGATGTTGTAACAGAGATAGCAGAACAATATCCAGAGGTTGAACTCTCTCATATGTATGTTGACAATGCGGCTATGCAACTGATTCGTGATCCGAAACAGTTTGATGTTATGCTTACTGGAAATATTTTTGGTGATATCTTAAGTGATGAGGCAAGTATGTTGTCTGGTTCTATCGGACTTTTACCATCCGCTTCTATTGGTGCGAAAATAGGTGTGTATGAACCAATCCATGGTTCTGCACCAGATATTGCAGGGCAAGGAATTGCGAACCCAATTGCGACGATTGCATCTGCTTCTATGATGCTTAGATATGCGTTTGGTGAGATTATTGCGGCAAATAAAATTGATGATGCAATTAAAAGAGCTTTAAGCGAAGGGTACAGAACACAAGATTTAGCACAATTTGATGCGAAAGAGGTCTGTTCAACTAGCGAAATGGGTTCAATCATAGCAAACTATATAGCGCGATAGATGCAAACTTTAACATTAGCAAATATCTATGAACTCCAAGGTCTCAAAGAAGAGGCTTTGGATATTTATAAAGAAATTTTAAAAAAAGAGCCTTCAAACAGTGATGCTAAAATCGCTATACGAAGATTATCTGGGATGAGAAAAAAGTTTTTAAATGTAAACACTCAAATGAAAGATTTTTTTCTAAAGATGGATACTGATGTTGAATTTAATGAATTTGAAAGGTGGTTATTAAAGTCATGGAATTAAAAGATGTAATACTCTCAACACTTGCAGAGATGGAAGATTTACCAGTAGAACAAGTTCAAACTTTTCAAAAAAAAGAGAAAATTAAGAGCGTTATTCGTGAGGTGGAAGCAGAAATTACAACTTCTACAAATGAGAGTGAAGTCCTATTCTTAAACTCAATAAGAGAGAGACTTCTTGTTCTATTTGAAGGGTTTCAAGCACCAAACAACACGAATATAGAGGCCAAAGTAGATTTAACACTGAATTTTTTAGAGTATGTTTTAGGAACGATTGACAGTCGTGTAGAAAAATTAGCAAAAGGTGATAAAAAGTGAGCCAATACAGAGTGCTTATAGAAGCAAATGATGAAAAAGGACTTGTACATAAAGTCTCTAGTATCTTTTATAATTTTGATTTAAACATTCTTTCAAACAGTGAGTTTGTTGATAAAGAGAACAATAAATTTTTTATGAGAAGTGTTGTTGATGGTGATGTAGATTTAGAAGAGTTGAAAAAAGCTCTAAAAGAGAAACTTCCTAAAAGTTCTACTGTTCGCGTTATCAGTCCAAAAAAGAAAAATATTGTAATTATGGCTACAAAAGAGTTACATGCACTTGGTGATATTCTTATTCGTCATGAGGCTGGAGAGCTAGAAGCGAACATCTTAGCAGTTGTATCAAACTATGATAAGCTAGAATCTTTAGTAAATAAATTCAATATCCCTTATATAACAATTTCCCATGAAAATCTTGATAGACATGAGCACGAGGGTAAAATCATAGAGTGTATAGATGCTTTTGAAGAGGTAGATTATATAGTTTTAGCAAAATATATGAGAATCCTCACTCCAAGATTTGTGGAGACATATGAGCATAAAATCATCAATATACACCACTCATTTTTACCTGCATTTATAGGAGCAAACCCTTATAAGCAAGCATATGATAGAGGTGTAAAGATTATAGGTGCAACAGCGCACTTTGTAAATAATAATCTTGATGAGGGTCCAATCATAGCACAAGAAGTTATTCACGTAGATCATGCCTACAGCTGGAAAGATATGCAACGCTCAGGCAAAGATGTAGAAAAAGTTGTCCTCTCGCGTGCTCTAAAGCTAGCCATAGAAGATAGAATCTTTGTCTATGCAAATAAAACGGTTATATTTTAGTATGCACAAGAGATACTTTGTATAACCTTGTTCTAGTAAATCCACAGATTCCTAATAATACGGGTGCTATAGGCAGGCTCTGCGTCAATGCAGGTGCCGCTTTACATCTCATAAAGCCTATAGGTTTTGATATAGATGAAAAGGCTGTGAGACGGGCAGGGCTTGATTATTGGGATAAACTTGATTTGCATGTTTGGGAAAATATAGAGGAGTTTTTTGAACATAATCAAATCTCTGGCAATGCTTACTTTGCAACAACTAAAACCCAAAAACCTTATTTTGAAGCAAATTTTAAAGAGGGCGATTATATCTTCTTTGGCAGTGAAACAGCAGGAATACCAGAATCTATACTAAACCAATATAAAGAGCAAAATATCACTATACCTATGACAAAAGAGGGCAGAAGTTTAAATCTTGCTATCAGCACAGGAATAGTCCTCTATGAAGCAATAAAACAAAATTATACCTCTTTCAAAAAATTTCAATGAACTCTATACTCAATGGAGTGATGCTCTTTTTATTTGTTCTTTTTATGATTTTTATTTTTGGTGGGTACCATAAAACTAAATCGGCTCAACGAGAAAAACAATTTGAAAGAGAGCGAGAGCGTAAAGAGAAAGAAGATAAAGAGAACGCTTAAAATAACTTATTTGCCCAATCTTCTATACTTCTCTCAAATTTTTCAAATAAACTTTCTGCATTTTTTATCATTTTTGACATTTCATATCCTTTAAATTAATTCCTTTATTTTATATAATTTTAGTCATTATTGTAAAAAGTATTGCATTTTGTCATAATAATTTTGACAAAGTGACAAATTTACATTATAATTTCTCAAAACATAGGAGGTTGTCATGAATGGCTTTATGGAAATTGTAGAAGAGATTAAAAGTATTGTCTCTACTGATTATGATGGTAAAAAAATATTCGATAAAGATGTAGCTGATATTTTAGGTATATCTCAAATGAATTTCGCAACTATGAAAAAGAGAAATAAAATCCCCTTTGGAGAGCTTTTAGACTTTTGCGCAACGAGGTCTATCTCTATAAACTGGCTTCTCTATGGCCAATCGCCTGAGAGCCTTGTAGAGGCTACAAACAGATTTTACATGGTGAAATACTTTAATGATATCAATGCAAGTGCAGGAGGAGGAAGTGACAATGAGTTTGTTGAGATGCAAGAGCTTGAGATTCCAGAGCAGTTTGTCTTTATGCTTGGAGGAGAGAGAGAGCTTAAGTATATAGAGGCTATAAATGTTTCAGGAGACTCTATGGAACCTACATTTAGTTATAACGATATAGTATTTATCAACAGAAACAAAACAGATCTTCAACGTGGTGGTATATTTACTATAAGAACAGGTGCGGGACTCTTTATCAAGCGAGTTCAAAAGCGAATAGATGGAAAAATAGATATAATATCGGACAATAAAGTATACTCAACACAGACACTTGACCCTAGCGAAATAGAGGTTGTTGGAAGGGTTGTAAGTAGATTTGGTGATGTAGATTAAAAAAAGGGTTTTCATTTGAAGTATTTTTTCGTACTTATATTGGTTGTTCTATTTTCTGCTTGTTCTATAAATAAAGCACAGATGAAAGAGAAAAAAGTTGTAGAGATAGATGATCTAAAATATATACCCCAAAGTATAAGTTTTTATACTCAAAATGTAGATATAAATATAAGTGAAGATGAGATTGCAAAGATTCAAAGTAACTATGAAAGACGCTACTTTAGAGTTTGGAATATGGATGAACCAAGTGAATCCTTAGAAAATGTAAAATGGCCATTTCGCTCTTTTAGAGTTGGGAAAAGCTATGGGGAAAATCTACAGCCCTTGGAACAATCTTTTTTTGATGAGATGTATGAAAATTCAAACTTTGATAATTATGCGAGCTTAAATAAAAAGGCGCTGACACTACAGCATGTCAACATTAGAGTTATGCCGACACTGAAGCCTCTTACAAAAGACCCTACTATCGCAGGAGAGGGTTTCCCTTTTGATTATCTGCAAAATAGTACGCTCGAAGCAAATAAACCGATTTTTGTCTCCCACTACTCCAAAGATAGAGAGTGGGTTTATGTCTTTAGTAGTTTTGCATCAGGATGGATCAAAAGCAATGAAATCGTTTTTCTAGATAAAAAATATACAGATGCATGGCAAGAAGCGAAGCAACTTTTTATTACAAAAGAGAATATCTCTATATTTAGTAATGAGGGAGATTTTCTATTTAAGTCTAAAATTGGGATGATGCTTGCAATAGTAGATAAAAATGAGTCTGATTATACAGTTCTAACGGTAGCCGCTTATAAAAACTCCAAACCAATGTTTTTAAAAGCTACGCTTTCAAAAGATGTAGTAAGTGAAAACATTTTAACTTTTTCCAAAGAGAACATTGACCATATTATTTCAGAAATATCCCTAAGTAACTACGGTTGGGGCGGAATGTACAATCAAAGAGATTGCTCTTCTATGCTTCGTGATCTATTCTCTGTATTTGGAGTTTGGCTACCAAGAAACTCCTCCCAGCAAAGCAGAATGGGTACAATTATAAGTTTAGAAAATTTAGAGGATGAAGAGAAAATAAAGCTTATTAAAGAGAAGGCAATACCATTTCAGACTTTACTCTATAAAAAAGGACATATTGTTCTTTATGTAGGCACTTATAATGGCGAAATCATTATCTTTCATAATACGTGGGGCATAAAGACCAAAAAAGATGGTGTTGCTGGAAGAGTGGTAATCGGTAGAAGCATTTTCAGTAGCTTGAGATTAGGTAAAAACCAAGAGAACTATGATGAAGAGAGCGAAATACTGAGAAACTTAAAGAGTATGAATATCTTAACGAGTAAAAATTAAGCCTTTATGTCTAAAAGTGAACCAAACATTTCATTCTGAGTTTTTATAGCACTTACATTCACAGATGTTGCACTTTGAACTGTGATTTGATCTGGAATCTCTTTAGCTAAATCTGTTTGGCTTTTTAAAGAGCCATTGTTATCCGCTTGGCGAGTGTTTGCTACTACTGAGTCTTTGTTATTTGACATTCTTGTGTCATTTGGCACAAAACCATCTGTGTTCGCATTTGCTACATTATTTGCATTGCTGTTCATCATTGTCTGATGTGCTTGAATAGATGAAACATTTATTGAGATATTCATTATAATTTCCTTATCTTAAAGTGATTATAGTCCCTTACTTCTAAAAGCTAGTTTATCTTTTAAAAGTAAATATTTTAGCATGTGGAAATCCACATGCTAAAAAACTGTTAATGAAGATCGGCGTTAAGGACAATCTCTCTAGTTGAGCGAGAAACTGTAATCTCACCCGTTTGAGAGTTTTGTCTAAAGTGAAGTCCATTCAATCCTGCTAAATCTTTAGCTTTGAAAATTTCACCCTCTAGGGCTCTATTTTGATTTGCTTCTTGAATCTTTGCAATATCTTTTGGATAGATTTTGACTTTAGTACCTTCGAGGATAGCTAAACCTGCATCTAAAATACAACCATCACCCATTGGGATTCCACAAGTTGAGTTTGCGCCTAAGAGAGTATTCTTACCAATTGATACAGGATTTCCATCTGTTCCACTTAAGACGCCAAGAATAGAAGCGCCACCGCCTACATCACTGCCAGCGCCTACTATAGCCGAGCTAGAGATACGACCTTCAACCATTACAGGGCCAGTTGTTCCTGCATTGAAGTTGATATAAGAAGCACCAGGCATTACAGTTGTACCTGCTGCAAGTTGGGCGCCAAATCGTACTTTTGAAGTGTCAAGTACTCTTGTGTTATCTGCTGGAATAATATGTTGTAACAATCTTGGAAATTTATCTACAAAATCAATATGAGGATATTCGTTTGCAATTTTGAGTTCTATTTCAAACTCACGAAGGTACTCAAGTTCAATCGGAGAACCATTCGACCAAGCGACATTTGGTAAAGCACCAAAAGCACCATTTAAATTCACTCCGCGTATTTGAACTTTAGCTTGAGAGAGTGCATAGAGTTTTAAATAAGTTGCTTCAACACTTTCTAATGGCGCGTCATCGTAAATAAATGTTACTTTAAATTCTCCCTCAAGTGAGCCGTTGTTTATAAGTTGCGTATAAAGTGCAGAGACAACCTGAATATTTTTATGCGCATCACCATACGCTTCATCAGAATAGGGTGTAAAAGCAGCTAAACAACTTTTTAAAAAGTCTAAATTGATGTTGTGTACAGACTCACTTTGAGTAAAATCAACATGCACACCTTGTTCTTGTAGGGCTTTGACAAAAATAGCAGCACTCCCAAAGTTTTCATTCCAATTAATAAGAGGATAGGTTGCTTGAAGCGTCTTATCTACATTGAGTTGACCTAAATCTACTCTACATATACCAAAGGCTAAAGGATCTCTATACCCATCCGTTGTTGATTTAATATCTTCGATTAATGCCTTAAATGCATCGGCAGTTTGTATTATTTCCATGAATTCTCGCTTAAGTGATTTATGGAGGGGATTATACTCTTATAATGCTTGCAAGTTATTTAGGCACTTATTTAGATTTATTTAAATATCAATTTTAAAATTTATGTTTATTTTCATCTTCTTTTGTTTCTAAATATCTTAAAATTTTCTTTAGTCCCTGAGGATTATACAAGTTTTTAAAACTGAATTTAAGATTAGGGCTAGTTTTACACTGAAAAGAATAATAGGTCTTAGTGCCTGAATAAGAGAATAGTTAATAAAACTAAAGGATTTACTATGAATGAACTTACAAACATATCATACATTGGTGTTGATATTGCAAAAAATAAATTTGACATTTGCGTCTTTAATGGCAATTTTTCAAGCTGTGTATATGAATCCTTTCCAAACAATATGGATGGTTTTTTTGACTTCTTCTCTTTACTTGATTCTGTGAATCATTTTGAGAATATTCGCATAGGTTTTGAAGCAACTAGTATTTACATGGTTAATCTCCAAAAGTATTTAGACTCACATAAAGTCAAATATATTTTGATTAATCCTAAAAAATTACATCACTTCATTAAGTATAAAAACTTTGAGAGCAAAACTGACAAATTGGATAGCTACTACATAGCTTATTACATTACTACTTTGGAGGATTACACTTTCAATTCAACACACTCAAATACAAAGCATTTATATAAAAGCTATCAAGCTTTCATTAACATGATTACGAAAACAGAGACTCACATGAAAGCTCTTGATGATTGTTTTATAAATGATGAGCTTATGAGTTCTTCACTAAAAAAAGAAGTTATGAATCTTAGAGGTATTCTTACAAAAACACGTAATAAATTGATAACTGAATATACTGAAATTGTAAAAATAAGCATGCCTGAATATGACTTAATCAAAAACGATTTAGTAGGTGTAAGTGATATGACTTTACTTGCTGTACTTCCTGTAATTTATGAAGTATCTGAAAAATACTCTTTAAAACAATTACAAAGTTTTATAGGTTTAAATCCTGTTTATCGTGATAGTGGTTCTTCCGTTCATGGTAAACAAAGAATAAGTAAATCAGGGAATAGTGAAGCACGTAAAAAGTTATATATGGCTTCACTTAGTAGTATTCAACACAACGCTGAAATGAAGCTCAAATATCGAAGATTAATAGATAACGGTAAACCTCACAAAGTTGCTCTTGTTGCTATCTCCGCTCATATCTTTAGAGCTATCGTTACTAAACTTAATTATTACAAGTCTATAAAAAATGACCTCGACTGATATGAAAATCTATAAAGCCTGTTTAGAAGCTTTAAAAAACGGAACTGCTTTTACTAAAAGCAATATTGTTAGGAGTTCAGGGGTTTGTCGTCAAACTCTCTATACTAAAATTGAAGAGCATACATTTCAAGATTTAGAGAAAATAAGGATGAAAAATAATGTCTAATGCTACTAAATTTATTCAATATCCTGTAAATGCTCAGGACTATTTTTTTTATAATGGTTTGCATTATTTTAAATTTAGTAATAGATATTATGAATCTTCATGTATCAATAAATATAGTTTTATATCTGCTTTTAAAGAGCGTTGTTGGTATGAAAAAATTGGTAAAAAACAAATATTACGATACTAAGGCAAAAGCTGATAAAAAAATCCATTTTAATAGAGTAAAGGAATCAGTTCAATTAACATTTTCCTTATAGGTTAATTGAGCATATTTTTATATGTTCGCTTAACTTATTTGTAACAACACTTAAGTAATTAAAAAAAAATAGGAGTCACAAAATGGCTAAAGAAATTCAAGAGTTACCACAAAATATGGATATGGAAGCTGTAAAGAAAATGATTAGAGAGCGTGAAGCTCTTATGCGTACAAATAGCGTATCACTTGCAGGAACTGTTATTGATATTATGCAATTGCCTCAATCTCAAAAGATTGATAAAAAAAGCGGTCAACCTGTGCTTGATGATAACAATCAACCAACATTCTATGATGATATGTTCTGGTGTCAAATTGGCGTTGTTGGTAGTGAAGAGGGTGTTGTTTTGAATTCTGAGCAAGCTATGTCTATTTTTAAAGATGGTTCTTTTCTTTTTGAGGGTAGATTAAAAAATCGCAAGTTCAAAGTAGAAACAATTACGGAATTATAGTCGAAATTTGCCGTTTTTTCGGCATTTTTCCTTCTCCCCCGAGCTGGATTAACAAGGGGGGTTAAACGGGACATTTCCCTTTTTAATACTTTCAACTTAAAGGTTAAAAATGATAAACAAACTTTGTCAAATTGTAGATACTGTTAAGCTCCACTATTACCATGTAGATGAAATGATGATGGACGATTATATGTCGTACGTCCGCCTTGTCGAGCAACTAGTCGATTTAAAAAGTGAAGCTCAAAAAATCCATCATTCAAATAATGATATGAGATATGTAAATACCAAATTAGGTGTTGATAGATTTCGTGTCATGGCTACTACGTTTCGAGGCTTTTCAGTTACATTACGCAATAACGATGTTTCAATATCATTTAAAACAGTTGTACTTAAACAAAGCATAATTGAAAATTCAAAAAAGCCAAATGAGACTAAGCATAATCAAATAAACACTCCTGTGATTAAAGTAGAGTTCAGAGCTAGTTACCTCGCACGTGTAGGTCACGTATCTGCTATGAAGTACATTAACGAACTTATTACTAAATGGGTTCTCAAAGAGTATCTTGTTAAGGTTAGCGAGATTCACTTAGCTACTGATATACAAGGTTATAATTTTTCTGAGTTTGATTATTATCGTTTTAAGACACTTAAGAGAAATAATATCAAGCATGTTGAGGATGGTTCATCAAGTATATATTACACAGGGCGTAAATTTACAGGATTCACGTTTGGTCAAGGCGATGAAATGTTACGAATTTATGACAAAACAGTCGAGATACAAAAAAATCCTGATAAAGCTTTTATAAAACATTTTGCATGGGTAAGCAATCCAAATTATGACAAATTTGCTACTGTTTGGCGTATAGAAATTCAATATCGCAGAGAGAAATTAAAAACTATATACACAAATGCACAAGGCTTATTAGATGGCTTTGAAAACGTCATCAATGCTATCCCTGATTTATGGGGTAGGGCTTTAGAAAAGGTTGAGCATAAGGATTTAAATGATTCTCATTGTTTAGATATGCTCAGAGGTTACACAATTTCAAAGGATGGTACTGCTTCTTTCTTGACAAACGAAGCTATAAAAAAACGTTATCAACGTGCTGATACATCAGATTTATGGCTTTCGCTTGCTGAGTGGAATGGTTACTTACCAGATAGTACGGAAGTATATAACGCTCCAAAAACTGCTTCTTTTCAATGGGTTTCAAATAGTGTTAAATCTCTTTTATCCACTCTTCTGAAATACGAGGGCGAATTGTCTCCTAAAGCACTTGAAATGGCTTTTACTCGTTCAGATGCAGAGCAAATGGATAATAAAAATATCACTCTCATAGATAACGCATACGCAAATACAATGACATATCTTGCAAATGTAAAAAGGTATCAAGAGAGAAACGGTGTTTATTATCCTGTAAACAAACTTTTAGAAGTTAATCTTAGTTCGTACGTGCATGAGGTTTCACTTAACCTTTTCAATGATGATAGGTACTCAGAGCAAAGAGTTACATATCTTAATAAAGCTTTAGAGAGGGTATCTTAATGTTTTGTCCATTATCAAAAATACGTTTTGTATTTATAAAGGGATTCTTAAATATCAAAATAATTGATAGCAAAAATCATAGAGTTTATGGAGTAATAAAATGAAGATATATATTGTTGATTTAGATAATGGATTTATTAGAATGACACTTTTGAAAATATACTCATCTTAAAGCGGGAGGATGTAAGATTGAAAAGTAGTGTAATTAATAGTTTAAAAAAACATGAAGGATTCAGTGGTTTTTCTTATAAAGATACTTTAGGATTTCCAACTATTGGTTTTGGAACTAAAGAGCCATTGACTGAGTTTGAAGCTGAAATGTTATTAAATCACAGATTAGACATTTGTATAGTTGAGCTTTTGAGAAGAGAGCCTTTTACTGATACTTTGCCACATGACAAAAAGATGATTCTTTTAGAAATGGCATATCAAATGGGAGTTGATGGTCTCTTGAAGTTTAAAAAAATGTTTAAAGCTTTAAAAGAATCAGATTATGAATTAGCTAGTAAAGAAATGTTAGATAGCAAATGGGCAATACAAACGCCTGTACGTGCTAAATCATTATCTAAGTTAATGAAAGTTGAGCCTATAAATGGCTTTGATGTAATAAATTAAAAAAAAAATAAAGGTGTTAAAATGGATAAAAATAGTAATCAAGGTTTTGATTTTTCAAAATTATTAAAGGATGGTACTATAGGCTCAGTATTATCAAGTATAGGCAAGGTTGCAAGTATATTCAACCCTGCAATTGGCTCAGGCATTATGATGGTTTCAAACCTTACAGATAACATGTCTCAGGTCGAGGATAAATTTTTAGAAAATGAGGTCGTAGGACTTGTTGGAATGGCTCAAAGAATTGAGAAAATGGTATTAAACAAAGAAGTTGATTACGCTTTTTTAGAGCTTGTGGTTCACAATATGCGAAGTATTTCAGACTTCAACAGTAAATCTGCGAAGATGATAGGTTAAGGGGTTAAAAATGAATTATAGAAGAGATTTTACACGTGATTTAACTGCGGATGAAGTTGATGATAACTTTTTTCAATCCGTTGCTAGTAATTGGGGTGCTGAACATGCTATCGATATTACGCTTGATTTAGCTTATCAAGCAAATAATGTAGGGTGTATGGTTGAAGCTGAATTATTTAGCTTTCCTTTCGATGTTCCTCTTGATGTAATGGTAGATTTTACTTTGCAACGTGCTGTTTTCTTAGATGGTAGTTATTACGCTTTAAGTGAAAGTTTTGATGGTTCAGGTACTGTAACGATTGAGGGTGCTGGTGTTACTAGTCTAACTCCTGACGTAACATTCGCTTATGATGCTGTTACAGGCTTAGTATCTTGCCGCCAAAACGCTTTTGCAGTTCCTACAAATGCTACTAAAATCAGATACTATTTAGCTATTTGGGATTATCACGCTCATATTACAAAATTAGACAATACTCCTATTTACAGTTAGTGTTGTATAATATGAAAATTAATTTAAAGGGGTATTATGTCTTATGTTGAAAAAAATTACAGCGAAAACTATGTAGAGGGAGATTCACTCCCTGCTAACACTACGCCTTGTGATTTATCGCCTATAGTTGCTCTAATTGAAGCACAAAACATTCAAATTGCAGAGCTTAAAAGCATTGTAAGTTCTCTATCAAGTGCTATTCAAACTAATAAAACATTAGGTTTAAGCACACATGATTTACTTACAGACACAGCACTTACAGTAAACTCGATTAAAACTGATATTTCTAATCTTGATTTAAGTGTAGATTTGAGTACTCTTGCTACAAAAGATTTTATACTTTCACAAGTTCCTTTCGTGGATGATTTGAATGTTAAAGTTTTTTCAAAAGGGACTCAAGTCGATTGTATGGGTGTTGATGGCTTTGGAACTGTTGTAAGCTCACATTTAATTCCAACTAGTGACTTCGATTTTCTTGTAGTTTATACAGTTGAATATCAAAAAGAGGGTGTTCCAGCATTTTCAAATTTTCCTGCAAATCAAGTTGTAAAATATGTAGCTCCTGTAGCTCCTGTAGCTTAGTTTATATTCTTCTTAGTTTTGGTTTTGGACGATTTAAAATTAAGGAAATAAGATGGGTTATGCTGAAAGATTTACACAAGACCACCCAAAGATAGTTACAAATAATAGAGATTATCAAGGTACACAAAACAAACGTATAACTTCTACTCCAAAAGAATTTATTACAACCAAAAATTTGAATCCTTATATTTCTCGTCCAAATGTTCCAACTTTAGGAACTTACGCACTCCCTGCTACTGTTGGTATGATGGCATTGCAACCCTCGATAGATTACATCAAACAAATGTATGATGATAAGTTTAGAGAGTTGCAATTAGGTCGTTATGCTCCTGCTTCTACAAATGAAGCTCCCACAAGCACTATAGAAACGCCTTATGTTCCTAAAGTTGGGGTATTGCCTCTAAAGCC
>PETN01000047.1 GCA_002781365.1 Sulfurimonas sp. CG01_land_8_20_14_3_00_36_23
AAAAACTTGGTTGCATAATATTTCTCACTCTTTTTTTAGTTCTTTTATTTTATCTAATTGGCTCTGAAATTTTGTTGTTTAATCAGAGGGTTCAATTACTGATTTGATGTGTTCTAAAGTCATAATTGGAGTGTTGTTTATAAAGTTTTCTATCCCGACTAACGCAATTTTTCTATCTCCATAGAACGAAATACCATCAAGCTCAAAAGCAGTAGGATATATATGCTCGTCGCAGATGCTCATAGTTGAGTAATTTTTGCCAATACTAATGGTAGTAGCAGAGCAACCACCACCACTGCCATCATTATATACTTCCGCTGGTCTATATTGTGCTATACCTAGTATCTCTACTAGAGTTTCTAGCTTACCGTCAAACTCGACTTCTTCAAGCTGTACATCAATGTTATTCTCATTTGTTTGACTGTGGGCTATTGTTGCGACTACTATATTCATCTTTGATTTCCTTTTTTTTAATTTAAATAAATTTTTAACACCTGATGTTAATATTGAAATTTTCAACTCTTCTTCTATTTTCTTATTCTTAAAGCTCATCTTTTACTCTCATATAGTTGTCTATAAATTTATCTATTTCAACTAATTTTATCCTCAGTCTAGTGCTGTCTAGCATGAGCAAAACACAATCTAAATGTTCTGTCTTTATCTCACTTATTGATGAGTCGATATCCTTATAGATTATATTTTTTCCTAATAGATTATTCAATTTTTTATAAAATATAAAATCCTCATAATTTACTAAACTTTTTTTGTGGCCATTTTGAAGATTTGAGAATATTTTTTTACGCCATAAACGCTCTGAAATTTTAGGCTTCAAACCATCTTTTTTTAGCCACTCTACAAACTCATCAAAATCTTCATACTTATTTCTCATCTCATCTTCTTCCTCTTCTCTATAAACTATTGTTTAAGTTATTTATATATATGTCTAATTTTTAGATTATATTTTCTCTTTTTTAGACTCATCTACTTAACTGTTATACATCTATCTAATTTTTAGATTTATCCACAATGGCATTATTTACAAAATCAGTCCACCATAATTTTGATGTTTTCAAAAAACCAGTTTCAGTGTCTTTCTCAACTAAACTTTTTTCTATCAACTTATGCACACTGTTATAAGCGGTTGCTCTACTAAACTTGAACATTTTTGCAAGTGTTTCTATTTTTCCATAATACCAGCCTTTAAACTTTGAGTCTGGATTATTTGACAAATGATATATAGCATTTGCTATGCAATAATCATTGTTACTTAAACCATGACTTATTCTAGATTTATGCATTATTGTTGTATATACAAGATCAAATCTTTCATTATGTTTTGACATCTCAATACCTAAGCTGTTTTGATTGTGTTCGATAAGAATTTCGCTACATCTACTAAATTAAAAATAACTTTTGCATTTTTTGCAGTACCCAATTTCTTATAGTTCGGAAGACCTATGCCTTTTGAAACATATAAATCTAATGTAGAGTTACTAATGCCTAGCTCATTTGACATTTCACTTTTTGAAATTGTCATCCTCTTATATTTTTTTCGTAATTCTTCATATATTTTGTCTTGTATCAACTCTGTATCAGCCTGCATAACTTTTCTCCTTCTCAGTTAAACTAAAGAAACTATAGAGAAGATGAAGAAAAAAGGCAAAAAAATATATGCGTATTTAGATGTAAATAGAAGTAATTAGAGATATTCTTAAGGGGTTTTATATGTAACTTAAAGGAAGTTAATATAACTTTAAAAGCAAATAGAAGTAAAACTTCTATCAAAATATAAATACATAAAAAGTTACCTTAAGTGTTACATTCTGTAATATTTTTATACAATTTATGATTGTTTAAATGAGGACTTGGCTTTTAATTGTTGACACAGTACTAAACGATACTTGTTCGTTAAAAAGCCTAAGCGATGGGGAGTGTTCACTATTCCGTGTCAGCATCGGATAATTCCTAAAATTGTATCATAAAAATGCTATCGCCAGGCATTTTACACACGTAAATTTAAAGCTTTATCGAGTCGTCCGTCGAAGTGAATCGAGAGTTGGGAGAGTGTTAAACTCCAGTTTCTTATTGGCATAGTCCACTTTTTTTGAGCGTTTTGGATACCCATAAAAAGTAATTTCAATAGGCTGTCATCGTTAGGAAAAGCACCTTTGGTCTTAGTCAGAGTTCTAAATTGACGATGCACAGATTCAATGATATTTGTTGTGTATATTACGCGTCTAATATCCTCTTGATATTTAAAATACACAGATAAATTATCCCATTTATTTCTCCAAGAAGTAAAAACAATAGGATACTTTTTACCCCATTTTTCTTCTAATTTGTCCAGTTCCATCTCCGCTTCTTCTTTCGTAAAAGATTGATACACAGCCTTGAGTTCTTTGGCAAATTGTTTTTGATTGGCGGAGCCAATGAACTTAAGACTATTGCGTATTTGATGCACAATGCAGAGTTGAACTTCTGTATTTGGAAATACTGAGTTTATAGCTTCTGGGAAGCCCTTAAGTCCATCAACTGAAGCAATTAGGATATCTTTTACGCCACGGTTTTGTAAATCAGTAATAACACTAAGCCAAAACTTTGCACCTTCATTCTCTCCCAGATAAAGCCCTAATATTTCCTTTTTACCATCTACTCGTACACCAAGCACTGTATAAAAAGCTTTTGAAATATAGCGACCCTCTTCTTTGACTTTGTAGTGAATAGCATCAAGAAACAAGAATGGATATACCTCTTCAAGAGGACGAAGTTTCCACTCTTGAATCATTGGTATTATTTTGTCAGTTACTGCGCTTATTGCAGCTTTAGAGAAGCCTACACCATATATCTCTTCTATATGGTCAGAGATTTGAGTGTAGCTATTGCCAAGGGCATAGAGAGACAACATCTTTTTCTCAATTTCACTCGTCATAGTAGTTTGGCTTTTCTTAACGATTTCAGGCTCAAAACTGCCATTGCGGTCTCTTGGAACATCCAGCTCAAAAGAACCATGGTCACTCTTCATAGTTTTTGAGTTATAGCCATTTTTTCTATTTCTCGTGAGGTCTTGTGCGAGGTGAGAATCTATCTCACCTGCAAGTGCAGCTTCTGTAAGTTGTTTGATAAGTGAGCCTAAAGCTCCATCAGCACCGCCAATACTTTTACCGGCTTTTATATCACGAGCAAATTGCTCTACATCTATTTCTATCTTCATGTGTCATTCCTTGGGTATTTATTATTTTACCCGATTGACACGGAATTATGAACGGTCCCAAGCGATGTAATTATCACGGTTTTACTAAACTACTGCAACTTTATTATGCACAAAATTTGCATTTAAAAACCTAACCTTTCAATGCTTTCACGACCACTATCTGGTGAAAGTTTTGCATATCGTAATGTCATATTTATATCTTTATGATTCAATAATTTTTGAATAATAAAAATCGGTGTACCATTAATTGCAAGATGAGAAGCAAATGTATGTCTTAAAGTATGTATTACTACTCTATGCTTAGGATTTGTAATCCCATCATTAAACAAAGTATTTAATACTTTAGAAATTTTATCTTTTAGTTGCTCATACAAATTAGCTTGATTTTCTTGTAAAATTGGGATATCTAATTTTCGTTTTGAAGCCCTAATCATTAATAGCTGTTCAAGCTTATTTTCATATAAAAAAGCTGTATACTTTTCATCATTTTTTTCATCTAAAACTTTAATAATCTTATTTTCAAAGTCTATATCTCTTTTTGTCAATTTAGCAATAGCACCAACTCTAGCACCTGTTGTTAAAGCTAATAAAACGAACAAATAAGCTTGTTCATCATCTTTTATAGCTTCAATCAATACATTTACCTCTATCTTGCTTAGATAACGTTCACGAGCATTCTCAACTTTTAATTTTTTCACTTTACTCGTAGGGTTGATTGCAATAATATCTTTATCTATGGCATGATTAAATACGGTACTTAGTTCACCAATTATTGTATTTACTGTTTTGGGAGCAAAACCATTAGCTTTTTGTATTTGTAGTTTTTGTATATCTTCGACTGTGATACTTTTTATATCTTTTTGACCAAGAGCAGGAGATACATGCATCTCATATTTTCTTTTAGACAATTTATTATTTTTATTATGTAATGCTTTTAATTCATAACTCTCATTTGCTACATTATCTAGAGTAATTATTAATTTTTTCTTTTTTCTAGTGATAGCAGGTGGCTCTTCGCCTAATCTTATTTTATTTGTAAACTCACTTCGCTTATTGTATGCGTAAATCTCGGTAATGCCTTCTGATTTTTTACCAACAGAAAACCAGTTTTTTTTACCTTCACCATCTTTATAATTAATAGAATAGCTAATATCATCATTTAGCAACTTATTTTGATATACACCTGTATACTTTTTACTTTTTACTCTTGCCATTTTGCTACCCTATTGCTACCCAAAAATTGAAAAACCATATAAAAGTATATCATACTTAGGATAACAGTAAAGCCCTACAAACCCCTACATATAGGGGACTTAAAGGCACTATGTAGAACTTTAAGAAACTTAGAAATACCTATAATATAGAGTTCGAATCTCTGAGGGTCCACCACCTTTTTACACAATCCCCTTAAATTTTAACTACTTTTTACGCCAATTCTAATATCAAGTGCAATTTCCACCTAAAATTAACTATCTAACTTTCTGCTCATTTCACTGCGCCAATTCAAGTTTAAATGCAACACTTTTTAAAATTCAATAGGCGGGTGAACAGAGAAGGTTAACTGCAAAAAGTGTAAGATTAATTATCCGACCAAAGATAAGGAAATCTATGTCTTATAAGCTTCTTTTGCTATGTTCGTGCTACCCTTATACTTTATTATTACAGTGTTAAATTAATTTTTGGGGAAATTGAATGAAAAAAAATATAGCAATTAGTGTTATAACAATTGGACTATTAAGTTCGGTAAATGTTAATGCAGCGGAAGATTTAAGTTCGATGTTTAGTGAAGGTAAGACAAGCGGTCAAATCCGTACGTTTTCGATAGATAGAGAATATAATGGAAGTGGTGGAAATACTACACACCGTAATGGAACTGCTCTTGGTGGTAAATTAAAGTTTGAAACTGCTGCATATGAAGGTCTAAGTTTTGGAACTGCTTTGTATACTACTAATGAAGTGGGCGCAAGTCCTGAAAAAGACCCAACTTTATTTGGTGTTAATAGTGAGGGTTATTCAATCCTTGGTGAAGCGTATCTTCAATACAAGCGTGGAAACACTACATTTAAAGGTGGTCGTCAAAAGTTAGATACACCTCTTGCAGGTTCAGATGATGCAAGAATGCTTCCAAACTTATTTGAGGCTTATGTTTTAATCAATACAGATGTTCCAGATACAACGTTAATAGCTGCTCATGTAACTAAGTTTGCTCAAGGCACTTTTGGCCGTGCATATGGTGGAGGATTACTTGCAGTAACTGCCGGTTATTCAGTAACTGATGATAAAAATCAAGTTGGTGACTTTGTAAATATGGGTACATATGCTCTTGGAACTGCAACTAATGGTGTTTCAGTTGTTTCTGCAACATACGCCGGAATTGAAAACTTAAAAGTTCAGCTATGGGATTATTATGCTCATGATATTTTAAATGCAGTGTATGGTCAAGCTGATTTTTCATGGAAATGTCTTTTAAATGACAGCGTAAAGAATACTCTTTCTGCTCAGGTTATAAATGAGAATGAAGTTGGTGACAAAATAGCAGGAAAAGTCAGTGGGATGTATGTGGGTGCAAAACTTGCTACTAAAATTGAAAACTTTAGCGCTTATGTAGCCTACTCTCAAACTTCTGCGAATTCATCTACAGATGCTGCTACTGCAAATGCAATTATTACTCCTTGGGGCGGTATGCCAGCATTTACTCAAGGTATGGTAACTCGTCATATGTTCTTAGCTGGAACAACAGCTTCTAAAGTTGCGGCTTCTTATAATTGGAAAGCATTCGGACCGGATTTAAGTACTACTCTTTACTATGCTAACTATACTATGGCTGATTATAACGGTTATACAAATGGTGATGCTTCTGAATCAGGGTTTGATTTTATTTATAAACCGGCAATAGTTAAAAATTTAAATCTACGTTTACGTGGAAACTTTGCAGATAGTTTTAATGTAGCTACAACTGGCGCTACAACAGGTTGGAACGAATATAGATTTATAGCTAACTATAACTTCTAAAAAAAAGCGACTAGTCGCAAGAGATTTGCGCTGAGAAAAACTCAGCGTATGAATAAAGAACTTTCAAAACATCTTATAACTATTTTATTTTTTTTCATTTCGTTACATTTTTATCACAAACATATATAGACCATACTCTTTTTCCTTTTCCATAGACATTATTTGCTACCATGTACAACACAATTTTTATAAGGAAAATGCATGTTTGAAAAGATGAGTATTCGTAAAAAGATGAACTATCTTATTGCAATGGCAACTTTTGCTGTCTTTGCTGCAACTATTTTTGTATTTGTTTCTATGAGCCAGATAGAGAAAAACTATGAGCACATGTACACAAACTCTATGCAAGGGGCGATTGAGACCTTAGAGATAGAGAAACAGATGAATTATGTAAGTAGAACTACAAGAGATATTATGCTCGGTGGCGACTATAAAAAAGATATTGAAAAACTCAACAAATCGATTGAAAATATAAGAAATCTTTTTACATCTCTTCAACGTAATACCTCCGATACAAACTCCATCAAACTCGTAGAAGATGCCAAAACCACAACTATGACTTTTTTAGACAACTCTCTCATCATGATGAATCAGTTAAGCAGTGCTGATATTCAAAACCATAAAGAGAAAATCTACCATACCTATCATCAAGAGCTCACGCCCTATGCAAATGCTTCGAGAGATGCTTTTAAAAAGTTTGTTGCTCTTAAGAGCAGTGAGCTGGAGCGTGATTCAAAAGGTTTAGCGGATGAAATCAACTTTTACAAACTTTTTATCTTTGTAGTAGGCTTGAGTGTTGGTGTCATCGTTTTTTTAGTTGCTTCTGCGATTCGAAAATCTATCGTAAGCGGTGTAGAAAACTTTACGCAGTTGATTCGCTACTCGGCAAAAGGGGACTTTTCTCATAAATGCACAAACTCAAATCGAGAAACGGAACTTGGCGTTTTGGGTATGGAACTTGACAAACTCCTCTCTCATGTTAAAAATCTCATCCATGAGATAAACACGACTATCACAGACGCTTCACAAGGTGTATTTTCAAAAAAAATCTCTTCAGAGGGAATGGAAGGCGCGTTTGTTCATGCCATAGAAAATGTATCTAAAAGCATAGATTTTATGAGAGAGCAAAACGTAAAAGTCTTACGCGATGCGTTTAATGCAAAACTGAGTATCAAAAGCGTCAATGTCTCCGAGTCACTCTCTTTTATTATCAATGATTTAGGTACAAATATAGAAAGCCTTAAAGCCGTCACAAAAGCAACAAATGCAGCTGCAACTCTTGCAAATGACTCTCAAGAAAACATAGCAGAGATAGTATCTGAGCTTAATACTCTCACCGAAGAAGTTGGCTCAAACAACCATAAGATTGATGAGTTAGCTTCACGAGCAGATGAGATAACCTCTGTTATAGAGTTGATCACAGATATTGCAGACCAAACGAATCTTCTAGCTTTAAATGCCGCTATTGAAGCTGCGCGTGCGGGTGAACATGGAAGAGGTTTTGCAGTTGTAGCAGATGAAGTGCGTAAACTTGCAGAGAGAACTCACAAAGCAACTGGAGAAATCTCCATCTCTATAAAATCACTACAACAAGATATGAGCGAGATTCAGACAAGTGCTGAGAGTATGAAAACAACTGTTGAGGGTTCAACTTCTAAGATTGGTATGTTTGAAGATACCTTGGTTGAGTTGAGCGAAAGTTCAAGCAAGATGGTTGACTACTCTTACCAGATGGAAAACAGTGTCTTTATCGTTCTAGCGAAAATCGACCACATCCTCTACAAATCTCGTGCCTATAACTCCATCATCTCTTTAAACAAACTCTTATCGCATCAAACAACACATGAGTGTAGCTTAGGGGAGTGGTATGACGGTGAAGGAAAAAGAAGATTTTCAAACACAAAATCTTACTCTGAGATAGCACTTCCACATGCCAAAATACATGAAAACGCAAATGCAAATCTTAACTATTTGGATGGAAATATAGAAAAAGATACACTTGAAAACGCAGCTAAGATTTTAGAAAATTTTGAGCAGATGGAACAATCATCTGAAGAGCTTTTTGAACTTATGGATAGTATGCTCAATGAATCTAAAGGGGTTAGATAGGAGAGCTTTTCTCTTATCTGCTTTTGAGTAGTAAAAACAGTTGTTTGTTTATAAAGTAGACATCCCTGCTCATTTTAACACTTTCCAAAATCCCAATCTCTTCTATTGCTCTTAGATACGATGTGGCGGTTTTTCGAGTAACTCCAAGCTCATCAACCAAAAATCCTATTTTTGTGTAAGGGTGAGAAAAGAGAAGCTCTAACAAATCTTTTGAGTAGAGTTTTGGAAGTTCTGAGGATAGTTTCTCTTTTGTTGCTTCCATCAATAGATTTATTTCATTTATAAGTTTGATGCTATCTTTTGCCGTCTCTTCAACGCCGCTCAGCATATACATAATCCACTCTTCCCATGCCTCTTTTGTGCGAACCTCATTTAAAAGTCTATAATAGTCGCTCTTGCTCTTTATAATATAGGAACTTAAATATAAAATAGGAAGCTCAAGCAAACCATTTAGCATTAAAAAGAGGATATTTACAATTCTGCCTGTTCTGCCATTGCCATCATAAAAAGGGTGTATAGATTCAAACTGATAGTGAATAATTGCCATCTTTACAAGCACATCAAAATCATCCAACTCAGGAGTATTGATATAGCTTTCTAAATTATCCATCAGCTCCTGTATATCTGTATAGTTTTGTGGTGGGATATAAATAGTTTCGCCCGTTTTTTCATTTTTGAGCATTGTTCCACTCTGAGAGCGTATCCCTGCATTATTATCTTCAAGCACTTGCTGTATCTCTACAATATGCTTTTTTAGAAGGAGTCCCTTCTCTCCAACAAGTGCAAAACCTTTATAAAGTGCTTCTCTGTACCTTTGCACTTCTTTGGCTTGGTTTGAGATATTTGAGCTTCCTACATCCGCACGGTAAAGCTCATCATGCGTGGTGACTATATTTTCTATCTCGGAAGAGTCTTTTGCTTCTTGGAGAGCTAAAGCATTGATGAGAATAGTTTGATTTGGTATGGAGTAAGCGACACCTTTAAGCTCAGCCAATGCACGATTGGCACTCACTATTTTTTTAAGTACGGCTTTTGTTTCTAGGTCTTTGTTAAGTGGTAGTTTAGGAGGTATGTACTCTTTGGACATTTTTACACCTATTTTATAGATATGGGTAATTTTTTCACTATTTTACCCAAATATTTTATATGTGTGTAATTTTATGCTTTTTTTACCTATGTTTACATAAACATCTTTTGAAGGAGTGCTTTTTTGAACTGATGGATGTAGCCAATAAATTGCCGCTAGGTAATTTATTGGCTACTACGTTTTGTTCTATCTTTTAGTAAGTTTGCACCCCAAACTTTAATAACATTTTTGGTAAAACATCATCAAGGTTAAAGACATCTTCATCTGTTAGCTCTATTAATTTAAAATCATATTTTTTGTAAATAGCTTTTTTAGCTTCTTTTCTTGCCAGATATTTAGGGTCATTTTCTAATCCCCAAAATTCTATATAAACTTTTCCAGTAGGGATATAGAAGTCACAATACACCTCTTCTTCTATCGGTAATTTTCTCTCATACGCATGTACAATCTCAGCCATATAGAGCCAGTTATCAACAAGTGTAAGCCTCCCCTAAACTAGAACCAGTTTAAACGGAACAATTCTTCTCCTGATTGTACTTATCTAAATATTCAACAGGACTTAATTTACC
>PETN01000078.1 GCA_002781365.1 Sulfurimonas sp. CG01_land_8_20_14_3_00_36_23
CTGAGCATTTTTACAAAATACTCAAATAATGAAACACATTTTCAATGTCTATAAAAAATAGCTACTCGTTTAAGCTATTCTTTATAGGATGGTTTTTGTTTTGAAATAAGTTTCGATTATATCAAAAGAGTAAAAAAGAGTAAAAAATCAGCTATCTTTTTTTTCTTTAAAGCGTACAGTGTTACCAATTTGCTTTTCTACATAGAGAAGTTGCGCATTTACCATCTGGATAAAAGGATTTAAAAAGAGCTCTAAGCCTTCCTCGCTTATCTTTTCCACATGCCACTTATTTAAAAGTTCTAAGACCTCTAATGTGGATTCGATAGTCGAGAGACAATACTCTGCGGGTTGCTCTTTTATCTTAAACTGTGAGAGCTTTGAACTGCTAAAGCTTAGATGTCTGAGTGCTTGGAGATTTTGACTCTCTCGAATCATTTTCATAGAGCATGCCCAAGTTGAGTCTATGATGAAAATAGCCATAGCTTTTTTGGCATGTAGAATTGTGGAAGAGTATGGATTTGTATCTGTTAGATTAAGCGCATTCTCAGATGGGTAGAGTACAAAACTCTCATGTGTAGCGATAATCTCATTGACTCTTGCATGGTTTGTAAAATCAACGCCAATAAATAGCTCTGAGTTTTTCAAGGATAGATGGGTCAGATGCCCCGTTCCATTTTTTACTTTTTTGAACTCTTTTGGATGCATAAGTATGACAAACTTTGTCTCTGTATCAAGTGGCTTCACATGCCCGCACATACAAGAGCTTTTTGGTCTGTAACAACTGTAACACTTCTCTCTGTCACCGTAATATGTTTTCATAAAGCGAATTGTACTACAATTCGCACATGAACAATAAACACGACCTCATAGTTATTGGAAGCGGTGCCGCAGGGATGATGGCAGCCATCGTAGCAGCAAGAAATAATAAAAAAGTGCTTCTTTTAGAGAAACTCTCAAACATCGCTTCCAAGCTCAAAGCAACAGGTGGCGGTCGCTGTAACCTCACAAATACGCTCTCAAATGAGGAGTTTATGGCACGTTTCGGACGTGATGGTCGTTTTATGCAAGATGCTCTCGGAGCATTTGACTCCAAAGCACTTGTAAATTTTTTTAGTGAAATTGGTGTCGAGACACACGCTCCTGATGGTTTTAGAATCTTTCCCACTTCACACAGCTCTTCTACTATCATCTCAGCACTTCAAGAGGAGATGCAAAAGTTGGGTATTGATTTGAAAACATCTCAAAAAGTTGAAAAAATCTTAGTAGAAAATGGAGAAATCACAGGTGTAAAAACAGAAAACGACTCCTTTTACGCACCTAACGTCATCGTGGCAACGGGAGGTCTCGGCTACCCTACTTTGGGCGCTGAGGGAGATGGCTACACAATGGCGAGTGAACTCGGACACAAAGTAACAGAACTCCATCCTGCCATGATGCCGCTCAAAACTAAAGAGAGCTGGGTTGCAAACTGTAGAGCCGACACAATCGCAAAAGTAGAACTACGTGTGGATTTACCTAAACACAAAAAGCTTCGTGCGACAGGAGATTTGATCTTTACAAACTCTGGTATTAGAGGTCCCGTCGTTTTGGACTTTGCAAGAGAAGTAACACCTCTCCTTGAGAAATACGGCGAAGTTCCACTTCTGCTCAACCTCACAAAAGGGATGAACGAGGAGCAGATTTCAAAACACATCAAAGAAGAACACGCAAAAAATCCACATGCCGAAATTGTAGAACTCATCGCCACCCTACTTCCACATGCCATAAGTGAAGAGCTATGTCACATCGCAGGAGTAAATCCACATGCCAAAAACAGAGAGATAGAAGGTGCACAAAAAGCCAAACTCATTCAACTCTTAGCTTGGACACCCCTCACAGTTACGGGACATGATGGCTTTAAAATGGCGATGATAACCCGAGGCGGAATTAACCTCAAAGAGATTGAGCCCAAAACTATGCAAAGCAGACTTGTAAAAGGCTTGTATTTTTGTGGAGAGGTTATGAATCTTGATGGTCCATGTGGTGGGTATAACTTGCAGTGGTCCTTTGCGAGTGGTGCTTTAGCAGGAGAGCTAAAGCACTAAGAGGCGTTATTTTGTAGCTTTTTTAACTGCTTTTTTTGCTGCTGTTCTTGCAATTTTTTTAGTTGCAGGTTTTTTTGCTACTACTTTTTTAGTAACTTTTGCTGTGATTTTTTTACCAGCATCTGCTTTTTTTGCAACTTTTGCAACAACTTTTTTTACTGTTTTTTTCTTTAGAACGTTTGCCATTGGTGGCTCCTGAATTTAATTTTTACTACTTTTAGTAATAAATTATAGAGATAGTACACTTTTACTTCTTTATTGTCAAGTATTTTTATATATATTGGTAATATTTTATAGTGATTTAGATAAAATACTTAAAATCAAAGAATTAAGAAGAAACAAAAATGACATTTATAGAGTTTAAAAAATTACTTCTAGATGCAGAGATAAGCTTGCCAAAGTTTAGCAACCTTATAAAAGTAAGTGAAAAAAACATTCAAGCATATAAGAAAAAAGGCGAAGTTCCAAACACTATAGCTGTAATTGCAACCTGTTTTGCATCCATGCAAAAAGCAGATATAGAGTATCGCCCTATAATAGAAGCACTCGATTTGCAAGCTAAAGTGAAAAAAGGTGCTGGGTTTGCGAAAAAAGAGAAAAGTAGTACTAAAGAGAGTGACGTTTCATAGAGTAGATAAAAACTTTTGGCATGTGGAAAATATTCTTTGATTTGCACATGCCAAAAGAGAAGGGAGTGTAATAAATTCTGTGTCAACACCTAATTTCTCTTAAAATTGTATCATAAAAATGCTAGCCAATGGCATTTTACAGAC
>PETN01000073.1 GCA_002781365.1 Sulfurimonas sp. CG01_land_8_20_14_3_00_36_23
GCAAAATCCGCAACGTCTATTTCTATTTTCATCTGTATTTCCTTCTGTGTGTTAATTTTACCAAATTGACACAGAATTATTTACAGTCCCACTAAAATAGTTCCCTCACTGTTTTTGTAGCTTGTTCAATATTTGCTTCCCTTTTTTAAGCTGTAAATTTACAATATCAAGCTCTTCTTGTAGTTCGTCACATTTGCTCTCATCCTCTCTGTTTTTTATAGAATTTAAAATTTTCACTCTTCTTGTTTTCAGTTTAGAGAGAATATTTTTTAAAGATTTCTTCTTTCCCATCTCTTCAAGTTTATCTAAACCTAAGTAGTCTGTCACACTTTTAATAAATTTTTTGATACCCATTATGAATCCTTTTTTTCTAAGATTGTTTCAACGTCACTGTTACTTATAACCGTATCTTCATGTAAACTTTTAATATCACTCTGTCTATCTATAAAGAGAACTTCAGCCATAGAGGTTAGATTTTTACTTATGTTATAAGTATAGCTGCTATCATTCATGAGCGAGGTCGCCATCTCATTTGTTATGAGATGCTTTCGAATCAAATTATCTAACATACCGTTGGAGATGATGTCATTTTTTTGTGTATGAACTTTGGCTTTAGCAAGGAGTAAAACGATGACATCCTCCTCATCTGTTGTAGAGATGATGTTGATATATCGTAAGAGTTCAGCCAAACCTTTTGTTATACTTGTATATGCATCTTGTATATGTTGATTTTGATGTTGGGAGTATTTTATGAGATTTTTTTGGAGATGTTTTGTATCTTTTACTGCTTCAACTAAATCTCTGTTTGCTAGTTTTATTTTATAAAGCTCTTGAATGAGTTCAGGACTCATATTCGACTGTGCCCTTGTTGAGAAATCTATAATGTCTCCATAAATACCTTTAATTTTATGATGATAAAAATTTTCAATATTGATGTAGTTCTTAGAGTGTTTTTTTTTAATTACTTCATCAAGCTCCATCGATGAGGTAATATATCTTCTTCTTAGGTTTAAGCCGTGTACAATAATTTCAAAAGCATTTTCATAGAGATGTTTCGTCTCTCTTATAATGGCTCCGAGTGCAGTTTCAGGAAGTTCTAAAACAGATTCATTGAGGTATTTGACGCTGTCATATCCTATCTCATCTTCTGACTCTTGCAGTGGTAAAACTCTCTCTAAAAAGCGTACAAGTCCATTGATAAAAGGAAGCATCATTGTGATGCCGATGAGGTTAAAAATGGTGTGAAAGATTGCAAGTTTTAGAGTGTAGTCCTCTTTTGCTATGCCTATCTCTAAGGCTATAAAATCAACAAGGGAGATAATCTGATAGATAAAAATGATGGCAATAAGTCCAGTTACAAGATTGAAAATCATATGCGCTGCGGCGAGTCGTTTTCCCTCTATGTTGGAACTCATCGCTCCTACAATAGCAGTAATAGTCGTTCCTACATTTGCACCAATAGCGAGTGCAAGAGCATTTTCATAGCTTATCTGCCCTGCGGCAAGTGCAGTGATTATCAAAACCAAGGTTGCATGGGAAGATTGCATCACAACAGTTGCAACGATTCCCACTCCCGTGAAGATAAAAAGACCCTTCAAACCACTCACAGACAATGTAGATAAATCAATGGTGTTTTTAAAGGCTTCAAAACCCTCTTTCATGTAGTGGATTCCTAAAAAGAGAAAGCCAACTCCTGCGAGTATGTAGCCAAAGCCTTTGAGTGTTTGACTTTTTTGAAAAATCAAAACTACACCAAAAACCAACATTGGCATGGCATACGCGGCAATATCTACTCTGAGACCAAACCCAGCTACAAGCCAAGCTCCAGTTGTTGTCCCGATATTTGCTCCAAAAATGATGCCTATGCCCTGCGCGAGCCCTATAAGACCAGCACCTAAAAAAGAGATAGTTAAAATCGAGACTAAGGAACTTGACTGCATGATAGTAGTTGAGATGGCACCAAAGAGTATGCTCTTGTAGAGTTTGTCTGTAGAGTATTTGAGAATTTTTTCTAGCATGCCACCAGAGAAAGATTTGAACCCTAGCTCCAAAGCTATCATGCCAAATAAGAAGATGGCAACTCCCGCAGAGACCTCTTTAAAGTTAGGACTTATCCAAAACACATAGGCTAAAACAGAAAGAATCACAGGCAGAAATATATTTTTTAACATAGAAGCGACACTCCTAACTTTTATAGCTAAAGTATAGCTTTATACTGCTTCTATTTTCTTTAGTATATAATTGGAACTAGGATTGCTTTATTTTTAAAAACATTTCAAAAAAAGGTAGGAGTGATGGAAATTGTATTACGCAATAATCTTATATTAGTCACTACTGGATTTGAGACTTTAAATACTCCTTGGATGAAGGAGTTCTTAAATCTTCATGTCAGAGGTATGCTTTTTTTACCAAAGGCTGTTTTAGTCTTTAAAAATGAGAGCCTCAAAACGCAAAGAGAAAAATTTTTACATAACCTGAGTGAACATTATGCCGCGAATAAAGAGTTCTCTCATGAGTTCTTTTTACGTTCTATGCTTCGATATACTACGCAACCCATCAAGATAGAGTTGAAAAAACTTCTAGAGCCTGAGACGATAAAAGTAAACCTTTATGCCTATGACAAAAATACGGTTCTTATAACGCTTGATTATCCAAATATCTGGGTGACAAACTATCTTCGCTCACAGCTTGAAGTCTATGTTGAAAAAGGAACAGATGTCTCTTTAGTGATAGATGTCTCTGACTACAAAGCAAAAGCAAGGCTTGAGAGAGCTTTAAATAAACGCCATATTCTGCATTATCAGATTCAGTACACGTATGACAACCATTTTATGAGCAAGCTCTACTCCGATTTTGCAAGTTTTAGTTTTGGTGATTTATGTAGTGCACAAGAGAGTGATGAACATATGCACCACTATACGATTTTAGAGTGTCCCGTTGGCGCGAGTCAAGATGCTCTTAAAAAGAGTTACAAAAAGCTTACAAAAGTGTACCACCCAGATAAGATTTTTCATGAGAGCCCTTACATGGTCGAACACTATACGCAAAAATTTCAGCTTCTTCAAGAGGCATATACAGCCCTTCGCATTGTCTCTTAGTTGAGTATAAAAGCTTCGATGAGTTGGTGCTTTGTACTCTTCTTTATGAGTGCTTTAAACTCTTCCGCACTGTAGAGTGCCAAATCTTTCCCCTGCATACTGAGTAACTCTTTTGAAAACCCCCGCTTAGAAAAAAGTGCTATTTGCGTAGGTTTTATATCTAACCTTTCACATTTGTCTAAGATTTTTTTGAGTTCACTTTTGTTTACTTTATGGTTGGTCCATTTACATTCACCCACATAAACTCTTTCATCATGTGTAACAGTTAAAATATCTATCTCTACATTTGCATCCCAATAACTTCCTGAACTGACAATCTGTGCATCTCTGAGGTGGTAGTTGAGTAAAACTTCTGAGAGCTCTTCAAAAACCAAACTTGTATAACTGTTGCGTCTCTCTTGAAAGTTTTTCATGAGGTTTGTGTAGTTTTTCGCTTTGATATCTTTTGTATATCTGGCAATAAAGTAGAACCAAAATCGCACAAAAGGTTGCGTAAAAAGAACCTTATGTGAAACTCTTCGCCTTGCCTCTTCTCGTTTGAGTTTGGCATGTGGATTTGAAGTTTTTGGAGACTCTTCACGCGAGTACTCTATCTGTACCAGACCTTTCTCTTGCAAATAGTTGAGTGCTGCACCGCCATTTCCGTTGTTTAGTCCAGCTCTGTTAAAGGAAGAAAAAATCCCTCGATTTCCAACTGCGAGAGCGCTTAAGAGTCTTTTGTTGTTGGATTCGCCAAGTGTGAGCTCTTCCATCTTTTCATAAATGAGTTCATAGTTTTCTAAAATAAGCTCTTGAATCAGTACCTCTATGGGTTTTGAGACATCTACATTCCAACCAAGACCACCAAATACAGCAAAGTACTCTATGAGCTGTTCCATGTCATCAGGATAATTCCTAAAATAGAAGGAACGGAATTGGTCAATAAGTTTAAATCTAATCATCCAATTATTCTAGCATAATTCATTTACGATTTCTATACGAAACTGCCTTACATTTCACTTCCCCATTTTAATGCATCTATTCCATACTTCTCTCGCAGATTTTGTGTATTGTCTGTAAGCTTTTTCATTCTTTGCTCCTCATGAAAACCGATGAGCGATAACTCTTTTTTGGAGTCTCTTGTAAAACTAGAACAGTTTATACTGATGCGAATAGCGTGAAGTCGTCTTTGATTGTCTGCTTCGTTAAAGAGTGCGATACACAAAGAGTCAAACTTCTTTTCAGTAAAAACTTCGCAAAGGCTGATGTTTTTATGGGATTTTTGATTCATCTCGTAGGCTATGCTTAGGTGAAAAACAGTAGGAATAACCTTCAATTTTAAAATGGCAAAACTAAGATGGCGAGCAAGCACATGAACCCTTCGTCTAAGCTCTACTCGGTCATAAAGCGGGTCAAAAGTTCGTGAAATACCGATGGATTTTCTTTGTGAAGTTGTGACGATGGGTGCGTCACTTAAGCCCGCTACACGCAGATACAAATCTTTTGCATAGGCTCCCCAAGACTCAACGGTTCCTCTTCGCTGTTTTAAATCGCCAAGGGTATGAATCTGCGCTGATTGCAGTTTTGCTTTCATACTTTTTCCAATACCTGCAAAATCTCCCACCTTGATGGGGTCTACAAACTTGTCCTGCTCGTGGGGATAGATAGTTTTCGAACCAAAAGGTTTGGCATAAGTGGTTGCAAGTTTGGCGATATATCTTGTTTTTGCAGCGCCTATGGAGACGGGGAGTTTGAGGACTTTTTTTATCTCATGTCTAAGGTTGTCTATAAACTGAGGCACATCTTCATCCTCAATCCACCCTTTTAAATCTCCATAAAACTCATCGATGCTGGCTTGTTCTATCAGGGGGATTTTCGAAGCTAAAAACTCATGGAGTTCATGAGAGAGCTTCTGGTACAAGGACATATTTGGAGCTTTGATAATGAGATGCGGGCAAAGCGTAAGCGCCTCTTTTATGCTCATAGTAGTTCTGATTCCATAGGCTCTAGCTTCATAAGAGGAGGTTGTTAAAATACCACGAACACGCCCATCTTCATCTTTAAACGAGGCAATATCATCATCACTCTCTTCATAGGCTTTATAAAAGGTAGGAACAAAGGAGCCAGAGTTCTCAAAGTTGACCGTCTGTTTCTTCGCATCTTTATTAAAAATCTTAGTGTCACTTCTTCCGCCAATAGCTACAGGCTTATGTTCAAGGGAACTATCTGCAATACGAGCCGCGGAAACAAAAAAGCAATCGATGTCAATATGTATTTTCATAGTGAGAGTTTACACATTTCCACATGCCAAACTCAAAAATATGGCAAAATGAAAATCTTTTGGCATGTGGAAATGTTCAAGTGGGAAAGGTAGAGTGAGCTACCTTATGAAAAGAATTTTTTCATAGCGAGGAAAAACATCTTAAAAAGAGCGTTGTTTCCAATCAACTCATCTATAAATTCATCGTAGGTCATCTTCTTCTCTTCTAAAAAGCCACGAAGGTATTTTTCACTTGCTTCCATGCCGCCAACTTTTTCTATCTCTATAAGTTTTTGATAGATTGGTATCATAGCGTCTATCGCTTTTTGTGGTACCGCTTTTCTAAATGCAGTGTGTGAGATTATCTTATTTGTGATGGGGTCAATCTTTGGTTCAAACTCTGTTACAACCCAGTAGTAACTCCCATCTTTTGCCATGTTTTTTACAATAGCCATAATATTTTTTGTGTTGTTGATTCTCTCCCACATTATTTTAAAAACAATCTTAGGCATATCTGGGTGTCTTACTATGGAGTGTGGTTGCGCAATGAGTTCCGCTTCTGCATAGCCAGAGATTTCTACAAAATAGTCGTTACAATACTCGATAACTCCCTTTGCATTCGTTTTGGAAACGATGTATCTTTTAGGATTTAGCTTGATTTCATGGTCGATTGGTTTAGGATGTTTCACTTGCTTTCCTTTTAAATAACTTTAAATGAGCTGTCATTGTACCTTTCAAAATATTAAATTATTTAAAATTCTTTATAAAATTTTATAAGAGTGAGTTTATAAGTTTATATTTAGAATGTGATTATAAAAAAAACACCCCATCCATCTCAATTCTCTTTCAAGTTCAAATCTTTGGCATGTGGAAAGTTTAGTGGTAATGAGATAGAGAAAATAATTTTCTAATATTTTAAACACTCTCCGTACAAACACAAGCTATAATAAATCAAATTATATTTTATTAGGTTAAAGTTAGATGGCATATACAGAATCAGATACCCG
Organism: Sulfurimonas sp. CG01_land_8_20_14_3_00_36_23; assembly: GCA_002781365.1. Classification (GTDB taxonomy): domain Bacteria; phylum Campylobacterota; class Campylobacteria; order Campylobacterales; family Sulfurimonadaceae; genus Sulfurimonas. The sequence goes on from PETN01000073.1 coordinate 6,345, forward strand.
TTCTAAACTCATCGACCCTCTTATCAAAGAGAGCGAATGGTTAGAATCCAACATTGTTAGAGAATATTATTTTACTGATGGGCGAAAGCTTATAGGCGGCAAACGAGGCAAGAGATATTTTGTTGATTATCTGCTTACATACAAAAACACTAACTTAGCTATCATTGAAGCCAAAGCTGAATCAAAAGATCCACTTGATGGTTTACAACAGTCTATCAACTATGCCGAAAGACTTCGCATTGATTATGTTTACAGCACTAACGGACATAAGATTTATGAACACTCTCTCAAAGATGGAAAGGGTAAGTTTATCGACAACTATCCAACGCCTTATGAACTCTTTCTTAGAAAGTATGGTGAGCAAACGTCAAAAGCACAAGATGTAATCACGCATCCTTTCCATATTGAAGGAACGATGAAGCCTCGTTTTTACCAACAAATCGCAGTTCAAAAAACTATAGAAGCCATTGCAGAAAACAAAGATAGAATTCTTCTAACCTTGGCAACGGGAACAGGTAAAACTTACATAGCTTTTCAAATAGCATATAGACTTTTTCAATCCAAATGGAATAGAGATGGAAGCGATAGACGACCGAAAATACTCTTTTTAGCAGATAGAAATGTACTTAAAGACCAATCTATGAATACTTTCAATCCATTGGAAAAAGATTGTGTTGAGATAAACGGAAAAATCATCAAAAAAAGAGGCGGCAAAGTTCCAACTGCAGGAAACATCTTTTTTGCTATTTATCAATCAATAGCCGAAAATAAAAACAGAGTTATTGAAACCTCAGAGGAAGAGCAAGAAGATGATGTAACTGCATACTACAAACAGTACCCGTCGAACTTTTTTGATTTGATTATCATCGATGAGTGCCATCGTGGTAGTGCAAATGATGAAAGCTCTTGGAGAGATATTTTAAACCACTTTACAAGTGCCGTTCACTTAGGACTTACAGCAACGCCAAAAAGAGATGACAATGGAGACACTTACAAATATTTTGGCGACCCTATATATGAATACTCTCTCAAAGACGGTATCAACGATGGATTTCTTACACCTTATAAAGTGAAGAGAATCCAGACAAATATAGATGAGTATAGATTTGACCCTAACGACATCATAACTGGTGAGCTAGACAAGCAGATAGTAGTACTTGAGCAGTTTGAAAAGCAAGTTGTTATACCAAAACGAACAGAGCTTATCGCAAAAACAATACTCCAAAACATGAATCCTATGGATAAGAGCATTATCTTTTGCGTAAATCAAAAACATGCGATGGATATGAAAGTAGCCATTGATAAGTTTAAAACTATCAAAGACAATAACTACTGTGTAAGAGTTACCTCTGATGAGGGAGATATAGGTAGAGAGTTCTTAGAGATGTTTCAAAATAATGATAGAGACATACCTACAATCCTTACCAGTTCAAAAATGCTTACAACTGGTGTGGACGCTAAAAATGTTAGAAATGTTGTTCTAACTGCACCTATAAAATCTATGACCGAGTTTAAACAGATTATAGGTCGTGGAACGAGAGTATTTGAGGGGAAAGATTTCTTTACTATTATGGATTTTGTAGGGGCAACAAATCTATTTTATGACCCTGCATGGGATGGTGAAGATTTGCCTTCTAACGGTGGTGAAGAAAAGCAACCCAAAGAGCTAAAAAATAAAACAGATGCAGCAGATAGTGATGATACAGAAACAGGCGACGAAAAGCCTACGAATGAAAAAGTAACGATTGACATCAAAGGTAAAAAACTCAAAGTTATCAACATAGAAACTACTTATGTTGGTATGGATGGAATACCTCTAAAAACAGAAGACTACTTAGAACTTCTCATAGGTGTACTTGGTAAGTTTTACAATGATGAAAATGGCTTAAGGGAAATATGGAGTAATCCAACTAATAGAAAAGATTTACTCAACAAACTTCGTGAGATGCACATTGATGAATCTCAACTCAATGATTTAAAAGTAATCTTTGAAGCCGAGAATAGTGACATATATGATGTACTTGCTCACATATCATTTAACCTCAATATCAAAACTCGAAATGAAAGAGTTATAGCAGTTGAAAGCTCGGAATTTGTAGAAAAATTTCATAATGAGAAAGCCAAAGAGTTCATAGAGTTTATATTACAGCGATATCAAAAAGATGGTGTTAAAGAGCTTGATGAAGATAAGTTAGGTAAGCTAGTTGATTTAAGTGGACTTGGAACAGTTAGAGAGGTGGCTCAAAACTTTGGTGGAATACCTCAGATGAGAGAGGAGTATTTTGAGTTGCAGAGGGAGATTTATAGATGAGCGAAAAAAATGATAAAATGAGAACAATAAAAGGAGCTTCATTATGAAAGATATAGAACTTGATAATTTGGAAAAGTTAATTCCCTCACTTGCAAATGGTGCTATGCACAAAGCGTATCTTGATGCTTTATCAGCCGGAAATAGCGTGTTAGAAGTTATAGACGGCGCAATATATGAAGTTTTTGCAGATGGAAGTAAAAAAAAGATTAAAGACGTTGCTCCATATATTAAAGTGGATATAAACCAAAAGATTATTTTAGGATGAATACTCCACGATTACGGATGTTTGCAGGTCCAAATGGAAGTGGAAAAAGCACACTAAATAGCATTATCTCTAAAGAGTTACTTGGTGTATATATTAATCCTGATGAGATAGAAAAAGAGATAAACAAATTTAGTTTTTTAGATATGCTAAATTATAGAGTTACTACAAATGAAGAGGAGGTTATCTCCTTTTTTGAGAATCATCCACTTCTTGAAAAAGCCGATTTAACAAATGAATTATATTTGTTGAGATTTCTTGATAATAAAATTGATTTTTCAAATATGTCGATTAACTCATATTATGCCTCTATTTGTGCAGATTTTATTCGTAGTCAACTTTTAAAATCAAAAATATCTTTTACATTTGAAACGGTTATGTCTTCAAAAGACAAAGTTGATTTTTTAAAAAAAGCACAAGAAGCAGGATACAGAACTTACCTCTATTTCATAGCAACACAAGACCCAATAGTAAATATCTCTCGTGTAAACAACAGAGTAAAGCTAGGCGGTCATAGCGTTCCGGAAGATAAAATAGTTAGTCGTTATTATCGTTCACTAGAACTATTGTCTGAAGCTGTAAAATATTCTAATAGAGCATATATATTTGACAACTCAAGTCAAGAAAAATCATGGATAGCTCAGATAAACAATGCCAAAGAGTTTGAGTCTAAAAGTGACACTATCCCACAATGGGTTGATAAATACCTACTTAAAACAAAACAGACATGTTAGTTGATTTGAGCGGGTTTGGAACTGTTAGGGAATTTGCAAAGGGAGATTTATAGATGAAGTTTTTAAAATTTATACGAATTGAAGATTTATTTGACTATAATCTTGGCAACACACCTCCTCCACCTCTTTACAATGTGCCAACGAGGGGGTCTTCTTTATGAATAACCTCCAAGAACAACTCCAAAATATAAAAAATCAAGAAAATGGATACGCTAAAAGTCATAAAACTTTTGATGAACAATTAAAAATCTTAAAAGAAAGAGATTTGATTATATCAAATGATAAATATGCCTTCACAAAATTAAATCACATTAACTACTATAGACTAAGTGCATATTTTTTACCGCTTCAGTACAAAAAAGAGTCTGAAAATAAAAACAAGTTTTTACCAAACACTGCTTTTGAAGATGTGGTCAAGCTTTATTATTTTGATACTGAACTGAGAAAGATTATCTTTGAAGCCATAGAGAGTATAGAGATATACTTTAGAACACAAATAGCTTATCATCATTCCTGTCAGTATGAACCTTATGGATATTTGGATCAGAAAAATTTTCAAACAAATCAAGAGTTTTATGACAAAATCATCAAGACACTCAAAGATGAGACGGGGAGAGCCAATGAAGAATTTGTTTCTCATTTTGAAGATAAATATAAAACAAAAGATTTGCCGATTTGGACTTTGGTAGAAGTCATATCCTTTGGAACTTTGTCCAAAATGTATAGTATTTTGAAAACAGATGAGCAAAAAAAAGTAACATATCAGCTTCGAGGTATCAATAACACAGTTTTTAAAAACTGGCTTCATTCATTGTCAGTTTTACGAAATATATGTGCTCACCACAGTAGATGTTGGAACAAAACATTGGGCGTAAAATTTGAAGTACCCAATAAACTAGAAAGTTTTAAAAAAATAAACAAAACAATCATAGATGAAAAAACCAATCTAACAAGCACCATCTACATGAACGACAAAGTATTTTTTGCTTTGAGTGTGATTGAATATATATTGGCTTGCATAGGCGAAGATGAAGTCGAGTTTAAAGAAAAGATTAAACAATTGCTTCAAAAATATCCACATGTAGATAAAAATGCGATGGGTTTTGTAGATAACTGGGAAGAATTGGAGATGTGGAGATGAGTATTTTGAGTTATATGAAGAGGAAGATATAAATATGAGAAAGTTAAAAATTATTTCATGCAAAGTAATTAATCAAATATTGATTTTCAGTATTCAATTCTTAAAAAAAATGCATTTAAAAGTTATTGATAAATTTGGTACTTCACTAATTGATAATCCTGATAAATATGAATCACTTATCCCAAATGATAAAGCAGATACAGATAACCAATATTCAAAGATGCTTCAAGTAGCTCTTGAAACACCAAAGAATAATAATATTGCTGTCACAGGAACTTATGGTTCAGGGAAAAGTAGTTTTTTAAGAACTTTTGAAAAGAAACATCAAGAGTGGGAATATTTGCATATTTCATTAGCCACTTTTCAAGATATAGTTATTAACAACATGAAAACTGAAGAACCAATAAAAGATGTAGACAATGAACCACCAACTAATTCAAACGGAGTTACAACTCAACCTAAAATTGGTTATGAGCAACTAAACCAAATTCTCGAAAAAAGTATTCTACAACAAATTTTTTATAAAGAAAAAGATAAAACTATTCCATTTTCAAGATTTAAGAGAATTAACAATATCAAAAAAAGTTCTCTTATTTTTCATAGTATTTTCATTGGAATGTTCTTTCTATACTCTCTTGCTATTTTTTTACCAGAAAAAGTACATCAATTTTTCATGTGTGATGTAAAGGAACAAATACTTGAATATCCATTTATTTCATGGATAATGTTTTTTATTTTAGTTTTTTACTTTTATAAAATTTTCCAATATTTTATGAAATTACAAGTTAGTAAATTTAATATTAAAAGTGGTGAAATAGAGGTAAACAATAAAGATAAAACATCAATTTTAAATGAACACTTGGATGAAATTTTATACTTTTTTGAAGTTACTTCGTACAATGTAGTTGTAATAGAAGATTTAGATAGGTTTGGAAATACAGAAATATTTATTAAACTTAGAGAGTTAAATACTCTGATAAACAATTCAAAAGATATTAACAGAAGAGTAGTTTTTGTCTATGCCATAAGAGATGATATGTTTAAAGACAAAGATAGAACAAAATTTTTTGATTTTATTATCCCAATAATTCCATATATCAACTCTTCTAGTTCCTTTGAAAAGATAAAAGAAAAATTTAAACATGACAATATAGATATAGAATTTTTGAGAAATATTTCTCTTAGAATCGATGATATGAGATTGCTCATCAACATAGCTAACGAATACAAAATATATAAACATAAAATAGGAAGTGAAAGGCTTAACAGAGAACGATTATTGGCGATGATAATCTACAAAAACTTTTATCCATCAGACTTTGCAGAACTTCATGTTAATCAAGGGAATGTATATGAAATTTTTAATCAAAGAACTAAATTTATTAAAAATAAGTTAGAAAAAAATAAACAATTTCAAATTGACAAAAATAAAGAAATTAGTGAATTAGAAAGCAAAATAATTTTAGAAAAACAAAAATCTATTACTGAATTGAGAATGGTTTACATTTTAAAGATATTTGAAACTGTAAATAATGTGAGTTTCTTTGTAAATCCGACAACATATACCATTTCAAATATTACAACAATTTGTAAAGATGATATTTTTTGGCAAATAGTCAATACAAAAGTTTTTGCAAGAGCAAATGGACATCAAACCCAGCCATTTAGCCAAGTTGAAAAAGCAATAAATCCTGATTTTACTTACGAAGAAAGAGAAAAACTAATTATTGAACATCCAAATGAACAACTTGAACAGCTCAAAGAAGATTTACAATCATTAGCAGAAAATGCAAATGAAATCAAAAAATACAATATTAGTCAAATTGCACAAATAGAAGATAGTAAGATTTTTGAAAAAATAGAAAAAGAAAATTTATTAAAATTTCTTATTAGAGATGGTTTTATTCGAGAAGATTATTATGATTATATTTCTTATTTCTTTCCTGGTAGTTTAACTTTAAAAGATAGAGATTTTGTGTTATCAGTAAAAGACGATAAACCCTTAGAATTTGAATATTTACTGACAAATATAGATGAAGTTATTAAAAACTTAAAAGCTAAAGAGTTTGAATCTAAAGCAATATTGAACTTTAATTTATTAGATTACATGCTAAAGGAAAATATTAAGGGAGAAAAATTTGATAATTTTATCAGCAATTTATCTGATGGCAGCGATGTATCTAAAAAATTTATTTTATCCTTTCTTCTAATCACGCAAGAGCAAGATAAATTCACAAATATAATAGTAAAAAAATTTAAGAATATATGGCTTCATATTTTTAAAGAATCACCTTTAACATTTGAAAAACAAAAAGAATATTTTCAGATTTTTTTAGAAGCGTTGGATAAAACAACTTTAACATCTCTAAATGTTGATAATGCTATTAAGACTTTTATTGAAGAGAACTCATATCTTCCAAAGTATGGTGCAAGTAACGATAAATTTGAGTTTCTAATTTTAGAACTTCAAGTAAAATATAAAAAATTCAATACTGATGATTTTAAAAATGTTGCTTTAATTATTGCTTTTATTTTTAAAAATAATTTGTATGAATTAAATCAAGAGATGATAGAACGTTATATAGGACGATTCACATTAAGTGATACAATGAAAAATAAACTGTTAGTTTCAAACTATACTGCAATAAATGAAGTTGATACTACAACAAAAAGTCTTTTAGAATATATTCATAATGATATAAACATGTATGTAGAAAATGTGCTTTTAAAGATTCCTGAAAATACACAAGAGTCTGAAACTATGATTGTAGAATTATTAAACAATGAGGATTTAGATCTAAAAAATAAAAAAGCGATAATAAAAAAAGAAGAAACAAAAATCAGTGATATATCAACTATACCAAATGAACTTTGGATAGATTTATTGCAAAAAAATAAATTAAGTGCAAATTGGAATAATTTATTGCATTACTATCAAGAAAACAATGAACTTGATCAGTATTTATTAGCTTTCTTAAATATCAACGAGAACTATCAAGAATTAGCAAAATATAAAATGAATAATAAAGAAGTGTTCGGAGATGAACTTTTACAAAGCATTTCAAGGGAAATACTAAAATCAAATCAACTAAGTGATGAAGCTTATAGTTACTTGATTAAAAGTATAATTTGGAAATTTCTAGATTTGAATATGGACTTATTATCAAGTATTAAAGTTGATGAAATCTTAGCAAATCAAAAAACAACTCTAAATCAAACTATAATTAATAGTCTTAAAAAGAATTTTCCTGAGAAGCAAATTAAACTAATTGAAAGTTTTAGAGATGAGTTTTTAGAAAAATACGAAGAGCTTACTTTGGATGAGGATAATTATACTCAAATCCTAGAATCAAACAAATTTAGCAAAGGTGAAAAAGTTTCAATAATTGAAACAATAGATTTGACATTATTGGAAAGTGAAGAATTGGTTCATAAAATTATTGCTTTATATATAGATATTGAAGATAATATTTCAAAAGATTTATTTGATAAATTATTTGAAATTAGCGACCGTGAGAATGCTTTAAAGCTACTAACAAAACAAATACCCAAATTAAGTAATGATGAGATTTCAACCTATTTAAATCGGTTTCAAGGGCAGTATCCAAAGTTAACTGAAATAAGTGCAAGACCTTTGAAGATGCCTAATAATGTTATTAATCAAAATCTTGTAATAGCATTGGAACTGAAACAGTATATTTCTTCAAAACATATCCTTGATAAGGAAATAAAAGTAAATCGGAAAAGAAAAATAAAATGACCTATTTACCCCAAAACCCACCATCTCAAGAAAGTCTATTTTGATTTATTGAAAAAATGGAGAAATTTCGACACATTAAAAAAATACACCGAAAAAACGCAATATTTTCGACATATCCCATAACCTATGAGTAAAAAACAGAGAAATTTACCCATAGCTCAAAACCTATGTCAAAAAAACTAAAAAATTTACACATTACAAAAGGCAAAATTTGGAAAGCAAAATAAACAGAATAACAGACATATTAAGAAGAGATGATGGGATTAGTGGTGCTATGATGTACACTGAGCAGATCTCTTGGATACTTTTTCTAAAGTTTTTAAGTGATTTAGAAGATGCAAAAGCTGATGAAGCGTTGCTTATCGGGCAGGAATATACCTACATTTTAGATGATAAATTTAAGTGGAGTAATTGGGCATGTCCTAAAAAAGATGGGAAGATTGACCTTATCAATGCTAAGAGCGGTGAAGACCTTTTAGAGTTTACAAATAAAGAGCTGTTTCCTTATCTTAAAGGGTTCAAATCAATTACTCAAGACCCAAAATCTATCAAGTATAAGATAGGTGCTATCTTTGAGTATTTGGACAACCGTATCGCAAATGGGCATACTCTTAGAGAGGTGTTAGACATCATTGATTGTTTAGATTTTCACAATCAGGCAGACCTGTTTCAACTCTCGCTTATTTATGAAAAACTTCTCAAAGACATGGGGAGTGACGGCGGTAACAGCGGAGAGTTTTATACTCCTCGTCCGCTTATCAAAGTCATTGTCGATGTGTTAGACCCAAAAGTTGGGCAGACCATTTACGACCCTGCCGTGGGAAGCTGCGGATTTCTCATCGAAGCGTACAACCACATACGCTACACCGACATAAAAGCGAACAAACAGCGAGAACTCTCAACAGAGCAGTTGAAGTTTTTAAACGAAGACACTTTTTTCGGCAATGAAAAAACTCCGCTCTCCTATGTCATGGGCGTTATGAATATGATACTCCACGGAGTCGAATCGCCAAACATCGCAAAAGCAAATACTCTCACAAAAGACATACGAGGCTTGGAAGAAAAAGATAGATTTGACTGCATCTTGGCAAATCCTCCTTTTGGCGGAAAAGAGAACGACAGCATCCAACAAAATTTCCCTATCAAATCTAATGCTACCGAGTTACTGTTTTTACAACACATGATGAACTATCTTAAACTTGGTGGCAGATGTGGTGTAGTTATTCCTGAAGGTGTTTTATTTCAAACAAACAATGCCTTTCAATCAGTTAAACAAGAGCTTTTAGAGCGTTTTAATGTACACACGATACTTAGTTTGCCATCAGGGGTATTTTTGCCGTACAGCGGCGTTAAAACGAATGTCATCTTTTTCGATAGAAACGGCTCGACCTCGGAGATATTTTATTACGAACTCAATCCCTCATCCAAACTTACGAAAAATAAACCCATCAACAATGACCACTTCAAAGAATTTTTGTCCGTATGGAAAGATAGAACCATCACAGAAAACAGTTGGATTGTAAATATTAACGATATAAAAGATTTTGACATATCTGCGAAAAATCCAAATCGCAATGAAGCAATAGAACATAAATCACCGATTGAGTTAGTGGAAAACATCAAACTCAACAATAACGAAATAAATGATTTGATGGATGAAATTGAGGCTATATTAATTGGAAAAGATATCAATGAGTGAGTTGTATGAACTTCCGAATGGATGGGAGTGGAAAAAATTAGGGTCACTATCAACTACAACGAGTGGGGGAACTCCAAAAAGAAATGAAAAATCTTATTGGAATGGAAATATTGGTTGGTTAAAAAGTGGTGAACTTAATGATGGCTATATTGATAAAGTAGAGGAGCTGATTACGGAAGAAGGATTAAAAAAATCTTCTGCTAAATTATTTCCAAAAGGAACATTACTTATAGCTATGTATGGAGCTACAGTAGGCAAATTAGGAATTTTAGATATTGAAACAACTACCAATCAAGCAATATGTGGGATTTTGAATGATAAAAAAATGTTTATTACCAAATATATGTTTTATTTTTTGAAAAGTATCAAAGAAAAAATGCTTATTGATTCATTTGGTGGAGCACAACCAAATCTAAGCCAAACATATATAAAAGATATAGATATCCCCCTCCCACCACTCTCAGAACAACAAAGAATAGTTTCTAAATTGGATTTACTCTTTGAAAAAATAGATAAAGCAATAGCCCTACATCAAAAAAATATAGATGAAGCTAATGTATTTATGGGAAGTGTTTTGAATGATGTTTTTGGAGAGCTAAAAATCAATAAAACAATTCCACTAAAAGATATTACAACAAAAATTGGAAGCGGTGCAACTCCTAGTGGTGGGCAAAAGGCATATAAAACTGAAGGTATAAGTTTAATTAGAAGTATGAATGTTCATGATAATGGTTTTAGAATAAAAGGTTTAGCTTTTATAGATGGTGAACAAGCAAAAAAACTTGATAATGTAACTATTGAAGAGAATGATATACTATTAAATATTACGGGTGCTTCTGTAGCTCGTTGTTGTATAGTAGATAAAGATTATTTACCTGCAAGAGTCAATCAACATGTTTCAATTTTAAGATTAAAAGATGGAATGATTCCTAGTTTTTTACATTATTATTTAATTAGCCCATCAATAAAATCAGATTTACTTTTCAGTTCTTCTGGTGGTGCAACAAGAGAAGCTATTACAAAAAGTATGCTTGAAGAATTTCAGGTTCCCGTTGTATCACTTTCTATTCAACAAAAAACAGTCAAATATCTGAATGAAATCTCACAAAAAATAGAAAAAGTTAAATCAGTTCAAAAAGAAAAAATGGCAAATCTAAAAGCATTAAAAGCTTCTATTTTGGATAGTGCGTTTAGGGGAGCGTTGTAACACTCAAGCACTCTCTACCGAAGCCAAGGCATCGGTTCCTTCTATATTTTGGCATGTGGAAATAAAGTGAACTTTAATATTTCCACATGCCAAACTCCAAACTATGGCAGATTAAAAATTAAATAGTATAATCCTAACAATGAAATATATACTTTTGATTTTTACACTTATCTTGAGTGCTTGTAGTGTGAAGAGCTATGAACACACTTCTTCTAAGATTATCATCATCAAATCACCCAAACTTAAGTTCGCTGACCTTGGTTATATTCGTAATAGCGGCAAGAGCGTGGAGCTTGAACTTTTTGTGGCGGGCAAGGCAGTAGAGAAAATCACGCTCAATCATCGTGTTTGTACGAGTGAAGGGTGTATGGACAAAAGAAGTTTTAACAAAGAGTATTTGAGTGCCGCTTACCCTGATGATATGTTGCAAAACATCCTTCTTGGTCGTCCGATTTATGCTGGGCTAAAGCGGGTTCAAACGGCAGATGGGTTTGAGCAAAGGGTTGAGACTCAGCATGTGGAAATAACATACAGTGTAAATCCACATGCCATTTATTTTAAAGACACAAAGAACAAAATTTTAATAAACATAAAAGATATGGAGCAAAGAAGATGAGTAAAAAGTTTGTAGGCGCACACACTTCGGCAAGCGGTGGTGTTTTTAACGCAGTAACAAATGCAGAGGCAATAGGTGCAAAAGCTTTCGCGCTTTTTACAAAGAACCAGAGACAGTGGGTTGCAAAAGAGTTAGATACGCAGACGATAGATAAGTTTAAAGAGGCACTGCAAAAGAGCGGGATTTTACCAAAGCATGTTCTCCCTCATGACTCTTACCTTATAAACCTTGGAAATCCAGAGGCTGACAAACTGGAAAAATCGAGAGAAGCCTTTATAGATGAACTCCAAAGATGTGCGCTTTTAGGACTCGACAGACTCAACTTTCACCCTGGGAGTCACTTAAAAAAAATTTCGCCAGAGGCATGTTTGGACACGATAGCGGACTCTATCAATATCGCACTTGAGAAAACAAGCGAAGTGAGTGCCGTTCTTGAAAACACGGCAGGGCAGGGAAGTAACCTCGGCTGGCGTTTTGAGCATCTCGCGCACATCATAGACAAAGTCGAAGACAAATCCCGCATAGGTGTTTGCATAGATACCTGCCACATGTTCACAGCAGGATATGACATCCGAACAAGAGAAGCGTATGATAAAACTTGGGCGGAGTTTGAAAAGATAGTCGGGTTTAAATACCTCATGGGAATGCACATCAACGACTCTAAACCAGACTTAGGCTCACATGTAGATAGACACCACTCACTAGGTCTTGGAAAAATAGGGCTAGATGCTTTTAAATTTATTATGAATGATGCGCGAATGGATGATATTCCTCTTATTCTTGAAACTATTGATGAGACAATTTGGAAAGATGAGATTGAACTTTTATATTCGTTTGAACTTTAAGTTTAGATTGAGTAATATCGTTCCAGAAATTTCCTTAGGAGGAGTTAAGATGAATAAAATTGCTCTATTATCACTAGCAGCAGCTTCTGTTTTAATGGCAGGAGGATATAAAATACCAGAGACTTCCCTTAATGGAGTTGCTTTGAGTGCGGCAAATATTGCACACAACAAAAGTGCGGATGCAGCTTACTATAATCCTGCAAATATGGTTTTTATGGAAAATGCAAGCTATTTAGAAGTGGATTTGACTTCTATTGGTTTGGATCCTGTGAATTATACTGGAACACATGCTGGCACGGCTTCTTATGTACATAACATTGACGCACAAAGTGAGAGCTTTATTCTTCCATCTGTTCATTATGTATCTGGCAAAGCTGGTGAAGCTCGCGTTGGTCTAAGTATAGTAGTTCCTGGCGGTTTATCAAAGCGATGGAGTACACAACCAGCGAAAAGCACAGCCGAAGAGTTTACACTTCAAGTAGTTGAAATCAATCCGAGTGTGGCTATTCCTCTGAGTGAAAAAGTTGCACTTGGCTTTGGATTTAGAATTGTTCATTCTTCAGGTATCGTAAAGGCATCTGGCACGCACCCAACGTATGGCGCATACTCTCAAGATATGAAAGGCGATTCGATAGACTTCGGCTACAACTTGGCGCTTGCATATAAGCCGACTTCACAACTCGATGTTGCTTTAACATACCGTTCAGAGGTTAAATTAACAGAAGATGGAAGTGCAGATTTATCTATGCCTCTTGCAGGTGTAGCAGCAAACAATTATGCTGCACAAGTAACGATTCCACTTCCTGCAACTGCTTCTGTCGCACTTGCATACACTTTGCCTTCAAAAACAACAGTAGAGTTCGTCTATGAAAGAAATATGTGGTCCGCGTATAAAACATTAGATTTTAACTATACGAATGCTTATGCAGAGGGTGCATTTGGAACGGCTAAAACTAAAGATTGGAAAGATACAGATACATTTCGTTTAGGTATTACCCAAAATTTAGATAAGATGACTTTAATGGCGGGTGCTGTTTATGATAAATCACCAACTCCAGACGCAACTCTTGGGTTTGAGTTACCAGACTCTAACAGCCTTTCAGTCTCTTTAGGTGGGCGTTACCAAATGAGCGAAGCAGTAGATATTGGCTTATCTGCGCTTTACTCAATGAGAGAGAGTCGTACAGTAAGTAACACCTCTATCAGTGGTGAATTTACAAACTCAAACGTACTTATAGTTTCAGCGGGCGTTGGCTATAAATTTTAAGGGATTATTTGAAAACATTAGTTGATTTTTTACAGACAAACGAGATTGAAAAATCTCAAATATTTTTACATTTAAAGTGCAGTAATGCTGAGGCACTTAAGCTTCAGTACTTAGCGAAAAAGTATATGCAGGGTCAGGACGATGTTCTTGTGTTAGACCTTTTGCAAGACCTTCATGAGGGTGATAACTATGAGTATCTTGACCACTTACAAGAGGTTAAAATCCTCTTAGAACTTGGCTGGCTTCATCAACAAAGTTTTACTCCTATGAAAATCTCTGAAGTCACTCCACTAGAACTTTTAAATACAGCCGTTGGACTCTCTCCCTCGTTCTTAAAACTTTTACAAGATGGTACACTTGAATCTGACTTGCCTGAAATCAAGCCTTATGCTGACCACTTGGAGTACCTTCAAGACCAGTTTTTCAGAATAGAGCTTTATCAAAAAATGAGCAGTATTCGTCAAAATGTGCATGAACACTCTTTAGGCATTGACAGAATCCAACACAAGCTTAAACTACTTGAACAACGTATAGAAGAGAGAGTAAAACAGACTGCCGAAAATCTTGTTTTAGATAAATTTTTTAAACAGAAGAAGTTAAATAATTACGAGCAGGTTATTTTCATCGCTCTTCTTCGCGAAGAGTATAGTGCAACCGATGCAACTTTGCGAGAGATGAACACGCTGATAGATTTAATCTCATTTGATGAGTATGAGCGAATTAAAAACCGCTCACTTTTAGAAGAGGGTTCTAACTTAGTTGGAGATGGCATCATCGATTATGAAGAGATGTTAAACCCTTTTGGTGGAATTTCTCGTGCTTTTTACATCGTTGATGAGGTTCTTCAAGGGATTATCCATCCACAAAAAAGTAAAAAAGTAACACGATTAAAACTCAATGCACTTGTCCAAGAGCAAGATATTTTTGAACTTGTTGATAGTGAAACATCGCTTGAAGATGTCATCCTGAACAAAAAAACAGAAGAGACCCTCGAAAACCTTATGCGCCAAGTCGATAAAGAGGTTATCAACCGCCTTGTAAAATGGGGTGTTAAAGATAAAAAGAGTGGAATTGACGCGCGAATCATTTTTTATGGTGCGGCTGGAACAGGGAAGACGATGACAGCCTACTCTCTTGCAAAATCACTCAAACGACAAGTTTTAGCTTTTGATTGTTCTAAGATTTTGTCTATGTATGTGGGTGAGAGTGAAAAAAATGTGCGTAAGATTTTTGACACCTTTTATGATTTATGTGAAAAAACAAAAACAGAGCCAATCCTGCTTTTAAATGAAGCAGACCAGTTTTTGAGTTCGCGTTCAAGTGGCATAAGTTCAAGTGCCGACCAGATGCATAACCAGATGCAAAACATCTTTTTAGAGCAGATTGAAAACTTTAGAGGTATGCTTATCGCGACAACGAATCTGTTGGAAAATATCGATAAAGCCTTCTCAAGAAGATTTAACTATAAGATAGAGTTCAAAAGACCTGATGAAGCGCAAAGAGTGGAACTTTGGAAAAAAATGCTCCCTCTTGATGCTCCCTATGAGAAAGATTTTGATCCACTGCCTTTGTCAAAGTATGCACTTACAGGCGGGCAAATCAATCTCATTGTAAAAAATACAGCCTACAAAGTTGCAGTTCGTGAGAACCCACTCTTTACACAAGAAGACTTCATCCAAGAGATTCAAAGAGAAAAAGATGCAAACTTTGATAGTGAAAAATCTGTGGGATTTATTAACAAATAAATCTCAGAGTCTCTTCTATCACAGTCCAAACAACTGCTACGCTAATCTACTAATTCCACATGCCAAGATTTCCACATTTGGCATGTGGAAATATCACAGCATAATCCAAACATACAATCCAATGCATTCCCAGAGTGCTTAAAAAATATTCGTTTTATTTATAAATGTTGATAAATTAAGATAGAATAATAAAAAAAATTTGAGGAAGAAAATATGGCAGGAAAATTTAGACTTGTAACAAGAAGTGATATGGATGGTTTGGTATGTGCGGTTATACTAAAACAACTAGATATGATTGATGAAATCACCTTTGTTCACCCTAAAGATATGCAAGATGGCATTATTGAGATTACTTCAAATGACATCATTACAAATTTACCTTACTCTGAAAATGCACACATCGTCTTTGACCATCACGAGAGTGAGGCTATGAGAAATGGTAAGGCTGATAACTATTTTATTGACCCAAAAGCGCCAAGTGCTGCTAGAATCGTCTACGAATACTACGGCGGGGCAGAAAAACTGCCAGCAGTTTCTCCTGATATGATGTTAGCTGTGGACAAAGCGGATGCTGCTCAATTTAGCATAGAAGATATTTTAAATCCTAAAGGGTGGGAGCTTTTAAGCTTTTTGATGGATTCTAGAACAGGTCTTGGAAGATTTCGAGAGTTCACTGTATCGAACTATCAACTTATGATGAATCTTATTGACTACTGTATCAACCATACGATTGACGAAATCATGCAACTTCCAGATGTAGTGGAGAGAGTAGAGCTTTTTAACAAATATGCAGAGGATTTTAAAGAGCAACTTCAAAGATGCTCAAAGGTTTATGACAACCTAATTGTACTTGATTTAAGAGATGAAGAAATCATCTACCCAGGGAATCGTTTTATGATTTACGCACTTAATCCAGAAACAAATATCTCCATCCACGTACTCTGGGGCTTTAAAAACCAAAACACAGTATTTGCAACTGGAAAATCTATAGTCAATAGAACTTCAAAAACAAACATTGGCGAGTTAATGCTCAAAAATGGCGGTGGCGGACACTCTGCTGCGGGAACTTGTCAAATAGACAATGACAAAGCAGAAGATATTTTAAAAGAGCTTATCGAAGCTATTACGAACGACGGTTAATCCAAACTTGAGGGAGCGTTCAGGCTTCCCTCTAAAGAAGAACAATGTAACACAACAGTAACCATCTAGTAACCCCTTTGTAACATGTTTTATGCAAAATTACAGCATTAATTGTTTGCAAAAGGAACTATGGATGCAAAATTTTTCTACAAAATTGACTACTCACCTCTTTAAAAAATATAATGTTAAAGCTATCGATGCTCAGTTAATCATAGAAGATGAATGGGATTATATTGAAGAAGAGTATTATAACAATTCGACTGTTGAGTCTGTTGCTAAAGATTTGATTGCTATGTATATGGTTGCATAATCATGGCTATCTCAATTGAAACATATTTCCAGCACAATTATCCCTCGTTTGAGAGGTTGCCACAAATCGTTCGAGATGGGCTCCTCACACTCTTTAAAAAACTTTCTCACGAAGATGAGATAAATCTTTTTTTACAAAAAAATAAGCATGCTACAGCCTTTGATTTTATAGAAGCGATTTTAGAATACTTCAATATAGATATAAACATAAACAAAAATCAACTCGCAAGAATTCCTGCTTATGGAAGAGTTGTTATTATCGCAAATCACCCTTTAGGCGCATTAGATGCACTTGCACTGCTTAATGTTGTAAAGGATGTCAGAAAAGATGTCAAGATAGTTGCCTCTAACTTTTTGAGTGAATTTGAGAATATCAAAGATGTACTCATCCCTATAGAAAATGTAAGAAACAAGATGGAAAGAGCTTCTGTGGAAGCTATCTATGATGCGCTTAAAAAAGAGCAAGCTGTTATCATTTTTCCTTCAGGTGAAGTGAGCCGTGCGCGTCCAAGTGGCATACAAGATACAAAATGGCAAAAAGGATTTTTAAGAGTAGCTTCTAAAATGCAAGCGCCTATTCTTCCTATCCATATTGATGCAAAAAATTCAAAGAGTTTTTACTTCCTCTCTATGCTTAACAAATCTTTAGCGACTGCGACAATTCCACATGAGATGTTTAAATACAGAGATAAGAATATATCTTTTAATATTGGAAAATCTATTCCTTATGAGAGTTACAACTTGCCTTCCTTGCCAAGTATGGATGTGGTAAAACTTCTGCGTAAACACTTCTATCTCTTTGCAAAAAAGAATAAGTCCATTTTTAAAACACACAATGCAATCTCTCTGCCTGAAAACAGACAAGAGCTTAAACACGAACTCCAAAATGCACAAGCGCTTGGAGAGACAAAAGATGGCAAAAAAATTTATCTCTACTCCAACGAAGAGGAGAATGTTATCTTAAAAGAGATAGGTCGATTACGAGAGATTAGCTTTCGACAAGTCAAAGAGGGGAGTGGAAAAAAGCGTGATTTAGATGAGTTTGATTACTCTTATGAGCATATTATTCTTTGGGATGATAAAGATTTAGAGATAGTCGGTTCCTACCGTATAGTTAAAGCAAAAGAGATTATAGAAGTATTTGAAGTGGAAGGACTTTACACAGCAACTCTTTTTGATTACAAAGAGGGATTTTCAAAATATTTCAATGAAGGCATCGAGCTAGGTCGTAGTTTTGTTCAGCCAAAATATTGGAACTCAAGAGCACTCGATTATCTTTGGCAGGGAATAGGGGCTTATGTAAAAGCTAATCCTGATATTCGTTATCTCTTTGGACCTGTAAGTATCTCACGTTCTTATGATGACAATGCCGTCTCTCTGCTCGTCTATTTTTACATGAACTATTTTGGTGCAAAAAGCAGAGATGTTCTCCACCGTGATAGTTATATTATCACAGATGAAAATAGGAGTAAATTTGAAACATTGTTTGTACATAATGATTTTGAAGAAGACCTTCTTACGCTCAAAAGTGAACTTCAACTCGGTGGATATGCAATACCAACACTCTATAAACAGTATAGTGATTTATGCGAAGAGGATGGAGTGGAGTTTATGGATTTTGGAATAGATAAAGAGTTTGATAACTGCGTGGATGGTTTCATAGTAGTGGATGTGCAAAAACTAAAACCCATTAAAAGAAAGCGCTATTTTGAAGCTTAATTACTTAAAAATAAAATAAGATAGAATAGAGCTATAAAATATAGTTATAAAACTTCAATTCAAATATTGTTAATTACAAATCTACACACCACTTTCCACATGCCAAATCTAATGTTGCGATTAGTAACATTGGCATAGAGTTCCGCCCTCTCTTTCTTTTGTTTAATACTCTTTTTGTTATAGTGCATCAACTGTTTTTTTCAATAAATACTTGATGAAATCGTAGTGTTTTTGAGAGTATTATAAAACAAATTATCCATAGAACTATATTTTCAGGGATGTAGTTTTAAATATAAAGGTAGGTTATATGGAGCATATTGCTACAGCAAATCCGTATTTTGGGGTTTTTGTACTTTTCGTTATAACATTTGGTGCTTTTACAGCGACAACGATAATCGCACGTTTAGCGAGTCGTGCGTTAGCTGCAAAAGATGCTGAAAAGATTAAACTTTCAGTTTATGAGTGTGGTCCAGAGATCACGAAGCAACCCAATAGAATTTCACCACAATTTTACTTGTTTGCATTACTTTTTCTACTTTTTGATGTTGAAATTGTATTTATGTTTCCGTGGGCAGTAGATTTTAAACTGCTTGGTTGGTTCGGCTTCGCAGAGATGATTATGTTTATTCTCTTGCTGGCAATAGGTTTTGTATATGCATGGAAAAAAGGAGCGCTTGAATGGCACAACATAAAGTAAATTATACACAAGACGGCGGTTTGCCGGTTGCACTTACGAGTATTGACAAAGTAGTAAACTGGGGACGTTCAAACTCTCTTTGGGCACTTACTTACGGTTTAGCTTGTTGTGGTATTGAGATGATGGCATCTGGTGCTTCAAGATATGACTTTGACCGTTTTGGAACAATCTTCCGCGCATCTCCTCGTCAGGCAGATGTTATGATAGTTGCAGGTACGCTTACTAAGAAACATGCTGAGTTCATCAAAAGACTTTACGATCAGATGACTGAGCCTCGTTGGGTTATCTCAATGGGTTCATGTGCAAATACAGGTGGTATGTTTAACACTTATGCAACGGTTCAAGGAGCGGATAGAATCATTCCTGTTGATTTATATCTTCCTGGTTGTGCACCACGTCCTGAAACACTTCAATACGGCGTAATGTTGCTACAGAAAAAAATCCGTGCAAATAAAGCTGGAAATGCACAAAAACCAAAGAGGTTAATGTAATGAGAGAGTACACATCTAAAGAGAATGTTCAAGCAAAAGCATACTATACAGATAGATACTATGTTGCTCCACAAGTACCTAAGCATGATGTTGCAACAGATGCAGTTTTTGCGAAAGATTTAGAGGCGATTAAGAGTAAATTTGAAGTAAGTGATGCATATATCCAAGCTGGACAGATGATTGTTTATATCCAGGCAAGTGACAACTATGCTGTTTTAGAACTTATGAGAGATACTCTAGAGTATACACAACTCTCAGAGCTAAGTGCTATTGATTGGTTAGCTAAAGATAACACTTTTGAGGTCTTTTACCAAATGCTTAGTATGAATAAAAGAAAAAGAGTTCGTATCAAGTGTGTTCTTCAAAATGGACAAGCTATAAATTCTGTTGAGAAACTTTTCCGTAGTGCAGACTGGTCTGAGAGAGAGATGTATGACATGTTCGGGATTATTGCAAACGGACACCCATTTATGAAAAGAATCCTAATGCCTTACGATTGGCAAGGGCATCCACTTCTTAAAACTTACCCACTTCAAGGGGATGAGTTCGCTGCTTGGTATGAAGTAGATAAGATTTTCGGAAAAGAGGCAAGAGATGTTATCGGGCCTGAATTACGTGATACAGCAAGAGTAGATAGATACGATTCAGAGAGATTCGCTCGTTTAGGATATGAAGTCTCAAAAGGCACGGAAATAACAGGTAATGAACCTAAAAATGAACAAAGCTACCAAGAAGAGGGTGGCGTGTTCTTGATTAAAAAATTTGATAAAAAGTCATCAGTAGTTATTGATGACCCTCAAAGATAGGGTGGCGAAAATATGGCACAAGTAAAAAATAGATTATCACCGTTTTTTGAAAATATAACTTTTGATAGAGAAGACAATGAACTCGTCCTGAACTTTGGTCCTCAACATCCATCTGCTCACGGACAACTTCGTTTGATGCTTCACCTTCAACAAGAACAAATTATAAAAGCACATCCTGATGTAGGATACCTTCACCGTGGTATGGAGAAGATGGCTGAGAACATGATATACAATGAGTTCATGCCTACAACAGACCGTATGGATTATATTGCTTCTTCTTCAAATAACTATGGTTTTGCATTAAGCGTTGAAAAACTTATCGGTTTAGAAGTTCCTCGTCGTGCAAAAGTTATTCGTATGATGCTTTTAGAGATTAACCGTTTAATGTCTCACCTATTCTGGCTAGCAACTACAGCACTAGATATTGGTGCAATGACAGTTTTCCTTTTTGCGTTCCGTGAGAGAGAGTATCTTATGGATATTATCGAGGGATATTGTGGAGCTAGACTTACACATGCAGCAATTAGAATTGGTGGTGTTCCTTTAGATATTCAAGATAGCTTTATTGAGCAACTAAGAACATTCTTAGATAAACTTCCAGCGAATATTAAAGATTATGAAGATTTACTTGATACGAACCGTATCTGGTTAATGAGAATGGAAGAAGTTGGTACTATTTCTAAAGAGATGGCACTTTCATGGGGTTGTACAGGTCCAATGCTTCGAGCTTCAGGTGTTGCTTGGGATATTCGTAAAGAGGAGCCTTATGAGTTATACGATGAAGTAGAGTTCAATGTTCCTTACTCTGATAAGGGTGATAACTTTGCACGTTACCGTATCTACATGGAAGAGATGAGAGAATCTGCAAAAATTCTTTATCAAACAATTGCTATGTATGAAGAGTGTGTAAAGAAAAATGAGACTGAATTAATGGCGCATGCACCTAAATATATCTCTGCTCCTAAGCTTGATATTATGACGCAAAACTACTCTTTGATGCAACATTTTGTTCTCGTAACACAAGGGATGAGACCTCCTGTTGGAGAGGTGTATGTAGCAACTGAATCACCAAAAGGTGAACTTGGTTTCTTCATCAACTCTCAAGGTGGACCATACCCATACAGACTTAAACTTCGTGCTCCATCATTCTGGCACACAGGAATTTTAACTGACCTTTTACCAGGTCACTATATTCCAGATGTTGTTTCTATTATAGGAACTACAAACATCGTATTTGGTGAGGTTGATAGATGATGAGCGTAAGAAAAAGCAAACTGCTTTGTTTTTTTAGCGAAGAAAGCAGAAGTGATGTGCGTAGCACCACTGTAGCTCAATTGGTTAACGGAGTTAAGTAATGAAAAGATATGATTTAAGACATTTAAAAAAACAATTTGAGCCAAGAATGAAAGAAATTTTGGATTCTCATAAAGCAGGCGAAGTTGCAATATTTTTATTTGAAGTAGGTGATTTTACACCTATTCAAAGATCAGCTGACTTAGTAAAAGAGTGTGGATATGAGTTAATGAACTCTCTAAAATTTAACGAAGTCGATTGGACTATCGTTTGCAAAAAGTAAGAATTGAGTTTTGAGTAAAGTTTATTTTTCTACTTGGAATGGGGAGCTTATAAATAATGTAGGCAAACCAGAAGAAGAGTGGGAAGAATCAGCATATAATCTCCCTGCGCAATATGATAGCCATCGTGAGTCGAAAGCCTTTATCGGTTGGGATGGTGTTTCATTATTTAACGCAGATGTAGATGTAATACGCCTAGCTATGGAATATGCTGCTCAGTACCAAGAGTATTCTGAGGCATGTGGAAGATGTGCACCTGGAAGATGGGGTGGCAGAATCCTCTATGATCAGCTTGATAAAATAGCGCGTGGCGAAGGAAATATAGCTGATTTAGACCACTTGAGAGAGATTGGTAAAAGTATGCAACTAACTTCTAAATGTGAGATAGGTAAAACAGTTCCAAATCCTATAATTGATTTAATGAATCACTTTGAGGATGAGTTCTTAGATT
Organism: Sulfurimonas sp. CG01_land_8_20_14_3_00_36_23; assembly: GCA_002781365.1. Taxonomy (GTDB): domain Bacteria; phylum Campylobacterota; class Campylobacteria; order Campylobacterales; family Sulfurimonadaceae; genus Sulfurimonas. Next base: position 29,119 of record PETN01000073.1, read on the forward strand.
GTATTAACAATCAAAAACCATCGAAACATTATAATGAGAGTGTTGGATATATAGCTAAAATAACTGCACCTTGTACAGATGCATGTCCTGCACACGTAGATATACCTGCCTATATTGAAGGTGTAAGAGATTTAAAACTTGAGGACTCTTTAAAAGCAACACGCCAAACTATGCCACTTGCACATGTTTGTGGTCGTGTTTGTCCTCATCCATGTGAAGATGCGTGTAGAAGAACGAACCTTGATGCGCCTATCGCTATTATGGAGTTAAAGCGTATCGGTTCTGATTATGAAACAGATCATGGTTTTGGTTTTTTTCATCCAATGAAAAAGGCAAAAAGCATAGGTAAAAAAGTGGCTGTTATCGGTGCTGGACCTGCTGGTCTTACAACTGCTTATTACCTTGCTGCAGATGGTGTTGAAGTAGATGTTTATGAAGAACTTCCTGTTCTTGGTGGTGAAGTTGCAGTGGGTGTTCCTGAGTATAGAATGCCAATTGATAAGTACAATCAAGATATAGAGTGTGTTCGTGATATGGGCGTAAACTTTATCACCAACTCAAAAATAAATGCAGATGATATGCGAAGATTTGAGACAGAGTATGATGCGACTATGGTTGCAACTGGAACACGTATCTCTAAAAAAATCCGTTGTGACAACGAAAGACCAGAGATAGAGGGTTATTGGTCAGCGATAGAGATGCTTGACCAAATCAATCTTTGGGAAAAATATGGCATCGGAAAGAGAGTTGATTTAACAGGTAAAACGCTTGTCTGTGTCGGTGGTGGATTTACTTCTATGGACGTTGTAAGATGTGCTATCCGTGCGAATGCTAAAAAAGTCTATATGATTTATCGTAGAGATGAGAAAACCATTATTGGAAATACAACTTACGATGAGTATCATGAAGCAGTGGAAGAGGGTGTTGAATTTCTTTTCCACTCTGCCGTTGATAAGATGATTGATGAAGGAGATGTTTTAAAATCTCTTTTAGTGGATAAATATGAACTTGTGCCAGATCCAGATGGTGGGCGTCCTCAACTTCTGAAAATTGAAGGAGAGTCATATATGATTGAGACTGATTATTTAATTCCTGCTGTTTCACAGGATGCGGATTTGAGTCTTTTGCCTCCTGAGTGGTCGATTGAGATGACATCATGGGCAACGATAAAAACAAATGGTAAAGATTATATGACATCACGAAAAGGTATCTTTGCTTCAGGGGATTGTGAATATGGTCCAATGACGATTGTGAATGCAGTCGGGCAGGCGAAGCGTGCCGCTTCTGTTATGACAAGATACCTGCAAACAGGTGAAATAAGCTTAAGTGATGATGAGATTATGGAAGACCATCTTCGTAAGCTTCGTGTCTATGATAAAAAAGAGAAAGTGAGCGGATGGTTACCTGGTGTGCCACGTGCAAAAAGTGCCGTACTGAGTGTAGATGAACGAAAATATAATAACAAAGAGGTTAATTTTGGTTTTTCACAAGAAGAGGCTATCTCAGAGGCTGAGCGTTGTATGCGATGTTATTATATCGCTATGATAGCAACGTGAGAGGGTGCAATGAATGATTAATTTTGTAATTAACAATATTCCAGTAATCGCACAAAAAGGCGAGTCTATTCTTCAGGTAGCAAGACGCGAGGGTATCTACATCCCTACAATGTGCTATTTAGCAAAAACAACGCCAAACGCTTCATGTAGAATGTGTTCTGTAGAAGCAAAAGGGGTGGATGGCTTTGTATTGAGTTGTAATACTCCTCCGATAGAAGGTCTTGAAGTAACAACGGATTCAGATGCACTCTATAAAGAGCGTCAAAATATTATGAAGCTTTATAATGTAAACCACCCTTTGCAATGTGGCGTTTGTGATAAGAGTGGCGAGTGTGAACTTCAAAATAAAACTTTAGAGTTCTCAGTAGCAGAACAATCTTTTGCAGCAAAAGAGCAAAAAAGAAAGAAGAAACAGTGGGGTGTTTTGAGTTATGACCCTTATCTCTGTATTTTATGTGAAAAATGTACGGCTGTTTGTAATGAAGTTGTAGGGGCAGAAGCACTCTACATTAAGCCAGGTGGATATAAATCTGCGATAGACAATGACTACGCACAATGTATTCAGTGTGGAGAGTGTATCGCTGTTTGTCCAGTTGGAGCTATGGCAAGTTCAGATTTCAAATATAACTCAAACGCATGGGAACTCAAAAAAGTTCCTTCTGCATGTGCACATTGTAGTAGTGCATGCTCTTTAAATTATGAAGTGAAACATGTTGGAGTGGGTGCGCACGAAAGTGAAAAAATTATCTATAGAGTTACAAATGAGCATGACCATGACTCACTTTGTGGGGCTGGAAGATTTGGTTTTGATTTTGAAAATCGTGTGACTGCAAAAGATGAAAAAGCTTTTTCAAATGTTCTTAAAGCTTTTGAATATGCAAAAACGATTCGTTTTAGTTCAATGATTACGAATGAAGAGGCGTATATCCTTCAAAAGCTCAAAGAGAAGCATGGTTATAGACTTATAAATGATGAAGCAAGAGCGTATCAGAAGTTTATTCAAGCCTACTCTTTGGCATGTGGAAACTCTTTGTATAGTGCTAACCTTGATTTAATATCTAAGAGTGATTATGCAGTTACTTTGGGGTGTTCAATATCAAGTGATAATCCTATGGTTCGTTTTGCTCTGGCTCAAGCTGTGAAAAGAAATAAAGCATATGTCGCAATGATGCACCCAATCGAAGATGAGAGTATTAGAAATATTGTAAGCCAACATTTTAAGCATGAAGTAGGCTCTGAAGAGGGACTTTTGGCAATGTTGTGTGAGTGCTTTGTAAATGTTGAGGGTAAAAAAGAGCATCAAGATTTCTTTGATTCACTCGATGGCGGTTACATCAGTGGTGAGAGTAGTATCGGGGAAGAGGAGTTTGAGTTATTAGCAGGGAAGAAAAATCGTAAGAAAGCACCTGTTTTGATTCTTGGTGCTGACCTTTACGCACACCCAAGAGCAGAAAATATTGCAAAAATGGCTGGTGTTCTAGACCGTTATAGTGATTTTTCTGTTTTAATTATTCCAAGTGATACGAACACTTTGGGTGTCTCTCTTATCTGTGAACTTGATGAGGAAGCACTCTCTCCTGTTATTGCATACAATGCTTTTGGAGATACTGTTTTAAGTGCACTTGGAGAGGGTGACTTGGATATGCCAGCACTCAATCAGCAAGAGGGAACTTTTACATCTATCGATAAAAAAGTTGTTCCACTCAATGCAGCGCTTCCTTACCAAGGGTATGAGCTTAGCGATATTTCAAATAAGCTAGGTGTGAAGTGTGTCAATGTCATTGACTTTACATCGAAGTTACCTCATGAAAAAGGGTACAAAGCGATTGCATTTGATGATTTACCAAATTACTATCTTAATAGTGGTATTCAAGTGAGAGGCTATCTATTAGATGCAAAAGAGGTAAAAGAGGAGATATCTTTAGAAGAGATCTCCGATATAAAAGAGTTTAACGGAACTGTAATATACAGTTGCAATCCTAATATGCAATTCAACCTTTTTACAGATAAGGCTGAAATTATTGTTGACAAGGCACTCTTGAAAGGTTCGAAGCAGTTTGCGCAAGCTGCTAAAATCAAAGGTGGAGAAAATGTTGAATTTATGCTTGATGGGAAACTATTATCAAGAAAATTTCAAATAGATAATAAGCTTAAGGGGATGATAGCTTATAACGCTAATTTTGATTTAGGTCAAAGAAGTTCTTTATACCGATATCAACAAATTCAATTAGAGAGGGTCCAATGAGTGAAAAAATTACGATAAATATTGATGGCAAAGAGGTAATAACTCAAGAGGGTGAGTTTATCTTAACTGCCGCTAGAGCAAATGATATCTATATACCTGCTATATGTTATTTAACAAGATGTAGTCCCACATTAGCATGTCGTATCTGTCTTGTTGAGGCAGATGGGAAACAGGTTTATGCATGTAATGCTAAAGCTAAAGATGGCATGAATATTACTACTTCTACAGAAACTATAGTGACTGAACGCCGTGCAATCATGGAAGTGTATGATGTCAATCATCCTCTCCAATGTGGTGTTTGTGATCAGTCAGGAGAGTGTGAACTTCAAAACTATACACTTGAAATGGGTGTAGATTCTCAAAGTTATGCGATTAAAGATGTAGATAGAAGTAGTAAGGATTGGGGACATCTGCACTATGACGCATCACTTTGTATTGTTTGTGAAAGATGTACAACTGTTTGTAAAGATATGATTGGGGATAATTCACTTAAGACTGTAGCTCGTGGTGGGGATCCACTGGATGCAGAGTATAAAGAGAGTATGCCAAAAGATGCTTACAGCATGTGGAATAAACTTAACAAGTCTATTATAGGTTTAACAAGTGGCGAAGAGATGCTTGATTGTACCTCTTGTGGAGAGTGTGCTTCTGTTTGTCCTGTCGGAGCTTTGGTGGATACACAATTTATGTATAAATCAAATGCTTGGGAATTAAAACAAATTCCTGCTACATGTGGGCACTGTTCTGCTGGATGTCAAATAACATATGATGTAAAACATACAGATATTGCAAATCCTGAAGATAAAATTTATCGTGTAACAAATGAGTGGAACTATGTCTCTTTATGTGGTGCGGGTCGTTATGGATTTGATTATGAGAACAGAGTAGATGCGAAAGATGAAGTAGCATTTACAAATGCAATAGAAGCTTTTACAAAGGCAGACACTATTGAGTTTACATCTACTATAACAAATGAAGAGGCATATCTCCTTCAAAAGTTAAAAGAGAAAAATGGGTATAAACTTGTAAATAGCGAAGCTAAAGCTTTTCAAGCTTTCTTGAGAGAGTACAGTCAAGTAAGTGGTACAACACTTTATGGAAGTGACTTAAAAGCAGTTCATAACTCAAACTTTGTTATCTCTGTTGGTGCTGCACTCAAAAGTGATAATCCAAATGCAAGATATGCATTGAACAACTCTGTTACAGTAAATAAAGGTGCCGGAATCTATTTTCACCCTGTAAGTGACCCAGTTGTAGAAGGTATGGGTAAAAGTATTATGAGTGTTACACATGCTCCTCTTCAAGAAGAAGCAGTTATGTATCTCATTCTTGACCTTTTTGCTGACAAGTCAAAACTACCAAGCTCTTTAGTAGAGTACTTAGCATCATTTCACTCTCTTAAGACAGTTGTTGTAGAAGAGACTGTTAAAGAGAAAACAGTAGAAATTGTTCAAGTTACAAAACTAAATGAAGAGACTGGCGTAGAAGAGATTTTTGAAGAAGAGAAATCTGTGATGGTTACTAAGAAAATCCAAAAAGATGTAGAAGTGGATGAGAATCGTCTTTTAGCAATGGTTGGGGCATCTGATAAATTTACAGAAGAGTTAGAGAAAAACTTAAACAAAAAAGATACTTTCGCTCTTATTGTAGGGCCAGACTTTTATACACATCCAAACGCTAAAAACCTTGCGCGTTTAGTTGCATTGGTTGAAAAATATAGTGCATTGAATGTAACAATGATTCCTAGCTTAACAAACTCCCTTGGTGTAGCACTTATCTGTGAGCTAGATGATGCAAGAGGTTCTTACACAATCGGTTATAATGTAGAAGCTGACTTTACGCTCTCCGCTTTAGGTGCAGAGATTAAAAAAGATTTAGATATGCCAGCGATAAATCAACAAGAGGGAACACTTACAAGTGTGAACAAACGTGTGAATCCTACGAATGCGGCATTGGCATACAAAGGTTATGAGTTAAATGATATAGCAAATGCATTGGGGATTAAATCTGATAATATTATAGATTATACAGTTTCCTTGCCAGCGGCGAGTGGTTTTAAAGCGCAAGAGTTTGATAGCTTGCCAAATCATTATGAAAACGATGGCTCTGAAGTTCGTGGTTATGTATTAGAAAACGTAGCTGTGAACCAAAGTGGTGATGAGAGTGTAGAGGCGTTGAGTGAGATGAAATTAGATGGAACACTCATCTACCTTGCAAATCCTGTAAGACAATTTAGTGCATTTACTAACAAAGCAACAAATCTTAATGAGGTAAGTGGGCTTTACATGAGTCCAGAGCTTTTAAGTAAATCTGAGTTGAGTGAGGGGGAGAGCGTGAAAGTCAAAAATGAGTTTGGTGAGATAGTTGTTACAATCATCAGTGACAATAAAATCGCTGGGGATATAGCAATCTTACCAACATTTGATTCTAAATTAAATTCAGAGGCACTGTTTAGTTCTTATCGCTTTGCAACAGCTTCAATAGAAAGGGTGTAATATATGGATACAGCATATTTAATAGAAACAGTCATAAAAATCGTTGTTATTTTACTTGTATTTTCTGCTTTAGCGGGAATTGGAACCTATTTCGAAAGAAAGGTTCTTGCATTTATGCAACGTCGTTTAGGGCCAATGAATGTTGGACCTTATGGATTACTGCAAGTTGCTGCAGATGGGATAAAACTCTTTACAAAAGAGGATATTATTCCTGCAAATGTAGTTACGCGTATATTTAAAATTGCACCAGTCATTACAGCTGCTACAGCCTTTTTGGCAGCTGCTGCGATTCCTTTTTTACCGCAGTTTACACTTTTTGGATACACAGTCCATCCAATAGTAGCAGATGTAAATATCGGTATATTATATATCTTAGGAATCATGGGAGTTGGCTTATATGGTCCACTTCTTGGTGGTATGGCATCGGCAAATAAATTTGCACTACTCTCAGCGGCTCGGGCTGCTGCTGTGTTTATCTCGTATGAAGTAGTAACAGGTTTGTCTATTTTAGCACCTATTATGATGGTCGGTTCACTCTCATTAATTGATTTTAATAATTATCAGGCTGGAGGAATCGGAGATTGGATTATTTGGTCTCAGCCTGTTGCTTTTATACTCTTTTGGATTGCTGCTTTTGCTGAAACTGGTCGTACACCATTTCACTTAATCGCAAATGATCATGAGATTATTGATGGTTTTGGTACAGAGTACTCTGGTATGAGATGGGGTCTTTTCTTTATTGGTGAATATGCAAATATGTTCTTTATCTCTTTTGTTATTCCATTACTTTTCTTAGGTGGATATGGAGATGGAAGTTTTTTAGGTGCTTTAGCTTTACTTGGAAAAATGGCATTTTTCTTCTTTTTCTTCTTGTGGACAAGAGCTGCTTGGCCAGATATAAGACCTGACCAATTGATGTGGTTATGTTGGAAAGTTTTAATGCCGTTAGCAGTGATTAATGTTGTAATCACTGGTTTTGTGATGATGTTTTAAGGGGATATGAATGAATAATGAGCAATTTAATAACAGAAATGTTACCGATGGCTACTATTTAGTAGATATTGAAGATTATCCTACCGATGGTTGGGGTAAATTTAAAAGAGTAGTCAAAAGAACGTTTAGAGTTGAACTTTTTGTTGGACTTTGGGTCGTTCTTCGTGAGATGATTAAGTTTGATATTCACACAGTGAGTTATCCTGCTGAAAAGATGCCAATTGGTCCTCGTTATCGTGCTGTGCATGAGATGAAAAGATTGTGGGAGTCTGATACTGAGAGATGTATCGGTTGTGGACTTTGTGAAAAAATCTGTATCTCTAACTGTATTAGAATGGACACAAAAATAGATGAAAATTCTCGTAAAGTAGTAAGTGAATACAGTATCAATCTTGGTCGTTGTATCTTCTGTGGTTACTGTGCTGAAGTTTGTCCAGAGTTAGCAATTACACATGGTGGCGAGTATGAAAATGCAAGTGAGCAGAGAGAACATTTTATTATGTTTGAAGACATGTTAACGCCTATAGACAAGATGAAAGATGGTAAGCAGTTGGAATTTGAAGGTTTCGGCGCGATTACCCCACATGAAGATGAGCGTGTTAAAAAAACACCTCTAGCGTATTAAGGAGTTAGGTTATGTTTGAAGCAATAGCTTTTTATCTGTTTGCATTTTTAACAATTGTCATGTTTTACATTACTGTAACAACATCACAAGCGTTACATGCTTTAACAGCATTAGCGGCAGGAATGATTTTGATATCAGCATTTTTCTTTATTTTAGGTGCTGATTTTTTAGGTGCAGTTCAAATAATTGTTTACTCTGGAGCAGTTATGGCTCTTTATGCTTTTGGTATGATGTTTTTTGATACTACAAGAGAGCTCAAAGAGAAGAAAGGAAACAACGCTATTATCGTGGGATTAAGCATTATAGCTGCTGTTTTAGTTGTTGTTATATTTGCTGCACCGATGGTCTCTACGAATATGGCCGCACACTATCCAATGGTTGCAGATGCAGGAAATACGCAAGAGGTAGGTATTGTACTCTTTACGAAGTATTTGGTTCCTTTTGAACTTGCTGCTGTAATGTTGTTAGTTGCAATGGTTGCAGGAATCGTTCTTGCGGGGAAAAAGATGGATCTCTCTCTTACACTTATGGATGAAGCAGAAATTCAACAAATCAAAGATGAACAAAATAAAAAGGTACTTTCATGATGGAAATAGGACTAAACCACTATCTTGTGTTATCTACTATACTTTTTTCTATTGGTCTAGTAGGTGTTATGCGTCGTAAGAATCTTCTTATGCTGTTTTTCGCAACGGAGATATTACTCAACTCAGTAAATATCGCTTTTGCAGCGATTTCACACTACTACGGTGACTTAACTGGTCAAATGTTTGCATTTTTTGTAATTGCAATCGCTGCATCAGAAGTAGCTGTAGGACTTGGTCTTTTGATTGTTTGGCACAAACGCCATGGCAATATTGACTTAGAATATATGTCAACGATGAGAGGATAACAGTATGGAATTATATTTATATTTAGCACTCTTTTCACCTTTAGTGAGCTCTTTGTTCTCAGCACTCTTTACTGCGACACCTAAAAAACAGTTTACAGGTATAGTGGCGAGTGGACTTATTATCTTAGCTTTTGTAAGTAGTACTATACTTCTTACACATATCCTCTCAGGTGGAGATGTTGTACATGTTGAGTTGATGACTTGGATGGCGACAGGAGATTTATACATTCCATTTGGTTTTGTTGTTGATCAGGTTTCTGTTACCATGATGATGGTTGTTACTTTAGTATCCTCTGTAGTTCATGTTTACTCTATTGGTTATATGGATCACGATAAAGGTTTTAACAGATTTTTCTCTTACTTATCAGCATTCGTATTTTCAATGATGATACTTGTAATGAGTGATAACTTTGCAGGTCTCTTTATCGGTTGGGAAGGTGTTGGTCTCTGTTCTTGGCTTCTTATTGGTTTTTGGTACCATAAAGAGAGCGCAACTTGGGCAGCAAATGAAGCATTTATTATGAACCGTATTGCTGACCTTGGGATGTTGATTGGACTCTTCTTAGTTTATTGGAATACAGGTACACTTCAGTATGAGCAAGCTTTCGCAGCAATGCCATCACTTAGTACAGACATTCTTACTTGGATGGGTATCTTCTTGTTTATTGGTGCTATGGGTAAATCAGCGCAGTTTCCACTTCATACATGGCTTGCAGATGCGATGGAAGGTCCAACACCAGTTTCTGCACTTATTCATGCTGCGACAATGGTTACGGCGGGTGTTTATCTTGTAATTCGTGCAAATCCACTCTATGATTTGATTCCAAATGTAGGACTTTTTATAGCAAGTCTTGGTGCTTTTGTTGCATTTTATGCTGCATCCATGGCTTTAGTAAATCGTGATATGAAAAGAATCATCGCTTACTCAACTCTTTCACAACTTGGTTATATGTTTGTTGCGGCTGGTTTGGGTGCTTACTGGGTTGCACTTTTTCATCTTATGGCACACGCATTCTTTAAAGCACTTCTCTTCCTTGGTGCAGGGAATGTTATGCATGCGATGCATGATGAACTCGATCCATTTAAAATGGGTGGACTCAAAAAACCTATGAAGGCAACATTTATTATGATGACTTTGGCTTCTGTTGCACTTGCGGGAATCTTTCCTTTTGCAGGTTTCTTCTCTAAAGATTTAATCTTAGAAGTTTCAATTATTGAGCATCACTATATTATCTACTCTGTACTTCTTTTTACTGCAGGTTTAACAGCGTTCTACTCATTTAGATTGGTAGCACTTATTTTCCATGGTGAAGAGAGATATAAACTTTTTGGTATCCATCCTCATGAAGCTTATAAATTCATGTTAGTTGCAATGAGTCCTCTTCTTATTTTAGCAATTATTGCAGGTTCATTCAAAATGACATATTTTGAGATGGTTACTGCCTTACTTCCAGCGACTGAATACCATGTACATAGTGTTGCAATGTATTGGATTATGACTATAGGAACGCAGATTTTTGTTATCTTGGCAATTGCATTCGCATATAAAAAATATGCTATGAGTCCTGTAACTGTTCCAGATGGTACATCTAAAATGGAAAATCGTTTATGTTATAAAATCTTGATTAATCAATATTATATTCCATATATATATCAAGAGTATGTAGTAAAACCTTATAGAGAACTCTCAACAATTTTCTGGAAAGAGATTGATATGAAAATTGTAGATGCAAGCGTAGATGGAATAGCAAAAATATTCTACTCGACTGGTGAGAATACAAGAACAATGCAGAGTGGAAACTTATCTACGATGCTTAAATGGATGGTAGCTGGTATAGTTGCATTATTATCATTGGCTGTAGTTTTTGGGCTAGCAGTTAGATACTCTGATGAAATAAAAGTTATTTTATCAGGTTTAGGAGTTCAATAGATGTTAGATCATATTTTATCGATTATAATTTTCTTTCCTGCTGTAGCAGGAATATTGGGATTTTTGGTTCAAAAGGATAGTGTTAGAGCTTACGGTATAGCTGTTGCAGGGATAGAATTTGCCCTCTCTTTATGGCTCTGGTTCTCTTTTGATTCAAGTGTATCTGGCATGCAGTTTATGGAACAGTTACCATTAGTTCCAGCCTTTGGAATTAATTACATTTTAGGTGTTGATGGTATCTCTGTGTTTATTATCATCTTAGCATCTTTCTTTACTATGATAGGTATCTCTTCTTTAGGTGAGACAAAAGATATTAAAAATATGATTGTTACACTTCTGTTTTTACAGATGACAATGGCAGGTGTATTTGCTGCTCTTGATGCAATTTTATTTTATGTTTTTTGGGAACTTTCATTAGTGCCAATGCTTTATATCATCGGTGCATGGGGTGGTCCTCTGAGAGTTTATGCTTCTGTTAAGTTCTTCTTATATACATTTACAGGATCTCTTGTCATGCTTGTTGGTATGCTCTTTATGGCATATTTTTATTATCAAGCAACAGGCGTATGGAGTTTTGCAATTCTTGAATGGTACAGATTAATCTTACCAGAGTCATTTCAGCTTTGGTTATTTGCAGCATTCTTTCTTGGTTTTGCAATTAAGGTACCAATGTTTCCATTTCATACATGGTTACCGTATGCTCACGGGCAAGCACCGACAATCGGTTCTGTAATACTAGCGGCGATTCTTCTTAAAATGGGTACGTATGCATTTATCCGTTTTTCATTACCGTTATTTCCAGATGCGTCAGTATTTTATATGTTTCCTATAGCTGTTCTAGCTATTATTATGATTATCTATACAGCTATGGTTGCATACGCTCAAAAAGATGTTAAACAGGTTGTTGCATACTCTTCAGTATCACATATGGGAGTTATCATCTTAGGTACATTTGCATTGAATGTAGAAGGTATCTCAGGTTCTATCTTCCTAATGATTGCGCATGGTGTAGTTTCAGGTGCTCTGTTCTTACTTGTTGGTGTTATATATGATAGACGTCATACTAAGTTAATGAGTGAATTTGGTGGCTTGGCACATGTTATGCCTCGATATGCAACAATCTTTGGTTTAATGATGATGGCTTCTGTGGGTCTACCTCTTACGATTAACTTTGTTGGTGAGTTTTTAAGTTTACTTGGATTCTATCAACAGTCACATATCTTAACACTCTTAGCAGGTATGGCAATTATAGTTGGTGCTATCTATATGTTAGCAGCATACAAAAAAATGTTCTTTGGTGAAGTTACAAATGAAGCTAATAGAAATCTTCCTGATGTAAACAAAAGAGAGCTTTTTGCTTTGATTCCATTGGCTATCATCACAGTTTGGTTAGGAATCTATCCAAAACCACTTTTAGAGCCAATCAACAACTCTGTAAAATCTGTTGTTCAATTAATGCATGATAAAGCTATTACAGATGAAGCAAAGTCAAGAATTCCAAGCCTTGTAAAAGGTATTGAAATCACTAAAACATCAACACCGGAGGCACACTAATGTTAGCGCCAGTAAATGTTTCTTTAGATTCTTTAAATCTAGTCACGCTCGCTCCAATGCTTATACCAATTCTTGGTGCTTTATTAATATTAATAGTTGAAGTTTCTAAAGCAAACTTGCATAAAACTCTCTATGTTATGCTAAGTCTTCTTTTCTTAGCATTAGATTTGGGTGCTGTATTAGAGTCTGCAGGTGTTTTTGCTGCAAATGGAACGCTTCTTGGTGTTTTTGATGTGATGCTCATTGATGGTTTGGCAATCCTTGCTCAGATTATTATTGTTGGTGCGTCTCTGCTCTTTATACCATTGGCATTAACGCATAGTCGTTTTCATGAGTTCTCATATCCAGAATTTTTTGCACTTTTCCTCTTTATGATTAGTGGATTTCAGTTTATGGTTGCTTCTGATAACTTAATCCTTATCTTCGTTGGATTAGAGACGGCATCTTTAGCGCTCTATACGATTATTGCTATGCATAACCGTGACAAATCTTTTGAAGCTGCTGTGAAGTACTTTACTATGGGTGCTTTATCTGCTGGATTCTTTAGTTTTGGTGCGATGGTTTTTTATGCCTTAACAGGTTCTGTAGAGATTAATCAAATCTCTGCAGTTTTATCTGCAAACCATTATGCTGATATGGGGTATGTGCTTGTGGGTACAGTCTTTATGTTAGGTGCAATTGGATTCAAAGTTTCTCTAATTCCATTTCATACATGGGCACCTGATGTTTATGAGGGTTCAAGTGCTGCAATGGCTGGTTACATGTCAATCGTTCCAAAAATTGCTGCTTTCATCGTTGCGATACGATTCTTTGAATTCTTAATTCACAGTGGCGTTGTTTGGTTGGAGATAGCACTTTATGCATCTGTTGTTATCACTATGACTGCTGCAAATATGTGGGCACTTGTTCAAAATGATGTTAAACGTATGTTGGCATACAGTTCCATCTCGCATGCAGGTTTTGTAATGGCAGCAGTTTTGATTGGAACTACACAATCAAATAGTGCACTTTTCTTATACTGGATGCTCTTCGCATTTACAAATCTCGGTTCATTTAGTATGCTTTGGATTTCTCGTCAAAAACATCTTCCTGAACACCAACCATCAGACCATACATATGATAAGTTTGCAGGTATGATAAAAACTTCTCCTATGGCGGCAGTTGTAATGGGTCTCTTTATGTTAAGTCTTGCAGGGATTCCTCCCTTTGCACTCTTTTGGGGAAAAATTTATCTGATTTCATCTGCAGTAACAGCAGGCTATACAATTCTAGCTTTGATTATGGCGCTTAACTCTGCTATAGCAGCATATTACTATTTGAAATTAATCGTTTATATGTTTATGAAAGAGCCTGTAATGGGGAATGATGGACAGGTTTATATCTCAAACTCGACTATATCTCTGCAAGTTATTATTGGTATAGCATCAATAGGAACTATATTTGCTATTATTGCATTAAATCCGATACTAGAATTTATTACATCATTTGTATATAATAGCGGTTATTAAAACACTACTCAAAATTATGTAGTTTCAAAGGAAGAGAATTTGTTACGATACATCCTTCTCTTTCTCCTCACAATTAATCTTAATGCACTAGAAATATCTTTGTCTGGTGCTAAAGAGAACTTCAAAGAGTACTCCATCTTGCACATTAGAAATGTAGATAACTTCTTATGCCAAGAGACAAAAGATGACTTCAATAATGTGACTCAAATTGTTTGTGCCTTTTCTAAAAAACCAGAAAAAGAGTTTAAAAAGATACAAAACGATTTTTTTAAGATAGATACGCAAATCAAGAAAGAGACATTCTTTTTATTGATAACTCCCTACAGCAAAATGAAACTCTATCCTATGGAGTTTAACCTCAGTGTTGATGATGAAGTTTATCAGGCAAATGTGAAACTCTCTAAGCATTGGATGGCAGTAGGATATAAGGATGAAATACCTTATATACAAAATGATAAACGCTCTGACACTGCTATAAATTTCCCTTTTTCCCTTGCTAAAGATAAGCTTCCTTATGTAGGAGGGCTGGATATCAAAGGGAATCCTGTTCATATTAAGAGAGTAGGAGATGTAACTGATTATCTTCAGCTAAAAAAATATTTTGCAGAGGAAAAATATGAACTGTGTCTTGAAACAATAGAGAACGTCCTTAAAGACTACCCTAACAGTTTATTTAAAGTTGAATTACTTTTTTACAAGATAAAAGTATTTGCAAAGCTACAAAGTTATGATGATTTGATTACTGCTGCAAAAGAGTATCTTCAAGACTACTCCTCGAGTGAAAATATTGCAGAAGTATTGTCGCTCATTGCAAAATCCTATGAGAAAGCAGGGATGAGCATAGATGCAGATTACTTCTTTGACAGACTCTTCAGTGAGCATGAAGACTCTCCTTATGCAAAGTGGGGATATATTTATAAAGGTGAGGCCTTAGAGGCTTCAGGCGCATCAAGTAAGGCAATAGAATATTATAAAAAAGCTCTTTATGAAGCGGCGAATATAGATATAGCCGCAACTGCAGCCTTTAGGTTGGCAAAATTCTACATATTAGATGCCCAACCAGCAGAAGCAGCAGTCTATGCGATGAAGATTGTCAATGCAAAACCTAGTTTCTTTTTTAAGGATGATTTGAAATCAGGACTGCAATTAATGGACAGTTTTGCTGAGGAGAGTGATTATGTGACTGCATCGGCTATCGCTCAAGTGATTTTAGATGAGATGGATAAAAAGTATGATGAGTATGAATCGATAGTAAAAGATAGAGGGCTGTGGCTCAGTAAAACGGAGAATAAGCAAGAGGCACTTATAGCATTGAACAGGTATCTAGACGAGTATCAGTACGGAAGTTATGAGGCAGAGGTCCAAGAGGCAAAAGATGCGCTATTCTTTGACGCGGTAGATGCAAACTTATCTACAAAACTAGCACAGTACGATGATCTTATCGAGAAGTATAATGGTGATTCTATAGGGAATAAAGCAACCTATAAAAAAGGAAAACTCCTTTTAGAAAACAAGCTCTTTAGTGATGTCTTAGGCATGGAAGAATCATTGTTGGCTCTTGATAATCAAACCTATCCTGATGTGAAAGAGATGATACATGCATCGGCCGAAGGTGTTATGAAAAATGCGCTCGAGATACAAGAGTGTCAGGAAGTTATCAATATCTCAAATGATTATAACATTACACTCTCAAGTAAGTGGGATGATGGCTTATATGGATGTTTTATGAAAGGAGCAGATTACACTTTAGCTAAAAATATAGCTGTGGGTAATCTCAAATCAAAAGATTTGGATGAGAGAAAGAAATGGCTTTATAGATATATAAAAGTTGCCTTTGCCACGGGTAACTATAGTGATGTGATTGAAGCAAGTAAAGAGTTGGTCTCGCTCATTGAAAAAGATAAAGATTCAGAGTACAAAGATGTTTATAGAACCCTTTTTGATACTTATCAAAGAGTGGAGCAGAGTAACAAAATGTTAGAAGCTATTGTCTCTATTGAAAAAGTTTATGGAATTACGTATAAAGATATTGATAGATATGTCACTGTTATGACAATTGGCAGTGATAAAAAAGATGATACTCTAGTGCTTAAGTATGGAGAAGAGATAATGCAGATACAAAACTCCTCAAATTCCTATGCACAGACTCCTTTTGTAGAGTTTACACTCTATGAGTCCTATATAAATAAAGAGAATTTTAATGCCGCGTTAGCGATTATGAAATCTCTAGATGAACGTACGCTCACTCCAAATCAGAGAGCACGTCAAAAGTATCTTTTAGGGAGTAGCTATAACAGACTCTGGAGAGATGAAGAGGCAAAAGAGGCGTATAACCAAGCAATAAAAGCAGAACCTGCCTCAGCTTGGGCAAAACTCGCACAGGATGCTAAAGATATTTAGCTAAGATAAGCGCTTTTAACTCTTCAAGAGGCGCATTTATAACGTTCTCAAATTGTGTACGATTAAAAGTTTGTTGTCTTTTTGCTAACTGTGCCGTATGAATAGAGAGGTTGTTTATCATCTCCTCTAGAGTCACTTTTCCATCTAAATACTCCAAAACTTCAACAATTCCAATCGAGTTCATGGCATGTGGAAATCTTGTATATTTCTGCTCTAAATAGCAGACTTCATCTAAAAGTCCCGTATCTACCATCTTTGCTGTTCTTTTAGCAATTCTCTCTCTTAAAAGAGTTCTATCCACATCAATATTGAAAATATCGAGATTTTTTATTGTAGGGATTGGAGGGTTGCGTTTGAACCACTCCGAGGGAGTTAAGCCCGAAGCTTCGTAAATGAGAAGTGCTTTTTCAATTCTGTAGCTGTCATTTGGACTTATGTTTCTCATGTACTCTTCATCTAAGCGAAGAAGGAAGTTGTAGGTCTCTTTATCTTTTAGTTTTATTTCCACATGCCGAGACACTTCTTTGGTTATCTCAGGCAGAGAAGAGAGACCCTCCAAAAGTGACTTAAGATAAAAAGATGTGCCACCGACGATGATAAGATTTTTCTTCTCTTTTTGGCATGTGGAAATGACTTCATTATAGAGACGAATGAAGATGTCCACACTGAAATAATCATCAGGATTTAAAACATCTATGCCAAAATGTCGAATGCTTTGAAGCTCTTCTTTGGATGGTTTTGCGGAGACGACATCTATCTCTTTATAGATGCTAAGAGAGTCGATAGATAAAATGTATGCATCCAATTTTTTAGCAACTTTAATGGCTAAATCACTTTTTCCTGATGCTGTTGGACCAATTATAGCGAGCTGTTTCATGGCAAAATTATATCATTTTCTATAATGCTTTTCGTGTTAGTAGAAATTTCAATTTGATATTGTCTTTTTTATTACTCACTTTTTACTATTATTTCACATTAAAAGCCTAAATATCATTTAGAGTCATTGAACTCGCATTTAAAAATAGGCTTGTGAAATACCTTTGACGGAATTTAAGGCTCTAAAGCTTACATAGAAAATAAAGGTGTTACTATGAATATTTTAGGAATAGACGTATCAAATAAAACATTAGATTGTTGTTTACTCATACAGAATGAGCCTTATTATCACACTTTTACGAATAATGATGAAGGATTTTACAATCTTTTAAGTCTTTATAATAATTTTAAAGTAAATTCACTCGGTTTTGAATCTACTGGAAATTATCATAAAAAGTTAGAGTCATACTTCGTAAACAACGGTGTTTTACCCTATATACTTAAGCCTATATCCGTTTCAAGTTTCCGTAAAGCGTTGGCAATACATGGTAAAACAGACAAAACAGACAGCTATGCTATTGCTCAATTTTTACTAAAAGGCGATTTGACCGAATACTTACATTATCCTACTCGTGATTTTTTCAAGCCTTTATTATCTTCAATCGTTCTCCTTGATAAGCAAATAAGACAAACCAAAAACTCATTACATGCTATTGATTTATACCCTGAAACTACTTTTATCACTGAGGAATTAAAAGACACTTACAAATATTTACAGATTACTAAAGGTCGTATTGAAAAAAAATCAATTGATTTGCTCTTTGAAAATTGCCCTGAGGCTAAACTAATTAAAAATGAAATCGGCGGTGTTGGCGACAAGTTACTTCTTTGTCTTATCCCTGCAATATATGATAACTTTGACAAATTCACATTGAAGCAAATAAATGCTTTTTTTGGTCTTAACCCTTTATCTTTTCAAAGTGGAACTAGCGTATATAAAAAAGAACATATTTCTAAAAAAGGAAATCCGCTCGTTTTAAAAATGCTGTATATGGCATCTGTTTCCGCTGTAAGAAATAATGAAATATTAAGAGAAAAATATCTTAGATTAAAAGAAAAGGGCAAACCCTCAAAAGTTGCTCTTGTTTCTGTCATGTCTCATTTATTAAGAGCGATTGTCATTAAATTATCTCATTACAAAAATAAACCTATAAAAAAATAATCTTTTAGTGTGCATTCTATCGGGTGCATACTATAGAGAATTATTCTCTAATAAAACACAAAAGGAAGACCTACAATGGCAAAAGTTAAAGAAGACGAAGTTAAAGATTTCGATTATGTTCCGAGAACAATTGAAGAGCATAATAACGCTATCCGTATGTATATGGAAAGATACAACACAAATTCTGTGCAAATTGCTGGAACTGTTAGAGAGAAGAGAGAAGGTTCTGCAAAACCAAAGATTGACAAAAAGACAAACGAGCATATACTACTCGATGGTGTTCCACAGTTCTGGGAACCTTTTCTTTCTGTAACTGTTGCTTTTGAAGGTGGCGAGATTGATATTAATCTTGATAGAAAAATGTATGAGGACGCTGAAGTAAGCTCACGTTATTTGTTTGAAGGTACTAAAGGTCTCAATTATGGTCGAGTACAAGACAAGTTTCATTCAATGACTAAGCTTTAAAAAATGTATAGTGATTTTGTTGCTTTTGTAGATGGTGGCTCAATAGTTCCTTATTTCATGGATGATTGCGTTTACATCCCTACTCCTGCTTTAATCACTTTTAAATTTGAATACGATTTCAAGATTTATTATAAGTCTTATAATCGTTATTTTGTAGGTATCCATTGCTCTAAAACAGTAAGAGAGATTCATGCAGGGGATTTTAAAAGAGTTTTTGCGTTGTATGAAGATAGAAATAAAGAGAAATTGAGTACACGCTTTCAGCAGGTATTTGATTTTTAACATTTCTTTCTTTCTTTATTCCCGTGTGGTTTAACAAGGGGGTATAAGTTGTCAAAAAAATTAAAAGTTCCATAGGGGAAAACAAATGGTCAATAAGATTTCGCAACATGTAGATACTTTAAAATTTCATTACTACGTGTCAAAAGGTGTAAGTGATGAATCATTTCATTCTTATTCTCGTACTGTTGATAGGCTTCTCGCTTTAAAAAAAGAGGCACAAGAAACAAAAAACAATTACGGTGACACAAAAAGCATAAATGCTATATTTGATGAACATAAATTTAACGTAATGGCTACATCAATAATGGGTTTCTCTATCTTGTTGCGAAATAATGACTGTTCTATCGCTCTTAGAAAGACAAAAAGTAAAATCAATCCTTCTCCAGTTATTAAGGTGGAGTTCCGTGCCGAGTTTCTTGCACGACATGGTTACAGGAAATGTGCTGATATTATAAATAACTTTGTTTCAAAACATTTGTTAGATGACTACAAAATCAAAATTAGTGAAATACATCTGGCAACTGATATCCAAGGCTACAATTTTACTCATTTAGATTTCTTCAAGATGAAAACAAGAGCACGCAAATCTCAAACTCATAATGAAGAGACTGATTATGCAAAAGCTTCAGTTTATGGCGGTGTTACTACATTTACTGGATTTACTTTCGGTGGTGGCGATTATCATTTACGTATTTACAACAAAACTGTTGAAATTGCAAGGCAAAAAAATAAAGCATTTGCTAAAACATTACTTTGGCAGCACAAAGCAAATTATAATCCTGATTTAACTGTTTGGCGAATCGAGATTCAAATAAGACGTTCAAAGCTTAAGAAGTTAATTAATAGTGATAATTCTACGATGGATGATTATGTGAACGTACTTGCAGGTATCCCCGATTTGTGGAGTAAAGCACTTTCAGATTATACAATCAAAGACATTTCCGATAATGATAGTTTTAATCTGCTCAGAGGCTATCGTGTTTTAAAAAATGGTAACAGCAAATTATTGACTAAGAACGCTATTTATGCAATATTTAAGCGTGCTGATTCATTACCATTCTGGGAAGATTTGAAAATATGGAATGGTCATGGACATAATCCTGTTAATACCGCTTACAAAGTACCTACAGCAGGTTCATTTGATTATGTTTCAAATTCAATCAAAAGTTTATATTCAACACTTGCTAAACATTATGGTTCTACAGATACAAAAACAATTTTAAAAGCATTTGAAGAGGCAAACATACAAAACTTGGAGAAGAAACAAATTTCACTGCTCGAAGACTGCTTTAACAAGCAACTAGATTGGTTTGAGCGTATAGATTTCATGGCTGATAACGGAGTATTGAGTGTTCCATATTATAAAGACTTGGAACGTCATATTATTACTACATTAATACAATCAAATAACGTGATACATGATGTAAATTACAGTAATGACATAAAAGAGCGTGTCGAAGCTAGATTAGCTTTTCCATGTTCAAACTATGATAAGGTTGAATTATATGCTAACTATTAGCGAGTTACTTGTATTGCAAGCTATTATAAAACAAGCCGAATCATTGGGAATAAATAAAACAAAGGTTGCTTCTGATTCTGAGGTATCTCGAACAAAAGTACATAGAGTTTTTAATAAATATAGGGAGTTAAAAATAAATGTTAGAAAGTGATTTTTGGGAATTTATCGAATATTTTAAACAACAAGAGTTCGATTGTAAGTGTGGTTGTAATACGAACAATATAAGTGAAAAATTAGTAAGGCAACTTAACAATGCTAGATTTATTTCTGGTTATTCTTTTAAAATAAATAGTGCTTGTCGTTGTGAGAATCATAATGTTTCTGTAGGTGGTAGTCTTGATTCTAGCCATAAAAAAGGGCTTGCAGTTGATATTGCTGTCGTAAATTCAGATATGAGATACTCTATATTGAGCACTCTTATTGAATGCGGATTTAGTCGAATAGGAATTTATAAAAATTTCATTCATGTAGATATAGACGATGACAAACCTCAAGATGTCATTTGGTACAAATAAAAAAAAGGATTTAAAAATGTGGATACAACTATTAAGATTATTAATGCCTTTCGCAATCGATACGATACGCTCGTACGTAAAATCAAGCGATTCAAAACAAGACGATAAAATACTGAGTATTGCTCAAGAGACTGCAAGCTATTTAAGTGTTAAAGATAATAACACACTTAGTCTTAATACTGCTGATATTTTACTTAGTGCTAAAATGAAGTGATAGCATGGCTCTCACAAAAAATATAACTGAGATTGGAACTGGATATAGTGGCGGTTGGTATAAGGACTATAAAGTAGATTTTCTCTCGTACGGTTCAATAGTTGCCTCTTATAATAGACGTTCTATATCTTACAGTGGGGTTTATATCCCCTCATTGTCTGACATTACAATTGAAGCCGATAATGTAATCCAAAATACCGAATGTGTTGATTTTAGTAATAATTTATCTACTTGTAAATTAAATTATTCAATTAACAATTATCGTCTCTCAAATATTACTAGCGTAACAACAACAACTGGCGAAATATTGGGAGCTTATATAAATTCTGATTCTGTTGCCACAAACGCTTTAATGAGTGAACAACGACACAATTATGAGAATGGGTATATTATTGAAAAATTCAACTCTACTGTAATGAAAGTTTTATTTATAGATGGCAAACTAGTCTGTACTCAATACACAAACTTATCTTATGAATCAACTTTTACATATCATGCTTTGTTTTTAAGTTATTTTATTACAAACGTGGTCGAGCCTTGTTGCTTAGACTCAATACCATAAAGGGGTAAAAAAATATGACATGTGAACAAAAACTAGATTATCTAATTTCTAAAATTGAAAATATTGATTATAATGTGATTGAGGCATATTCTAAAATTACTACAGTCTTAACAATTGTATTAGAAAATCAAACAAAAATTGATTATAACTCTGGGCTCTACGATAAAATAACTGCTCTCGCAATCGATATAAATAGTCTCAGGTTGAGTATAGACCCTGTAAGTACATCAACTAGCCCTGATAGTACGGGTTTTATATCTGATATTCAAGCTATTAAAACTTTCTTAGGATTAGCATAATGGTAGCAGGTGTTATTCCTTACCTTCCAACTTTATGGAACGCTCTAACTGGTTTTACAATTGCTTCATCCGTTCTTGCATTCTCTTCTCAAAATAGCGTAAGTGGTCTTGTTGATTCCTTGCATTCGGGGTTAGACAAAGATGAAATTGATAGAATTACTAATAAACAAGAATTTATTAACTCAATGCTCGGTGTTAAGCCTGTAGTTAAAGAAACTGCAAACGTATCGAATCCTTCTCCAGTTACTCTGCCTGATTATCTCTTGCAAAATAATGAGTTAATAAATATTCTAGCAGTGCATACTCAGAATCAAGTAACGCAACTTGAACATCAAAATGATATACAAACTGAAATGTTAAAGGCTACTGCAAAAAGTGCCGAACACTTTGATACATTAACTAGTATTCTTAATACAACGCTTCCTGCACTAGTTGTTCAAATGCAACAGCTCGCCAAAGTTACTGGTGTGTTAACTATGACTAGCGATATAGAAGTCGCCTATAAAGAAGTGGAACTTGCAAACCATGAACAACTTATTACTACTCTGCAAAACTTGAATCTTGCTTTAACTGTTCCTCCCGATTCTTTTGCTGTGAATAACACTGTTAATGTTCCTGATACTTCATTGGCTATAGGTGCGTTAATTGAATCTACGAATCAAAATACTTTAACGCTTCAATCAATTAGCGAAAATTTAGTAAATGTCTCAAACAATGCAAGCACTCAAAAGATTCTTGCAGATTATAAAATTACTGCTCAAACGCAAACTAGAATCGATGGAACTACTTATGCAAATATTAGTCCGATTGAGATTGAGACACAAACCAATATTGCTTTGGCTGAGGCAAAAATGAAAGAAAAGGAAATTGCAGATTATCAGACCACTGCAATTGATATAAAAAATTTAGATGGGAATATCGTGGCAAGCGTTAAGCCAATGGAAGCTCATGCTATTAAGAATATAACTATAGCAAAAAACCAAACCGACGAAATGGAGTATACAATACCTCAAGATTTACTTGATGATTTGTTTGATATTCCAGCCCTTCCAACTTATAATCTTCTCGATTGGGAATCGCAAAAAACTTACTGCGATAATTATGCAGGAATAGGAGTAACAATTTAATGGAAACAACTGTAAACACTTTTAGCTCAAAGGCTTCCACTACTTTAACTACTGGTATAGCATACGGTGTTAATGAGATGGCTGAGACTGGTATGTCAATGGGTCTATCAAACGGAAGGCGGTACGTTGTATCAGGAATGACTGCTGATATGGATGATGGAATAATGAAAGAGATGTTACAAGATGGTTTATCCTCTACAATGTCAATGTGGACGGGTGCTGTGATGAGAGCTCAGGAGTCTGTACTCGAAAAAACAATAGCTGTCGGTGCTGTTGCAGTAGGTGCTTGGTACGGTAAATCAAGGCTAAAAGGTTTTTTAAATGGTAAAGGTAGAAAAATGGCTTTACTTGGAAAATTCATTGGGTCAAACAACTCAAAAGCTGAGGAAGCAAGGTTAATAGCTGATTTTTCAAAAATGAACGTTGATAGTATTGCAAGTTCAAATAATCCTCAGACCCACAATGCTACTATTCAGAATAAACAACAATTTGAAAATCTTCAAGTTAACAAAGAAGGTGTGCGTTCTCAACTCGCTAGACTTCAAACGGATGGTATGAGGGATACCTTTGAGATGAAGTTAAAAACATCAAGTTTCTTCAATACGGATAAAACTCTAATTTCAAACATGACTGGAATGCTCACAGTTACTGATGTAGATATTAAAAAGTTAAACTCACTTTCATCAAGTATGGTAAGTCAAGATTCAAGCGGTAATTGGGTAGGTGGAAATCAAGCTATGATTGAGTTATTAAGTGCTTTAAGGTTGCAACGTGCCTGAAATTACTATAATTTTAAAATTAAGTTAGGAGTTTATTATATGAAATTTTTATTTTTAATTGTTCCCGTTTTATTGTCTGCTGTTGATTATTCTACTCTATATAGTGAACGTGGAAAGGGTTATGAGGATTCACATGTAACTATTAGGGGAAAGTTCAATAGTTATTCGTGTAACAAATCACGTCGTTCAATAGATAACTATTGCAATGTAGCTTTAAGTGTATATGATGGTGATAAATATCTTAATCGTGTAGTTTTGCAAGTTGGCACTACTTACGAATCAGATTTAAAAGATTCTAAGAGAGATGATTTATTTTCGTTTGGTTGCACGTACAAAGGAAGTCTAAACAATTTTAAGGATTGCAACTGATGGCAAACTTATATAATGTAACCATGAAAATAGGTAAGAGAAGTTTCTCTACTAATTTGTACGCTGTAAGTCCTGATAATATCCTGACTTTTTGCCAAAATAATTTACTAGCGAAAGTAATAAAAATTAGTCAAATTGTTTACGATGTGAGTGATACTGCTTCAGTTCCTGCGGATGATGTGAATTTATACAAAAAAACTGTTTATTTTACTGTGAGAAACGACACTGCAAAAAAATCTGCTATTATGCCTTTTCAAACTGTAAAACTAACTAGAACGACCCAAGAGGTTTTCGATGATATGAAATTGTATTTAGATTTAGATAAAACAAGTTCGATTACTTCAAGCTTGTCTGTTTCCTCATCTACGATATAAAAACCTTTAGTTATTGAAATGCAATTATTACTAAGTTTATTTTCTGGTATAGGTTTATTAGATAAAGCATTCAAAGAAGCAGGTTTCTGTGTTGTATCAGCAGGCGACCTCATACTAGGTCAAGACATTCGTTACTTTAGAGGTGTAAAAAACAAATTTAATGGAATCATTGGCGGTTCTCCATGTCATGATTTTTCTGGTTTAAAAAGAAATAAAGGTGATTACTCTTTAGAGATGATTTATGAGTTCCTTCGTGTCGTTTCAGAGTGTGAGCCTGATTGGTTCTTACTTGAAAATGTTAAGGGCGTTCCAAATGTGACTGCGCTGCTTAACAATGTTGTGACACAACAGGCTAAAGTTGATGTGACTGCGCTGCTTCAATATTCTCATCAAAGAATAGATATAAATCAAGGTTGGTATGATGATTACTCAAGGCTTCGTCATATACAATTTGGTTCTAAAGATGATTTATATCTTGATATTCCACGTTGAACTATGAGTAAAAATATTAAAGGCGGTTGTGCTTTGGCTTCGGATGATAGAAGTTTTAAAGAGCTTTGTCATATTCAAGGTTTAGATGATAACTTTGATTTACCTGATTTCAATGTTAAAGGTAAGAAAAAAGCTGTAGGAAATGGTGTTCCTCTTTCAATTGGGAGAGTTCTTGCAAAAGCTGTTTTAAATGTGACTGCTCCTGGGCGAATTAGTGTGAACGATCGAGAAGTAAAAAGTGTGACTTCGCAGCAAGATAATAATGTGACTCACCAGGATAAAAAAAGATGTGCTTGCGGTTGTGGTCGTACTCTCATAGGAAGGAGAAAAACTTTTGACTCTACGTGCCGCAAAAGATTATCAAGAAAAAAAATAGTTATCGCACTGCAAAATACTCGAAATCTTTCAGAACTTCCTCTCCAGAATTGCTGTGTTGATGTCAAATCTCATAAATAAAATAACAAAAATTATGCTTCTTTTTTTGAATTTTTATTTTTTTGCTTACAAGTATTTGAGCAAAATTTGCTTTTCCCTGTTCCCAAAAATTCTTTTTTGCAAACATTACATATTACTAATTTTTGATTTCTTTTTTGAAGTTGTTTAGATGGATTGCTTTGTAATCCTGCCCAAATTGCTCTATGCTCTTGTGAGTCTTTTTTCCCATCTAGCCAATCAAAATAATCTTTTTTATTAAATCTAACAAAAGATACCATTGTTGCATTTTCATTTTTTTCAAATGATTCTATAACCGCCATGCCAATTTTTAAAGCGTACTCCTCGCATATAAAAAAGAGCTTGAAAGAGCAGAAGATATAGTTGTAGGTGGGAATAGTGCTGAAAGAGCTTTAAAGGCTCTTATTTCAACAGAACAAGACAAAAAGACAATAGATAGATTAAACAAATATATTCGATAGTTATCGCACTGCAAAATACTCGAAATCTTTCAGAGCTTCATCTTTTGTTCTGTAATCTAAAATATCAGATTTTATTCCAGAGTCGTAATCAATTATTAATTGATAGCGAATAGCTCCTGATTTAAAAATCATTCTCAGGAGAGTTAAACTTGATGACTCTCTTCTCTTGAATTTAATTTGACTTTCTATCATTTTTCATTCCTTTTGTTTTTTTATGATAATATTATAGCGTATTTCGCCATAAATAGCAAGAGAAAAAGCGTATTTCGTTATAAATTTGCAAATTTTTTAAAAATCTGTTATTCTTTTAACTATGATTAAAGATACAAAAATAAATGAACTCTTTGGTATTCCGATTCGGACTATTCAAGACATGAAAAACGCAGATAAGGACAACTGGCGGTTAAAAGTTTATACCTTTTTGAAAAATCAAGATGAAGAGGCACTCAAGGATTTTTTATCAAAAATCAATAGCCACGAAAAAAATCAAAATTCTTGATACTCTCTTCCTCTTTAAAAAAAATTTCTTTATTTCTTGAAAGTAGCGTTGTAGGGCAAATGAGTGGCTCTGCCACAAAATGCCCGAAATAAGCGGATTTTCTCATTAGTTGCCATCAGAACTCAACTCTTTATACTGTCGCTCTTTAGCGTCATTGCACGTTAAGCGTCCAGCGTTCCGCAACGACATAACAACATACAGAACTGTAAATTAGGCATATAAAACTAAAGCAACTTTACAGACTATTCCCTATCTATAAGCAAAAAAAAATATTATAACGAGTGTTAATCTTTCAGCGTTGAGCCTCTTTTGATTTCAAAGAGCTAGCACTCTCTACTTCCTTTAAGTTCCCCTGCGGAGGCTTCTTATAAATTTTAGGTTAATTTTTGCTCAAAAAATCTTTTTTTTCATAGTCATCTTTAAAATGTGTAAACTCACTGTAAACTTTTTAATTTATAAAACTTCGCTCTGGTCTTGCTTCTGTACAAATTAGTATTTACACTTGACGTACACCCCCTCTAATATCTTAGAATATCATCATTAACAAGTAGAAAAAAATACACTTTAGCACTTTTTTTCTATGAATGTTTTCCTGCTTGAAAGTTGATTTTTTTGCTTGTTATAAAATAAATTAAGGATTCAATATGCCATTATATGAAGTTGCCCAAAACTTTAATAACAATAGTGCAAAAATTTACGGCAAAATTAATACCGACGCTATTACTATGCAAGGTCTTGTTGCTTTAATGCCTCTCGGTATGTCACTATTTGAGCCGACTGCTTCGGGAATTGTAGGTGTTCGTCGTGCTGCTCCAACTGTTTATTCAAACGCTTTAATCAGCTGTTTTGATAGTCTAGATAGAGCGTACAATACATCGTACATCAATCTTAAGTATGGTAAAGCCACATTGTCAGATGATGATATGGTTGTCGCATGTTTAGCTAAAGTAGAAGTTCCAAACGGTACTGCTTGTGATAAAGTAAATGCCAACAAAATTAAAAGAGTAGGAGTTTAACCATGCCAAAATTTAAAATTCGTGAAACATTTGCAAACGGTTCAAGCCACTCTTTATACATTCCTGCTGGTGATGAAGCTACTGCCTTAAGTGTTGCAAGTGCATTACTTGATGGTGAGTTAGAAGTTCTCCAAGCTCCGATTGACATTCCTGCAACTGCTCCCTCACCTACAAACGTTTCTTACAAAAGATTTGATGTAATGGGAAAAAACATTGCGACTGGTAGTAAAACTTACCTTTCTTTCTTAGGTAAAACAACTGTTACAGATTTAGATGTTCAAGCTTTCTTGCTTAACAAAACAATCAACACAGTAAAATTTGATGAAGTAACCGTATCAGTACGTTCTTACGTTATCTAACATTTAAGGGCTTCGTGCCCTGAATTATTTATATATGAGTATTTTTATTAAGAACTACTTATTTCTAAACAATTAAGAAAAAAAGGAAAAAAATGGCTACACAGTCCCAAATATTTAATACAATTTTGGATAAAATCCAAACTCTTGCTACTAGTACAAGCGCACCAGATGAATTATCATATATAATCAATCAATTACAATCGGTCACTACTATGATTCGTAGTGGTTACCAATTCTCGGATGTAGATTTACAAGATTTACCTACTGCTATTAGAGCCGAAAATCAAGTACAAATTGATGAGCAAGTTGCTAGTTATGTCACTGAAATCCAAAACCTAATTAATCAAATAAGTTTACGTTCTGGTTTCGGCGATACTGCAAGTAGAATACACTTTCCTATCAGTGTTGCTGTTCGTTTAGTTTCTCACACTCATACTCATCTTAAAACTAATATTCTATCTATTAAAAGGGTAATGTATAGTATTGATATCAGTGGGTATATTTATACGTCAACCAATCTTTATAATGCCTCAATCGGTTTTTTCACAAACACTCCTGATTCAATTGCAAGTATATCTACTAAAACTGATATAGGCTCAACGATTTCAGCTTATATTTCTGCTGATGGCTATATAGTTCTTGTCCTCGGTCATGCTTTGTCTAGTTGGGTAAACTATAAACTTTCTTGTGATTCTGCTCATCTAGCAACTAACACCCCTTTCGGTATTCTCGACATGGCACTTTCAAATGTCGATACTGCACAATTTTAAGATAAGGATCGGAATAAATGGATGAATTAATTTTAACTGCTGAGATGATCAAGCAGTATGAAGACACGCAGTATATTAGAGATAGAAAAACGGCTTATAGCCAACTTAACCAAATGGAGTTAATTTTTAATGACAAAGTTAATGGTACTAACACATGGGAAGAGGCAATATTAGCAATTAAAGCTAAATATCCCAAGCCTACTGTATAATGTTTGTTTCAAAAAGAGAATTAAATGATATTTATGATAGATTGAGAGACGCTGAAAATTCTCTCTCTATCAACATCGAGCATGATAAAAACTTAGAGAGTCTTTTTAAAACGCACGATATTAATGAAATGAAAAAATACGATTCTATTGACGAATCAATCAAAAAGCTATCTCAGAATCAATATATTGCAGTAGGTATTCTTATAGCTTATGAGTATTTTACAAAATAGCACTTGACTTTTATTACGGAATTTTAAATGAACTTTAGATAGAATAAGAGCTAATTATTTGAGAAGGTAAAAAGTTGCAAAAATATATTAATAAATTAAAAGATTTCAACGAACTTGTTATGTTTGAACACTCGGTTTTTTCGTTACCTTTTATATTTATTGCAATGATTGTGGCGGCAGATGGATGGTTTGGTTTTTGGCTTCTCCTGATGGGTGCCTTAGCCGCTGTGAGTGCGAGAAATTTTGCTATGGGACTCAACCGATATGCAGATATTGACATCGACTCACAAAACCCAAGAACAAAAAATCGTCCAAATGCGGATGGTAGATTGACTCCAAGCGCCATCTTAATCTTCACAGTAGTAAATGCCATCATTTTTATTGCAGTCGCTTATATGATTAACCCTTTAGCGTTCTATCTGAGTGTTCCTATTTTGGTAGTGCTAGGAAGTTACTCCTACTTTAAAAGATTCTCATCGATGGCGCATGTGGTTCTTGGAGTGTCCTTAGGACTTGCTCCAATAGCGGGAGTAGTAGCAGTTCAAGCAAGCATACCCGCTTGGTCAGCTCTTTTAAGTTTAGGTGTGATTTTTTGGGTGGCTGGCTTTGATTTACTCTATTCGCTTCAAGATATAGAGTTTGATAAGAAGAACAATTTATACTCAATCCCCTCACGCTTTGGTTCAGAAGCAACACTCTTTATCTCATCACTTTTCCACATGCTAAGTGTAATCTTCTGGGCACTCTTTGTTTGGGTTGCAGAACTTGGCATTTTTGCTTTTGTCGCAGTCATCGTAGCGGCACTTATGTTAAGGTTTGAACACCATATTGTGCGAAAAGATTTTACAAAAATCGATATGGCTTTCTTTACCGTTAATGGCTATCTTGGCTTTGCATTTTTTATTTTAATTGTACTCGATAAGATTGTATCATGAGTGTTCGTTTAGTTCCCGCACCCATTAGCATCGTTTTTAGTGAAGCTTCAATAGATAAAGAGAGTTTCAACAGAGAGTACCATCAACTCAGCGAGTCGGATGATAATCCTATAAGCCAGTGGCTCAAACTTGCAAAAGCAAGAGGGGATACCTCTAACAGCGACCCTATTTTACTCAATCTTGTTGTGGAGCTACACAACAAGATTGATGCACTTGAAAGATTTTTAAAAAATGAAGAGCCTGTTCGTATCTCACTGAGTGAAGCGGCAGATATTGATTCCATCGGGTTTGAACATTTTCATCTAAGTACGCCTCTTTTACAAGAGGGAAGTGAGTATTATGGGCGTATTGAGATGCCTGTGCATCCAAAGAGAGATGTTGGAGTTTTTTTTAAAGCAGAGAGTGACTCTTTGGCCCATATAGTAAAAATACATGACAGAGATGAAAAAGAGTGGGGTGCCTACTTAACTGCAAGAGAGAGAGTCCTGATTCGTGAAGCTAAAGAGACAAAATGAATCTTGTAAATCTTGAATTTTTTACAATGGAGTATGTAGTTGTCGCAATGGCAGCTGTAATCCTATACCTTTTATACTATGTTTATACAAAAGATTCCGAGTATCATAAAAATATCCACTCCGTTGCAACTGTTGTTGAAGAGTTAAATAGAGATATTTTTTACCTCAAGAAAAAAGTTGTTGACACACAAAATGGTTTAAAAAGTAACTCTCAAAGAATGAATGATGAAGAGATATATCAAGAGATTGAGCGAAGTGTTTATGATATGGTGCAACCACTCTCTCAAAGTTTAAAAAGAGTCCAAGAGAGTCTTCAAGCGATTGATGTTCAGATAGATAATCGTATCTCTTCTTTAGAAAATGGAGTGAAGCAGATCTCTATCCCAGCCTCTGTTCATGGCAATGATGACCAAAAAATCATATCACTCTACAAGCAAGGCGTCTCGTTGGATACCATTTCAAAAGAGTTGCATATTTCAAAGCCAGAAGTTGAGTTTGTTTTAAAAATCAACAAAATTAAATAGGCACTTGTATGGCTGATAGAAAACTCTTTACTTTAGTATCTATCCTGATTGCAGTGAGTGTTATCCTCTCTTACACGCTCTCAACCTACACTACTATACTCTTTGGAGTAAATGAGTTTTACTTTGCAGTAAGACAAGCTTTTTTTGCTATTTTTGGAATTTCAATTATTTGGATGTTAGCACAGCTAGACCCTGATAAATGGCTTAAACCCATTGGTTTTACTCTTTTTATTGGTTCCACACTTTTAATGATTGCTATGCCTTTTTTACCAGAGTTTTTAGTCTCGGCTGTGGGTGGGGCAAAGCGATGGATTAAGATTTTTGGCTTCTCTTTAGCTCCAGTTGAGTTCTTTAAGGTAGGTTTTGTCTATTTTCTTGCTTGGAGTTTTTCAAGAAAATTGGGTCATCATGATGGCATGGGTCTTAAAAATGAGATGATTCGTTTCTCCCCTTATGCCGTAGTTTTTATTGGTGCTATGTTTATCATTGCCTTTATCCAAAATGACTTGGGACAAGTTGTCGTGTTGGGGCTTACCCTTCTTTTTATGCTGATGTTTGCAGGGAGTAGTTTTAGGTTCTTCTTAAGCATTCTCTTAGCCTCTTTGCTCTTTTTTATCTTTTTTATCTTTACTGCTGAACATAGAATTTTAAGGATAAAATCATGGTGGGCACTTGCACAAAATAGTGTGCTTGAACTCTTTCCTGCTTCCATCGCGCAACAGCTGAGAATCCCTACAGAAGTAGAACCTTATCAGATAGGGCACTCACTCAATGCCATTCATAATGGTGGCATATTTGGGACAGGTATCGCCAGCGGTACTTTCAAACTTGGTTTTTTAAGTGAGGTACATACGGACTTTATTTTAGCTGGACTTGCGGAAGAGTTTGGTTTTATAGGTGTTTTGTTTGTCGTGGTTGTTTTTATGTGGATGTTACAGAGAATTTTTAAAGTTGCAAACCGCTCTCGTGACACAAGTATCTATCTTTTTAGTTTGGGAATAGGGTTACTTCTCTCCTTTTCTTTTTTGGTAAATGCATACGGGATTAGTGGGATTACACCTATTAAAGGGATTTCTGTTCCCTTTTTAAGCTACGGTGGTTCTGCTCTGCTTGGGGCAGCTTTTGGCATTGGTATGGTTCTGATGGCATCGAAAAAAGTAAATATGGACAAACAGATATGAAGCTTTGCATTACAGGTGGAGGAACAGGCGGACACTTGATGATAGCTGAATCCTTAGTCGAAGCCCTTATGCAAGAGGGACATGAAGCGATTTTTATAGGTTCAAGCTATGGACAAGATAAAAAATATTTTCAAGAGAGTAGCCTTTTCTCACATGTCTATTTTTTAGAGACAACAGGCGTGGTCAACCAGAGAGGTTTTGCAAAGTTCAAAGCACTCTTTAAAATCTTCAAAGCTTTTTTAAAATCGAGGAAACTGCTTAAAGAGCATAAAATAGAAGCAACCTATAGCGTTGGTGGCTTTTCAGCCGCTCCTGCATCTTTTGCATCTTTGAGTGCTTCCATCCCTCTCTTTATCCATGAACAAAATGCCGTTGAGGGGAGATTAAATTCACTTTTAAAACCTTATGCAAAGCGATTTATCTCTGCATATAATGAAAACTCTCCCATCAAAGGCTACCCTGTAAAAGATATTTTTTATAAGAGTGCTAGAGTTCGAGAGTCGCTTCAAGTGATTCTTTTTTTAGGGGGTTCAAACGGTGCAAAAGCTATCAATGATTTGGCTTTGAGTCTTGCTTTGGAACTTCAAAAAAGAGGGATAAAAATCATCCATCAAGCAGGTGAGAGTGATTATGAGAGAGTAAGAGAAGCGTATGAAACTCTAGGTGTTGAAGTGGAATTATATGGTTTTACTAAAGAGTTGCCTTCTCTCATTTCACATGCTGATTTAGCGGTTAGCCGTGCGGGAGCGAGTACGCTTTGGGAACTTACAACCAATGGCTGCCCTACTTTTTATATTCCATTTCCACATGCCGCAGGAGATCATCAGTTTTATAATGCAAAGTTTATTGTAGAGCATGATTTAGGGTGGTGTGAAAGGCAGAGTCAAGATTTAGAAGCTAAACTTCTCTCTCTTTTAGAGAGTGATTTAAAAGAGAAAAGTCTTAAACTGATGAACTATTCTCAAAAGGATGTTGCAAAAAAAATGATTCAAGATGTAGTGGAGAGTGTGAAGTGATAAAAGAGTTAGCGCAAGCTTTAGTGGATTTGATTTTTGATTGGGGTTATCTTGGCATCTTTTTACTCATGGCAGTGGAGAGCTCATTTATCCCTTTTCCAAGTGAAATCGTGCTTGTTCCAGCTGGCTATTTAGCCTCCAAAGGCGATATGAATCTTGTGATGATAATGAGCAGTGCTTTAGGCGGCTCTTTGGTTGGTGCTTTTATCAACTACTACCTTGCACTTTTGCTTGGGAGAAAAATGTTACAAAGATATGGAAAATATTTTTTCATTAATGAAAATGCTTTAGTGAAAATGGATAACTATTTTGAGAAGCATGGAGCTATCTCTACCTTTGTAGGAAGGTTGGTTCCTGGGATTCGTCAACTTATCTCAATCCCCGCAGGTCTTGCCCGAATGAATCTTGCACTCTTCTCTATATTTACTGCATTAGGCGCAGGTATCTGGGCATTGGTTTTAACTCTTTTAGGGTATTATATCGGGGAAAATCAGCTACTGCTAGAGACCTATTTAAAAGAGATAACCATAGCTGTTTTACTCTTATTGGTAGTGTTAGTAGCGGCGTATGTTTATTATCAAAAAAGAAGAAAGGATTAAAATATGAGTACAATGGATTATATGTTTCAACAAGGATTTTTAAATACAAGAGCTCCATTTTTTATGGATTTTGTCACACTTATCGTTGCGGTGTTGCCTCTGCTTGTTGCAGGTGCTATTCTTTTGGCAAAAAGAAAAAACTATAAGCTTCACGCTTACACGCAGACATTTATCTATGCCTTCTCAGTTCTTGTGGTGAGTTACTTTGAGTTTGGTGTAAGATATGGAGGCGGGTTTAACTACTTCTTAGAGGGAAGCAGTATCGAGCATAACTACGCATTTGTAGTCTTAATGTTTCATATCGCCATCGCTATTGTTACTTTTATCATTTGGACAGTTACAATCACAATGGCAAAAAAACAGCTCTCAACAAACACGCATAAAAAAGCAGGTGTGATAACATTTGTGGGCGTTCTTTTGACATCTATGACGGGTATATGGGTCTATTTGCTCCTCTTCATTTATTAAGCGACAATCAAAGAAACAGATTATAAAGGATTTTTCAATGGTAAAGATTGATGATAAAGCACCAGAATTTTGTCTGCCAAATCAAGATGATGTAGAGATTTGTCTGCGAGATATCAAGGGTAAATGGATTGTTTTATATTTCTATCCAAGAGATAGTACTCCAGGATGTACAACAGAAGCGTGTGAGTTTACAGAAGCCGCACCCGATTTTTCAGAGCTTGATGCAATCGTGATAGGTGTGAGTGCAGACACTACAAAAAAACATCGTAGTTTTATCGAGAAAAATGATTTAGGCATCACGCTTTTGAGTGATGAAGATACTCTCATGATGCAAGCTTATGGTGTGTGGCAGATGAAGAAAAACTATGGCAAAGAGTACATGGGTATTGTAAGAACGACACTTATCATAAATCCTGATGGAGTCATAAAAGCTGTTTTTGAAAAAGTAAAAGTAAAAGAGCATGTCTCCAAAGTAAAAGCAGAACTAGAGAGACTTCAAGGGAAGTAACTCTCTCTCTTTTGGCATGTGGAAATTATTTCCACATGCTAAAAGGGTTTTATGTTTTCTAATATTTATAACGAATATAAAAGCGAATATCTTGGGCTTTATCAACTACATTGGCTGCCATGGTAGGGTCAGTGATGTCGGCTATCTTCATTGAAGCACCTGTTGTATTTCCAAAAAATCCATTACTTCCACTATACTCATAATCTATGTAAGTATAACGAATCTGAAAAGATAAAATATCTTCAATGAGGTACTCTGTAAAGTATGCTTCATACGCTTGACCACGTGTTGCAAGTTTGGAACCTATATTTGTGTCCTCCCCATAAGTGATACCTCTCCAGTAGGCAGAACCTTGGTTATATTCAAATCCCCATCTTCCATCGTCTGTAAGGAGAGAGGGTGTTTGAATCCCAACCCATGTCGAGTAGCCGACTTTACTCTCACTGTTTTGACCACCGAGCATATTTTGTCCAGCATCTGGATTTGTTTGACTCATTGCCCCACTTATAAAGAGCGTAGTATCATCTAAAAAGTCACTGATTCCACTCCCGATTCCGTTCATGACAAAATTACCTGTAACAGAGTGTAGACCACCCACTGTATCGAAGTTTTGCGTCGGAACACCAAGGGATGTAAAACGCTGGTCTATAAGGTTGTTTGCATAGTAGTATTGGGTTGAAAGGCTATATTGACCATTGCTATAAGGAACAAAGATAAAGCCGAGTAGGTCTATACTTGGATTTGTGACTTTTTCTGTAGCATAAGGAGTTGATGTAAATTTATGTGCAGCATTCGACATCCCTCTCCCTGCGCAGAGTTTAATATACATGCCATCGACCCAGTTGTCAAAACTAAACTTTGAACTTAGTCCGTCAAACTCAACATTGATAGTATGTCCCATCGGTGATGCTGCTTTGTCATCATCTCTGAGGTTTACAAGATGTCCGTTTGTAGATGGACGACGACCAATGCTAAATGTCCATGGTATCTCAGCTCCAAGAAAGGTGTCATTTATGTAAAAAAAGTAGGCTGAACGGACTCTTAGAGAATCATCATAAGGATTTTCATTTGCAACCCAGTCAAAATTTTCAAAATTATAACCTATCTGATCGTTGTAAGTACGCTGACCAAAAGCTTTGCTATAAGCTAACTGTCCAACAAAACTTAGATTTTCAGTTGCGCTCCAATCCATGTTTATCCACAAACGGTTTACCATAAAAGCATCGTTGTTCGCTTCGCTTTTATCTGCCATTGTATAACTTAAATTATCTAAAGAGAAACGATAATCAATACCAAATTTGAGGTGACTTCCTGAGGTTGCTTTATTGATTTCTGAAACACTCTCTTGCAAATCTATTATTGCTTCTTTGTACTCCATTTCATCACTTTGAGGATTCTCTTCTGTGTCATTTTCTGAGGCATCTTTTTCGCTATCTATGCTCATTGGAACACTTTTTTGAGCTTTGAGTTGTGCTACCTCTTTTTTTAAAGAGTTCATCTCAAGTTCAAGCGCTTGAAATTTATCATACATTGATTCTGCATGTATACTTGTTGTTAAAAGAGCAGTAGTTGCAAGTGATAACAGAAGTGGTGTTCTCATCTTTTATCCTTTAGAGTTTGTTTATAGGACAATATTTTATGTCGTAAATGTGATATGGTACTGTAGCAATTATAAAATGATTGTTAACTTTCCACTAATAAAGTAAATACCAACAAATAAAAGCTTTACTTAAACCTAAATTGAATATAATTCGCCGATTTTTCTTTTCTTTAAGAAAATATTAACAGGTATGTGTCAAAAGTTAGTGCAACTCTTTTTTTAGAGAGTCAATGTTGGACATTACCGAAGCTTAACTAACTAAAAAAACTCTGGCTTGAAATAATAGCCTTTAAGGATACCCTATGGTAACTATGAAAGACCTTTTAGAATGTGGTGTACACTTCGGACACCAAACACGTCGTTGGAACCCGAAAATGAAAAAATTCATTTTTGGTGTTCGTAAAAACATCTATATAATAGATTTACAAAAAACACTTCGTTATTTCCGTAACACTTACCAAATAGTAGTAGACGCTGCTGCTGAGGGTAAAACTGTTTTATTTGTTGGTACAAAAAAACAAGCTCGTTCTTCAGTAAGAGATGCGGCAATCGCTTGTAACATGCCTTATGTTGATAACAGATGGTTAGGTGGTATGCTTACAAACTTCCCAACAATCCAAAAATCAATCCGTAAACTTGACATCATTACAGAGATGCAAGAAAATGGTCAGATTGATCTTTTAACTAAAAAAGAAGCTTTAATGCTTTCAAGAAAAAAAGAGAAACTTGAAGAGTATTTCGGTGGTATCCGTAATATGAAAAAACTTCCAGATATGCTTTTTGTACTTGACGCAGTGAAAGAACACATTGCTGTTTTAGAAGCAAAATGTTTAGGTATTCCAGTTGTTGCACCACTTGACACTAACTGTGATCCAGACCTTATCACTTATCCAATTCCTGGTAATGATGATGCTATCCGTTCTATCCAACTTTTCTGTCGTGAAATGGCTGCTGCTGTGAACGAAGGTAAAGCACTTAGAGATGCACCTGCTGAAGAGGAAATACAAGAAGAAGTTGAAGCTGCAGCTGAAGAGACTCCAGTAGCAACTGAGGAAGTATAATCATGGCAGAAATTACAGCAGCAATGGTAAAAGAGTTGCGCGCAGCAACTGATGCGCCAATGATGGATTGTAAAAAAGTTTTAGTTGAAGCTGATGGTGACATAGCTAAAGCAACTGAACTTTTAAAAGAGAGAGGAATTGCAAAAGCAGCTAAAAAAGCTGATCGTGTTGCAGCTGAGGGTCTTGTTGGACTTAAACTTGCAGATGATTTTTCTAAAGCTACAGTTGTTGAAATCAATTCAGAAACTGACTTCGTTGCTCAAAATGAAGGCTTCAAAAATTTAGTACTTAAAACTACTGAAGAGGTTTACAATACTAATCCAAGTGATGTAGCTGGTGTTATGGGAACTGAATTTGGTTCTTACTTTTCTGAAACAGTAGCAAAAATTGGTGAGAAAATTGAACTTCGCCGTTTTGGAACTGTTGAAGCTGAAGATGACACAATCGCGATTAACGGTTATGTTCACTCAAACAACCGTATTGCAGTTGTTGTAAAAGCAAAATGTGACAGTGCAAAAACAGCTCTTGCTATGAGAGATACTCTAAAACAAGTTGCAATGCATGCATCTGCAATGAAACCAAAAACATTATCTTACAAAGATTTTGATGCTGATTTCGTTCAATCTGAAACTATTGGTAGAATTGAAGTTATCAAAAAAGAGAATGAAGAGCTTGCTCGTCTTAAAAAACCTCTTAAAAACGTACCTCAATATATCTCTATGAGTCAATTAACTGATGCTGTTATGGCTGAAGCTGAAGCTGCTATCAAAGCAGAATTAACTGCTCAAGGTAAACCTGAAAAAATCTGGGATAAAATTATTCCTGGTTCACTCGCTCGTTTTATCGCTGATAATACAACTTTAGATAAAGAACTAGCATTGCTAGACCAAGATTATGTTTTAAATGACAAATTAACAGTTGCTAAAGCTGTTGAAGAAGCAGCTCATGCCCTTGGTGGAACTGCTGAAATCGTAGATTTTATTCGCCTTGAAGTGGGTGAAGGAATTGAGAAAGTAGTAGGTGACTTTGCAGCAGAAGTTGCTGCTCAAATGAGTTAAGGAATTTTCCTTCTCTCTAAAAAGGCTAAGAGTTCTATCTCTTAGCCTTTTTTTTATCTCATTTTTATCTCTTCATGCATGAGAAGATATTTTAAAACTACATTCGCTATAATCCACATATGAAATTACTATCCGCAAAACATATTTCTCATACTTTTGAGTATGAACTATTTAATGATGTTTCTCTCGAATTAGATGAGAAAGAGACTATAGCCATTATTGGCATGAGTGGAAGCGGTAAATCAACACTTCTTCATATCTTGTCCACACTCTTAAAATCTGATAGTGGAAAGGTTTCTCTCTTTGGCGAAGAGAGTGAAATGCTCTCAAAAAAAAGATTGTCTCAAATTAAACGAGATGATTTAGGTCTTGTGTTCCAATCACACTATCTTTTTAAAGGTTTTAGTGCGTATGAAAATCTTGAAGTAGCTTCTATATTGTCAAATAAAAAGATTGATGAGACCCTTCTTCAAAGATTGAAAATTGATGCTTGTATCAATCAAAAAGTGACAGAACTCTCAGGTGGACAACAACAAAGAGTCTCCATAGCGAGAGTTTTAACCAAGCAACCTCGTATCATTTTTGCAGACGAGCCAACTGGTAATCTAGATAAGCAGACAGCAAGTGAAGTAATGGAGTTACTCTTTGAGTATTGTGAAAATAAAAATGCGGGAATGTTACTTGTGACGCATGATGAAACATTGGCTTATCTCTGCAAAAAAGTGTATAGATTGGAAAATAAAAAACTAGAGCAGGTGAAATGAGTTCTCCTCTGCTATTTCAACTATGTGAAGGTTGATTATGGATTGGGCAGGAGTTTTTACGGAGAGTTATATTGTTGGATTTGTCCTTCTCTTTTTTCGTTTTGCTGCCCTTTTTATAGCAACTCCAATTTTTTCTCATCAAAATATTCCTATGACAATTAAAGCTGCAATGGCTTTTTTCTTTACAATTGTATTTTATTCATCTATGCCTCCTCTGCAGATAGAGATTAGTTTACCAACTATTTTTATAGCAATCTTGAGTGAATTTATGTTTGGATTAGCCATAGGAATAGTTCTTCTTCTTGCGTACAATGTAATCACTTTTGCCGGTGGGCAGATATCTTTTATGATGGGTTTTTCAATGGCAAGTGCAATTGATCCGCAAACGGGAGTATCTATGCCAATTATTTCACAATTCTTATCATTGATGGGATTAATGGTGTTGATGGCTATGGATTTACATCATTGGATTCTACTTTTTATTGACAGTTCTCTTAGTAATATTCCCCTTGGCGGTTTTGTAATGAGCAAAGACCTTTTTGGCTATATTATAAAGGCAACCTCAAATATGTTCATGGTCGGCTTTATGATTGCCTTTCCTCTTACGGCTTTGTCCTTACTAGCAGATATTATATTTGGTATGCTTATGAAGACAATGCCACAATTTAACCTTTTAGTTATAGGATTTCCTATTAAAATCATGGTCTCATTTGTAGTTTTAATCGCTACTTTAACCGCTACTATGCTCATTTTGAAAGGGCAAATGCAAGAAGCATTTAATGCATTGGAAATACTTTTTTAGTTTTTTTTTGATACAATGGTACCCAAAGAGAATCTCTATAAATCATCGATTGATTCAAAGGAAAAGATGTGAATATATTACTATTAAATGATAATCCAGTTGTAAACAAACTAGTAACTTTGAGTGCGCAAAAAACCTCCGATGTGCTGACAATTGTCAAAAATCTTGATGAACTGCAAAGTGGCTCGTATGATTTATTATTAATTGACGATGGGATGTATGAAGAGGATTTGTTAACAAAAATCAAAGAGACAGTTGCATATGATAAATCACTCTTTATATGTTCTAAAGATGCACCAAAAGTAGATGCATTTACAGCGACATTTAAAAAACCATTTTTACCAACGGATTTAGTAGAACTTTTTTTACTCTTTGCAAAAGAGTCTAACTTGCCTCCACAGGAGAAAGAGGAGTTTACACCTCTAGCAATGGAAGATAATGATGAAGAGCAAATAAGTGATTTGGAAGATTTAGATTTAGCTAATGAGGACCTCTTAGATGAGGATTTTGATATATCGTCTCTTGATGATGAGTTGTCCCTTGATGATGGACTAGACGATACAGAGTTTAAGCCTGAGGAGTTAGATGACCTCTCTTTAGATGAATTCTCCTTTGCTGATATGGATGATGATGAGACAGATAACGAGTTAAATAAAAGTATTTTAGACAAAGATGAAGTAGAAGAGGTAAAAAATCTTCTAGATGAAGAGGAAAGTGACCTTAATGACGAGTTAGATGCTGATTTTGATGACGAGCTTTCGATGGATGATAGTTTAGATGACTTAAAGCTTGATGAAGAGGAACCAGCACTTGAGGATGAAGCTCTATTGGCAACAGAACTAGATGAAGATTTGGAGCTAGGTGTGGTTGAAGATGATTTGGAACTAGATGAGACTCTATTGGAAGAACTTTCTGATGATAGTTTAGATGACTTCAGTTTTGATGAAGAGAAGCCAACAGTTGAGGAAGAGCCTCTTGCAGAAACAAAAACAGCATCAGATGAAAATTTAGAGTTAGATGATAGTGAACTTGACTTAGATGAGCTTACGGATGATTTAGAATTAGATGAAGTCGGTGATGATAGTTTAGAAGAGTTAGAGTTTGATGACACATCTTTATCATCGTTAGAGATGGATGAAGAAGAACCAACAGTTGAGGAAAAACCTCTTGCTGAAACACAAACAGTATTAGATGAAAATTTAGAGTTAGATGATAGTGAACTAGAACTTGATGAAATCACTGATGATTTAGAAGAGGAGATTCCTAACTCATTTGAAGAAGATGATTCCCTAGAAGAGTTAGAGCTTGATGATAGCTCTTTATCAGATTTAGAGATAGAAGATGATGCGCTAGAGGCAGAGAATGATTCTCTCTCATATGAAGATGCAGATGAAAACTTAGAGTTGGATGATAGTGAACTAGAACTTGATGAAATTACTGATGATTTAGAAGAAGAGATTCCTAACTCCATATCAGAATCAGAGCTAGAGGATGAGGATTTTGACTTTGAAGAAGAGATACAAAATGCTGTAGCAGAGTTAAGTGAATCAGATTTAGAGAGTGAAGTAGATGAAGAGACACTCTTTAATATTGCATCCAATGAGATGGATGCTTTAGATGGATTAACAAGTAGGGATTTAAAGCTTGCTATTGGTGAAGAAGTGCAGGATGAAAGCACAAGTGAAGATGATTTCGCTGAAGATAGTGATGAAACTGAAGAAGTTCAAAAAGAATTAAGCACTGCAACAGAAGAAAATGAAGGGGTGGAAGCTTTGAAAAAGTTACTTACTGCTCTTACTAACGAAGACGTTGCTGCATCACTAAAAGGTATGAAAATTAGTATAAATATAACACTTGGTGATAAATAATGAATAGATATAGTGGCGCTGTTTTAGTTTTATCAGGTCCAAGTGGGGCAGGAAAAAGTTCTCTTATAAACAAGATATTTAGTGAAATTGGAGATAGTTATTTCTCCATATCTACAACAACGCGTTCTATGCGAGAAGGTGAAAAAGAAGGCGTTGATTATTTTTTTGTAAGTGAAGAAGAGTTTCAACAAGACATTCAAGAAGACCTTTTTTTAGAGTATGCATTGGTACATGGGCACCATTATGGAACATCATTAAAGCCTGTGAGAGAAGCCTTGGCTGAAGGAAAATTGGTCGTGTTTGACATTGATGTGCAAGGAAATACTATAATCAATAGTAGATTAGGTGATATTACAACTTCTGTCTTTATAACTCCCCCAACACTCTCAGAACTACATAAGAGACTTCTAAATCGTTCAACAGATTCACAAAAAGTAATCAATATGCGTATTGCAAATGCAAAAAGAGAGATTCAAAGAGTGTCAGAATATGACTATTTAATCGTCAATGATGATTTGGACAAAGCAGCCGAATTATTAAAAATAATTGCTATTGCGGCACGGCTTAAAGTACCAAATGATGAGATTAATCTATTCGTACAAAAATGGGAAGATATGTAAATATAACAGAGTTGTGATAAGAGTAGTTACAGCAAATTATAGATATACTTTTCGACTTAATTAATAAAAAGGATATATGTTATGGGAATGCCTGGTGGAACTGAGTTATTAATAATATTTGGAATTGTAGTTTTATTATTTGGAGCTAAAAAAATACCAGAACTTGCAAAAGGTTTCGGTAAAGGTATCAAGAACTTTAAGCAAGAGATGAAAGAGGTAGATGAGATTGAAACTGCATCTGCGGACGTTCCAAAAAAAGTAGAAACAAATGGAGAAGCAACTCCTGCTGAAACTCCAAAAACTACAACACAAGCGTAACCCTTGAAGCAACGAGTATCAGCGCTTTTGCGTGAAAAATTTGGTCGTGAAGTTGTTTTAGAAAAACCAAAAGATCGCTCTTTTGGTCACTTTGCTACTCCGATTGCTTTCTCCCTAGCTAAGGAGTTAAAAAAATCTCCTCTAGCTATCTCCGAAGAACTTGCCGCTTCATTTGAGAACAATGATGTCTTTTCTAGTGTTGAATCTGTAAAAGGGTATCTCAACTTTCGCCTCAGTGAAAACTTTTTAAGTGAGTATAGCGCTTGGGCATTGGATAATCAGTCTGAATTTGGAAAACAAGAAAAAAATGAAAAAATTCTTTTAGAATTTGTAAGTGCAAACCCAACTGGGCCACTTCATATTGGTCATGCTCGCGGTGCAGTTTATGGAGATACACTTCTTAGACTTGCAAGACATCTGGGCTATGACATAACAGCAGAGTATTATGTAAACGATGCCGGTAATCAGATAGATTTACTTGGTCTCTCTATTCAACTGGAGGGTCGTGCAACGCTTCTTGGTGAAGATGTTGCATATCCTGAGAGTTACTATAGGGGTGAGTATTTAGCTGAACTGGTAAGTGGTGCAGTCGAAAAATTTGGCAAAGAGATTTTAAGTGACGAGTCTCGTCAAAAAGAGCTCGCGCTCTGGGCAAAAGACAAGGTAATGCAAATCATTGTAAAAGATTTGGGTGATTTGAATATCTTTTTTGACACATTCGTTTATGAATCAACACTCTATGATGATTGGGATAGAGTTCTTGGCAAAATGGGTGCGGGTGTTTATGAAAAAGATGAGAAGATGTGGATTGCATCTGAGAGCAAAGGCGATGAGAAAGATAGAGTTGTCGTCCGTGAAGATAAGCGTCCAACCTATCTCGCTGGAGATATTGTCTACCATAACCAAAAGTTTGAGCGTGGATATGAGCACTATATAAACATTTGGGGTGCAGACCATCATGGCTATATTCCTCGTGTGAAAGCTGCCGTAGAGTTTTTAGGGTATGACTCAAATAAACTTGAAGTTTTACTCTCTCAAATGGTTTCTCTACTTAAAGATGGCGAGCCATACAAGATGAGTAAGCGTGCAGGGAATGTTATTCTTATGAGTGACATCGTAGAAGAGATAGGTTCTGATGCGCTTCGTTTTATCTTTGCCTCTAAAAAGAGTGATACAGCTTTAGAGTTTGACTTGGCTGAGTTTAAAAAGCAAGATAGCTCAAACCCTATTTTTTACATTCAGTATGCACATGCCAGAATCAACACGATTCTCAAAAAAAGTGATTTAAGCCGAGAAGAGA
Source organism: Sulfurimonas sp. CG01_land_8_20_14_3_00_36_23 (assembly GCA_002781365.1). Lineage (GTDB taxonomy): Bacteria > Campylobacterota > Campylobacteria > Campylobacterales > Sulfurimonadaceae > Sulfurimonas. The sequence goes on from PETN01000073.1 coordinate 73,486, forward strand.
TTTTAGAAGCATCTCTTAAAGGGCTTGATGAAAATGCGGATAGCCTCCTTTTTGATGCACTTTTATTACCTGAAATCATAGATGATGCTTTTAGCTCTCGTCAGGTTCAAAAGCTTCCCGATTATCTTAAAGCACTTGCCGCATCTCTGCATAGATTTTATTACGATTGTAGAATTATCGGTAATGAAGATGAGGCAAAACTACTGAAACTTTTTATGGTAGTTGCCCTTTCACTCAAAACAGGTCTCTCTCTGCTTGGAATTGATGCAAAAGATGAGATGAGTAAAGAAGAAGAGAATTAAGACTGTTTTGAAACTCTTCACTCTTCTTTTGCCTCTCTTCTTATGGGCGAACTCACAATATCCCCTTATCTTTTCCTCTTTTACCGACACAATATACAAAGAGCATGAAGGATATCAAGAGCTCCTAAAAATAGACTGTTTTGACACCTCTTCTCCAGAGCTAAAACAAGCTGTTATGGAGCTGGAACGTCTTAAAGAAGAGGGTTTTGCGCTTGACATAAATCCAACAACTGCTCTAAAAAACAGTTATGCAAAATCTATGAGAAGAGAAGCTCAAAATTTACAAAAGTATAATGCAATAATCAAAAAAGAGCTAGAAAAGTTACTCTTAAATCGAGAGTATAAGATTTTACTCGCATTGCAAGAGAGCTCTTTAGCGTTTGTTAAAAACTCCAAAGAGGTTGCTTTTGCAAAAGTAGTCTATGAAACACCTTCACAAAACAATAGAGAGATTCAAGATGAGATTTCCTTAGAGCTCTCACTTCTTATCTTAAAAGATAAACTTTTTCAAGCAAGAGATAATAATAGTTCACTTGCCACATGCCTCAATGATATAACTTCTGTCAATTATTTTATGATAGAGAGTGAAAAAGCAATTTCTTTGAATCAACCATGCGAAGCACTCAAACAGATAGAGAACCTTAGACAGTACGACACAGCTTCACACATCTCATGTAAAGAAAATATCGTTTATTATGAGCGATGGCATACAAAATCACTAAACTATTTCACAACTATCAATGCTGAGTTACGGACTTTGTGTACTACTCAATAATTCACCTATCCATCTACAATTATGAAATTTGAAATATTATTCTAATTAAGAAACTTTTTATCATAAAGTATGGTACTATTACTTCGAAATGTTTATTTAATTTTTTTGGAATAGGTTATGAGTATTAAAATAAGAAAAGCTGAAGTTGCAGATGCACCTTTTTTAGCTGAAATGATATTGCAAAGTTCAAGAGCAGGAAAAAGATTTGGTATCTTTGACTTGATTTTTTTAACAAATGACAATGCAACAATATTACAAAATTTAGAAAAACTCACACAAACAACTATCAAAAGTCGTTGCCACTATACTAATTTTTTAGTTGCAGAAGTAGATGCTATCTGCGTGGGCACACTTTGTACTTATGAGCCAAGAATCTCTACAAAACAATCATTTTTAGATGCTTTAGAAGAGATAGGTTATAGTGAAAATACAATAGCAGAGTTAGAAGTTTTAAATGTTTGTGATTTTAATCTCAATACAAGAACCCTTATGTTTGATTTTATGGAAGAAGTGGATAATTATAGAGATATGGGTGTCTTAAAAGCTTTGATGCAAAAGAGCCTCTTAACTGCAAGATTAAAAGGGTATAGAATCGCACAAGCGATAGTTGAAATAGGTTCACTTGAGACGATTCTCTACTACAAAAAACTTGGGTTTAAAGAGATAGAAGAGAAAGAGTGTGATGTTTATAAAGAAAAATTTGGAAGATTAGGTTTAATTCTTCTCGCGATAGAGTTTTAACTATAGAACTCTCTCCTCTCTCTCTCCTCCCTTCACTTTTAGCTATCATTCTCGCACTCTACACAAAAAACGTTCTTGTATCACTTTTTAGCGGAGTTGTTTTAGGTGCGTTTATCTTAAATGGCTTCTCTTTTTTTGCTTCCTTAGAAGAGACTTTTTCTCTCTTTGCCTCCCTCTTAAGTGAGGCTTGGATACTTAAAACCTTAGCCTTTGCTATTATGGTCGGAAGTATTATGGCTTTGATAGAAAAGAGTGGTGGTATCTCTGGCTTTATAGAGTATGTGCATTATAAAAAATCCTTGGTAAGTTCTGCTCGCTCCGCTTTAATGCTCAGTTATTTTATCGGGGTTCTCATCTTTATCGAATCCACCATCACAGCACTTGTCGCTGGTGCTGTTGGGAAACCATTATGTGACAAATACAGAGTTCCACATGCCAAACTAGCCTTTGTATGTGACTCTACCTCTGCGCCGATAAGCTCTTTAATAGTGCTGAATGCTTGGGGCGCACTTCTTCTTGGGCTTATCTCTACACAGATTTCACTTGGAATGATAAGTGGCAATAGCATAGAGATTCTCATAGAGTCCATAGCTTATAACTTTTATGCGATGAGTGCTTTAGTTGTTACTTTTATCTCTATATGGTTTAATCTAGATATTGGTGCGATGAAGCGTGCAACACTAACGACACAAGAAGTAAAGAGTGGTAATAGAGTTAAAAGTGTTAGTATGTATTATATGGTTTTACCTATAGTTTTGATGGTTCTTTTAGTCTTTGTTTTTCTCTATCTGAGTGGAGATGGAGATATTTTAAAGGGGAGTGGCTCAAGCGCTATCTTTTACACGATGTCCTGCACACTTTTTTTTACGCTTCTCTATTTTGTAGGAACCAAAAATATGTCCCTTTCCACATGGAGTATAACAGCCTTTCATGGAGCTAAGAAATTCATTCCAATCGCTTTGATACTTCTTTTAGCCTTTGCTATTGGAAAGCTTACGATAGAGCTTAAAACAGGGTTGTATTTGGCATCTTTAGCGAGTGAGAGCTTGAATGTTTATTTTTTGGCGGCAGTCATCTTTTTGCTAAGTTCATTGATGGCTTTTGCTACGGGGACAAGCTGGGGAACGTTTAGTATTATGATTCCCGTCGCTGTTCCTATGGCTGTAGGAATGGATGCGAATGTGGCTCTATGTATCGGTGCGGTTATCAGTGGTGGTGTCTTTGGCGATCACTGCTCGCCTATCTCAGACACAACGATTATCTCTTCTATGGCGGCTGATTGTGAGATTGTTGAGCATGTAAAAACCCAGCTTCCCTATGCACTCTTAAGTGGGTTTATCGCACTTCTTCTGTTTGTAGTCTTTAGTTAGCTAAAGCTGTGTTGATGGAGTAGCGCATATCTTCATCAAGATTTTCCATACTTGTAAGCATCCATCTTAAGTAACCCGCATCCGCACGCGCTACTTCTTCTAGAGATTTATCTTTATACTTCCCAAATCTAAATGTTTTGATGAGAATCGGAGTGTTTGTTAAATCAACCATCTTCTCAACTGGATTGGCATGTGGAAATGCAGCTTGAACCGCTTCTCTTAGTTTGGTAAGAAGGAGTTTTAAAATCAGAACATCACCTATGGCATCGTGCGCTTTTACGACTATACCAAGGGCATCCGCCTCTTTTTGCTCCTCTTTGTAGAGCTCCATTTTATAACGAAAATATTGAAGTCTATGTGCATCTTCATCAGGGAGTACATGTTTTGCAACTCTGAGCGTGTCTATCACTTTCATTTGCGTTTTAAAACCCTCTTTCTCAAGCATTCCCAAATCAAAAGGAGCATTGTGAATGATGATATAGTTGTCATGCGTGTTGAGTTGCAGAAGTCTTTTATAGGCAGTGGTCTCTTGACATGTAGGTTTGCCCGCCAACATCTCAGGTGTGATTCCATGCACCTCCATCGCACCAAAACTGATTGGAATATTTGAAGCGCAGAGCTCGTTATGTACTTCTACCTCTTTTGCACCTAAGACGATGTATCCGAGTTGAATCACACGGTCATTCTCCCCCGTTCCAGTTGTTTCTGTATCTAAAATAATGTATTGTTTTGCCAAAATAAATCCTAATTTGAAAGAAATGAGTCTACCATATAGTGACTCTCTGCTAAAAGATACTCTTCGCTGAGCTCTATCTCTAGAGTCTCCTCTAAGAGAGTGTATTTACAAAAAGTTATAAATCTTAACTCATAGATATCTGAGTAAAATTTAAAATTTTTAACCGCCAAAGGCTCATTTAACTCATCTAAAAGTTCTTTTATATATTCTATAGCTTTTTTTGATGATTGAAGCCCAAGCAAAGAGATAATCGTATGAAGTTTAATCTCCATAGAGGTCTCTTCATCATTATTGATATAAGTATGATAAAGAGCACGCGCGAGCTTAAGAGCATCAGGAGAAAATGGTTCTGATAATAATGCCTGTTTCTCTATTTGATGAATATCCATGGCAAGAAGTATAATCATTTTGTGATTAAAAGAGACTAAATATTAGGAGAGCAAAGCAAGAGTTATGTTACACTACATCTAAAAAACAGGTTGCTGTTATGCTGAAATTTATTCTCCTCTTTTTGTGCGCTACTGCACTTCTGGTTGCTCAAAAAATAGAACAGACTCCTATAGATTTTGGAAAAATTAGGATTGAATTAACCAAGTCCTACATTAAAGAGCACTATAAGCTCGATGTTCAAGACATAAGTATCACACCTAAAATCATCTTCATTCACTATACGGGCATAGATGATTTTAAAACCTCTCTCTCTCGTTTTAAATCAGCCATTCTTCTTACAGACAGACCCGACATAGTCAAAGCTGGTATTGTCAATGTCTCGGCGCACTTTATGGTTGAGAGAGATGGAACGATTCATCAGCTTATGCCACTGGATTTCATGGCAAGACATGTTATCGGACTCAACTACAGCTCCATAGGCATAGAGAATGTGGGTGGAGAGAACCATAAAGAGAACCTCACAGTAGAACAACTCATCTCCAATATCTGGCTTATAAACTATCTCAAAAAAGAGTTTGATTCTCTAGAATATGTTGCCGCGCACTCAGAGTATCCATGCTTTGAGAAGAGTCCGCTTTGGTTGGAAGTAGATAAAAGTTATCGAACAGAGAAAAAAGACCCAGGAAGTAAGTTTATGAAAGATTTACGCGCAAATATCAAGGGGTTTAAAGTAGCGCCTTGTGATTAGTTCGGCACTCGTATATCTCCTCGTTATCGCTTTTTTAGCAACTTTTTTTCATCTTGTAGAGAAAAAGTCTCAACTGAAAATCTTTAAGTTTCTCCCGCCTGTTGTACTCATCTACGCTTTTAGTATGTTGCTTGCAACCCTTGGAGTTTTTGAAAAAAATGAGCAGATAGATGCTGCGTATTCGCTTGCAAAAACAAATCTACTCCCTGCAATGCTCTTTTTGATGCTCCTTCAAGTTGATTTTTCTCACTTCTTTAAACTTGGAAAATCGCTTCTTCTTGCTTATCTTTTAGCTGTTATCAGTTTGGCATGTGGATTTATTCTTGTCTCATTACTTTTTCATTTCAACCACGATACTGCTTTAGCCTTTGGAGCATTGGCGGGGAGCTGGATGGGTGGAACTGCAAATATGATCGCTGTGGGTTCCGCACTTGGAGTGAGTGCAGAGCTCTATGCAAATGTACTTATAGTTGACAGTGTAAATTATACTTTTTGGGTGATGTTCCTGCTCTTTTTAGTTCCCTTCGCCCCACTGTTCAATAGATTTACAGGAGCCAAAGAGAGTGAGGCGCTCTTCTCAGAGATAGGGTGTGCGTGCACTCTAGGAGCAAAAAAATATTGGCTCTTAATCTCGCTTGCTTTGATAGTCTCTTTTGTTTCTCAATGGTTAGCTTGGCATGTGGAAATACTCAACAAAACAACGACTATAGTTCTGCTCGCCACTCTTTTTGGTCTTTTAGGCTCTTTTACAAAACTAAAAAAAGTAAACGGTTCAAGCGAAGTGGCAACGACAATGCTCTATATTCTCATCGCACTTATCGGTTCAAAAGCACTCTTTGAGAGTTTTAGCGAAATTGGCGTTTCAATTTTTGCAGGCTTTATGATTTTGCTTATACATGCACTCCTTATGGTTCTTGGAGCAAAACTCTTTAAGCTTGACCTCTTCTCTATCGCAGTTGCCTCTTTGGCAAACATTGGAGGCATCGCTTCTGCTCCAATCCTTGCCGCAAGTTATAACAAATCTCTTGTGAGCGTTGGTGTTCTCATGGCAATTATGGGGTATCTCATAGGTACTTTTGGCGGACTGCTTGTTGGAAATATTTTAGTAGGATTTGTGCAATGAAAATCGTAAAAATAGAGACAGAGATAGAGTATATAGAACTCAAAACTCCTTTTGTAACAGCACTAAGAACAGCGTGGCATGTGGAATTTGTGCGTGTGCATGTAGCTTGTGATAATGGTTTTGTGGCAATCGGTGAAGCACCAGCAACGAAGGCGATAACGGGTGAGGATTTAGAAACCATTACCGAAGCTATCGCGCAGTATAAGAGTACGTTTTATTTCCACATGCCAAAAGATGCCCTCAAAATATTACATGCTCAATGTGAGAAGATGGGGAGTAGTGCAAAAGCAGCACTGGATATGGCTTTTGTCTCACTTTTGGCTCAAGAAAAAAATCTTCCACTCTATCAATATCTTGGTGCAAAAGAGGCAACGACTCTGCAGACAGATGTCACTATCAGTTTAAACACTCCAGATGCCATGTTTGAAGAGGCAGTGTTGGCATGTGGAAATGGCTTGAGTATTTTAAAAGTGAAACTCGGCGCAGATATTGGGCATGCTATCGAGGTAACACAAAGGATTGCCAAAGCATTTCCACATGTGCCCGAACGAAGTGACAAATGCCCTCGGGGTGCTAAAGTCATCATTGATGCAAACCAATCTTGGAGTGTGCAGAGTTGTAAGCACTTTATAGATGAGACGAAAAACTGTAAACTAGAGTTGATTGAACAGCCTGTAAAAGCAGAGGATTTAGAGGGGCTAAAAACGCTTACAGAGTACTCTGGGGTTCCTATCTTGGCAGATGAAGCACTCTTTAGTTTTGAGGATGCCAAAAAGGTGATAGAGACGCAAAGCGCAGATATGATAAACATAAAACTTATGAAATGCGGTGGAGTTACAAAAGCGGTAGAGATTTTGGAGTATTGCAGAGAAAAAGGGGTAGCGTGTATGCTTGGTTCCATGCTTGAAGGACCGCACTCTATAAATGCTGCCCTTCATCTTGCAATGGCGTATGGAGATGTACTAAAGTATCTGGATTTAGATAGTCCTCTACTTTATAAAGAGCACTCCGACGCACTCGATTTTGAGTTTGTTGGATGCAACATCACTCTTAAAGTGTAGGTACAAGCCTCTTACGCTTTGGCTTGGTATGCCTGCTCTTCATCAAGCATTTTATCCATGAGGACAAACAACTCATCTGAAGCATTTTCCATCTCAACAAAGTTTGATTGAATGCTCTCTTTGCTCTTTAATGGGGTTCCATCTTCTAAAATTTTAAAAGTATCTATAACACAATCATGTACTTTTTTATGTGGTACTTGTGCATCTATGAAACTTTTTGAGTGTTGAAAGTATTCACGTCCTTCACCATCATACCATTTTCCAAATCGACAATTGTGGTGGTCACTTACTTGTTTACTTGAGTTTATCTCTACATGGTGTAAAGCATCAGCTTTAAAGAGAATATGGTCAATCTTCGCAAGAATAACAAAGTTCTTGTTCTTCATGTACGTACTTGAGTGGAGCACAGATGCAGAAGTTTCGTTAAATATTTGCAAGGCATCATAGAGTGTTGTTACACTTTTTGTTGACTCATGCGAAATATGATTGAGCTCTTTGGAGTTTTCAAACATGCCAGTTGCTTCTTGCTGAAGTGTTGAGATAGAGATAGATATCTCATTGGTCGCTTTTTGTGTTCTCTCTGCAAGTTTTCTTACTTCATCGGCAACAACAGCAAAACCTCTTCCATGCTCACCCGCACGTGCCGCTTCGATGGCAGCATTGAGCGCGAGTAGATTGGTTTGGTCGGCGATATCCTTGATCAGACTTGTCACAGAAGTAATCTCTTGCGTTCGCATAGATACTGCCGCAACAGATTCATCATTTTGAGTAATGATTTGGGAAAGTGTTTCAAAGTTCTGGCTCAATTGCTCAATCACAAGGTTATTTTCATTTGAGAGTTCTGCACTCTCTTGTGCTTGCGTTGCCAAATCAGTAAGGGTGGTGTTTGTCTCACTGATTTGAGATTGGATGATAGAGAAGTTGGACACAAAACCTTTTCCAGTTGAAGACAACTCTAGTAGAAAATGCGCTCTTTCTTGATGTTTATACTCTTCATGCATCGCGTCAATACTTCGGTTGATTAACTCCCCTGTTTTTACAAAAGAGCTGTTGAGTCCTGTCGAGTTGATTCTTCTGAAATATTTATTTTTACTTGCATACTCTATAGAAGTGTTTATTTCACGAATCAAACTCTCCATCTGATCAAACAAATCATTGATATTCCAAGCTAAGTCTGTGAGTTCACCCCCACCAGCTATGTGATGCTGACGATTTTCAAAGTTGCCATTTTTTGCCTCTCTGATGATGTTAGAGGACTTGGCTATACTCTCTCTGGTGATATGAATTTGTCTGTAAGCATAAATAGCAATTGTTATGTTAAGAAAATTAAATAGAAATGTTACGATATGAAACTCAAAGAAGATTGCTGAGATTGCTAGTCCAAGCGAAACAACAACTATATGTGCATAGTTTGCGTAGTGTAGTTTAGAGAGAGAGGATAAACTCATCATAATGAGAGACCGTAAAATAAACTGTGTAAACCCACCTCTTATCCTTCAATCACTTCGTATATTTTGACATAATTTCACTGAAAAATATACAAA
>PETN01000093.1 GCA_002781365.1 Sulfurimonas sp. CG01_land_8_20_14_3_00_36_23
TGCTAAAAAGAAAAAGTCAAATATTAAAAACTACTAACTTTTCAAACAAAGTTCTGTAAATGGACTTGTTCAGAGGGTTCAATTGTGATTATATCGATGAGACTACATTAAAGGAGTTTGTTCAAAACAACAATATACCATCCTCTGATAAGGTCTTGATACAACTTTTTTACTCAAATCAAGACCTTGCGTTAGTACGAAGAGTACGAGATGCGTTGTCTTCTTTGCTCCCTCACTCCACTCTCATTGGAACATCGACTGCTGGAGTTATCTCTGATGGAAGTTATACTGATGACACTCTACAAATCTCTTTCTCTATTTTTGACGCATCCAATACCACCTCGGTAGGCTACACAAATCAAGCCATAGATGAAATCCTCAATGATTTAAAGAAAAACATAATCACGCAAGATACAAAACTCCTCATCATTTTTGCAAATACGTTTACATTTAATGGTTCTCTTTTTTTAGAGACTTTAACAAAAGAGTTTCCAGAGCTTGTAATCGCTGGTGGAAATTCAGGAGATGATTATAAGTTTGAAGCATGTGAAGTTTTCACAAATAGTGCCGATGGATGTGATGTTGTTGTTGCGGGCATTGAATCCAAAAAGTTAGTAGTAAAGACAAAATGTCTCTTTAACTGGGAAACGATTGGCAGAAGTATGGTTGTGACTAAGTCCGATGGAAATCGTGTCTATGAGATTGACAATAAGACGGCAATAGAAGTCTATCGCCATTATCTTGGTGATGAGGTGTGCGACAATCTTTTAGTTCATGGAATGGAATTTCCAATTATTTTTAAACACAACAGTGTAGATGTTGCAAGAGCTATTGTCTCCTATGAAGATGATGGTTCTATTATTGTTGCAGGAAATGTTCCGCAGGGTGCAGCAGTAAAGTTTGGATATGCAAATTTAGAACATATTGAAAACTTAAACACAGAGATGCTCATCCAAGAGTTTAAACATAAAAAAGAGGCTATCTATATCTACTCTTGTGCCTCTCGAAGAAGAGTTCTAGGCACTTTCTTAAATAATGAACTTTTAAATATAAACAACATTGCTACTACAGCTGGTTTTATAACTTATGGTGAGTTTTATCACGATACTAAAAGTTCTTCTAATACTCTGCTCAACCTCACTACAACCTATGTCTCTCTCAGAGAAGGTGAGATAAATGAACCTCTGCGCTTTTTTAATCTTCCAGCCTACAAAGACGAAAGAGCTGTCTTTTTTAAAGCACTCACAAATCTGCTCGCTCGAACCAGTGAAGAGTTGGATGAAAATATTTTATATCTCAAGCAGTTTAGAAACTCCGTTGAGGAAGCTTCCTTAATCTCTGCATCGGATGCGAGTGGTACGATTACCTATGTCAATAAAAATTTTGAAAAAGTTTCTGGATTTACAAGTGCTGAACTTGTGGGTAACTCACATAAGCTTGTGAGACATCCTGAACAAAAGAGTGAAGTCTACGTTGATATGTGGAGCACTATACAGAGTGGAAAAATCTGGAAAGGGATTATAAAAAACAGAGCAAAAAATGGGAACTCCTACTATGTTCTCTCAGAGATTGCCCCCTTTTTCAATAAGCATGGAAAGCTTATAGAGTATATCGCTATTCATAGAGATGTGACAGAGTTAGAGGAGTATAAAAATCTTTTAAAAAGCGAGCTTGGTGAGGCAAACAGAAGTTTACAAGATAAGATTCACTATGTAAAACAGTATGAAAATACTATTGATTTAACACTTGCAATTTTTAAAACAGATGTAGATAAGAGAATTACTTTTGCCAATGAAAAGCTTTGCGAGATAAGTGGATACAGCTTGGATGAGTTAGTAGGAAACAAGGTAACAATGCTTCGAAAAGAGATCTACCATGAAGCTGATAAAATGAAAAAGATTGATGATGATTTAGCAAATAAAAAAACGGTCAATATTGTCTTAAACAACATGACAAAAGAGAATAAAAGATACATAACAAATACACTCATCTATCCAATCTTAGATTTAAATGCACAAGTAGTTGAACACCTTTATGCAATGCATGATATTACAGAAGTTATAGAACTCAATGAGGAGATAATCAACACACAAAAAGAGGTTGTCTTTACTATGGGTGCCATCGGTGAAACAAGGTCTAAAGAGACAGGCTTGCATGTAAAAAGAGTTGCGGAGTACTCCTATCTTTTAGCGAAACATTATGGACTTGATGAAGAGGTTGCAAATCTTTTAAGAGAGGCTTCTCCTATGCATGACATCGGAAAAGTAGGTATTCCAGATAATGTACTCAACAAACCTGGCAAGCTTACTGTTGAAGAGTTTGAGATTATGAAGACACATGCCCAACTTGGATATGAGATGTTAAAACACTCTAAAAAAGATATTTTGCAGGCATCCGCAGTTGTGGCGCATTCACATCATGAAAAGTGGGATGGAAGTGGTTACCCAACGGGGCTTAAAGGCGAAGAGATAAATATATTTGGTCGTATTACAGCGATTGCAGATGTCTTTGATGCACTTGGGCATGATAGAGTCTATAAAAAAGCTTGGGTTCTTGAAGATATACTTGAACTCTTTAGAGAAGAGAGAGGAAAACATTTTGACCCAAGGCTTGTAGATATATTTTTTGAGAACCTTGATGAATTTTTAAAGGTTCAGAAGAATTTAGGAGATAATACCTAAGTATCTGGAAGATTCTGACTCTATAAAAAAGGTTGAACTAAAATGGGAGTGTAATAAATTCTGTGTCAACACCTAATTTCTCTTAAAATTGTATCATAAAAATGCTAGCCAATGGC
>PETN01000004.1 GCA_002781365.1 Sulfurimonas sp. CG01_land_8_20_14_3_00_36_23
ATCGAAAAAACTTGGTTGCATAATATTTCTCACTCTTTTTTTAGTTCTTTTATTTTATCTAATTGGCTCTGAAATTTTGTTGTTTAATCAGAGGGTTCGATTCTTTTTATCAAAGAACTTCAGAAGAAAAAATCAGAACAGAAGTCAAAGATGATCTGAAACTTCAGACAGATTTTCTCTTTAGCATTCTTACAAAAGAGTATGAGAGTAACAAAAATAAACTCTCAAAAGAGGAGTTAAGAACTCGTATAAAAACTCTTGTAAGTTCTGTAAGATATAGTGAAGATGGTTACTTCTGGATAAATGACACCTCGCCAAAAATGATTATGCACCCTATTAAACCAGCACTCGATGAAAAAGATTTATCCGGCTTTAAAGATCCAAATGGAGTCTATCTGTTTAATGAGATGGTTAAAGTGGTAAAAACACAAGGAGAGGGGATTGTAAACTATAGTTGGGTAAAGCCAGGCTATGATAAGCCCCAACCAAAAGTCTCTTATGTGAAAATCTTTAAGCCTTTTAATTGGGTCATTGGAACAGGAGCCTATGTTTCGGATGTAACAGAAAAAATACAACAAGAAGCACTTAGAACAATTTCAGAGATGCGATTTGGAGAGAGTGGATATTTTTGGATAAACGACGCAACCCCAAAAATGATAATGCATCCAATCAAACCTGCACTCAATGGTCAAGATTTATCTAAATCAAAAGACCCTAAAGGTGTCTACCTTTTTAATGAGATGGTAAAAATAACGACCGAAAAAGGTGCAGGAATAGTGAAGTACCATTGGGAAAAACCTGGGCATGAAGAGCCACAGCCAAAAATCTCTTATGTTGAACTGTTCCAACCATGGGGATGGATTATCGGAACGGGTGAATATATTGATAACATCGAGACAAAAATTACTCAGATGAGAGAAGTGACATCGAATGAAGTTGTTGCTTCAATATACAAAATGCTTCTTCTCTCAACCATAAGTGCTGTTCTCCTTATGTTTGGTGTTACTTTTATTACTAAGAGAACGATTATTACGCCAATTAATGATATTTTAAAAGTTGCTTCAGATTTGGCGGAAGGTGAAGGGGATTTGACAAAACGAATCACTACAAAGAGTAATGATGAGATTAAGCAAATTGCTCACTATGTGAATAAGTTTATTGAAAAAGTACATGTAAGTATTAAGTCTGTGAAATCAGTGAGCTTAGAAAACTCTTCCATCTCTAATGAACTCTCCGTTACAACTTTGCAAGTGGGGGAAAATGTTGAAAAGTCAGTTGCGATTGTTCAAGAAACTACCGACACAACTGCGAAAATTATGGATGAAATCACCTCCTCTATACAAGTTGCAATTACGAGTAAAGATGAGATTACAGAAGCAAACAATATCCTCAATGAAGTAAGAGTCAATATTATAGACCTCACACGAAAAGTTCAAGAGAGCGCAGAGCAGGAGACGGAACTTGCCGCAAGCATCGATGCCCTCTCAAAAGATGCTGAACAAGTCAAAGGTGTTCTTGCTGTAATTTCAGATATTGCAGACCAGACGAATCTCCTTGCACTCAACGCTGCAATTGAAGCAGCACGCGCTGGTGAACATGGACGAGGGTTTGCTGTAGTTGCCGATGAAGTAAGAAAACTCGCAGAGCGAACGCAAAAAAGTTTAGTTGAAATCAATACAACCATAAACCTTATCGTTCAAGCGACCTCTTCGGCAAGTGAGCAGATGAATAGCAACTCACATGATATGAATCTCTTAGCCGAAGCTTCGACACACGTTGAGAATAAAATCAATATCACGGCAAATATTGTAAATAAAGCGACCAAGGCAAGTGACCAAACTGTAAGAGATTTTGAAGTAACAGGTCAGCATGTGCAAAATATTGTACAGAGAATAAATGAGATAAATACTCTCTCAACTACAAATGCAAGAAATGTAGAAGAGATTGCAAGTGCGGCAGAACATCTCAATACGCTTACTGTAGATCTCACACAGAAGTTAGAACTCTTTAGAACCTAAATTTAGCATGTGGATTTATCCACTCGAACGAGAGAAACACTTCTTTTGCTGTTCTCTCTCTTGTGCATATAAATCTCCCCAATGTAAAAAGCCCCTCAATCTGTGTTAAAATACTCCCGATTATTAGAAAAGATATTAAACTATAGCATCAAAACTTGAGAGCTTTATGAAAAACCAAAGGAGAAGGGGTGACTATTCCACATGCTGTTTTCTTTGTGTTTTTTATGATGGCTCCTCTCTGTGCATTTGCAGAAGAAAAACCACTTCGTGATGCGCAAACAGAGTGGCAGAGTGAGAGGGTGAACTTCTCTTTTGAGAATGATATTGTTTCGCATACAGATAGTCAGTACTCCGCAGGATGGAAACTCTCTTCTATTTACTATATACCAGAAGAAAATTCGCAATGGGTGAATATCCCTCTTGTTGAAGATAGAAAACAGGCACACTTTATCTCTTTTGCAATTGCACAGCAGATTTATACTCCAGAAGATATAAGTTCTAATGAACTTGTTCCTAATGACAGACCTTATGCAGGGTGGCTTTATGGGGCAATGGGTTTGCATCAAAGTACATCTACGGAGCTTGACTCGTTTACGGTGCAAATTGGTTTCGTAGGAGAGGCTTCGGGTGCAGAGTTTATTCAGGTAAATGCGCATACACTCTTTGATAATGAAGTTCCAAAGGGTTGGACAAACCAATTGAACCCTCTGATTAAACAACAAAATTTCAGAGCCAATTAGATAAAATAAAAGAACTAAAAAAAGAGTGAGAAATATTATGCAACCA
>PETN01000002.1 GCA_002781365.1 Sulfurimonas sp. CG01_land_8_20_14_3_00_36_23
TTGGTAGAGCGCTACCCTTACAAGGTAGATGTCACTGGTTCGAGTCCAGTAATGCCCACCATTTTTGTTTATTTGCACTCAAAATTTAAGCTCACGTACAAAAGTACGCTTCGCTAAAATCTTTAGCACAACTAAATCAAAAAACGATAGAAAAAGTTTTGTGTCTTTAAAATACAACTGTTGAATAAACCTTTTGTTTATGAAAGAAAGTGACCCTTTCGTCTAGTGGCCAAGGACACTATCACTTCATGGTAGGGACAGAGGTTCAAATCCTTTAGGGGTCGCCACATTGTCTTGGTGTTTAGATTTGTTTCTAAATTGATAATTTTTAATTTAGGGCGTTTAGCTCAGTTGGTAGAGCGCTACCCTTACAAGGTAGATGTCACTGGTTCGAGTCCAGTAATGCCCACCATTTTTGTTTATTTGCACTCAAAATTTAAGCTCACGTACTCATGTACGCTTCGCTGAAATCTTTAGCACAACTAAATCAAAAAAAGTTCAAAAAGTTAAGTATCTTTAAAATACTACATAGGTGCGGTGGTAGTTCAGTTGGTTAGAATACCTGCCTGTCACGCAGGGGGTCGTGGGTTCGAGCCCCATCCACCGCGCCACTCCTTTTTTTCACAATCCTTCAAATACTCTTTTAAGCAATAACAATCACTACAAATAAAATCTATCTTTATAGCAATCGTTTATAAGAAACTTTTCGTTCCTCGTACATCATACATATCTTTATATCTAAAGGCTATGAGGTTTTGCATAATTGCAAAGAGGATGATGAAGTTGATAAAACTACTTCCCCCATAACTAAACATTGGCAAAGGCACTCCTACAACTGGTGCATAACCGATTGTCATCGAGATATTAACCCCTGTATAGATAAAAATCATAAATGAGATGGCTACGGTAATCACTTTTATATAGTAATCTTTGTTAAAGATACTCAAACTAAAAAGATGCAAAATCAAGATGACATAGATAAGTATAATTGCTAAAGCTCCTAAAAAGCCAGTTCTCTCAACTAAAAATGCAAAGATAAAATCACTTGTAGCAATAGGCAAAAATCGCATCTGTGTCTGTGTGGCTTCCTCTTTTGTATTGCCTGTTAGTCCACCTGAACCGATAGCGATGATGGACTGTTGTACATGGTAGGAAGGCTTTTCACTTAAAAAGTCTAAGATTCTTGTCTTTTGATAATCATGCAGTAAAAATTTATAGCCAATAGGTGAAAGCAGTAAAATCGCAGTTAAAATAGTCGCCCAAATTTTCCAATAGACTCCTATAAAAAAGAGAACACCATATCCAATAAGAAGCAATACAAGCGCAGTTCCTAAGTCAGGTTCTTTTGCGATTAAAACAAATGGGAGCAGAATATAAAAGCTAAGTTTAAAAAAATCTTTTACTCCATAGCCATTTTGTGGAGGCGGATTTTTATGTATAAGGTATGCCAACATAAGGATTAACGCAGGTTTTACAAATTCAGATGGTTGTACGGTTGCATTGATAAAAGGGATGTCTATCCATCTTTGTGCTCCTAGACGAGAGTGTCCAAAGAACTCTACAGCTAACAAGAGTGCGACATTTGCCCAGTAGATAAGAGGAATCAGCCAGCTCATTCTGCGAATAGGGAGTAAAAATACAAAGATAAAAGTAAGAAAAGCGATGCCTACATAGGTGCTTTGTTTTTGGGCAAGCGCAGGAACAACTTCTCCAATGAGCCAATTAGAAGTTATTACTAAGGGTATGATTAGGATAATGGAAAAGAAGTCAAATTGTGCTAAAATGCTTTTATCAAATCTCCACAAATTTATAACTCCCAAAAAATTTATAAAATTGTATCACAATAGGAACATATATGAGCAATGTAGAAAATTATACCTGCGATGAAGCAGAAAGACTAGATGTATTTTTAGCAGAGAAAATAGGACAAACGCGATCACAAATTGCTCAGTTGATTAAACAAGATTGTGTTTTTATAGATGAGAAGCGAGTAACACGACCAGGTGTTAAACTCAAGCCAGAACAGAAGATAAGAGTAGAGTTTCCACATGCCAAAAGCGAACCAGCGCTTAAAGTTGATTTTGATGTTGAAATACTTTATGAAGATGAAGATGTTTTAGTTATCAATAAGCCAAGCGGAGTCACTGTCCATCCAGCCCCAAGTGTAAAAGAAGCGACACTTGTTGATTGGCTTAAACATAAAGGTATCCGCCTCTCTACCATTAGTGGCGAAGAGAGACACGGGATTGTTCACAGACTTGACAAGGGTACAAGCGGGACAATGGTGATTGCAAAGAACAATGAAGCGCATGAGTTCTTATCTTTGCAACTTCAAGATAAGAGTATGGGAAGATACTACATCGCTGTTATCAATCCACCACTGAAAGATGATACAACAGTTATAGAGAAAAATATAGGTAGAAGTACACACAATCGCCTTAAAATGGCATGTGTAGAGGATAACAAAGGCAAAAGTGCTAAAACAGTATTTAAAGTATTAGCCCTCTCTAGCGATGAAAAAAACCAACTTATAGCGTGTAAACTTTTTACAGGAAGAACACATCAAATTAGAGTTCATTTAGAGAGCATCAATCGTCATATCTTAGGCGACCATATTTATGCAATAAGCCCAAAAGCTGAGAAATCGGAACGCATTTTGCTTCATGCATATATGATATATTTCATCCATCCGACTACTAAAGAGAAACTATTTTTTACAGCGGAATTAGATGATGTGATGAAAGAGAGTATAGCAAACAAATTTAATACGGAGCAGATAAATGAAGTTATGGACACTGACTACATTCTACGCAGCTTCACTACTGATATTTAGTGGTTGTGGCGGGGTAAAACCAACACCACAAAAAGAGGCAATTATTGATAAAACTCTTCCTGTTGTGACCCTTACACAAAATGGTATTTTTGCAGACATTAATGCCATCGCTTTTGAGTGGGAAAGCATCAAAGAGGAGCGCGTGAAGGGATTTTATATCTATAAGGCGATGAAAGATTCCAATCTAACGAAAAGCGACTACTATGATACAGTCAATAGTCGTTTTAGTACGCATTATGTAGATAGAAACATTGAACCCGACACAAAATACAGCTACTACTTCAAAACATTTAGTGATAAAGCAGAATCACAAAAAACCGCACCCATCTATGTTAACTCGCTTCCTGTGATGGAATCTGTTTCTTGGATTCATTCCATACAAAATATGCCAAGAAGTGCAAAAATATTATGGAGACCTCATACAAATCAAAAAGTAAAAGCGTACATTATTGAGAGAAGAACTTTAAAAGAGGATGCGTGGAGTGAGATAGCAACACTAGAGGGCAGACTCAATGCCGAATATATAGATGTAGATTTACAAGACAACACTGTTTATATGTACCGCGTGAAAGTACTTACATTTGACAATATTACTTCAACACCAAGTCAGATGGTAAAAGTTGTTACAAAAGAGTTGCCAGCTGAGGTGACAAATATTGTTGCAACAAAAGATTTGCCAAGAAAAATAGAGTTGACTTGGGATAAATCTACGGCTAAAGATTTCTCACTTTATTATGTTTATCGCTCTGAAAAAGTGGATGGCTCTTATACTTTGGTCGCAAAACTACACAATAATATATTTGTAGACAAGATAGAAGAGGATGCCAAAGAGTATTTTTATAGAGTAAGTGTTGTGGATGTGGATGAATTAGAGAGTAAGTATAAGGAAAAAACTATCCAAGGGAAAACACTCTCAAAACCTAAAACACCTGCAATTCTTGAAGCAAAGATTATACAAAACAGAGTAGAGTTGGTTTGGAGCAAAGCAGATCAAAGAGCAGTAAGTTATGTTCTACTCAAAGTATCGAGAAAAGGTTGGTTTGAGAAAGTTTCTCAAGAGATTAGAGGCATAAAAACTGAGCAGTATCGTGATACAAATATAGAGCCAAACACAACCTACTACTATCAGGTTTTTGCTGTAGATGTAAACTCTATTCGCTCACAACCTACTCTCCAAGTTGAGCTTAAATCCGCTGAAGTGCTGGATATACCTGCTCCACAGACACGCTCTGTAGAAAAAGAAGAGGAAGTTGTTCTGCCTAAGGCAGAGACGCTTAACAAAGATATAGTGATTCCTACAAAAGATTTTAATTAAAACGAGATTGAATGCCACATTTACATATAGAAAAATTTAACGAGATAAGCTTTCCGCAAACTGAGGATGGAGTAGTTTTTAACTTTATGGCTAAAAATGTGAACCATGCAGATGAAACTCTTATCTCTACAACTGTTGATGGTGACGAGTTTTTCTTACTCCTAAAAGAAGAAGAGGGTAAAAATTTACTCAAATCAGACAAGTTAACCAGACCTGCTTCTATATTTAATGTACATAAAGCTCTTCTTACCTATGCAAAAGTTGCAGATTTAAATATACTCGCCTCCAATGTGCCAGAACACTCTAAAAATGTACATCTCGAAGAGGTAAATGCACTTAAAGATATAGGTTTTTTTGCAGAGGAGTTTATGAAGGGTTCCCAGAAGGGTGCTAGCTACTCTTGGGGAGATAAAAATGTACGTATCGAGGTCGGCTTTGGTTCTGGGCGACATCTTCTTCATCAAGCGGTGAACAACCCTGACACACTCTTTATCGGTATTGAGATTCACAGACCCTCTATTGAGCAAGTACTCAAGCAAGTGAGCATTCAAAAACTAGATAACTTATTTGTTCTTGATTATGATGCTCGACTCTTTTTAGAGCTTGTACCATCGAACCTTATCGAAAAAATCTATGTTCACTTTCCTGTTCCTTGGGACAAAAAACCACACCGTAGAGTTATCTCAACCTCTTTTATCCAAGAGTCTAGAAGAGTTCTGCAAGTCGATGGTAGATTGGAACTTCGTACAGATAGTGAGAACTACTATGCCTACTCTTATGAAACCTTTATCGCCTTTCACAAAACAGTACTCTATATCAACAAGAACAAAGATATAGCTATCAGTTCTAAGTATGAAGATAGATGGAAAAAGCAGGAAAAAAATATTTATGATGTGACGATGATTAATGAAGAAGAGTCGCCACTCCTGAAGCTTGAAGGGAGTTTTGATTTTGTAGAAGCGAAACTTCCACATGCCAAGATTATTGAGCTTCACGGAGCAACGCAAAAGTTTGATGGCGGGTTTATCCACTTTGAGAGAGTTTATACTTTAGCAGATGGCGTGATGATTCGTCTCTCTATGGGAAGTTTTGATAAACCAGAACATCTCTATGTTCTTATCAATGAAAACAGAGTCTCCTACTATCCTCTTTTTCCTCTCAAATCAAAAAGTAATCTGCTCGCTCATGAGTTTTTAAATAGGACACTTCATGGATAAGGTAATCATGGCACAAAACTTAACTTTGGCCTACTCGAACAATGAAACTATCATTAATCAGATTAACTTCTCTGTGGACTCTGGCAGTTTTGTTTTTATAACGGGTGCAAGTGGGAGTGGAAAGTCAACGCTTTTAAAGTCTATTTTTGGAGCTCTAAAACCTAAACAGGGGAGCTTGATTGTTGGTGGAGTAGAGTTAAAAGGCGTTTCAAGTTCAAAACTTAACTTTCTAAGACGACATATTGGTATTGTTTTTCAAGACTATAAACTTGTAAAAGAGTGGAGCATAGAGAAAAATATTATGTTGCCTCTCATTATCAACGGCTACGATAAGAGTGTGACACAAAATCAGGTGGAAACACTTCTAAAGCATGTGCGACTTAAGCATCAAGCAGGAAAATATCCCTTAGAACTGAGCGGTGGGGAACAGCAGCGTGTGGCTATGGCACGCGCTTTGGCACATAATCCCATCTTGATTTTAGCAGATGAGCCTACGGGAAATCTGGATGATTACTCTTCTCAGCTAATTTGGAATCTTTTAGAGGGTGCAAACAGCCAGTTAAAAACGACTGTGATTGTTGTAACCCACCATATTCCAGAGAGTTTAGGGGTAGAGTATAAACATTTTCACATAGAGTACGGGAGCATCCATGAAGTCAATTAGAAATCATCTCTCTCTTGTAATCGCTCTTTTGAGCATCCTCTTCTCTATGCAGATTTTCATTATTGTAGATAGGTCTATTGATGCCTATAAAGAGAACTTGGCAAACAATTACGCTGTTGTGATTGTGAGTCAAAAAAGATTATCTGATGAGGTTGTTTTAGGCATAAACAAACTTATCGCATCCTCTGGGGAATTAACTGCAGATAGTGTCATAGAACGGTTAAACAGTGGAATGGATAAAAAAAATATAGAGTTTTTAAAGCTTACCCTTCCAAAGTTCTATAAACTAAAGTTAGATCATTATCCAACACCGCAGGAAGTTATAACGCTTAAAAAAGATTTACTCAAAAACAGTTCCATCACAAAGATAGAAGATTTTTCGCATAACCATGACACGACCTATAAACTTCTGCTCCTCTTTAAAGGAGTTGTCTCTGTTTTTGCACTCTCTATTTTTGTTGTAACTACGCTGCTTATCTTTAAAGAGCTTAGAATCTGGCAGTTTAAGCATAGTGAGAGAATGAGTATTATGGGACTTTTTGGCGCACCAGTTTGGTTACGTTCTGCTGTTTTGTTTAGACTCTCTATTGTCGATGCATTTATTGCGAGTATCTTTGCTTTTGGACTTTTTTCCTATATTGCCACGAACGCTTGGATATTAAAACAGTTTGAGAGCATTGATATAAGTGTGGTTATTTTTAACCCTATAGATGACTTTGTTTTACTTTTGGGAGTGGCTATTAGTCTCTCTATATTACTAGCATCATTCATTGTTTTGGGTCATAAAGAAGAGGTATGATTCGTTTATATTTAGCACTCCTATTGCTTGGGATTTGTTTGCATGCAAAAAGTGATATTGAAAATCAAATAAAAAACACAAGTAAAAAGATACTTACGTTTAATCAAACCTACAGCACTATCAATGAAAAAATGGTGCAAAATGCAAAAGAGATTTTAATTCAAAAGCAGACAATTCAAAGACAAAACAAATATCTCGAAGAGTTGATGGCAGAACTTAGCGAAAAAGAGAAAAGTTATGAAGCAAATACAACACAACTCAAAGAGCTTAAAGAATCGCACGAGAAACTAAAAAAAGAGCAGGCAAAGATAGAAGATGAGCTTATATTTACAATCGCAAAAAGTGTCTCGCTCTCTATTATTTTAGAAGAAAAGTACACGGTAAGTGAAGAGTCTTTAATAGAGTTTGAAGTGCTTAAAGCGATGCTGATTCAAACCAAAGAGAAAGCTAAAACATTAAACAGTATGTATTATGCCAATTCAAAAGATATTGATGTTTTAAATGAACACTCCGCTGCTTTAGAACAAGCAATAGCAAATATAGATACCAATAGAAAGAACTTACTCACGACTCAAAAAGCGAACACTGAGTCATTAAAGCAATTGGAAATTGCAAAAGCATCCTATAAAAAAGAGTTAAAAACAGTTTTAAATAAGCAGGATGAACTTAAAAAGACACTTGCAAATTTAAATATCATAAAAATTGATGAGATAAGAAAAGCCAAAGAGGAGAAAGAGCGAAAAGAGGCTTTTGAGTCAAACAAGTTTATCGCAAATGAGAATCTCCCTCAGGTGAAAAAACATGGAAGTAGTTATCAAGATATTAAAACAAAACACTACTATGGCGATAAAACAATCGCTCCACTTGATGCTTATGTCATTACAAAAGAGTATGGAACCTACACAGATCCTATTTATCATATAAAAATATTCAATGAGTCCATCTCGCTCAAGCCAAAAGAGGATAATGCAAAAGTTAAAACTGTCTTTAACGGAAAAGTGATTTATGCGGATAAAACTGCAGTGTTAAACAATATTGTGATTGTGGAACATGAGAATGGTCTGCATACAATCTATGCAAACTTATCGCAGATTTCTCCAAATATCAAAACGGGTAAAAAAATTAAAAAGGGATACACAATAGGCCGCGTCAATGATGAACTGATTTTTGAAGTGACTCAAAAATCCTTTCATATTAACCCTATAAGACTGTTTCAATAGAGAGTAGATATGGCTCTCTAGTAAACTTTTTTCTCCTGCTAAAATAGCTTTTATAGACATTTGGATATAATTCAAAAAAAATATTAAGTAGAGCAAATTATGAACTTTATTCAAACACGTGGCGAGGATGTATCTAAGCCTCAAACTGTAACCTTTTCTCAAGCTATTTTAGCTCCAATCGCTTCATTTGGCGGTCTTTATGTTCCTGAGTCTCTTCCAGAGTTAGGCGAAGCGTTTTTACGTAAACATTTAAACTCCTCTTACAAAGTGTTAGCCGCAGATATGTTGTCTCGTTTTGAGATAGATATAGAGCAGAGCGTAATTGATGAAGCACTTGCTTTATATGATAAGTTTGATGACGCTTCAAACCCCGTACCAGTTGTAAAAGTAAAAGAGAATCTCTATGTAAGTGAACTCTATCACGGACCAACCCGTGCTTTTAAAGATATGGCACTTCAACCTTTTGGTGTTGTTCTCTCTTCTATCGCTCAAAAAAATAATCAAAACTATCTCATACTTGCTGCAACAAGTGGAGATACTGGACCAGCAGCACTTGAAACTTTTAAAAATCGTGCAAATGTTCAGGTTGCTTGTTTGTATCCTGATGGTGGAACGAGTGATGTTCAAAGACTTCAAATGGTTACAGAAGATGCAAAAAACTTAAAAGTAATAGGCATCAATGGTGTTTTTGATGATGCACAAAATGCGCTTAAAAGACTTTTGGCATCTGAGAGTTTTAACCATGCACTTAAAGAGAAAAATGTTCTTCTCTCAGCTGCAAACTCTGTAAATTTTGGAAGAATCATTTTTCAGATTATTTATCATATCCATAGTTATTTAGAGTTGGTACGTCAATCTGCTATTTCTTTTGGCGAAAAAGTTTACCTTAATGTGCCAAGTGGAAACTTCGGAAATGCACTTGGTGCTTATTACGCTTGGAAAATGGGTCTTTACGTTGAGAAAATTATCATCTCTTCAAATGAAAACAATGTCTTAACAAAGCTCATTAAAACAGGAAAATATGACCTTCGTGATTCTGCAGTTGTAAGCACAACTTCTCCTGCAATGGATATTTTAAAATCATCCAATGTAGAGAGAATACTGTTTGATATGTTCGGTTGCGTGAGAACACGCGAACTGATGGAATCTTTAGAACTAAATCACTACTATGAGCTCACTTCTGTGGAGTTGGAAACACTTAGAGAGTGTTTTGATGCTGATTTCTGTAACGGAGAAGAGGGTAAAGCATACATTAAAGATACTTTTACAAATGATGGTTATCTTATGGATCCACACACTGCGACCTGTTTCAAATCTTTTAAGACATGCTCGAATCCTGCAATCAAAACGATTGTTTACTCTACTGCAGAGTGGACAAAGTTCTCTCCTGTTATTGCAAATGCTTTAAGTGGTGAAGTGGATTCTGAGGATATTGTAGCTTTAGAGTCTATCTCAAAAACTGCTAAATTAGAGATTCCTGCGATGATAAAAGGACTCTTTAGTAAAAAGATAGCACAAGATGTTATTATAGAAAAAGAGGATATTGAAAAAGAGATATTGAAGTTTATCTAGTCTCTTTCCACATGCTAAACTTTTTGGCATGTGGAAATATTTTACTTAAAGCTCTGTCGCTTTTTTGTACGCTTTTTGTACTGCATCTATACACGCACTTCTCACATTTCCATCTTCGAGCGCTCCATAACCAGCGGCGGTTGTTCCCCCTGGACTCATAACATTATCTTTTAAAATTGCAGGGTGAATATTTTGGATAAGTTCACCAAAACCGCTAAAAAGACCTCGCATGATTGTTAGTGCATCCTCTCGTTTGAGACCTTGTTTAACTGCGCCATCCGCAAGTGCCTCTGCAATGAGCGCTAAGTAGGCAGGTCCGCTTCCTGCGAGTGCCGTTGCTATATCTATCTCTTTTTCTGTGTTGAGCCATAAGGTCGTTCCAATAGCTCCTAAAAGGAGTTGCGCCTCTTCTTTAAACTCGTTGTCACCCGTTAGAGTTGTCATAGATCTATGAACACTCGCACAGAGGTTTGGCATAGCTCTTACAACAGCATGTGGATTGAGATTTGTACGAAGCTTTTCAACGGAAGTTCCTGCTAAAACTGAGAAAAGAACGCGCGCTCTTCCTTTGAGAAGTTTTGCAACCTCTTCAACATTTGCAGGTTTTACACAAAAGAGGAGTGTCTTATCTGTAGTGTCAAAATCTTGGAGCAGAGATTTAGATATAGCAACACCAAGGCTTTTTTCAAATTGATTGAGTCTGTTTAAATCCCTTCCAACTACTTCGATTTTATATCTCTCTTTTAAGCCTTTTGCAATGCTAAGTGCCATATTTCCATTTCCAATGAATGTTATGGTTTTCATAAAACTTCCTCATTTTTTATGTTAGTATAGCATTTATAGAAATCGATAGAGATTAAACAAGGGGGATAAATGAGTAGAATTGTTATAAAAGTGGGCAGTGCAGTATTGACACATAAAAATAAAATTGCCAAAGAGCGAATGCTAAACTTAGTCCATCTTATAGTCAAGTTAAAAGAAAAATTTGAAGTAGTTTTAGTGACATCAGGAGCAGTTGCAGCAGGGTATTCAGCTCTAAAACTTGATAAGACAAAACAGATAGGTAAAAAGGCGATTGCAGCTGCAGGCCAGCCTATACTTATGACGAGTTATAAGAAAAAATTTGATATTTTTGATATAGATACAGCGCAGATACTCTTAACTGAAGATGATTTTGATTCGAGAAAAAGAACGAAGATGTTTCAAGATATTATAGATGCACATCTAAGTAATGATATTTTGCCTATTATAAATGAGAATGATATAACATCCACTCCAGAACAACTCTTTGGAGATAATGACCAACTCTCGGCGAATGTTGCACATGCCATAAAAGCCAACTTGCTTGTCATACTCAGTGATATAGACGGTTACTATGACAAAAACCCGCAAGAGTATGAAGATGCAAAACTCTTTAAAATTATGAATGAGTTGCCCAAGGGTGTGCTTGAAGATGAATCTACTCCCAACAATCCATTTGCTACAGGTGGTATAGTTACCAAACTTAAAGCGGCAGATTTTATGATGAAACAGGGCAGAAAAATGTTTTTGACAAATGGGTTTGACTTGACTGCAGCAGAATCTTTTCTGTTACATAACACACATACTTTAGGGACACTTTTTGAACCGAAAACTGAGAAGGAAAAATAGATATGGAGAAATTTTTACAAGAAGCAAAATCTGCAAGTAGAGTGCTCTCTACTCTGAGTGGAAGTGAAAAAAATAGAATTTTAAAAGAGATAGCGGAGGCACTCAGAGCCAATACAATGGATTTGCTCGAAGCCAATGCCCTTGATATGGCAGATGCAGATAAGAATGAACTAACTCCTGCACTTAAAGAGCGACTTCTTTTAGATGAGAAACGTATAGATGCTATGGCAGTTGCTATTGAAGAGATAGCGGCACTTAAAGAGCCAGTAGGGCGTGTTTTAGAGGGTTGGGTTACAGAAGATGGATTGAAAATCGAGAAAGTATCTATCCCTATCGGAGTGATTGGAATCATCTATGAGTCTCGTCCAAATGTTACTTCCGATACAGCAGCCTTATGTTTTAAAAGCTCCAATGTTTGTGTGCTTAAGGGTGGAAAAGAGGCTGAAAACTCAAATGTGGCAATTGCTAAAGTAATGCATGCTACTTTAGAGAAAAACAATTTACCAACTTCACTGATTTCACTTATTCCAGACTCTTCAAGAGAGGGTGTTGCAAAACTTATTAAGATGGATAAGTATGTTGATTTGATTATTCCTCGCGGCGGAGCAGGGCTTATAAAATATGTCTCTGAAAATGCAACTGTAAGTGTTGTTAAGCACGATAAAGGGCAGTGCCATACTTATATTGACAAAGAGGCTAAACTCGATAATGCAATCGCTATCGCCATCAATGCAAAAGTGCAACGTCCAGGAGTTTGTAACGCAATGGAGACACTATTAGTGGACAGCGCTATTGCAAAAGAGGCACTTCCTCTTTTAAAAGTTGAGTTTGATAAAGCGCACACAGAACTTAAAGGCTGCTCAAATACACAAGCTATTATTGAAGTTGCACATGCCAATGATGAGGATTATGACACAGAGTATTTGGCAAATATTTTAAATATAAAAGTTGTGGATGGAGTGGAGGGTGCTATCGAGCATATTGTACGATTTAGTTCAGGACACTCAGAGGCTATCATCACAGAAAATATTAGCACAGCTGAAAAGTTTTTAAATGCAATTGATGCGGCTTGTGTCTATGTCAATGCTTCAACGCGTTTTACAGATGGTGGGGCTTTTGGATTTGGTGCTGAGGTTGGCATAAGCACAAACAAACTGCATGCTCGAGGACCGATGGGGATAGAGGGACTGACCACTTATAAGTTTAAGATTTATGGAAGTGGGCAGACGCGATAAGTTACTAGAATTATTAAGATTGCTTGAATGCTTCTATATCTTTAAGAAGTAACTTCAAGTGTCTCTCGTATTTTGCTAATGTTGTAAGATAAACTTTCTCATTCTTCTCATTTATGGCTTGCTTTAAACTCTCTGCAATAAGACTCAGCCTTTTAGCACCTATGTTCGCACAAACTCCCGTGATATCTAAAAGCATCTTGTTTATCTCTTGCGTTTGCATATTGTTAAACATGACATACATCTCTTTTGCGGAATTTGCATAGCTTGAAACAAATTCATCAAGTATCTCACTGTAAAAGCCTCTGTCGCCTCCACAAATATCTAAGCCATCCACAGTTTCTAATTCACTTGTTGTGATGTTCTTTGTTTGGGCTTCTTCTTCAGAATCATCTTCCTCTTGAACACTTTCTTGCTCTCCAGTGTATGCATAGAATACATCGTAAAGAGCATCCATTCTTAGCGGTTTTTCAAGATGCTCTGCCATTCCTGCATCTTTCATTTTTCGAATATCATCCGATGCTGTATCACCGCTGAGAGCTACGATAATAATATGATTATAGTTTGGATTTTCTCTGATTATACGTGTCGCTTCAAAGCCATCAATTATAGGCATATGTGCATCCATGAGTATAAAAGTGAAGTTAGAATCTTTTTCTAAAATATTAAGTACTTCTTGCCCATCATTTGCCATTACAATTTCTACCCCTGTTTCTCCAAGAAGTCCAGAGATAACTTTTTGGTTAATCAAGTTATCTTCAGCAACTAAAACTCTCAGCCCTTTAAAGATATGGAAATCATTTTTTGAAATCTTTTGATGTGAAGGAACCTCTCTTTTTGAGAGAGTAGATTGTTGTTTTTTAGGACTCTTTTGTTTTTGTTCTTCCTTATTATCTAAGTCAGTTATCTCACCAAAACTTCCCTCTTCCGCTCCAGCGAGTAAATCCATATTTATGGATTCAGAAGCTTGCTCTTCTAACATCAGATTTTCTTGCCTCTCTAGTTCTGACAAAATGATAACATCATCCACCTCGCCATATTTTTCAATATCGTAAGCATCTTCTACTATTTTTTTCTCTTGAGATTGAGGTGTGTAAGCTTGTTCCTCTTCATCATTTGTTTTGTTGTGTCTTGCTTTTTTCATAATGAAATAGAGAATAATAATGAGAATAAAAGTTATAAATCCAATAATTTCTATGAAGTATGTATCAAGAATATTTTCTGTTTTTTCTTCTTGAACTTGAATCGTAGCTGGATTATTTGTTTTATTTATCTGTTTCTCTTCTTTTGCTACACTTGCTATCGCAGGAACTTTAAGGGCTTCTAGAGCGGGTTCTTGTTCTAGTGAAATATCCTCTTTAGCTTTAACTTCTTTGACGATGGGACTCTTTAGTTCTTGTGGAGAGAGTGGTTGATTTTGGCTAGATAGCAGGAGGGATGATAGAAAAGAAATGAGATAGATTATTTTCATATGTAAACTCTTTTTCCTTTATGATACACTATTAAAAATTAAATTATACAAAGTTAATGTATAATCCATAAAAATATATAAAAGGTTTTTTTTGCAAGATATTCCACACATTCCAGTTTTATATAGAGAAGTTTTATCTGCTTTTGAAGATAGTAATGACAAGATTGTTATAGACTGTACAATGGGCTATGCAGGGCACTCTTCCATGATTCTAGAAGCAAATCCACATGCCAAACTTATAGCCATCGACCAAGATCAAACAGCCATAGATTTTTCTACTAAGAGACTTGAGAAGTTTGGTGATAGAGTGCGTATTATCAAGGGAAGATTCTCCTCTGTCATAAAAGAGATTTTACAAGAGGTCGATTCCAAAGATATTATGGGAATCCTTGCAGATATTGGAGTCTCATCTTTGCAACTTGACAAAAAAGAGAGAGGTTTCTCTTTTGAGAGTGACAACCTTGATATGCGAATGGATGCAGATGCACCACTCAGCGCAACAAATGTCATCAATGAGTATTCTACTCAAGAGTTAGAGAGGATATTCTTGGAGTATGGCGAACTTAGAAATTATAAAAAAATCGCGGCACATATCGTCAAAAATCGTCCTTTCTCCTCTGCAAAAGAGTTAAGTGACTCTATCAAACCCTTGATGCCTACGGGTAAAAAAATTCACCCTGCAACGCTGCTTATGCAAGCTGTTCGCATAGAAGTCAACAATGAGTTGGGCGAACTCCAATCGCTCCTCAAAAGTATTGAAGAAGCAAAGTTTCCACATGCCAAGATTGCTATCATCTCCTTTCACTCTCTTGAAGATAGAATCGTAAAGCAAGAGTATGGAAAATGGAGTAAATCCTGTATCTGCCCACCAGAAGCTATGCGATGTATTTGTGGAAATAACCACTCACTTGGCAAGGTGATTACAAAAAAACCTATCATGGCACAAGCAGATGAACTCAAAACTAATCCTAGAAGCCGAAGTGCAAAAATGAGAATCTTTGAAATGGGTCTGAAATGAGTGTTAAACTAGATTTAATGGATGAGATGGATTCTGTTTTAAATCCAAGAAAAACACTTAACCTAAACTATTTTTTATATATTTTTTTGGTTTTATCTTTTGTCTGTATGTTTCTGTTCCCTAAAATATATATTCAACAACAAATCTATTTTAAGAGTCGGGATATTTCAAAGCTGAGTGGGGAGTATGAGATACTCAAAGAGGAGAATAGACTTATCAGCGCTTCTGTTGAGTCTATTCGATTTAAGAACCAAATCTTAGATACACTTTTTTAAGAAAACGGAGTCATTATGTTAAGAAAATTTATAGAGTTCTCTATCGATAAACCACTGCTAAACCATATGTTACTTGGTTTTATTGTGCTTTTGTCCATTTTTGCCTACATCAACATACCAAAAGAGATATTCCCTCCAATGACGATGGATAAAGTCTCTATCAGTGGCGGTTATGTAGGAACATCAGCGGACGTTTTAGACAAAATGGTTGTCAAAACTATAGAAGATGATTTGCAAAATATAGACGAGTTAGATGTTATAACTACAAGCATAAAAAATGGCTCCTTTTCGATTAGCGTAGATATAAAGCCAGGCTCAGACAATGTAAGTGTACTCAATGATGTAAAAGATATTGTAAGTGCAGTAAGAAAAGATTTACCAGCAGATATGGCAGAGCCTATAGCAAAACTCTCAACACATGCTTTTCCTCTTGTTCTTATTGCAATAGCGGGCGATGCAGACAAAGAGGAACTCCTTTTACGAGCGGACGAGTTAAAGAGCCAGCTGAGCAGGTTGAGAGATTTAAGTGACATCTCTATTCGTGGAGATTCAGATGAGGAGCTACTTCTAACGCTCAATGAGCAAAAGCTCAAAGCCTATGGACTTGACCCCTCTGCGGCAGTAGTGGCACTACAAAAAATCAGCTCTATCTTTCCTGTGGGAACCATCAAAGAGAAGGGTGCCCATCTCTATATCTCAACATTTAACGGTGAAAAGACAAAAGAGAGCGTAGAGAGTACAATCATCAATGTTGCAGGTTCAAGAGTTCGTATTGGCGATATTGCCGATGTCTCTTTTGAACTTGGCGATGAGATAGAACTCTCCCACTATAATGGACTCAGAAATATATCTGTCAATGTCACAAAATCCAAAGATGGAAATGCCATCTCCTTAGTAAAAGATATTCGAGAGATATTAAAAGAGAATATGCTCAAATACCCAAATCTAAAATATGAGATATATACAGATACCTCCATCTGGATTAAAAACCGTCTTAATGTTGTTTTTTCCAACATTATTTTTGGTCTTATTTTAGTGACTATCTCCATGCTTATCTTTATCAATCGTGGGATTGCTCTGGTTGTGGCTATCGGGATTCCTGTAAGTTTTATGATAGGTCTAATTGTGAGCAACCTGCTTGGACACAGTCTCAACATGCTGTCTCTCTTGGGTGCGCTTATTGCACTTGGTATGCTTGTGGATGAAGCGATTGTTGTTGCTGAAAATATTTACAGGCACATGGAAGAGGGGATGGAGAGACGAGAGGCAGCGATTGTCGGTGCTACTGAGATGTTTCCTGCAGTTTTGACTGCAACTCTTACAACGGTTTTCGCATTTTTACCTATGCTTTTGTTGAGTGGGGAGATGGGTACCTTTATAAAAATCATACCTATCATGATAACCGTTTTACTTCTCTCATCCCTTTTTGAAGCGTTCTACTTTTTGCCTCTTCATGCATGTGATTTTCTTAAAGTTTCTAATGAAGAGAGCAAAACAAAACGCGTTTGGAAAAAACTCTACCATTGGCACTCTAAAGCTTTACATTTTCTGTTTAAGAGAAAATGGACCTCTTTGATTGTTATCGTTGTAAGTATCTTGGCACTCACATTTGTCTTAGTTAAAAACTCTAAGTTCCAACTTTTTCCAGATTTTGACACGACGCAAGTTTATCTCTATGGAAAGGTAAACATTAACAGTGAGCTCAAAGATACAGAGAAAGAAGTGACAAACGTAGAAAAACTTCTTATCGAAAAACTCGACAAAGCAGATGTCTCCTCTGTTACTTCGGTTATCGGCTTTAGAATGGATGCTAAAAACAGAGCAGAAGTTGGCGAGAACCTCTTTCATATCTTTGTAGATTTACATGAAAGAGCTCCAAGTAATGTTTTTGATAAATATATCAGTCCAATCTTCTCCATCGCCTATGATAAAGATGTTCTTATAAGAAAACGCGATGCAAAAGAGGTCGCAAAAACTCTTGAAGAGGTTGCAAAAGTTTTTAGAGATAACAAAGAGAATGGAAACCTTGTTTTTGAAGAGTTACTCGTAAGAGTTCCAGGTGCAGGAGTCGTTGCTAACGATATTGAAATCAGTCTGAGTGGAAAAGATGAAAAAAGTATCTTAGAGGGACTCACCTATTTAGCAGATGAGTTTAGCAAAATAGAGGGTGTTCAAAATATATCTAATGATGCTGATATTGGAGAAAAAGAGTTAAAACTACGTGTAAACAGTTACGGACAGCAGTTAGGTTTTAATGAGGAGATAATCTCTTCACAACTTAGGTCTTACTACCTCAAAGGCGAATACGGAAAGATGTTTAACGAGAGTGGACTGATTCGTATGAAGATAGAAAGTGGTGCAAATGAGAGACTCAACTCCATCAATACTATGGAGATACAAGTTCCAACAACAAACCAGTATATTGCACTCAAAGAAGTTTGCGATTTTGTAATGATACAAGGCTTTGTTGAACTTAAAAAAGAGGATGGCATTCGTATTCGAAGTATCTTCGCCTCTTTAGATAAAAAAGTGATTACCTCGACAGAAGTGATGTCTATGATGCGTCCAGCTTTTGAAAAGCTCAAAAACGATGGATTTAAAGTAGATATCAAAGGTGAAGAGAAAGAGAACAATAAAAATAAAAATGAGATGTTCCAATCCGCACTCATCGCAATATTTTTAATCTTTATCACTTTAGTATGGCTCTTTGACTCTATCAAAAAATCTCTTATCGTTATCAGTACGATTCCTCTTGTGCTTTTTGGAGTCTATTTTGGGCACTTAGTGATGGGCTTAAACATGACAATGACTGGAATGATAGGTATCGTTGGACTCGCAGGTGTCGTTGTAAATGATGGTCTTATCATGGTAAGTTTCATACAAAACGTAACAAACACAGAAGAGTTGATGTATAAAGCAAAACATCGTCTACGACCTATATTACTAACCTCTTTAACAACAGTGTTAGGTCTCTTTACGCTCATCTTCTTTGCATCAGGGCAAGCACTTATACTTCAACCTATGGCTGTCTCATTAGGCTTTGGAATCGCATGGGCAACTATTCTGAACCTTCTTTATGTTCCACTCCTTTATGCAGTAGTCTATAAAATCAAACCACCAGAAAAGGAATATCAATGAACTTAACCATAACACAAGCACCATTTGGAATCAGACCACCCGTTACAAAACCAATACCAGAGTTTTTAGTTGAGGTAAAAGAGGAGGGCATCCGTGCGCTCATCAGTAAACACTACACTGAAATAAAAACAAGTGACATCGCACACCTCTTTCCAATCGATGAAGAGGACTTTGTAAAAGCGCAAAAACATGCCAGCGATTTCTTTATTCAGATATGTGGTGGACCTGCCTATTTCAACCAGAGCAGAGGTGAACCGAGGATGATAGGAAGACACGCTCCATTTAGAATAGATGCCGCGGCAAGAGAGAGATGGTTAGAGCTCTACAAGCCATTATTGATAGAACTTAAAGAAGAGGGAGTGACGGAAAAATCCATCCAATCTTTCTGGGATTATCTCGACATATTCTCCCTCTGGATGATTAATATAAAGTAAGAATATTATAAGGTGCTCTTGAGTATAATTGCGCCCTACAAAGAAAGTGGGTCTTTAGCTCAGTTGGTTAGAGCCCTCCGCTCATAACGGAGTGGTCATGTGTTCGAGTCACATAGGACCCACCACTTACACACCGTACTTTCAAGCCTCTTCCAATTTTATGTTTTTACCCAATGTGACGAATTTGTGACAGCTCTTTTTTAAATAAATCAATACTTGTATCAATTTTTAGATGATTATCTTTGATAAAACCTGCATAGTTTTTCATAATCATCTCGGGCGAAGAGTGTCCAACTATGGCTGCAATTTCCATAATTTTAAATTTCCCACTATTTAACATCGCCGTTATAAAAGTATGTCTTGTATTATATAGTTTTCTATACTCCATATTGCAATCTTCTACAAGCTGATGCCATCTTCTTTTAAAGAAACCTGCATCTTTTATAAATGCTCCATCATGTTCAAACAGATAAAGAGATTTACTCATTTTTCTTTGGCTCTCAATGAATGGCTTTACAGCCTCAAGTATTGGAATATCTCTTACACTTCCGAGAGTTTTAGGCGTAGTTACACGACCTTTAGAGATGGACCTTTTCACAGTTATTCTATCTTCTAAAATATCACTATGCATAAGCCCTAGTATCTCTCCACTTCTCATTCCAATATTTAAAGCGATTCCAATATAGTTTCTAAACAAGCCATCCGATTTTTCAAGGAGAGATGAAACTTCATCAATTGTAAAAACATGAATAGGTGCTTTTTCTTCTCGTTTAAATCTAATCCCAAATGCTACATTTCTATCTATAGTTTCATCATCAAGTGCAATGTCGAGTGTACCTCGTATGCATCCAAGATAATCTTTTTTAGAGCTATTTCTTAGATTTAAAGAAGCAAGATACTCTTTTACAGCGAGAGTCCTAATTTCAGTAACAAACATATTTCCAAAGAACTTATTTACTTTATTGTAAATACCAATTCGAGTGTGAAAACTTTTATCGCTCTCGTGAAGTTTTAAAAACTTCTCATGATAATATGAAAACTTTTTAGATTCAGGTTTTCGTAAATCATTCATATATATTTTTTCCATAAGTTTTGGAATAATTTCTTCTTCCAATTTCTTACGATTAAGCTTAGTGTCTTTAAGGCCTGTACTTCGTCTGATACGCTCAGAATGAAGCATATAATCAAGGTGTAAAACACCATTTCTTTCACGAATAGTTGCCATTTTTTTCCTTTTGGCAACCACAGATAATTCTGACATAATACAACCTTTCAAATTATATTTCAATCAGGTAAAATTTTATTAAATATATCATCTATCTCATTAGATGAAAAGTTAGAGCCTCTCCACCAATTTTCTATAGCTTTAAAATCCCATCTAATAGTGTTTGCTTGTTTTATATAATGCACATTTAAAATAAACTCTCTGTAAGCCTCCCCTAAACTAGAACCAGTTTAAACGGAACAATTTTTCTCCTAATTGTACTTATCTAAAAATTCTATAGGACTTAATTTTCTTAAAATTAAGTGAGGTCTATGGTTATTATAGTTGTAGACCCATGCTTAGGTCATCATTTTTACTTCAGATAATGTGTTAAATAGATAAGCATCGAAAAAGTCTCTTCGCATAGATCCATTAAGTCCCTCCATTAGAGAATTTTGAGCTGAAAGTCCAGGCTGGATAGATTTTAAAAGTGTTGCACTTTATACTTGAATTGGTGAGAAGTAAAAAACTAGATATAATTTGGAACTTTATAATAACAGGCTATTGACTGAATAAATTTCTATCTATAAAATCGAGGGTATTCCAGAGAATGGAGATAGGTGATGAACGAAAATATTAACATTAGTGAGATTATAACTAAACAGGCACATTTAAGATCTGAGTCAACCGCTATATACTTTGGTGAAGAAGTGATTTCGTATCAACAGCTTGATTCTATGATTTGGAAAGTATCAAATCGGCTATATGAAAATGGTGTACGAAGTGGTGATATTGTTGCACACATATTTGATAATCAATTAATGCTATTTGTATCTATGTTGTCAACAGCAAGACTTGGAGCTACCGTCTTTAGTATTTTTGCAGATGCACCTTTACTTCTGAAAAATGAAATTTTGAGTAAAGTTAATGCAAGATTTATTTCTACAAACATTGTGTTGTTTGATATCAATAAGATAAAGAAGGTTGAGATTGAAAGCAAATTTTTATTTGATAAATCTAAACATATTAATGAAAGTATAAAAGATTCTAATCCACAGTCGCCTTGGCTCATCATATCTGGTTCTGGTACTACTGGTAAATCCAAATTTATTCCAGTTACACATAGTCAGTTTATATCACGCATCGCACAATATAATGAACTTTTTGATATTTCATCAAGTGATTGTATCTCATCTTTGACAAACCTTGATTTTGCAACACCTAAGCATCAACTGTTACATGCATTATCGCATGGAGCAGCTATTATTCTTTTAGATAAAAATGTAGTGGATAAAATTGGGACACTGTTAAAGTTTAAAATAAGTGTTCTGTATTCAGTTGTTGTTCACCTTGAACAAATAATTAAACACATCCCTTTTGATTCAAAAAAAGTGTTGAAATCACTTAAGTTATTAGTTGTATCTGGGTCAATTGTTACGGAGCAACTTAGAAAAAAAATCATAGAAAAACTTACCAATAATTTATGTGTAGTTTATGGTACGAATGAATGTTGGGTAATAACACATGTTAAACATGAAAATGTGCTAAACAATGTAAATACAGTGGGACACCCATGTAGTGAAGTAGATATTGAAATAGTTGATAGTAAGGATAAAGTCGTTCCAACGGGAGAAGTTGGAGGCATTAGAATAAAAAATATTGGTATGACTAAAGGCTATATCGATGATGAAGATGCAACTAAAAAAGCTTTTAAAGATGGTTGGTTCTATTCTGGAGACCTTGGAAAGTTTACAGAAAATGGAGAGTTAATTTACCTAGGTCGAGCAGATCACATGATGATAATGAATGGAATCAATATTTATCCAGCGGAAATAGAAGTTGTCATAACTAAACACCCATTAGTTATAGATGCTGCAGTTGTGCCTATGAAACATCCCATACATCAAGATATACCCGTTTGCGCCGTTGTATTAGATAAAGGTAGAGAAGTTTCAATAGAAGAGCTGATGTATTTTAGTTATCAAAGACTAGGATTTTCAGGAGCAAAAGAAATGGTCATACTTGACTCAATACCACGAACCGAACAAGGAAAACTAAAGAGAATGGAACTAAATAAAATGATTTCTCAAACCCTTAGTTTGAGTAAAACTATATTGCTAATGTTTAGTGGAGGGCTGGATTCTACTTACATGCTCTATTATTATTTAAAAAATACAAATTATAATATTCATGTACATCATATATCTTTACGATATCCTTCAGAACCTAGATGGAGAGAAGAAGATATTGCAAGTCGCAACATAGTGAAACTATGCCAAAAAATTCGTCCTTTTGAGTATAGTGAGTCTCGTGTTGATATTGGTTTTTACAAGTATGTGGGACGAGATAGCGATACTCAATTGTTAATGGCTTCAAAGGTGGCCCCTAACTTAAATGGCAAGGTGTCTGTAGCTTTAGGTTGGCAGTATAATGATTATCAAAGTGATCTTTTAAATGGAAGAGCAAGAGATAAAAAAAGTGAAAAACTTTGGGAAGCTTTATGCAATAGTATGGATGCTCCGCATGGAAACAGTATAAGCCGAGAGTTGCTTTTTCCATTAGTAGAGATGAGATTATCTAAGCGAGAGATGATTAAACTCCTCCCAAAAGAACTACTACATTTAACTTGGTCATGTAGAACGCCTGTAAAGAATGAGAATAATATTTCAATAGCATGCGGTAAATGTCATCCATGTTTAGATATTCAAAGAGCATTAATATTAGAACCTAAATTATCATAGTTAGATAAATGTTATGAACACTCCCAGCCTTATGAAGAATGAACGACTAGTCTAACATTATATTAAATCTAATAAACCCTCCTTAACACTAAATCTCCTGTTTTAAAATCAACATATTATTTTTTACTGTTTTTTAATATCTGAATCAAAAAATGTTACTTTCAGTTATATCTAATATTTTTTTTGGGACAATACTCTTCGGTTTAAATTAAAAAAATATTAAAAATAAATATTATAGTTAAAATATAATATTTATGATATGTGATGAAGTGAATTTTAATTATAAAAAGGTCTCAAGATGGAAGAAATACATCTAAGCGTAAAGTCTAAATATCTCTCATCTATCACAACTGCAAACACAACCCTCACAACAAACCCACTAAACGCATCAGCAACTTTAAGTATAGGTATGAATTTTGATGATGGAACTAATGACCCAACTAAAAAAAATGTAGAGATATATGTAGGAGATGCAACAGTAACTGAAGGTGGAACACTTGAAAACAATACCTTGGCATGTGGAAATAAAAACAGAAGATGAAAAGTATCAATAATCATTTCCACATGCCAAGGTATGTGGAAACAGATATGAGAGAGGTAGCCTAAATGAAGAAGTTAAACATAATAATCGGATTTTTACTAACACTAAGTTCGCTTTTACAAGCCGATACGTACATTCTCATGATGAGCAAAGACGATCAGGTATGTCAACATATGCTCTCAATTTACAACAATGACCTACATAAAGAAGGAAAGCTACTGCTAGAAACTCACGAAGAGTACAGCAGTATCAAATGGGATAGAGAAACCAAAATTATGCAAGATAAGTATCCTTATAGTGCCTATGTCGGTGACCTGAAGGTTTCAACATTTGACATCAATAATGATGATAAAAATGAGAGTGTCGTTTTTTATATAACGATGCAACACTATTTACCTTATCAGGACACGTTAACATATTATCCGTCTGAAACGATGGATTTGATAAAAACAGGGATTCAAAGTAGAGAATTGTTTAAGGGACGTTTAGGGGAGAAGTTTATGGATCACCAGAGTTATCCACTAAAAGAGCTTCCTGTGCAAAAGATTCTAAAATGGAGCAATAAAGAGATGGATGCATATATTGACATTGGATCACACATGTATCTCCGCCCTTTTCTGTTTAGACAGCGGTCTTACATTAGCATTTTTGGAAGATATGGTGGCTATACAGAAACTCCGCATTCTTTGTCCAATCACGACATTGTTACAATCCGACAATACCAACCCGACAATACTCTAAAAGATATCTGCTACTACGCAAAACTACACCATTCAAAAACT
Organism: Sulfurimonas sp. CG01_land_8_20_14_3_00_36_23; assembly: GCA_002781365.1. GTDB lineage: Bacteria > Campylobacterota > Campylobacteria > Campylobacterales > Sulfurimonadaceae > Sulfurimonas. Next base: position 24,107 of record PETN01000002.1, read on the forward strand.
ACTAAAGGAGAGAAATAATGGCACTCAGTAATACACATACAAATTGGACACACGGTTCTTATACAAATGATAGAGATTATGAGCTAAAGTTAATTGAAAATAGAGCTTTAGCAGAACGAGGTGAAAACCTAAATGCTCATTTTGACGGAACAAGTTTTGCATTTGGATATGGTTATGATTTAGTTCAAAATATTGATAACTTAACTATCGAATTACGCCCTTATGTCAGTGCAGTTGGCGGAGGAGATGTTGATGTTGCACTCGCTGAAGTGCAAAATTTGATAAGAAACTATAACGGTACTACAGATGAAGAATTACGCAATCTTGCTAACCAAATCAACGCCCAAATCACCCTCGGCACCGAAGCTAATGCCGCAGAGTTACTGGCTTCAAAAGCTACAAACTACGAAACGGCTCTTTCTACCGTACTAGGCACCGATGACCTCTCTCAATCAAAAGAGCGTGCAGCTATCATCTCTGTGCTGTACAATCTAGTCGGAGGAGATACTCAGGCACAACTTGTAGCAGCGATTACCAATGAAAATACTGGGATTCCAAGTACCATTCAAGCTATCCGTGACAATAACCGTGTGGCCGCATGGTATGAAATCCGTTACCGTTCCAATGCAGACTCTCAAGCCGATACTATCGAACGAGGCATCGCCAACAGAAGAGTAAATGAATCTGATATATTTGGTCTTTACGGCTCTATCGATGGAATAATGCCAACTAATGATAATGAAGCCAAAAACGTCATCCGATTTTTAGAAGCGCACCGTCCGCAAATTCAAGTAGAGATAGATCACGTTCGAGGACTTCCAGGAACAACAACGTATCCTACGCTTCTTCTACGTGCTAATGACCTTGATCTTGTGTTAAGCCCCGCTAAAACTCTCCTCATCACAAACTACGCCCAAGATGTAACAATAGACGGCGACATCATCGTAGGACAAGGAATA
>PETN01000097.1 GCA_002781365.1 Sulfurimonas sp. CG01_land_8_20_14_3_00_36_23
CATCATCTACCCCTTAAAATAATCTATGTATCTTAACTCTTTTGGAATTAGAAATTGATTTTTCTTGTGTTGTTTTCTTGGGGTATTATATGTGTAAACTCATTTGGGTTTCCCTGAATTGTAGGATTTGACTCAAGATTCAGGAGAAGTTGAATGTTGTTATTTGCAAAAGAGTATTCTGTAATCTTGCGGATGCTTTCAAACTCTTCTGCAATAGTGAAACTGGTATCAGTACTCTTTTTTTGACTTAAAAAGCTATAGAAGGTATCGATTGTTTCACCCAAGTGTTGCAATAACTTAAAACTTGTCTCTACGGAGTCTAAAAGTTTCTCTTTAGAAATCTCACCTTGAAAAATAATGGAGGCTTTGATGCTGTTTTGGATACTGCCTATTGCGTTAAGGGGTTGTTTCCATTGGTGCGCAATGTTTCCGACAGTTTCTCCCATGGAAGCATAACGAGACTGTAAAAACATCATCTTATTTTCCGCTTCACTTTGCAAAGATAATTGACTTTTTTCATTCTGAAGCTGTTTCGTTTTATATCCAATCGCTAGAGAAAAAAGAATCATCTTCCATGCAGAGGTTAAGAGTACAAATGAATAGGTGAAATCATTGTAGAGTAGAAGACCGCCTATAGTCATGAGAGTGATAGCAACCCCAATAAAAAATACAATAAAGGCTAAAAGATAGATTTTTGCCAATCTATTTCCACTGTGTAATGCAAAAATTCCAAGGTAGATACAAAATAAAAGTTCCAATAGCATAAAGAGTATAGTGATTTTAGAGCCTATTGCTCCAAACAGGAGCGATGTATAGAAAAGTGCACTTACTACTGCAAAGATAATAGAATATCTATATAAAGTCGGTGAGAGCTTTTTAATATCTAAAAAATCAAGTGTCAATAAAAGGAAGACTACAGATGCTACTTGTAAACTGATAAGTGTTATGGCATCTTGTAAAGGGAGACTAAATTGGAAGAAAAGAGTAAAGTAACCTCTGCACGCACTTATCAAAATCAATAAACTTAATACATAGTAAGAATAGAGCAGATAGGCTCTTTGCTTTGTATAAAAATATAAAACAAGATTATATAAAAATAGGCTTGCAAAACAACCTATAAAAAGAGAAAAAAGTATTATATTTGGGAGTTCTGAAGATTTTATTTCGCCGTCTGTCCCGATTTGTAGTGCAAATATAAGGGGATTTTTAGAGTTTATTTTTATCAAATAGAGTGTAGGTATTTTCTCTCTTTGAAGTTTGAACTTAGAGTTTAACCCTTCATTTGCACCACTTTTTGATGATGCTACGAGTTGATTGTTTTGGTAAGCAAAACATTCAAGTCTCTCTAGGGCAGGGTTTTTGAAGTTAAGATAGAGCTGTTCCTCATCTGTGTTTATAAGTACAAACCCTATCCAGTATGTTGTGTCACTAAAGCCAATGCTCCTCGCTTCACGAGGAAGAGCTTGAAACTTATTTTGAAAAAATGCTTTATAAGCCTCATCTGAGGTTGTCTCTTGATGAAAAAAAGAGGGAGTGCCAGAGATTATATGGTTGGTATCTTTGTTTAAAAGAGTAGAAAATTCATAGGCAAAGAGGGGATTAAAATAGAGTAGAAATAGTAAGAGAAAAGAACGAATGCTCATCTAGTTTATCTTGGAGTCTTACGAGTTTCAAGTCGATACCCGATTCCTCTTACTGAAATGATAATATTTTGATGTATTTTATTACGTAGTCTAAGAATTAATTTTTTAATTGCAGAGCTACTGACAGGATCAATAGGCCATAGCTTTTTTTCTATCTCTTCTTTTGTAACTGTTTTATCACGGTTATTTATAAGAAGTACGAGAAGCTCTTGCTCTTTTATACCTAGCGGTACAATTCTTCCATTATTATAGAGTTCTTTTGTAGAAAAATTATAATAGAATTCATCGTATAAAGGGATTAGCCCTATATCTTTATCTGTTCTGCGTATAGCTTTGCAGAGTGCAGCAGTCAAATTTTCAAGACTCACAGGTTTTACAAGATAAGCGTCAATCGAAAGATTGGCTGCATCCACAAGTAACTCTTTTTCTGCAAAACTTGTCATTAAAAGTATAGGTGTTGTGTAATCATTTTGACGAATTTGTTTAATGAGGCTTAGACCATCTTTTTTTGGCATTTTGATATCACTCAGGACGATATTCGGTGCTTCATCTTCATAAATTTCATAAGCCTCTTTGCCATCCTCAGCTTGGTAGACTTTACTAAAAATCATACTTAATATTTCAACAATCTTATTTCTGCTGATGATGTCATCTTCAGCAAAGAGAATTGTTTTATCTTTAAGAAGGAGAAAATTATTAACCATGCTATGTGACTTTATTTGAAATTATTAGTTCATTCTAGAATTATGGATTTTAGCTGGTTCTTACTATAAAAAGTATTAAATAGCGAATCTAGTTTTAAATCTTTTTATTGTAGTCTTAATTTTAATTATTTATCCACAAACTGCTGCCTATACTTTTCAAATTCACTGGGCTCCATAGGCTTAGCGAAATGGTATCCCTGAACTTCATCACACCCTAAACTATGAACCATATCAAGTACTTCTTTATTTTCAACTCCTTCTGCGATTGTTTTAAGGTTGAGATTTTTTGCCATCTGAATGATTGTTTTAACAATAGCTTTATCGTCATCATCTATGAGAATATCCCGAACAAAAGATTGGTCTATTTTGAGTTTATCGACTGCAAATCTTTTAAGATAGGA
>PETN01000071.1 GCA_002781365.1 Sulfurimonas sp. CG01_land_8_20_14_3_00_36_23
AAAATTGACTCAACTTTCTTTATAGAAGTTCAAAAGAAAGTCAAAAAAATAGAGTGTGCAAATTTAGACAGCTAAAAGAGTTGTTTTTAGAGGTGCCCGTGTTTCAAATGCTTCATACATATTCAACCCTCACGACACTGTTCATTTTTCATATTGCATAGATGACTATAAACTAAAGAACGGCTCAATTTATTATCTTCTATCTTCAAATCAAATCTGGTATTACATGTCATCTTATGGTTTGGATTATGATATTCAAGATGGTTTTATTTACGACCCGATTGATGGTTCTTGTATCTTAAGCAATCCATCTGGCATGGATTCAAAACAATTCAATTTTCTATTAGGTTTAATTGGTGTAATCATTGGCGCTGTTTTCATGTTCTTTACAATCAACGCATTTGTAAATGTAGGGGGTAAAAAATGATTTTAATTAATTTAACTGACATAGCTGTAATAAATTACTTTGCAAGTATATTAATAAATATCACAGCTGTTCTCGCTCCTCTCTTTGGTGCTTTAGCTCTAACAAGGCATTAAACATGAGATTAATATTTTTATTTCTTTTCTCTTATTCTGCTCTCTTTTCTCTTGATACGCTATTACATCAAGAGGGTGTTTGTTTTGTTGGAGATAATTCAAATGCAGTTTTAAATAATTCTACTTATTTAACTACAATAGCAACTTCCACAGCTTGTACCACTTTAGATACTTGGCATATTGACTATACAGGCTTAATAAAATATTGTGATTATGATGTTAATCGTGTAACTTGGAAATATCATGTCACACAATATACATTTTCTGGCTCTCAGTCTATGGCTTTTGATACTAACACACATTATCTCAATCAGTCCACTTGTACTGTGGATTCTGTTCCCTCTTGTGTATCTCCTGATATATGGGATTCTAATACTTCATCTTGTGTAACTCCCGTTTGTGGCATTCCCTCTGGTATGGTTGCTATTACTTCTTTAAATGAGAGTATGTGTGTAGGTTCTTTTACCGATTTACAAACAGATGGTACCGGTCAAAGCTATGGCGAATTGATTTGGCAAGCTTGCGATAGTACTTGTTATGGTGTAAAAATTAAAGATTTATCATGTACTGATTTAGAGACATATAATCAAAGAGTTTGTAATGGTGGTTCTCATAATGTAATCACTTGCAATAGTTCTAATGGTATTGGTAAAATCAATTTTGATAAGTCTGGCTGTATTCCTGATGTAAACCCATGTGATACATTATACGACCAAGTAAGCTCACGTTGTCATCAAGATGGTTTTCATGTTGTTGGCTATCCTGAATGTACTCACAGCGGTATGACTGTCACAAACAATTCAATTAAATGCGTTGAAAATAAACCAGACCCCGTTGTTCCTTCTGACTGTAATGAGGCTTTTTTTGAGATTTATAGTTGGGTAACTTCAACTTGTGAATGTCAGCAAGGTTATGTCCGTAATAATTTTGGAAATTGTGCTATTCCTTTAGATACAAACGCAACTGCACAGCAAATAGCAGATAAACAGAATAAGGACGCTCAGGATGAATTAAATAAACAAAAAATAGCCTCAGATTCAAACGCAACAAAAAATCAACAAACTGCCGATAAAACACAAAACGATACACTTACGGGTATTCGTAAAGATTTAAACAGTACAAACGACCTCCTTTCGCAAATTAAAGATAAAAACAATTCTCTTGATTTATCTTCTACAAATGATTTGCTTCAATTGATGAATGACAAAATTGACCAAAGCACAGATTTATCTATTGATGACATTACAACTCAGCTTGAGGAAAATGCTAACTTTGTAACTCAAATAAAACAGCAGTTTACTGACTTTAATACAAATGTAACGACTCAATTATCTAACATTGAAACTCAATTTAATGAAACTAAAGCTTTGTTTACGGGTACTAAAACATTCACAACTTTATCGGGTTCAACTGCTGGTTGTTTTGAGTACAATTTCCATGATAAAGTTATATCTTATGACTTATGCACTCCTTTCTCAATCTTTGCCCCGATTGTCTATTTTGTATTCACTTTATCTTTTATGGTTATTAATTTTCGTTTTTTACTCAATCAACTTTTAAAAGGTTTTGAATAATGCTTGCTGTATTGTCTGCTATTGGGGTAGCTGTTGGTTTTATAATCAAATTTATAAAATCTTTTTTAGTTAAATATGTTGTTCATGCTGTCATCATTTCAGCTCAATTTGCTGTAACTGCTTCCACCATCGCTTTTGTAGTTTTATTTTATGGTTTTGCTATAACCGCTCTTGTTTCAATATATAATCTTGGCATTGATATTTTTGACTACGCACAAAATGGTATTAATGGTGTACAATGCTTTGCTGGTCTTGTTGAGTGTATTGGTCTTGCAGGTGCTTTGCAAAACGGTTTTACTATGCTCTATGCTTCGCTTTCTACTATTGTTATTTTCCATCTATTTAAATTTACATTGACTGCTTTTAGATTGATAATGAATGAAGTATTTAAGCTTGGTTTATTACTCGGTCAAGCAATGAACTAAAGTTATGATAACTTATTTACTCGGTTTACCCGGCTCTGGCAAAAGTTACTTTGCAGTAGATAGAATTTATAATAATTTTTCTAATGCTGAGTATGCTACCCCAAAAAGTCAAGACAACTTTTTTTAAATCTTAATTCCCTTCATCACCTGTAA
>PETN01000042.1 GCA_002781365.1 Sulfurimonas sp. CG01_land_8_20_14_3_00_36_23
CGCAACGTCTATTTCTATTTTCATCTGTATTTCCTTCTGTGTGTTAATTTTACCAAATTGACACAGAATTATTTACAGTCCCGCTATTTCTTCAATTGTTGAAATTCTTTTTTCTAACTTGTTGATTAAATGGGTTTGATTGATAATAATTTGTGCAAGTGTCATCAACAATTTACTTTCATCCATCGCTATTTTTTTATTCTCTGGCAAGGAATCTGAAATTCGCTGTTCTCCATATTTTACTAAAATGTCGTTTAGTAACTTTCTATCTTCTTCCACATCTATATTGACTATTTCAATATCTTGTTGTGACGGTAAAAGAGCTTCTAAAAAATTACAAGCAGTTTGCTCTGTATTGACTTCGGAAATAGTGTTGACTTTTAAAACTTCTTTTTGAAATTTACTTGGCAATACTGTTGCCTTAAAATGATTATTAAAAAGTGCCCGAAGTAAAAGTTCTTCATTCGTAGGAGAGTCGTTCGATCTCAGAATTTTGATATACTGAGTATCAATCCCGCACTCGTCTAAAAAACCTTCAACAAGATTTGGATATCCATCCATATTTTTTACTTTTAGCTCATTAGGAAAAGTTTGGAGATACGGTATTAATTGTTCAGAAAATAAAACTTTATCAGGATGATACCATTCTTTAAAATTTTTCAGTTTTCCTTGGTATTGTTTATGTTTGACACCCCACTGAATATATGCTGAATGGATCCATGATTCATGTTTACGAACGTATGCGATAATTTGTAAGTCGTGTTTTTTTTCAATGTCTGTAAAATAGGAATTGTTTTGCTACTTTGTTTTAAAAGTGATTCATTACTCCATATAATTGTATGAATTCCTTTTTTAGATAATTGTTCAATAGTACCATCAATGACCTCTAATACCTCGTTGCATGCTCTTGCATTGTCCATAGCGAAAAAATTAACCGCATGCTGATTTTGCCATGCAAACTTTTTTGTAGTTGCATGTTCAAAAACAAGCCCCATATAATGAAAACCTAATTTATGAAGCTCTTGTTGGTTTTCTTTTAACGTCATTTGTATTGATGATGTGCCTGTTTTTCCCGCCCCGATATGAATAATGATCTTCATTTAACTCCTTCAATTAATAGCATTATTTTTTCTTTCAATTTTTTTTCAAGGTAATTATTTGAAAAATCGATATCTAACTCATTTTTTTCTATAAAATCTTGCATTTTACTTAAATCAAGAGTATATTCATCTGATTTATTCACCATATCGTAACTAGCTTTTTTACCGAGCAACTTTTCGAAAATATGCACTATTTCGAGAATACTATATCTGTAAGGATTGGTGATATCGATGATGCAGCATGGGGAAGCATTGGATATGTAAGCTTTTATAAGTTTTTTGACGTCTTCTATTTCAATCACATATCTAAATGCACCGTCGTAAATTGTAAATTTTTTATTCTGAACGATTGATTCATAAATAAAATTGATCAATGTTTTATGATGCTTCAATGCTCCAAAAAGCTGAGGAATCCTAAAGATATAATAATTATCCGAAGAAGTTTGTATTAAGTCTTCCATAGCCTGTTTGTGACAATAGTATTCATTTTTAGGATACTCCGACGCAGACAATGCACAACTACTGAAATATATAAACTTCTTCTCAACATTATTTTTCAATGCTTCTCTTAATAGATTTTTTTCTCTTTCAAATGGAGCATTATCTTTACAATTTGAGTCTGACACCCCACTTGCAAATATACAAACATTATCATCAAAATTGGCATTATCAAATGCCTTTGCTAGTTGTCCTGTTCCTATAATCATAATATCAAAATTCCTTAAAATGTGAAAAACTCAATTTTTTTTATTTTAAAAATGCCTTGAGAATCTCCAAAATCAATCCTAAAAGTACCATTAAGCTTAATATCATATAAACAAAAAATAATAATATCAATCCCCTTCTTACCAATAGCACGCACAAATTTTCGATTACCGAATAAAGCTTCTTCTGTTGTTTGATAGTGAAGCTTCAAAATTGGGTGGCATGAAGATTCCATTTTAATTATTACAAATAGACCTGTCATTTTTTTAGGAAGTTTCATAGGTTCTAAGACAATGAACGGATTGCCTGCCCGCGTGTAAAGGTCAAATGTCATATTTGCACTGTTAACCATTTTTTCAACATCAGCATTTTTTTTGTTAATTACATTATGGAAATTTTTGTGATTTACAGTAAACATTTTTTGAAACAGTTTAGGAAGAATTGTTCCAAAATGAGAATCAATATGCTTCGTTTCATTGAAAATATTTTTTAAACAAAAATTTTTCAAAAGTGTAGAAAAAAAATCTTCATTCTCCATGTGAGTCTCAAAAAGCTTCAAGATTTTAAAAAAAGTTTCTTGATCCTCTTTAAAAATAAATTCGAGTATTTCTAAAGCATCTTCATAGGTAAATGAAAAGGGAATACTGCTATTATGAATAACATCAGCATATGAAAAAATTCTTTCACTGTTATCAAAAAAGTATTTATTCAAAGTGACTTCTTTTTCTTTGTAGTTTTGAATCAGAAAATATCTTTGTTCTTGAGTCAATATTTCTCGTTGCATATTCGGATGATCTACACTGTATTTGGCGAGAATACCATTTATGGAGTTTTTATAAACATTCCCAAATTTGTTAAATTCTATGCGATTTAAAATTTTTCTAAATTCTAAAGCGTTCCTGTTGAGTGACGGGTTCAAAATCGCTTCCGGGTAGATTAGCTGGGTTTTATCAAACTTATCAAAATTCAAATCAAGAGCATCAAAAAAATCATTATAAATATTACCTCCTAAATAAGAGTTATTTTTATAAAAACGGATATCTATCTTTTCCTTGTCTATATATTTTTCCAAATTGAGTAAGACGTCAGCGTAATCATGAGCTTTCATAATTTTGGTTAACTCTGTATGGTCTATTAAGTCATGATTTTTAATAAGCTGATTGATGACACTATCGATAAAATCATCGATTTTTCTTATGTAGCATATAATTTTAAAATCATATTCACTGAAAAAAGACGCAAATTGTTCTGGTTGAAGCCGACAAGTGTGAAAAAGAATTTCTGAAGACAATATTATATTGTCTTCTTTGATTTTTTCTATTTTAGCTTTGAATACATTGTAGTTGTCTTTGGTAATCCATTGAGCCAATTCTGGTGCATTTCCTGCACTTGTTTGATAAGCTTGATTAAACCCCGCGTGCCAAGGATAAGCATAATTAAAATTTTTAGCGATATAGTCTTGGTTGAGACCTAAGAAAGCTTGAAGAGCGCTACTGCCCGTTTTTGGTATCCCTATATGGATATAAAGTTTTTTTGCCATGTGTTTTTAATCCATTTCTATTTTAATACCGTAAATATCAAATAATTTTTGGTTACTTAAAGCATATTGTTTTTGTATTTTTTCTTTAGTCGATGTATTCATAACCGAATAAGAAAAGTCATTGTTTTTAATCTCTTCATTGATTAAAATTTCTTTTACTACAGTGTCACGAAGTTGAGAATCTAAACTTAAATTGTTAATTCCTCTAATAAGAAGAAGCTGTAGATCATTCATTCTTTCATTAGTTATTTTTGGTTGTGAAAATTTTTCAAAATCATCTATTTGGAAAATTTTTAAAAAATCCGAAAGCAAGTTTTTATTTTTTTTAGCTTTTTCATATGATTTTATAATCATATTATCTTTACCTACAAATGTTTCCCATTTTTTGAGCATGTCATAATAATCCAAATTGTATTTTGGTTTATCTACAAAAGTATTAAAATCTAGTGGCATTTGACCATAACTTTCACGAACCATTTCATAATACCACGCTTCTAAAAAATCCAACTGATTTCTCAAGTAAACGATAATCTTGATTTCAAAATTACTAAATCTTTCAAAAAACTTTTCAGCATATTCTCTATTTTCCATCATATAAAAATTTTCAGAGCTTAAGATAAATTTGGAACATTCGGATTTATTGATAGAATCTTCTAAAAAATTTAAAATTCCATAATCATAAAACTTACAGTACTCTTTTAACACAGAGGTATTGCCTCTAAAGGCCCAACCTAAATAATGATGCCCTGCCCAAATGGTATTATCGGGTAAATACGATACATCGTATGTCTCTAATAGCTTATGATTTTCATACAAAAGATTCTGTATAGCCGTCGTTCCTGTTTTATGCGTACCAATATGTAAGTAAATCGTTTTTTTCATAAGCTGTCCTAAAGTTTTATTTCTTTTATAAAATGGTCGATAGGATCAGACGGATAATGTGTAGCAATATGCGCGCTTGCTCTTTGTCCGAATGTTTCCCAATTATCCCTCTTCACCCATGCTCTTTCCAAAAGTTCATCGATCGCTTCTATGGAAACATCCCTGGAAATAAACCCATTGACATTGTCTACAACGACTTCGCTATTCCCTCCGACATTTGTTACAATCGGCACCCTTCCCGCAAACATGGCACTTAGCAGGACAATGGGCAGTCCTTCCATGTATGAAGTGAGAATAAAAGCGTGATTGACCTCCCAAATTTTTCGCATACTATCAACATGACCTAAAAAACGAACATTGGTTAAGCCGTATTGTTGTGCCATTGTTTTGAGTTTCTCTTCATCGGGACCCTGCCCGTAAAAGTTCACGACAAGGTTTCTCTCTTTCCATTTTGGCTGAGACAATACTTCCAGAAGAAGATCCTGCCCTTTGTGAACCGTTAGCAGTCTGGCAGGAAAAGCGACATGCCAGTATGTATCCACCGCAGGAAATGAGACATAATCGTTACGATTGATATCGATCGGATTGAAATGAATCTTGGCATTGTGAAGTTTACCCTGCATCTTTTTTTCAAAAATCTCTATATTGTTTTTTGACGTAAAAAAAGTTTGTCTGGCATATTGATATCCTCTAAACAATGTCTGCAGAAACTCTTGATTGTCCGGCCACATAGTTTCTTTGACAAGCTGATTGATAATAATATAGTCAATCTTGCGTTCGATGCAGTAGCTAAACAATGCCCCGCCTGCATTGTGGTCACCCGTAGAAAAAATGACCAGATCTGAGACGATACCATTAAGAGTGTTAGAGTCCACCACTTCTAGTTCATGAACGTCTATCCCACATTTCATTAATTGTCCAAGTCTTTTTTCTCCAAGAAGCCTTTTTGGACAAAACACCTGAATATCATGCCCTTCAATACCCAACTTTTGAGACAGTTCAAACCAAAGCACCTCGCTACCGCCAAACTCTTCGTTGAAAGTTACAAAGGAGATCTTTTTCGATTTTGCTTCAGATAACGTTTCCAAAGTAGAAGGGATGGAAGCAAGTATCTGATCTTTATTTGGATTGTGCTCGATGAAATCATTGCTAAATATCTTCATCATTTTATCAAGCTCAGATTGATTAAATACGTAATTATCAGAGATATAACGTTTGATAGCCATGATTTCCTGAATATACTCAGGTTTGAAAGTATTGGTCGTTGTTACATTGGAAGCATGCTTTCTAAAATGGTTAAGAGCATGACTAATAAAAGCTATGTCATATTTTTGTAACAATTTAATATATAAATACCAATCACCGCAATAGCGATATTCTGTCAATTCATCTCCGGCACTTTCCTGCAGTGCTTTTGCTGCAAATACACAAGCACTTACATTGGGGATAGTATTTCTATATGCCAAAGCATTTCTAATCTCAACGTCACCTTTTTCGATGTAGTCATGTTCCCATCGCTCCTGATCAATCGCATCAGTATGAGATCGGACATGACTGTAAATTTCTTTACCGTTTTCATCAATGATGGCTGATTGAGAGTATGCAAGCGCAACAGATAGTTCGTTAAATTGTTCAAGCAATGTTTCTAAAAAAGTTTCGGATGCCAGATCATCCGCTTCGGCTATCCAGATAAAATCGCCTTGTGCCAGACGAATTCCTTTAAGCCATTGCTTATACACGGAACCAGAGTTAATGTCGTTCTTGAAAATTTTAAACGGTATATCGTACTTTTGTAATGTGGTCTCGGCAATCACCAAACTGCCATCAACCGATTTATCATCCAAATAGACAATTTCGAAAATAGGATAGGTTTGTTTAGCAATACTTTCTATTCTTTCTTCGATATATTTTTCGTAGTTGTAGTTGGGAATCACTACCGATACTTTTTTGATATCTTCATCTAAAAGTTCGAGTAGTTTGAATAAATAATGCACGAAACAATACTCTTGCTCTATCATCTCCATGCTTTTTTGAGCTATAGTATTATATAGTTCATGGTTTGTTAGTAAGGAATTTATTGTGCTATAAATTTCTTCAAAATTTTCTTTTTCTACAAGAATCCCGCAACCTTGTGAAAGGACATCTTCAAATCCACCTGCACCTTTAAATGCCAAAATCGGTAAACCAACATTCATAGCATCCAGTACTACAGAAGGAAAAGGATCTTCTCTAGAAGTTAAATAAAAAATATCACTCCCTGCGTAATAGTGTTCTATATCTTTTTGCAATCCGACAAAATGAAAATTTCTTTCATAATTATTTGCTTTAATCATTTCCTTTAGGGGATTAACAAGTTCATCTTGATAATGACCTACCCATAAAAAATGTAAATCTTTATTCTTTTGTATAGCTTTTATGCCTGTTTCTACAAAGATATCGATTCCTTTTCTGTAGTCTCCATATGCAAGATTCAAAATAATTTTTGAGTTATGTGGAATTTGTAGCTCTTGAAGCAGTTTTTCTCTTGCCACATTTTTTTGATACTTGTATTTGTTCTTTCTGAAAAGCCCTTGAGGCATGAGAAATGTTTTATTATCATTCAGCTCAACAAATTTCTGAAAGTCTTGTTTTACTATTTCTGATGGAAAGATAATTGTTTGTGCAAACTTAGCAATTTTATCTATAGAGCCCTCTAGACCATATTGTTTGATAACGGCTTCCATCTCATGAATGAGAGAAAGAACTTCAAAACTTTTATTGTGCAACTGCTCTACTAAATTGCCCACAACACTTGTATTGGCAATAGCTTTCGTAAATCCGTTTTGGTACAACTGTGTTAGCAGTACTTCTTGTTGTTCAACAGAAAGTTTGTAAAGATGGTGGGTAACTCCTACTTTTTCAAATTCAGGGATTAAACCGCCTTCTCCACACAAAAGTATCTCAATCTCGTAATTAAAATACTCTTTTAATGTTTGCGCAATATTTAAAGCTAAAAACTGCGCTCCATGAAAATACGCGTCGTGTGACACTACAATAAGCTTTTTACTTTCAGACTTTTTTTTTAGAATATCGTATGTTGCTTCTAGATAAGCATATCCCAATTTTCTATCAGGTTCAAGATATGCTCCTTCCGCCCATTCATTCCAAGCATTTACAAATAGAAGTTTTTCATCACCTTTTCTATGATGCTCAGTATATTTGACTAAATGTTCTAACCATTTTTTATATTTAGCAGGTGTAGCATTTTGAAATACGGTTCCTTTGCCAGGTTTTCTAGCTTCATTATCCCAACTTGGGCAAAGACTTCTAAATTTAGTATAAGATGGCTCTTCATACTCTAGATTATAGTTTATTAAGGAGTCATAATCATAAACATTACCAGTAAAGTCTTTATTGTAATATTGCTGTTCTTCTATGATATTATCAGCTTTAAAGTGGTTAGGTGCAAAATCAACCGCTGCATCAAATCCTAATGTAGTTGGATCAATATTTTCAAAAGAATGTGTCATCACCAAATAAAGTTCGCCGATGCCGATTTGTACAGCATGCTCTCTCCAGCGTGCAACAGTAGCCTTTATATCAGGAAACAAGCTAGGTCGATACAGCATGAGAAGAGGCTTATTATTTACTTTTATATACCGTTTATCAGTCAATATTGGTTTGATGGCCTCCAAAAAAGCAATGTCATCTTCTAGAGTATGATTCTGAGTATAAATCACATCTTGATCCAAGCCATCCCATCTTTTTGTCCAGTTTTCATTTGCCCAATTTATACAAAATGGAAAATCTAAATCTGGATTATCTAACACTTGCTGAAGTGGAGTATCCATTACCTTTTCTCCATCAAACCAGTAGTAGTGGTAACAAAAACCATGAAGTCCATAGTTTTTTGCTAATTCTATTTGTCTTTTTTGTATCTCTATGAGTCTTAAATCATAATAGCCAAGCTCTCCGGGTAATCTTGGCTGATAATGACCTTCATATTGTGGTAAGGCTTTAGAAACATTTGTCCATTCAGTAAAACCTTTCCCCCATGTTTTATCATTGGCAGGAATCGGATGAAATTGTGGTAGATACCACGCAATCAATTTAATATCTGTCTGAAGTTTATCATGTTCTATAAACTCTACATATGACTCTTGATAATCCTTTTTTGAATTTTGTTGACTTATATATGAAAAATAACTTTTCTTACTAAGCTCTGGAATATATTTTGGTTGCCTTCCTTCATGTTGTCCCATAGTAATGTAATGTGTAAGTGGCTCTACTCCTGCGTTCTTGATGTCATCATACTTTTTTAAATAAAAGGTAGGTTCAAACCATATATTTGGCTTTCTTCCTTCCTTCCATCCGTTGTATATATAATGTTCAAAGGGGTTGACTCCAGCAGATTTCACATCGGGATTTGTATCAAGATAATATTTACTATCAAAAGATTCTTCCACTATTTTAACTTCATCAATTATTGTTTCATTAAATTTAATGTTTCGTTTTTCATATTTTCCATGTCTAATGTAATGTAATAAAGGGTTGAAATTCTCATCTTGTTTTTTCAAATCTTCATGGCTATTTTTATAAAAATCAATATCAAAATTCTTATTTTCTAATAATTCATACTCATTTTTTTCTTTTTCGCTAATAAATCTATTTTCTTTTTTTCCATGAATAATATAATGTATTAATGAATAGGCACCATCATCTTTAACATCTGAATAATGCTCTCTATACCAAATAGGATCAAAGTGCTCATTTGGTTTTCTATCTTCTGTAATTCCGATTTTACAATAATGGTCTATAGGAATTTGGTCTGCTCGTCTAACATCCTGATACTCTTTTAAATAAAATATTTTATCAAATAGGTTACTTTTTAAAATAATCTTTTTTATATCTATTTTTTTTGCCATCATTATTCTCCAAATATCTTTTTTAAATCACGGATAGGTTTAGTATAAATCCAGCATTTACACTCTTTAATACTTGCTAAATCCTCTACAATTAAATCCATCTGAGTATTAAGCTCTTGGACTCTTGTCTCATGTTCAGTTTGAAGTTGTGTCTGTTGTGTTTGAAGGTTTGCAATTTGCTCTGCTTTGTTTTGCAGTTGGGTAGTTTGTTGCTCTTTCTCTTCGTTTAGGTTTGCGTTTTGAGAAGTGAGGTTTTGTATCTCTTCTGTAAGTGTTGCTATCTTCTCTCGTGTTTGCTCTTCTAGTTCGGACTTACTCTCTTTAACTGCTACGAGGTCTTGAACTATACTGTCCATTTGAGCATTGAGTTCTTGAATCTCTTGGACTCTTGTCTCATGTTCTGTTTGAAGGTTTACAATTTGCTCTGCTTTGTTTTGCAGTTGGGTAGTTTGTTGCT
>PETN01000056.1 GCA_002781365.1 Sulfurimonas sp. CG01_land_8_20_14_3_00_36_23
ATCCTCAACTTTGTATATTTTTCAGTGAAATTATGTCAAAATATACGAAGTGATTGAAGGATAAGAGGTGGGTTTACACAGTTTATTTTACGGTCTCGGCAATAATATTATTAATGCTAAATTACTTTTTATTTTTTCGAATAAACTATTTATATCTATCATCACGCATTATCCTTCTTTGTTAAATTATATCTAAATACTTTTTAGTTCAATTACTTTCTATTATATGGTGTCTTCACCTCACCAACCAAACCCCACTCCAAAGCCTTCTCTTGATTTTTAAAAATAGCCATTGCAGTATTCATTTTGTCAAATCCGAGTTTGGCATAAAATGGCTCTTTCCCTACGCTGGCATAGAGGATGATTTTATTGTGTCCTTTGCTAAACTCTACGAGTTTACTCACTATCGCTTTGCCGATTCCCTGCCCTTGATACTCAGGGTGAATCGCTACATCGGCGATGTATGAAACATCCATGCCATCGGCTAAAGCTCTGCCGACACCAACTAACTTTACACCATCGTACACAAAACATCTGTATCTGCTGTTTGTAAAAACTGTTTTTAAATCCTCTGCTTTTTTATCTCCGAGCGGAGCTATTTTGTAGAGATTTGAGAGTTCATCCCAGTTGACATTGTCAATCTCATATATCCATTTCAATTTATTGATTTCCACATGCCAAATCACACAACAACCTCAATGATGATGTTCCGCCTTAAGTATCTCTTTTACAGCCTCGTCCGAGAGATGTTCTATCTCTAAAATTTCGCCACTTGCTGTAAGTGCTATGCCTGCGAGTTCATGGTTTGCGTTGAGGATTGCGTGTTCTTTATCTATACTCTGTACAACATAAACAATGCCCTCCTCTTCTCCATCAAGCTCCATTCCCACAGAAATATCCTCTGGCAAATCTTCGAGCAGTTCTTTTAAAACTAAAACGTCCTTGTACTCTCCAAACGCTTCTGCTGGAGTGAGTGCCACATGAAAACTATCGCCTACTTTTTTCCCTTCAAGGGCATCTTCTAGTTTTTGAAAGAGTTGGTTATAACCGCCGTGGATATAGATAATCTCATCGTTTTCATCCACGATATTTCCCTTCTCATCTTCTAACTTTACACGCATAGAAACAAGTGCATTTTTTTTGATTTTTAGCATAGAAACTCCTTTAGTTCATCTTACAGTTTGTCTGATTTTTTATATTTTGGTCTGTATCTACTTGGATAAGTATATGGTTAAAGCCGTGCTGTTGAAGCTCTACTCTTATGGTATCTGTGATTTTCTCACACTCCAAAAGAGAGAGTGCGTTATCATCCAAAACAATATGAAAAGAGATGAAGTTGTACTTTGAGCTTGGTTGGTTGATGTGTAGGTCGTGGTACTCAACTACTCTTGCATCCCTCAAGATAAGTGCATCTAACACTTCCTCGCTTATTGCGACAGTGTTTACATCCATGAGTGAGAGAAAACTTTTTTTCAACAATGGATAGGAGTGCTTTAAAATATAGAGCGAGAAGAGGATGGTTAAGAAAGAGTCTATCGAGTAGATTTCAAAAAAGTATATAAAAACCCCAGCGACAACAACACCTACAGAGATAAGAGCATCTGCAAGCATGTGCAAATAGGCTGAGTATATATTTGCGTCTTCATGATGATGGTGATGGTCGTGATGGCACTCTTGTTCATTATCATGATGATGCTCCACACCCATATTGTTTAAGATATATGCACTCACACCATTTGCCAAAACAGCAATGAGTCCTACAACTATCATGTAGAGTGGCTCAATAACCTCAGGGTTGTATAGCCTATTTATAGACTCATATATCATGTAAGTCATGGTAATAAACAAGAAAAGAGAGTTGACAAAAGCAGCCATCATCTCAGCTTTTAAGTAACCAAAAGTATATTTGAAAGTTGTCTCTCTCGCACCAAGTTTGAGTGCTATGTAGGTTATAACAACTGCCATAACATCACCCGTATTGTGCAGGGCATCTGCTATAAGAGCGAAGGAGTTCGAGATAAGACCGAAGGCTATTTCACTGACAATGATGATAAGATTAAAGAGTATAATCCATAAGAGTTTTGTCGTATTCATATTAAGCAATATCCTTTTGAATTTATCCAAGTAGTTCTTTTTGTCTCTTGGGAAGTTTATCATAAATGAGTTCATAGGAGTGGTCTATAAGTTCGCGTAAAAATGCATCATCCACATCGCCTCCGAAAGTCACAGTGTTCCAATGTTTTTTATTCATGTGGTAGCCAGCTTTAAGCGACGCATACATGGAGCGGAGTTCTAAGGCATACATAGGGTTGCATTTGAGGTTTATTGTGAGTGGTTCTCTCTCTGCGGTAAGTGCAAATATTTTGTTAGCGACACGATAAACTCTCACCGTTTCATCAAACGGATAGTCAAAAGTCGCTCCTTTTTTTGAGAGTAAGTAGGTGTCGAGTTCATTGAAGTTCATACTGTCTCCTTTTTTTGTCTAACTTTTCACATGCGCTGTGAGCGTAAGCGAGGAAGTACTCTTGGGGTGCCAAACATTTTGCTTATCCTTCCATTTCATGTACGCAACCCATGCTCTAAAACTTTCATCACGAATTCTATTAAAAAACATCTTCAAGCAATATAATTCTATTTTTTATTGGTATTTTTATTGCTTTTACTCTCCTACAATAAGGAGTTCTCATGGAAACATCCACCGCTTATCAAAGCTATCTAAGTGCTATGCAAAACTACCAAACACCTCAAGGTCGTAAGGATTATCAAGTACCCTATGCGAGCCAATTTGAAGCGTCTTTTAGCAAAGCAAAAGAGCAAGATGTAGTTGTTCCAACCACTATGCCTGCCGATGTTCGTGATGCCTATATAAGTACTATGAATTCACTCAGCGACAAAGAGAAGATGTTGGCGATGTCACTCATCCTAGACCCTGCCCATTTAAATGCTCAACTAAAAAATGAACCCTACGCTCCAACTACAATCGATTATCATTTTCTAGAAGAGCAAGTGGAGAGTCGTTTAAACCCTGAAAATGGCGGCTTCACATCAGAAGAGACAAAGGCGGCTACACTCGCATTTTGGAACGCTTTTAACGCTTCTTTTAAAGGAGATAAAACCAACGACGATGTTGAAGAAGCAGCTACAGATAGCAGTGTTGCACAGTTTTTGAAAGATTTACACACCAAAGGAGCAACACAATTTCTAGCCGATTTAAATCAAGAGAAGATAGATAAATTAGTGCAAGAATATCAGAAAAAACTGCTCGACTCGATGGGTGACTCGCCAGAAGCGTTGAAAGAGATTGAAAAACTACTCGAAGATTTCAAAACAAAACTTTTAGAAGAGATGAACAAAAAGATGGAGGATGAGGCAAAAAATAAAAAGAAAAACATCATCCCCATAAGCAGAGACTCTTTTGTTCAAGAGTTAATCGATTTAGAGCAAAAGAGAACAAATAAGCCACTTGAAGAGCTGTTGCAGAGTTAAACTTGAACTCTCTCTTGTATTTTATGACTTTGTATGCAGAGCCAACTCTTTTTTAAGATATTCGCCTGTGTAAGAGCCTGTTTTTTCATACGTAGCCGCTAACTCTTCAGGTGAACCCTCTGCAATCACAAGACCACCACCTGAGCCACCTTCTGGTCCCATATCTATGATATAGTCAGCATTTTTAATCATATCTAGATTGTGCTCTATAATCAACATGCTGTTACCTAGTTCTACAAATTTATGCAATACATTAGTAAGTCTATCCACATCCGCAAAATGCAAGCCAGTTGTTGGTTCATCTAAAATATAGAGTGTTTTACCTGTGTCTTTACGACTTAACTCTTTAGATAATTTTATACGTTGTGCCTCACCACCAGAGAGTGTTACGGCATTTTGTCCTAAAGAGATATAACCGAGTCCGACATCCACAATAGTTTTGAGTTTTTGATGGATTTTAGGAATAGGTTTGAAAAACTCGTAAGCTTCATCCACACTCATATTTAAAACATCCGAGATAGTTTTGCCTTTATAAAAAACTTCTAAAGTTTGCTGGTTGTATCTTGTTCCATTGCAGGTGTCGCACTTGACCATTATATCTGGTAAAAAGTGCATCTCTATCTTGATTTGCCCCTCACCTTGACACTTTTCACATCTTCCGCCTTTGACGTTAAAACTAAATCTTGAAGTTGTATAGCCTCGTATTTGAGACTCTTTTGTTTGAGAGAAAAGATCTCTAATTTCATCCATCACACCCGTATAAGTAGCAGGATTACTTCTTGGAGTTCTCCCGATTGGGCTTTGGTCGAGATAAATCACTTTGTCCACATTTTCTAAGCCAGTGATTTCCACGCCTGCTATTTTATTTACCTTTCTCGCATGATTTAACAACTCTCTTGCTGTTGGTAGAAGTGTTTGAAGCATAAGTGAACTTTTTCCACTCCCACTTACTCCTGTTATACAAACAAAGTTATTCAGAGGAATTTTTACACTTAGATTGTTGATATTGTTAAGCGTTACGTTTTTAATCTCTATGTATTTCTCTTGTTCTCTTCGGTAAAAATACTCTATCTTTTTACGCCCATAAAGATAATCTGCTGTTAAAGTTTTCGCTTTTTTCAACTGCTCTAAAGTACCGCTAAAAACAACTTCTCCACCAAATTTGCCTGCTCCACTTCCTATATCTACAATAAAATCAGCATTTTCTATAGTCTCTTTATCATGTTCAACAACGATAACACTATTCCCTTTTTCTTGCAAACTTCTAAGCGTGCGGATAAGTTTAAGTGTATCTCTCTCATGAAGCCCGATACTTGGTTCATCGAGGACATATAAAACACCTGTAAGTCCACTCCCAATCTGAGAAGCGATACGGATTCTTTGCGCTTCACCACCGCTGATAGTTCTCGCGTCGCGACCTAAAGTGATATAGCCAAGTCCAACATCAAACAAGAAGTAGAGTCTCTCTCTTATCTCATTTAAAATAGGTAACGAAATTTGTGTCTCTTGAGCGCTCATAGAAGAGAAATGACTCTCATCTTTAAACCATTCATAACTCTTATGAATAGGCATATCTAAAAGTTCTGAAATACGTTTATCCCCTACTCTTACAGCTAAAGATTCCTGTTTAAGCCGATGGGAGCCGCAGATATTACAAACTTTTTCACTCATATAATCTGCTAACTCTTTCTCATCTTTAAACATATCATACGCAATTCGGATAATACCAGGCCACATTCTCTTAACCGTATGGTTTTTCCACATAAATGGAACTTCTTCAATTCCGCCATGCAAGATTGCCTTTTTCTGATGTTCTGGAAGTTCAAAGTACGGAGTGCTAATATTTATATCATTTGCCGCACAGAAGCCCTTTAAAAATGTAAAGTAGTAGCCTTTGTTAAAGCCATAAACTATTTTTACAGCCCCTTTTTCTATACTTAACTCTTGGTCGATTATCTTCTCTTGATCAAGTGCGTAACGAAGTCCTAACCCATCACACTCTGGACATGCACCTTTAGGTGAATTAAACGAAAATGAAAGGGGTTCAAGCTCATCAAAACTGATTTTACAATCAAAACAAGCATTGTGTTCTGAGTAATGAATACTCGATTGTTTGAGTCCAAGCTCTTCATAATTTAAAATATCTATCTCTAGCTCGCCGTAGCTCTCTTTGAGTGCTTTTTCAACATCCGATGCGATTCTTTCTCTGTTTTCTGCTTTTACTACAACTCTATCTATCACAACTTTAATAGTATGCTTTTTCGTCTTACTTAGTTCTATCTCTTCATCAAGTCGAACCATAACCCCATCTATCATCGCTCGGACATACCCTTTATGCACTAGAGACTCTATAAGGTCTGCATACGCACCTTTGTTTTCGCGAACAAGGGGTGCCATTAAAACAAGCTTTGCACCCTCTGGCAATTTTGCAACTTCGCCAATAATATCTGACGCACTCATCTGAGAGATAACTTTGTTACATTTATGACAATGCTGCACACCAACGCGAGCATAAAGAAGTCTAAAATAGTCATAGATTTCTGTAATTGTTCCAACAGTTGAACGAGGATTTTTTGAAGTTGTTTTTTGGTCTATGGCGATTGCAGGTGTCAACCCCTCTATCTTATCTACATCAGGTTTTCCTACACGGTCGAGGAATTGTCTGGCATACGAAGAGAGAGACTCCATGTAGCGTCTTTGTCCCTCAGCGTAGAGTGTATCGAAAGCCAATGTTGATTTTCCACTCCCACTTAATCCTGTAAAAATTACTAACTCATTCTTTGGAATCGTTAAATTGATATTTTTTAAATTATTTTCTCTTGCACCAGTAATTGTTATTACATCTTTTTTCTTCATTTAAAAACCTTTATAAAAATATTCGTTGTGCCAAATAAGCTACGACTATACAATAGAACCCTATAAGTAATTTTTTTTGATATTTTACATCAATTTTATGCTTTAACTGTATGCCAATATAGACACCTATTAGGGATGCTAAACCGATGATGACTCCACTTTCAAAATCCACATGCTGATTTAAGGTATGAGAGATAAAACCTGCCGCAGATGAAAAGACCACAAAGAATAGACCTGCAGAGGTTGCTTTTCTAAGTGGAACATGTAAAAATCCAACTAGGATAGGAACAAGTAAAAGACTTCCACCCACACCGATAGCCATACTTATTGAACCTAAAACCACTCCTATCGCGAATAATATGAGTGGGCGTACTTCTCTCTCTTGCTTGTACTCTTTTGTCTTAATAAAAAGTCTCATAAGGGCAAAAGAAGCAAACATCAAAAAAATGATTTCTAAAGTTTTATTCTCAAAAGTGGAAGTGATAGAGCCACTAAAGAGCGCTCCAACAAATCCTCCTAATCCAATGATGAGAACCATCTTTATATCGAGCGTGCCTTTTTTGTTATTTATATAACTACCATAGATAGAGCCAAAGACCATTTGTACAACAGCAATACCAATAGCGGTTTTCGTCTCAAATCCAAGCATTAAAAGAAAAGGAACCAATATCGTCCCTCCTCCAATACCAAAAAAACCAGACAAAACACCAACTGTACTACCTAATAATAGAAGTTCAACCATATAGAAACCAATAACTTTTTTCGAATTGTACTCAAATATGCCTTTGTCATACTTTTATATGTTCAATAGCGATAGTTTTTAATTTTACTTTGATATAGGATGAAGTATAATCAACTACTTCAAAAAGGTTCAATATAATGATAACAACCATATTAAAAGCTTCCGAAAATTTTTGTATTCATCAAATACGCATCAATCATCTTGTGAGTGAAACACTTCCGAAAAAGAGAACACTTATTGCTTACATAGATATAGATACGAGTATTGATAAAAAGTATAGAGTATATGTAGCCGCAGACTCTGGTTTTATGCAGAGAGTTTCAAAACTTTTTCTCGAAGAAGATGAGAGTGATGAGGAGACTTTGATAGATATGGCACTTGAGACCACGAACCTTATTGTAGGAAGTGCAAAAGTGATTGCTGAAGAAGAGGATGTAGAACCTTATACAATCAGTACTCCGCACTTTCTCAAGATAGATGTTTTTGATTTTCAATATGACACTTTAAAAGTTATAACAATAGAAGAAGACGATATGATTATTGCTATCAAGGAATTAAGTTGATTAAAAAAAACAAAACTCTTTATGGGCACGAAGACCCTCCTTATGATGCGAATAGAGAGCTTTCATGGATGAATTATTCTGGTCTTTTAGACATGGAAGTTGAATTTGTAGCTGACTTGGGAGAGACTGAACTCAGTGTTGCTGAAATTCTCAAACTAGAAAAAGGCTCTATCATTGACCTAAAAAAGCCAGCTGGAGAGAGCGTTGAGTCCTGTGTAAATGGTAGGATTTTAGGTAAAGGCGAGGTTATGGTATATGAAAAAAATCTTGCTATTCGTATAAATGAGGTGCTTGACTCTAGTGCAGTTTTATATCACCTTTCGAAAGAGAGATTATGATTAAGTACCTTCTTCTCTTTATGCTTCCTTTCACCCTGTATGCATCAAAAATACTAAGCTATAACCTCTATGACAGAAGTGACAGAGTGGATGTTATGATAACTTTTGATACCCCGTATGAGGGTGTTATCAAACAGAGTGCTCAAAACTCTAAGATTATTATAAAACTTGAAGACTCTACTATAGAATCAACAAAACTAAAGCAACTCTCTTCAAACTATTTACAATCTTTAAGCATAACACCAATGAGTGGATACACTCAAATCGTAGCTTCTGTTCCTAACACAGTAGGCTTACAAGCATCTAAAACAGCCGATTCTTATGGATTAAGACTACGTTTTACAGATCAAGTCGCTCCTCAAAAAGTAAAACAAGAAGAGAGCGACCCTTTATCTTCCCTTCCAACCAAAAAAAGTGGAGATATGTCTCAAAGCTATTACATCGTTATTACAATACTGGTTCTAGGTATTCTAATTTTACTCATTCTAAAGAAAAAGCTTGCTAATCCAAAACCAAAAAAAGAGACTTCATGGCTCTTTAAAGACAACCAAGAAACAGAAACAAAAAGTGTAAAAAACAATGAAGTTACTATAAGATTTCAAAAAACAATTGATAGTGGCAATAGTGTTGTAATGCTTGATTTTGCTGAGCAAAGCTATCTTGTACTTATGGGCAACAGTAATATATTGCTAGATAAATTCATCGAGAACAAGCCAAACACCCAAGAAGATTTTGAAACTATTTTACAAAGTAGACATCAAGAACTTGAAGATTTTTTACAAACAGGAGATACAAACAAAGAGCCTCTGCACTCTTACAAAGAGAGAGCCTCTTCTATCTCTTACGAAGCATAAAAAGTAAAGTTAGAGCAGAGAACAAGTACTTCTACTCTAACTATCTTACTAAATCCATAACATATCTCTCTTTCAGTAATTTCGCTATAAGCTTTATATTTGCAAGATTCAACTCATAACTATTGTCCATCATTTTACTTGCATGATAAACTTCAGTAACTGTAATTCCGTAAGGGTCTTTTTTCTCTTTAGTCAAAACGCCTGCATCATCAAAAGAGTAAAGATAAAGATTTTTTCTTGCTTTTTGTATATAGTATGTAACCACTATCTCATCGGAGTGCTTTTTCTCAATGGCTACAACGACTCTCTGGTTAAGAGCATATTCCTCTTTCAAGTCAAGCATTTTTTTAGCTTCTTCTATACTCAAATAGCCAACATAAAATTTGTTATATAAATCGAGGTATCTTTGAACATTTGGATTCATCAAAAAATTCATATCCAAAATATGAGTTTTATGTGCTCTAATAGACTTCGTAATCCAAGACATAGTGTTGTAGTATCTAAATGGATGAAGCTTCAGTGTATGCGCTTCTATCATTTTTTTAGAACTAATTTTTGCTATTGGCTCTAATTTTTTTGAGGATGGATTTTTTATATACTCCATGACATCCTGAGCGGAAAACTCTTTTGTAATCCAAACTTTACAGTAGTCTGGCAACTGCTTTGTTCCAGTTGCCCCCTCATTTAATATAATAAGGGATTTGATAACATAGTTTGGAAAGATAATCTCTAGAAGTGCTTTTTTCTTTCTCAATCTTTTTCGGAGCTTTAAAACTGATTTTACTAAGGTCATCTCAACAAAATAGAGTTCATTGTTCTTCGTTACAAACATCGCATCAAATTCACTTATCTCTCTACTTTTTGTTCTATAAACAATCTGCTGTTTTTCGCTGATAGAGAGAGTATTTGCATACGCTTTTTCTTTATTTTGATGGTACCCTTTTAAAACAAACTTTTCAATATACTCATTTGTTTGTGCGTATCTCAATAGTTTTTCATAAATGAAGTTTTCAAATACTTCACCTTCAAAGGAGCGGTAAGAACTTAGGTATGCTGGGTCATCCTCTTGTATCCCTTTTTTTATCAATGATAAGAGATGCTTTGTATTGTACTCATAGTGGAATATATTGTCTGAAATATCACTATTGTCTAAAGCCTTGATTGATTTACTTATCTCAAGCACTATACAAGAATCTCATTATTTTTAAAAAATTCATCTATTAAACCTCTATATTCGGAAGGATTAGTTATACGATTCACATCATTTCTAAGGACAGAAGCACCTCTGTATCCTTTTGAATATGTATGTGTATGCTTTCTAAACATTGGGATTCCTTGTAAACCATAAAACTCTACCATCTTATCAAAATGTTCCATAATTATCTCATGTTTAATATTTTTATCTATCTCTTGCGAACCATTTTTTAACTGATGAAAAATCCAAGGAGCACCAACAGCCCCTCGACCAATCATGATGCCATCTGCACCTGTATGCTCTAAAACCCACTTCGCTTTTTCAAAAGAGTCAATATCACCATTTGCAATGACTGGAATCGAGAGAGCCTCTTTTATCTCTCTGATAGCATCATAATCAACAGCAGCCTTAAATTTACCAGCTCTTGTTCTTCCGTGAACTGCGATAAAATCTGCACCGCTATCTTCAACCATTTTTGCTATCTCTATATGATTTTTCTTTTCAAAGCCCAATCTTATCTTCACGCTTGTCATGCTTTTATTGGATGTATCTTTTATGGTTCTAATAATTCCACCCATAAGAGGCAGATTGAGCAGAAGAGAACTTCCACTTCCATGCCCTACAACTTTTGGAACGGGACAGCCACAGTTCAAGTCAATAATATCTATACCTATTTCATCATTTAAGATTTCAACTGCTCTTCTGATTACATCTACTTCAGCACCAGCAATTTGAACAGAATAAGGCTCTTCTAGAGGTGATTTTTGTATCATGTGCAGTGTTTTTTTAGAACCGTGAACCAAAGCATTTGAACTGAGCATTTCACTTACGGTTAAATCTGCCCCGAACTTCTTCACAACACTTCTGAAAGGTAAATCTGTGTACCCCGCAAGAGGGGCTAGAACATAAATGGGGTTTTTAAAGGAGAGTTTTTCTAAATGTTTTGGCATGTGGAAATATTTTCTATATAAACAGATTAATACTAAAGTTTTTATTACACTCTTTTAATGCGCGATAAGCTTTAAAGTTTAAATATTCTGTTGGTTGAGAATTTTCTAATATCTCATCTGCAGGAGCCAACATCTCTAAATCAAAGAGTGTAAATAGATACCCATCCATTGCGCTCTCTTTCTCTTCACTCAATGTTTTGAAGAGTTTAATTCTTTGGTCTGGAACCATATTAGCCCCTAAGGCCGAAGAGAGCGTCAGATAATCTTTTGAGTTAAGCTCTACCATCTTAATAAGAGCGATTAACTCTTCATTGGAGAGCGCTAGAGTATTGTTATCTGCATTCACTCTCGCTAGTACTTCGAGTAAAGACTCTTTAGTGATAAACTCTTTATATTGTTCTATAGCATAGAATGGAGATGTTTTTACAAAATCAGCATAAGCTTCTAAACATAAACTTCTGTCATATTTATTAGCGTGAGATAAAATATCTTCAGCACTAATATCACCATTTTTATAGCGATTTCTTTCATTTTGTATCACCAAAGAGTTAGTAATAGGGAGTGAAAACTTTTTCAATTCAACAACTTTTGAATTTTTGATATCATCAATAATTCTTATTGCTGCATTTATTTTCTCATTTGCTGTATTCGCACTCATGCTATGGTCAGGAAAGAGCGTTGTATGGTCAAGAAGAGAACCAAGGAGTTGATATCTTGGTGTTTGAAAAGTGTATTCAACATCTTTATTACCAAGATATGAATTTACAATAGAATCAATGAGTTTTTCATAATCTTTTTCATACTTGCGAAGTTTAAAACTTCCAACCATTGTATAAAACGAAATATGAAGAACAGTCGCGATATAAAGGACAGCAAGAGGAACAGCAACCCATATAGCAATGGGGAAAGCTGGTAAAGTCACACCAAAAAAATCTATACTTATACTTCCTTGAGTAACGAATGCATAAACATACGAACCTACTAAAATAATAAATATTAGTGAAACAAGTGTATATCTTTTTATGTGCATATTTTGTCCTTAATTATTTTGTTTTTTCTACAATCTCTCTACAATCAATACAATAAATTGCATGTGGCTTTACTTTTAATCTTTGAAAACCAATAGTATCTTCACACATTACACAGATGCCATAATCGCCGTTTGCTATTTTACCTAGTGTAACATTTATTTCAGCTAACTCTTGCTCTTGTTGACGAACTATTGCACTCTCAACCATTGAGTTATTATTTACTGAAGCATAATCACCCTCATCATTTAATTCCAAATGGCTTAACTGATCCAACTCTGCATTTACACCCGATATATTTTTTATGATCTGTGTTTTACGACTCTCTAAAATATCTTTAAAGTATTTTAATTCACTTGCTTGCACTCAGTTTCCTTGATAGATAATGTCTATTATTTGTGATAGGGATGATTACTTAATATAGAAAAACCTCTATAAATCTGTTCAAGCAAAACTACTTTTGCTATCTTATGACTCATCGTAATTTTACCAAGGCTTATAACAGCATTGCTTTTCTTTAGAAAACTATCTTCGAAGCCATAAGCCCCACCCACAAAAAATTTAATCGACATTTTATCATTTAAAAGCTTACTAAACTCAAAACTATCAATTATTTTTCCATCAGGGTGTAAACTAATGCAAAAAACGTTCTCAGTATAGGGCTCGAGTGCCTTTGTATAGGCCTGCTGTGCCGCTTGTGGTGAGATAGTGTGTGATTTTGCTACATCTTTAGGAAAAATGTCTATTATTTCAATTTTTGCAAAACGAGAAATCATTTTTTCTAACTCTTTATATAAAGGATCGTAAGTATTTCTCTCTTTTTTTGCGATGGATACTATATCTATATTCAAACTATGATACCAATCCGCTACCAATTACATGATACGTTACATGTTCAAACACATCATCCATTTGTACACCACCAATTGCTGCAACAAAGTGTGTTGATTTTGATGCTATGTGATCTAGTTGAGAGCCAAGGAGAGTTTCTACGTCTTTTGTTTTTGTATCTCTGTATGCGCCTAAGCCTATGTAGTTCACATCCAATGCATTCAGTGCTAAGACTTCTGCTTCATTATGTGTGGAGACACCTAGTATCTTATCTTTTCCTATGACACTTCTTAAAATTTTCACAGCTTTTGCACTATCTTTGTCTATTGCTTTTAAATCTTCCTGCCCTAAATGAACACCATCACACAATCCAACCAATTCGTAAACATCATTGACTATGAGAAATCCATCAAAATTTTTTCTAATCTTAATAAGCTGTTTTTTGATAAAAGGAATATCCGAAGTTTTATTCCTATATTGAATGATTTCAGCACCACTCTCTTTTGCAATCGTGATAAAAGAGTCTAAAGAGAGACCTCTTTCATCCAGTAAGTTTTGATCACAAAGAGCATATAAACGCATAAATACTAAGCTTTTAAAAGTGTTAACAAGTCTGAAAGTGTGTTTTTTAACTCATTTCTGTTTACTACCATATCAATAGAACCCTTCTCAAGCAAAAATTCTGCTCTTTGAAATCCATCTGGCAAGTCAGAACCTATGGTTTGTTTAATAACTCTCTGTCCAGCGAAACCAATAAGAGCACCTGGTTCAGCGATGATAATATCACCAAGCGTAGCAAAGGAAGCGCTTACTCCACCCATAGTTGGGTCTGTTAAAATGGAGATATATGGTAGTTTGTGTTTTGCTAGTTTTGCTAAAGCAGCAGATGTTTTACTCATTTGCATTAAAGAGTAAGTGCTCTCTTGCATTCTTGCTCCACCACTCGCACTAAGGATGATAAGCCCTTCTCTCTTCTCAATCGCTCTATTTACGGCTCTAACTATTTTTTCACCCTCTACAGAACCTAGAGAACCACCCATAAAAGCAAAATCAAAAATAACTAGCTGCGCATTCACTCCATTGATTTGACACTCTCCACTCACAACAGATGAGTTTCTACCTGTTTTTACTATTCCATCTTCTATTCTTTTAGCATATGAGATTTTGTCTACAAATTTCAGTGGGTCAATAGGCTTTAAATTTGAATCAAACTCTACAAAAGTTCCTTTATCAGTTAAAAGTAAAAGTCTCTCTTTTACGCCTATACGAAGGTGATAGCCACATTTAGGACATACATAATTCTGATTCTCCACCTCTTTGTAGTACATTAAAGATTGACATGATTTACATTTAATCCAATGTGCTGGTGCTTCACTTTTTGTTGCTTGTTGTTTAGTAGTTGAGTTTCTTGTAAAAAGGTTTAAGAGGTTCAAGAAGTATCCTTGCGTTATATTATTGGACGCAATTGTATCAAATTTATACTTGATTTCTATAATTTGGAGGAAATAATAGTCTGAGAATGTCACTTATCCACATGCTGTGGATAAGTAAAAAAGATTATCCTAATATGGACTTAGATATATTTCTAGCGGCTTCACGACCATCAAATGCGGCTGTTACAACTAAATCTGCACCCCTAAAGCAATCTCCACCAGCATAGATACCTGCTGTTGTCGTCTCTTTAGTCTCTGCGTTTGTTATAATCCCACCCCAACTATTTGTCTCGATTCCATTTTCGGCTAAGAATGAAGGAACCGCAGGATCAAAACCTAGTGACATTATGATAACATCCGCTTTAACCCTAAATTCGCTCCCTTTAACCTCTTCCATTTTTTGGCGACCACTTTCATCTTTTACACCAAGATTTGTTTTAACAACTTCAACAGCGATAGCTTTTCCATCTTCACTTAAAACAATCTCTTTTGGGGATGCAAAAAAAGTAAAATCCACACCCTCTTCCATAGCATTTTTATACTCTTTTTGAGACCCTGGCATGTTATGTGCATCTCTTCTATAAAGACATGTAACAGACTTTGCACCCTCGCGTTTTGCAGTTCTTAAACAATCCATAGCAGTATCACCACCACCGATTACAACTACATTCAAATCTTTAAAGTCAAATTTTTTCTCATAAGAGAGTTTGAAATTTTTTCTTTGAATATTTGTTAAATAATCTATAGCAGCATAAACGTTACTTGCTTTTTCACCTGAGATTCCAGCACTCTTAGATTTTGTAGCTCCAACGCCTATAAACATTGCATCATGTTCACTTGCAATATCTTCAAAAGCGATATCTTTACCTACTTCACAGTTGAGAACAAGTTTTAAACCAGCTTCTTCAAGCAATTTAACACGTCTTTCAACTATTTTCTTATCTAGTTTAAAGTTAGGAATACCATACGTCAAAAGTCCACCTGCCCTATCACTTTTCTCATACATAGTTACAGCGATTCCTGAACGAAGAAGATACGTTGCAGCGGAGAGTCCTGCAGGACCACTTCCAATAACTGCTACTTTTTTATCTGTAGTGATACCAGGGAAATCAGGCTTCAAACCTTGTCTAAATCCTTCATCCGTTATATGCGTTTCAATAGAACCGATAGTTATAGCTCCATGTCCATCATTTAAAGTACAATCACCTTCACATAATCTATCATGAGGGCAAACTCTCCCCATAACTTCAGGAAATGGTGATGGTTCGTTTGAAAGTTTAAATGCAAATTCCAAATCTTTTTCCGCTATTGACTTGAGCCATTGCGGAATATAATTATGAAGTGGACATTTATTTAAACAAAATGGATCTCCACATTGTACACATCTGTCACTTTGTGTAGCCGCATCATAATGGTTAAAAACTTCATATATTTCACCAAAATCTTTTGTTCTCTCAACTACTAATCTTTTCGTTGGTTCAATTCGTTCAGTTGTTAAAAATTCTCTCATATTAGTCTCCGTTCTCTAGATTAAGAGGTAGTTTGGTTAAGTTTTTAGGACGAATCAACCAGAAATTTCTTACTTCGACTCTAAAGTTACCCAATAAATCTTTCGCTTTTTCGCTTCCTGTTTCAACAACATAATCTTTAAGTAAATTTTTCAAAAGATGTCTCGCATCTGCGCCTTCATCCGTATCAATTCTAACTGCTTCAACTAATTCACGGTTCACATTTTCAACAAAACTATGGTCAGCATCATAAACAAAGCTTACCCCACCTGTCATACCAGCACCAAAGTTGATACCTGTACGACCTAAAATCGCAACAATACCACCAGTCATATATTCACAAGCGTTGTCTCCTGAACCTTCAACTATCGCGATGGCTCCTGAGTTACGAACTGCAAATCTCTCTCCAACACTTCCTGTAATATAGAGCTTACCGCCTGTTGCTCCATAAAGGCATGTATTTCCGCCAGCACTGAACGCTTCTCCTTGATTTTGAGAAGTAACTACGATTTTACCGCCATGCATCCCTTTACCAATATAGTCATTCGCTACACCCTCTAAATAGATAGAAACACCAGGGATAAGGAATGCTCCTAAAGCTTGACCTGCAATACCTTGTAAAGATATTTTAATAGTATCAGACTTAAGTCCTTTATCTCCATAGTATTGAGCAACTTCACCACTTATAAGCGCACCAAAACTTCTGTTTAAGTTCGTTATTTGTCTATTTATTCTGATTGGATGTTCAGGATGTTTAATAGCTACTTTCGCCTCTTTTAAAACATCATATTCAAATGCATTGTCATCAAATGGAGGGTTAGATTTTTGTTGACATGTATTTACACCCTCTTCTTGATGAAGAATAGAAGAAAAGTCAAATTTTTGAGCAAATTTATCCTCTACTACTTTTAGTAAGTCAACACGACCAACCATCTCTTCTATAGTTTTAAATCCAAGTTCGGCCATAATTGAACGAATATCTTCGGCTAAAAGAGTAAAGAAATTGACCACTTGATCTACTTGCCCTTTAAAAAATTCTTGACGAAGTTTCTCATTTTGAGTTGCGATACCAACAGAACATTTATTTACATGACAAATACGAAGCATTTTACAGCCTACAATAGCTAAAACACCAGTACCAAATGCATAGGACTCCGCACCTAAGAGTGTTGCTTTGACAACATCAAGACCAGTTTTAAGTCCACCATCAGTCTGAAGCTGAACAAGTCCTCTTAAATTATTTGCTTTAAGAGCATTGTGCGCTTCGCTTAAACCGATTTCCCAAGGATTACCAGCAAATTTTATAGATGTAAGAGGAGCGGCACCTGTTCCACCATCACCACCAGAGATAATAATTTTATCTGCATATGCTTTTGCAACACCCGCAGCAATAGTACCAACACCAATAGTTGAAACTAATTTCACTGCAACTTTGGCATGTGGATTTACTTGCTTCATGTCAAAAATAAGTTGCGCCAAATCTTCAATAGAGTAGATATCGTGATGTGGCGGAGGAGAGATAAGAGTAACCCCTGGCACAGTATGACGAAGTTTCGCGATAAGAGGAGATACTTTGTGACCTGATAATTGACCGCCCTCGCCTGGTTTTGCACCTTGAGCGACTTTAATCTGAATCTCTTCTGCTGAACGTAAATACGCTGGAGTTACACCGAAACGACCAGAAGCAACTTGTTTGATTTTAGAGACTCTCTCTGTATTGAAACGAGCAGCATCCTCTCCCCCTTCACCAGAATTTGATTGTGCTCCAATTCTATTCATAGCAATAGCAATAGTCTCATGCGCTTCTGGAGAGATAGAACCAAGACTCATAGCAGCAGATGCAAATCTTTTAAAGATTTTCTCTTTCGATTCAACTTCACTAATGTCTATCGCTTTTCTGTCAGATTTCAGTTCAAAGAAGTCACGAATAAACTTAAGTCCACGCTTATTTACAATATCTTTTAATTTTTCATAATCCTCTTTTTTTCCGCTTGAAGAAAATGCATGAATAGCATGAATAACATCAGGTCCAAAATCATGATGTTCTTGCCCACTGTAAAATTTGTAATAACCACCAATATTAAGTGGGAAAATTTTATTAAAGCCATCTTCTCTATAGGCTTCTTTGTGGTATGTTGTAAGTCTTTCATCAATATCTTCATAATCTAATCCATGAAGTGCAGAGTGCGATGTTTCAAAACACTCCTCTACAATGCTTTTGCTCAATCCAAGTACATCAAAAAGACCTGAATTACGATATGAAGCAATTGTAGCGATACCCATTTTAGACATAATTTTAAGAAGCCCACTATTTAAAGAACTATGAATTAATTTAAGTGCTTCTATAGTAGTAAGATTGATTGTTTTTGATTTTTCTAAATGCTCAATTGCCGACGCAAAAAGCAAGTTTGGATATATAGCACTTGCACCATAACCAATAAGTACTGCAGCACCATGTGAATCGATAACTTCTCCAGTCACTGCCACCATTGAGACCAAATGACGGATTCTCTCTTTTAACAATGCTGTATTTAAACGACCTACTACCATCGCCATTGGAATTATTTTATTCTCTTTTCCAAATTCATAATCATCCAAGATGACAATTCTAGTCCCTTTGTTTTTAACAGAGTCAATCACTTTTTCAACTAAACTATCTAAGGCACCTTTTAAGTTTTTACTATAAGCAGTAGAGAATGTTTTGTTATCATAAAAAGCTTGATAACGAGGTGATTTCTTATCTCCGAATGATTTTAAAACTTCTAACTTTTCACTTGTAATAATAGGTGATATTGATTTTAAACGATGTGCATGAGATGGAATTTCATCAAGTATATTATGAACTTCACCAAATCCTGTATTTAAACTCATTACAACTTTTTCACGAATTGGATCAATAGGTGGATTTGTCACTTGTGCAAATTTTTGTTTGAAATAATCAGTAAAGTTTCTCTGTTTTGTAGAGAATGCCGCTAAAGGTGTATCATCACCCATAGAGCCTACAGCTTCTTTCCCCTCTATCATCATTGGCTCGATGACTTGTTCCACTACTTCTTGAGTAATATTAAAATATCTTTGTCTTTTTACTAAATCTTCTATAGTGTAATTGCTTTTAGTAGCATACTGCTTTTTAACATGCTCTTGAAGATAAATCATATGCTCATTAAGCCACTTCATATAAGGATTTGAGCTTTTGAGATAATTATTGATATCTTCATTTTTAAGAATCTTGCCAGATTTTAAATCAACTCCTAACATCTCACCTGATTGAAGGCGACCTCGCTCTTTAATGTCTTCTTCTTTTATATCTACAACACCATATTCACTTGCGATTAAAAGGTTGTCATCTTTAGTTATGATATATTTAGAAGGACGCAGACCATTTCTATCAAGTACACATCCGAGGTATCTACCATCTGTTACAGAAAATGCCGCAGGACCATCCCATGCTTCAAATACAGTTGAATGGTACTCATAAAATGCTCGGAGCTCAGGATCCATTTGTGGAGCATTTTGCCATGCCGAAGGAATAACGGCACGTGTTGCTTTAAAGAAATCCATACCATTCACAATTAAAAATTCAAAAAAGTTATCAGCACTCGCACTGTCAGAAGAGTTTAGTTGTAGTATCGGTAAAATTCTTTGTATCTCTTCATCACTAAAAACCTCACTTTTTATAGACTCTGATTTAATCTTAACATTTATACGGTTCCCCTCAACAGAGTTAATCTCACCATTGTGTGCAACAGCTCTAAATGGTTGAGCCAACTTCCATGCTGGAAGAGTATTTGTTGAAAATCTTTGGTGAAAAAGTGAAAATGAAATTTTAAAAGAGTCATCTTGAAGGTCTTTATAAAATTCTTTAATATGTGTAGGCATAACAAGCCCTTTGTAAGAAAGAACTTTAGAACTCATTGAAGCAATATAGAAATCTGAGTCTGCAACTAGTTTATGCTCAGACTCTTTACGAGAAAGGTATAAAAGTGCATCAAATCTGTTAGATGCCATAATAGAGTTTGAAGTAATAAAAAGCTGAACAATATTTGGTAATGATTTTATAGCTTGGTCACCAAGTGCGTTTGTATCTACAGGAACATCACGCGTAAAAACAATTTTTAAATCATTGTTTAAACAAATTTTTTCTACTGTATCTAAATGTTCTCTATTTTTAGTAAATACAACTGCCACTGCGTACTGTTTTGGAAGTTCTATTCCATTTTTAGCTGCTTCTTTTTTAAGGAACTCATCTGGCATAGAGAGTAAAAGACCGCTTCCATCTCCAGTTTTTCCATCCGCTGCGATTGCACCACGGTGCATCATTCTCTCTAATGCTGTAACTGCGTCATCTAAAACTTTTTTAGATGCTCTGTTTTTGAGGTTGGCTACTAAACCAAAACCACAGTTATCTTTGAATGATCTTAATAAATCACGATGTTCAACCATTTTAACTCCTAGAATCTATAAATTTAATCATAATTATATGTTAATTTAAGCTTTTTTTAAAGTAACTTAGTCTATTTAGACAAGGTGCTAGTATTCTACAGTTTAAAGGTTTAAAAAAGTATTATTTAAATAGAATTTGTAAATTAAATTTAAATTTTGTGTATAAAAGAAGCAGGTAAATGCAGGGTTATATTATAAATCTCAACAAAGTGAAAGATGAAGATTTAATAGTCACTATCGTATCCAAGGCTAGCTTAGATACCCTTTACAGATTCTATGGAGCGAGACACGGAACCATCAATATTGGTTTTAAAATTGATTATGAAATAGATGAGTCTTCAAAATCTAGTACCCACAGATTAAAAGATGTTATACACATAGGTTTTAAATGGATAAATAATTTTAAGCTACTGAGAGTTTGGCAAGATTATTTAGCTCTCTTTCATAGCCATTTAAAAGATGCAGAAGATTTAGACTCTTTTTACTTTGAACTTATAGATAAAGCTTCTCACGCGTGGGATAAACAGAACCCTAAACGTGTTGCTATAGAGTCCTATGTCAAACTTTTAGAACATGAGGGAAGACTTCATCATGAACTAAACTGTTTCTTATGCTCACTACCCATACAAGAAGAGGTCTCTCTTATCCGTGCTTTTTTGCCTACACATAAAGAGTGTACACATACATTAAGTATCTCTACGGATGTGCTTCAAGAGCTTTTTATGAATAAATCTACTCTCTTTATGAGTGACAAAGAGGTAGATAGACTTTGGTCTGTATTACTTGAAGGGCTTTAGTTCTGCATTAGTATTATCTTTTTCAGTAAACGCATTCTATTCAATAAAAAGTTCACATGCGCAAGAGCCAAACACGCTTATTATAAGAAAATAAACTTCTAAATCAAGCATTTTTTTATTTATAAGGTTTATTTAGTATAATTCCACTAACTAACAAAAATGTTCTTTATAAATAAGAAACATTAATATATCGGAGAATGAATGGGTTTAGCAATCGGACTAGTAGGACTTCCAAATGTGGGTAAATCAACAACTTTTAATGCACTAACAAAAGCTCAAAATGCTGAAGCAGCTAATTACCCTTTTTGTACTATAGAGCCGAACAAAGCTGTCGTTCCAGTTCCAGACAAAAGATTGGCAGCACTTGCTAAGATAGTAAATCCTGAGCGTATTCAGTACTCCACTTTAGATTTTGTTGATATTGCAGGTCTTGTAAAAGGTGCTTCAAAGGGTGAAGGTTTAGGAAATAAATTTTTATCTAACATTCGTGAGACTGAAGTTATCCTACAAATTGTAAGATGTTTTGATGATGAAAATATTGTTCATAACGAAGGAAGTATCAATCCTCTCAGAGATGTTGAAATTATTGAAGGTGAATTAATTTTAGCTGACATTGAAGTTTTATCCAATCGTATAGATAGACTAAGAAAACAAGCAAAAGCAGATAAAAGTGCTGCTTCTGTTTTAGCTATGGCAGAAGAACTTTTAGAGTTCTTAGGTGATGGAAACTTAGCTAGAAACTTCAAAGATGTTGATACAGATGAGTACAGACAACTTAACAATGAAGTTAGATTTTTAACACAAAAAGAGATTATGTATGGTGCCAATACTGATGAAGATGGTCTGCTAGAAGACAACGAGTATGTTCTTTCTCTCAAAGAACATGCACAAAAGAACAACTGTGAGATTATCAAATTATGTGCAAAAATTGAAGAAGAGTTGATAGGACTTGATGAAGAGGAAGCACAAGAGTTTTTAACTGATTTGGGTGTAGAAGAGTCAGGACTTGAACAAATCATTCAAAAAGGTTTTTCTAAACTAGGCTTAATGAGTTATTTTACAGCGGGTGTCAAAGAGGTTCGTGCTTGGACTATTCGTAAAAATTCAACTGCTCCAAAAGCAGCAGCTGTTATTCATAATGACTTTGAAAAAGGTTTTATCCGTGCTGAAGTTATTGCGTATGAAGATTTTGTAGCTCTTGGTGGAGAGGCAAAAGCTAAAGAAGCTGGTAAGATGAGACTAGAAGGTAAAGAGTATATCGTACAAGATGGCGATATTATGCACTTTAGATTTAACGTTTAAAATAAGGAAAAGATATGGAGTTAAAATATGTTGGTCCTAAGCCAATCATATCACATACTGGTATTGAATTTGACAACAACAAAGAGGATAAGTTCGCTTATTTAAATATTGTTATTCAACTTTTAAAAGCCCTTGACCATGACTATTTTGAGGATAAAACATATGTTTATCAAGCAGATACAGCTAGAGTCACTTCGAAAGAACTTATTAACGAATTAAAAAAATATTGTCCTAATATAAATCAGCTTATGAACAAAGAGAATCATAATGTTGAAGAGGAGATACAACACAATATACAAAGAGCACATGAAAATGCTATTTTATCAGATGAAGAGAAGAGTGTTTTAGAAGAAAATATAAAAATTATGCATGATTACCTCATTCAGAGATCTGTTAATAAAAGTATTTACTACTGTGCTGTGGACGCCCTAGCAAGTCTACTTGTTAAAGATCATATAGACTATATCATAGTACCTATGTTCCAAACTTTTTTTCATGTACTGCACTCTGCTCAAGGATGCTTACAAAAACAAAAAGCCGACATGGACACAAACTTAGAAATATTGCAAAAAGATGGCAAACTGCTTGCTAAACTGACAGTCAAAAATATTAACTAGAACTCATCTTAATCATAGAGTTGAGCATCACAGATTTTAATCGTTTTAACGCCTCATCAAACTTATCGAGTGGAAAATCACTCAACTTGTTTACCTCCGCTTCATTACGCTTCAATGAACTATGGAGCGTAGCTTTTGTACTCTCATCTAAATCTTCTTGCAGCAGTTCGGTAGTGACTTTAGAGATAGCAATCTGAATTTTAGAAATATGAGAGTTTTTCAAATTTTTTGCAGATCGAACCCTCGACCATAACTGTTGAGAAGGGAGTGTAATAAATTCTGTGTCAACACCTAATTTCTCTTAAAATTGTATCATAAAAATGCTAGCCAATGGCATTT
>PETN01000090.1 GCA_002781365.1 Sulfurimonas sp. CG01_land_8_20_14_3_00_36_23
TTGTATATTTTTCAGTGAAATTATGTCAAAATATACGAAGTGATTGAAGGATAAGAGGTGGGTTTACACAGTTTATTTTACGGTCTCTAAAACACCACACCTTCTCATGATTTTTCAAAGTAAAAAAGTATTTCACTTCTACTCTTTCTTTTCCATTAGAACACTCACCCCCTTACAAGTACAACTCCCGTCAATTGTAATCTCAGAATTACTAATATTACTTCGAAACTTCCATTTGTCCTGAAGAGCATTCTGTAAAAGTTTGTATCCAGTATTTATGTAATTTTGCTCAATACATTTTTTAGCACATACCATTTGTTCTCCCATATATAACCAATTATCGTAAAAAGTTTGAACATATTGCCCTTTTCTTTTTTGAAGTTCATTAGCCTTAATGGCTTGAAGTTTTTCCTGTTCATTTTTTTCTTTTTTAAGAGCTTCTTTTCTCGCTTCGTACATTTTTGCATATGCTTCAACTCTTTTTTTATCAACTTCTTTTTGTTTGATGTAGTGTTTAAAACTCTCTTTTGTCTGCAAAGAGTTGTCAAGAATTATTTGAAGGTCTTCATCAAAAGTTTTATCATTTAATGAGATATGCTTTTTAATTATAAAGTAATATGCTTCATCATTAATTAAACAAGCATTTGCATGGTAGCGTCCATATTTTCCATGAGCTATAATTTTTTCTTGATAATAATTTGGCTTAAAATCATCCACTAAAATTATCTTTCCATTTTTTGCAGAACAAAATGTTTTAAGATAAATATCCATTTCATTATCTACTTCACTTCTTAGTTTATAAGAGCTTTTAATGTATGCAATATCATCAAACTTATGCCAATCTAATTCTTTTATTACATCATCAATAGACAATCTTTCCATTTTAGATGTTTCACTTATTTTAGGTAAATTTGGTTTTGAACACCCAACCATAAACAAAAAAAATGACAAGAAAAAACCTATTTTAAAAATCTTAAAGCCATCCATATCTTTTCCTCAAAAATATCTTTAAGTATATAAAGCTTCCCCCTTAAACCATACAAGCTTAAGCGGAACAACTCATTTCAAAATTATATTAATCTAAATATTCAGTAGAACTTAATTTTCCTACAACTGTATGAGGTCACGGCTTCATATAATTAAATTATCTTTTTTTGCTTGTAGGTTTGAGTTTGTGTAGGAGAATGAGTAGTTAATAAAAAGTTCAACGAGCGATCTCCTCATATATTTGTCTATAAATCAAACTATGATATACTTGCCATAGATTAAAAATGAGAGTGCAATATGCCACAAAAAAGTGAGATTTTATCAACACTAAAAGAGTTAAAACCAACTTATGAAAAAGAGGGGTTGA
The DNA here is from genome assembly GCA_002781365.1 of Sulfurimonas sp. CG01_land_8_20_14_3_00_36_23. Classification (GTDB taxonomy): domain Bacteria; phylum Campylobacterota; class Campylobacteria; order Campylobacterales; family Sulfurimonadaceae; genus Sulfurimonas. The sequence goes on from PETN01000090.1 coordinate 1,355, forward strand.
TACTTTTAGGGTTATTTGGAAGCTATGCTAAAGATACACAAACGAAGTTTAGTGATATTGATATTGCCTACAAGTTAGACTATGATAAATTCTCTTTAAAGTATAAAGATGGCTTTGCAAAACTTCTCAGAATTGAAGATATAAAAAAAGAGCTACAAACACTTTTTAAAACACCTATAGATTTAGTACCAGATACAAACAAATCAATACTCAAGGATTTAATCAGTGTCTAAAGGTATAGATAGATTAAATAAAATCTACGAGTGCATTGAAAATATTGAGTTCATAATGAGTGAGAGCGATTTAAAAATCACTCGTTCTATTGAAGATAAATTAGTAAAACCTGCTATAAGAATGAACATAATCAGAATAGCCGAACAATTTACAAAACTCAAAGATGATAATGAGTTTAAAATCCTTGAAGCTTTTACGAGTGAAGATTTAAAGGGCATTAGTGCAGTGAGAAACTACATTGCACATGACTATGATAGTACGGATGACAATATCATAGAAGATGTTGTGCGCTACAACTTGCCAATCTTTAAAAAGAGTATTGAAGAGTTCCTAAAAATCAGGTAATTGCACTCCAATCTGTTTTATTTTGGCATGTGGATTTATGTTCCACATGCCAAACATCTATCTGCGTAAGCTCAATCCATTGCCATTTTTTTGACTTAATTATCTAAATATGATAATATTATTAATTAAAAAGTTATCATAAAACGATAATATAAAAAGGCATATAAGTGATAGCACCCATAGACTTTATAAAAGAAAAATATATAGAACCAAATAATATCACGCAAGATGTATTATGTGCATCTCTTAATATTGGGAAAAAAACTATTAGTGAACTTTACCAGCACAAAAGAAGTTTTACGATTCATACAGCTAAAAAGTTTGCTCAATTTTTCAATATAAAAGCTGAATTTATTTTGATGAAACAGTTAGAGTATGATTTGGCAAATGACAAAGAAGATTATAGTGAGATTATCCCTTTTGATGTTATTGCAAACGAAGATAAAAAACTAAACAGTGCAAAATGGCTCCTTGCTACTATCAACAACTCTATCAGTGACCCTACAATGCACTATAGCATAGATGATTTATATGAAATTTTTAATAACATAAACAGATCCAAGCAGTATCATTATGCGATACTGACACTTTTTAAAGAAGTTGAGTACAGTGATGTCATCAAATATTGCGAGTTGTTTAGTGTCAAAAAGAGCAATTTAAAACAGCTTTATACTTTTTATAAAGATGAATTTAAAAAAGAGGAAATAGCAGAGTATGAATGGCTACTTGAAGAACTTTAAACCGCAACTTGAGGCTTTGAATAGTGTCTATTTTGAGCTCATAAAAAATATAGAAGATAAAGTTAGCTTAAAAAAATGGTGGGCATTCGGTGGTGGAACTGCACTCTCTATATTTCATTTTCAACATCGAAAATCATTTGACATAGATATATTTGTGAGTGAAGCTCAACTCTTTGATTTTCTTGACCCTAAGTGGTATATTGATGACACTACCGTTTTTAATACATCTGAATATAGATTTGATGGGTTTACTAAACACTTAAAACTAAAAACAAAAAATGATATAAAAGTTGATTTTTTACTCAATGAAGCACTCATCCATAAGCCAATAAAAAACGAATTAATCGACTTAGAATTTGATTTGTATTACGAGAGCATAGAAGATATAATCGCTAAAAAAATAAAGTATAGAAAAGAGGATAATCTCACAAGAGATATTTTCGATTTGGCTGTAGCAATCAGTAAAGAGAGCGAAATTTTAAACAACTTATTGCTTGCAAGATTTGTAACTACTGATGATTTGCACAAACTAAAAAGTAGTCTTCATAACCTGAATCTCAATGAGTATAATCTAGAACTAGAGAAAATTGAACCACAAAAAGCTTATCTTGATATATCTTTAAATGCCAATGAGATAATTCTTGATAGCATCCATTCTACTCTAGAGAGCATAAGAAGGTAATCTTTGGCATGTGGATTTATATTTCCACATGCCAAAGCCTCAAAGCGCACGAGGCTAGATTCCCTCAGCTATCATCGCATCCGCTACTCTTTTAAAGCCTGCGATGTTTATCACCTACATTTTTGTCATATTACATCTTAACAATGTCCCTATTTAGGGACTTTTCATCAGTTATTTTTAAGAAATATGTGACTTTTTATCTATATGTAACTATTTGTAATATTTTTTTGCACATACATCTTTTCTTTTATAAATTATTACATTTTTGTAACATTCTATGGCTATACTCGCTCAACTAATACTTACAAAAATGTAAGATAAAGGAATTTCTATTGAAAAAAATGTCTATTAAATTACAGGTGATATTGCTTGTTGCAATATCTTTGTCACTTCTCGCTTTTACAAGCAGTTTTATATCATCAAGTGAGAGTAAGTCTGCACTACTTGCAAACAACTACGCACAGTTAACTACAATGCGAGATACCAAAAAAAATCAGATACAGAATTTTTTTGGTGAGAGAGTAGGAGATATTAAAGTACTCGCTCGCTCTGAAGATTTAAGAGATTTAGTGCTTGATCTGATTTATGTACATGAAAAACTAGAGGTTAAAGGAACCGATGCCTATCCAGTTAAAGAGCAACTTGCTATTGATAAAACGGCTGAACATGAAGGGTTTTTTCAAGAATATATGAAAGAGTATGGCTATTATGATGTGTTTGTTATATGTGCAAAACATGGGCATGTGATGTACACTGCCGCAAAAGAGTCTGATTACGGTGCCAACCTTGTAAGTGGCTCCTTAAAAGATAGCTCTCTTGCAGAGGTATATAGAAAAGCACTACAAAATAACCGTCCAACATTTGTAGATATGCAACCTTACGCTCCAAGTAACGGGGCTCCTGCAATGTTTTTAGCTACCCCTGTTACACTAGATGGTGAGGTAAAAGCCGTGTTAGCATTTCAAATCAGCGATGCAGCTATCAATAAAGTAATGCACTACAGAAATGGCTATGGCGCTTCACAAGAGGATTATTTAGTTGGTTCCGACAAAAGAATGAGAAGTGATAGCTTCCTTGAGCCTAAAAATCACTCTCTACAAGCCTCTTTTGCCCATCCAGAAAGTGGCTCTGTTGATACGGAAGCTTCTCGTGATGCGTTTGCTGGTAAAACTGAGACAAAAATAGTTATTGATTATAATGGAAATCCTGTTCTCTCTTCATTTTCAACTATTAAAGTTGGAGAAGATGTTACTTGGGCAATATTATCTGAGATTGATGAGGCAGAAGTTATGATTGTTCCAAATGAAATAAGAAACAGCATTATAATCTCATCTATTATTGCACTTATTGTTATTATGATTGTAACTGTTATTTTAGTAAATGCAAGTGTTGTAACACCTCTAAATAAATTTAAAGATATGCTGCTTCAAATAGGCAACAATAAAGATTTAACACTCAAAGTAGATGAGCATGCCCCTCTTGAACTCTCTCTCATGGCAAATAGTTTTAATAACTTAATAAGTAGCCTAAAGGAGTTAATTGAGACTTCCAAAAAAGGTTCATCTGAAAATGCTTCCATCTCTCACGAACTCTCTACTACGGCTTTAGGTGTTGGAAATAGTGTTGAGAAATCTGTAATAGTCATAGATGAAGCAACAGCGAAAGCAAATGAAATCAAACAAGAGATTATGCAGGCTATCCAAGATGCACTAGAGAGTAAAAAAGATATTATTGCCGCAAATGAGAATCTTGATGATGCTCGCAATGATATAGTTGCTCTTACATCAAGAGTGCAAGAGAGTGCCGAGCTTGAAGTAGAACTCGCACAGAGAATGGAATCACTCTCAAAAGAGGCAACAGCAGTAAAAAGTGTTCTTGAAGTTATTTCAGACATTGCAGACCAGACAAATCTTCTGGCACTCAATGCTGCTATTGAAGCGGCAAGAGCTGGTGAACATGGTCGTGGTTTTGCAGTAGTTGCAGATGAAGTAAGAAAACTTGCAGAGCGAACACAAAAATCACTTACTGAAATCAATGCAACTATTAATATTATCGTTCAATCCATCATAGATGTAAGTGGACAGATGAACTCTAACTCCGCCGAAGTTCAAGCTCTTGCAAATGTTTCAAGTGAAGTTGAAAATAAAATCAACCATAGTGTTGAAATTGTAAATAATGCTGTAAAAGCAAGCGATAAAACTGTAAACGACTTTGAAAAGACAGGAAGAGATGTTGCGTTCATTGTCTCTCAAGTTACTGAAATAAATACTATTTCATCTCAAAATGCTAGAAATGTTGAAGAGATTGCTGCGGCAGCCGACCATCTCAACGCTATGACGGATGACTTACACGCTAAACTTGAAACATTCCGTACTTAATTAAATTTTGCTTGGAGATTTGAGGTTGTGGTGTTGGTTTAGAGTATGATGTTTGGCATGTGGAAATTTAGGTTTTTATTTCCACATGCCAAAAGGTTTAGCTTGTTTTAGGATTGAGAAGTTATTCCACTATCCAACCAAGAGTATATAACTCCTCGACTCTTTTGTTATGAAATGCGCGTAATACATCTACAAACTCTCTTTTATCGCCTATTAGCGTCTTTGTTTTTCCAGTTTCGCCATGCACGCGTCTCTCTTTTTTCTCATAAAAGGGAATTGAACCTAACTTTGCAACTTCTTCAAAATACTTAGGCATCACATCTCTATATTGCTTTGCCATTTCATACGCTTGTTCTTTAAACTCTTTAAAATCAATACTCAATATTTTACAGAGAGCTTTAAAATCGTTTGGGCGAATATTATTTCTCTTGCCATTTATCGTTAAATGTGATTCATATCCAAAACCACTAGAATAAAAACCAGTAGCACTGATGTCATAAAGTGGTGCAAGCAATACCTTTGCATCATCAAATATCAAAGATAGATTTTTTGTATGCATATCTTCGTGCACTATCAATACAGAATAGAGATAATATTTTAAAAGATTCATACGCTCTTTTTTTGCTAATAGCTCTTTAGAGATGCGTGTAAACATCTTCTCACTCGTCGTGTCATACTTATTTTCAGCTCTAAGTCCTAAAAATACTCCAAATGTAGCTTTTGCAAATCTCGTATGATGAAACCTATCAAACCGTTTAACAATATAATGAAACTCACAATCTTCCGCTCTTTTAACAACAGCACTGTAAGGCACATTAAATCCAAGCTCATTTTTTGCAAATGAGATGTGAAGATGTTCATTCATCGCTAGATGTGGAAAATAAAACTCTGAGTCTGCATCTGCTTTTAATTTGCTGTATGGTTTTAAGATATATTCACCTGCACCGTCACTACTGACAATCTGCTTATTTTCTTTATCAATGTTCACAAATCGCTTATACTGAAATCCACTTATCCCTTCTGTCCTTAAACTCTGTAAAGTCGAGAGGTCTTGCGACTCAGGAAAAAGCTCCTTATCATCAAGTTTAATCTCATAACCCTCAAGAACTTCTATTCTTTTGTTTTTTCCGAGTATCTCTTCAAGAGAAGCTAGGTACCCAACTCCTTTTTTCTCAATCATTTCACACTTGTTTTTTGTCTTTGAAAAACACAAATCTCCTACAGAATCCTCAAGACGAGGAAGCATTTCAAATTCATCTGCAATCTTATGAGTGGTTTCAAATATCTCACGATTGATTCCTTCAGGAAAATTATCCTCAAATACGGCAGGAATTTTCTCAAAATCGACAGCTTCTAATTGTAAAGGGATAGTAGGAATAGCTAAATCATATTTCGCAAGATATTCAGAAGTATAATAAAATCTATATATTCCTTTTACACTAAAAAGAAGTCCAACCACTAGATTGTCTTTACATACATAGAGAAATTTTGAAGAGGGGTAAATCCTTTGAATCTCTTGAAGAATATAAGAGGTTAAAGATGCTTTTCCATCTACTGCTACACGCCCTGTATCTATTAGACTTTTTATCTCATTTTGAAAAGTTCTAGGATTTAGCTTGTGTTTTTTTAACCTTAATGATAATTCTTGTGTTTTTACATAAGTTTTACTCTCAATTAATATTGATAAAATATCTGATTTGACTCTATTTATAGGCATTTAATATCCTTAAGCATATTGCGAACATATTTAATATTATTTTAATATTATAGCAGACTTTTACGGGATTTTATCTCATTACTTATATTAATATAAAAGTCATTCGCAATGTCCTTAAATATGATTATATTCTCTTTTTTGTTTTTGCTTGGAGATTTGAGTTTGTGGTGTTGGTTTAGAGTATGATGTTTGGCATGTGGAAATGTAGGTTAGGTTTTATTTCCACATGCCAAAAGTTCAAAGCGCACGAGGCTAGATTCCCTCAGCTATCATCGCATCCGCTACTCTTTTAAAGCCTGCGATGTTTGCGCCATCGACATAGTTGCCTTCGACTCCGTAATCTTTTGCAGTGAGTGCGACTCGGGTACAAATCTGTTGCATCGTCTCTTTTAGTTTGCTATCGACTTTTTCAAAAGACCACTTTTGCATAGAGGCATTTTGAGACATCTCAAACTCACTCACAGCAACACCGCCTGCATTTGCAGCTTTGGCAGGTGCAAAACATATTTTATGCGATTGAAGGAGTGCAACTGCTTCTGGTGTAGATGGCATATTTGCCCCTTCTGTGACACTTACACAGCCGTTTGTTATTAAGTTTTGTGCATCCGCTTCACAGAGTTCATTTTGTGTAGCACATGGAAATGCCGCATAACATGGGATGTCCCAGACTGGATGTATATTTGTTTGGTACTCTGAGCATGGAGTATATTGTGCTTCAAGGTGTGTTTTCACATATTCCGAGAGTGAGGTTCTGCGTTCAAACTTGAGCACTTTTAAGAGTTCCAAATCAATACCGCGACTATCATAGATCATCCCTTGTGAATCAGAACAAGTGACAGGAATCGCCCCTATTTGTTGAAGTTTTTCTATGGCATGAATCGCCACATTTCCCGCACCACTTACAGTACAAATCTTTCCGACCAAGGACTCTTTGCCCTCCAGCTCTAACATCTTCTCGGTAAAATAGACTGCTCCGTATCCTGTAGCTTCAGGACGCATGAGTGAACCGCCAAAGATATAAGGTTTGCCTGTTAAAACACCATCGTACGAAGAGGTAATTTTTTTGTACTCTCCAAAAAGATACCCAATTTCACGCCCACCGACACCAATATCTCCTGCAGGAATATCAATACGAGGACCTATATATTTGTGCAGTTCTGTCATAAAAGCGGAACAAAACTTCATGATTTCAAAGTCACTCTTTCCTTTAGGGTCAAAGTCACTTCCACCTTTTGCTCCACCGATAGGCAGACCAGAGAGTGAGTTTTTCAGGATTTGCTCAAACCCTAAAAATTTTAAAATGCCCTCATTGACACTTGGATGGAAACGCAAACCACCTTTATAGGGTCCAAGCGCGTTGTTAAACTGGACTCTGTAGCCAGTATTTACTTTGATGTTTTGATTGTCATCGAGCCAAACAACTTTAAACTTTATGACTCTATCAGGAACAACTAAACGCTCTAAAATCCCATATTTACTATATTTTGGGTCAGACTCTAAGAGCGGTGCGATGGAGTAGATAACCTCTTCCATCGCTTGATAAAAAACTTTGTTTACATCCCCACTCTCTCTTTCAAACTTTTGAATCTCTATTTCGGCTATTGACATCTTTATCCCTTAATTTTTTGCGGCTGTCTGAATCATCATTCTTCTTAGGTAGGCGATTTTACTTTGGAGTGGTAAATCTTTTGGGCAGACATCTTCACAACCTAAAAGCGTCATACAACCAAAGACACCATCTTCGTCTCCTACAATCTCATAATACTCTTCATCACTTCTTTTATCTCTTGGGTCTAAATGATAACGCGCCACTTTATTGAGTCCAACTGCACCTAAAAAGTTTGGTTTCATCTGAATTGTACCACACCCTGCAACACAACAGCCACACTCAACACATCTATCGAGCTCATATATCTCATCTGCAAGAGCGGGTTCCATTCTCTGTTCAAGTTTGTCAAAAGCGAGCTCTTCCTCTTTGTCATGAATCCAACTCTCTACTCTCTCACTAAGTCCACGCATCCACTCACCCGTATAGATAGATAAATCTCTTATCAGTTTAAAAAGAGGAAGCGGAGCAAGCGAAATATTTGCATCAAGCTTGGAGGTAAGAACTCTACATGCCAGCTTTGGTTGTCCATTTACAAGCATAGAGCAAGAGCCGCAAATACCTGCACGGCAAACAAAGTCAAACATGAGCGAGTTGTCATGGTGCTCTCGTATCTCATTTAAGGCGATAAATAGAGTCATTCCATCTGCCTCTTCAACTTCATAGGTCACGATATGTGGAAAATCTTTTGGGTCAGTTGGGTCAAAACGGAGAATACTTATCTTTAAAATTCTCTCTTTTTTTACTTCACTCATACGTTTTCTCCTAATCTCTCATTTGTTCCCTGATATTTTTTTGGAAGTTTATCTATGTATGGCATAAGCGCATTTTGAATCTCAAAACGGTTCGCACCCTCACGCACTAACTTCTCAGTAAGTGCGTCCACGACACCTTGTCTCTTTGTAGTCTCTGGATTTACGACGGTTAAATCTTTTCCATACCCACGAAAACCAGGAGGAAATTCCATCTTCTCTATAGGAATCTCTTCGTAACTCACCGTTGGAATCGTTTGGTTTTCATCTGGCCAAGAGGTGATGGTTCTCTTGAGCCAGTTTTTATCGTCACGCTCTGGAAAATCTTCACGCGAATGCGCTCCACGGCTCTCTGTTCTAAGGAGTGCTCCATAGGCTACTGTGAGGGCAAGTTTTAACATTTTTTGCGTTCTGTAAGCATTGACGAGTGCTGGGTTTGCCCCACGAGATTTTGAGCGAAAGACCTCTATATTTTTAGAGCGTTTGTACAACTCTTCAAGCTCATCCACGGCCGCTTGCAAATCCTCACCATTTCTGAAAATACCTACTTTTTCCATCATGATACTCTCCATTCTACGGCGAAGAACGTACGCATCCTCTCCATTTTCTTTGGTTAAGAGTGCTTCCATTTTATCTTTTTCTGCTTTTAGGAATGTGGCGATTGTGTGAGTGTCTATATTGAGTGCACTCTCATCGGAGTCACAAAAATCAGCGATATACTCAGCGACTAACATTCCCGCAACAACCGTTTCACTTACAGAGTTTCCGCCAAGGCGATTAAAACCGTGCATATCCCAACAAGCCGCTTCCCCACAAGAGTAGAGTCCTTTAAGTGTTTGGGACTCTCCTGTGTATTTTGTTCTGATTCCACCCATGGAGTAGTGTTGTGTAGGACGCACTGGAATCCAATCCACCGCAGGGTCAATTCCTAAAAAGCTCTCACAAATCTCTTTGACTTCACGAAGATTTTTCTCAATATGCTCACGTCCTAAGATAGTAATATCGAGCCATAAATGGTCTCCATAGCGTGATTTTACGCCCTTGCCTTTTCGGATATGTTCCGTCATTCTACGGCTTACAACATCACGAGAAGCCAACTCTTTTTTCTCAGGTTCATAATCTGGCATAAACCTATACCCATCTTTGTCAAGAAGAAGTCCTCCATCTCCACGACACCCCTCCGTCGTTAAGATACCAACGGGGACAATCGCAGTAGGATGAAACTGTATCGCTTCCATATTGCCCAAAGTCGCAACCCCTGTTTCAAGTGCAATCGCCTGCCCTATTCCTTGGCAGATGATAGCGTTCGTGGAGACACTATAGAGTCTTCCATATCCACCCGTTGCGATAGTTGTCGCTTTTGCAACATAGGCAACAAGCTCTCCATTCATTAAGTTTCGCGCAATCGCTCCGCTACAACGCCCATTTTCATGGATAAGAGAGATGGCTTCGAGTCTCTCATGGATTTCTACCTTCTCCTCTTTTGCTTTGTTATCCATCGCATAGAGCATACTGTGTCCTGTTCCATCAGAGGTGTAACAGGTTCTCCATTTTTTTGTACCGCCGAAATCTCTTGCGGTGATAAGTCCATGCGCTTCTTCACTCTCACTAATCGTAACTTTTTGTGCGTTGATAACTGAGGTGTGCTCACCTCTATGAACTCTACTCCAAGGAACACCCCAAATAGCTAACTCGCGGATAGCTTTTGGTGCACAGTGAACGAACATACGCGCTACTTCCTGATCTGCACCCCAGTCGCTCCCCTTGATAGTGTCAGAGAAGTGAACATCTTCATTGTCGCCCTCGCCCATTTTACAGTTTGCTAAACTCGCCTGCATACCGCCTTGTGCCGCGGCTGAGTGTGAACGTTTTGGTGGAACCAAACTTAAAACGACAACATCATGACCTCTCTCTTTTACACCCGTAGCAACACGAAGTCCAGCTAAACCACCACCTATGACAAGTACATCTGTATAAATTATTTTCATTATTTCACTCCCTCAACGACGCTCGTCTCTAAATGGTATCGCTCTCCTGCATTTGCTTTGTGTTCTATACCTATCTTGATATACGCCGCAAGTGTTAAAAATCCGAGAGTAAGAAAAAAGATTGTAATCGCATACTTCATTCTACGCAGTTTGATTCTGCTTTTTTTCGCATCTGTGCCTTCAAACCATCCCCATTTCAGAGCAAGACGGTAAAGACCGATAGAACCGTGAAGCTCTACCGCTAAAAGAAGTAAGATATAAAGTGGCCACATCCACTCACTCACAATACGGTCAGAAGAGGCATAAGGACCAATATCCGCAGAGTTTGTCATAATGATATAGAGGTGAACAGAGCCTAAAAAGAACATCGCAAAACCTGTAAAAATCTGCCAGAACCAGAGTCTTGTATCGCCATGCTTAAAGCTCTGTATATGATTTTTCAGAATCTTATACTGCTTATAATTCGATGGCAGTTTACGCATCGCAACTGCAGCATGGGCAATAAAAATCGCAAAAATAGCTCCTGCGACTATAGTGACAATTAGAGGGTAGGATTCACCAAAGAAATAGTGCCCTTCAAAAAAGATTGTAACCTTGTACATTACATCTTTTCCAAGGAGTATTGTTGAGACAAAAAACATGTGTGCCCACATAAAAAGAGCCAAGATAAGACCGCTTGCACTCTGAATAAAATCCAACCTAGCAGGTGTTGTATCTATTTTTACTTCTCGCATCTTTTCTCCAAGTTTTTCTTTAAGATTTATGCCTGAAAGTCTACTCTTATTTAGAATAAAAGCAACTTTATATAGTAACCATACCTATTCTAAATATAATAAAAAGAACAAACAAGATGGAACTCTTTCTAAGTTCTTATACGATAAAAATGATGTACACTTATAAGAATAAAACAGATTAAAGAGGGTATAAAAAATGAGAGTTGAAATCTTGAAAAGATTCGTAGTGAGTAGAACTTGTATTTAAGAGTGCCTAGTAGAATTATCCTCATTGGGGCATCCACAGGTGGACCTGGTCAGATAGAGAAAATCATCAAAGCGCTTCCAAAACTTAATGACACAACACTCATTATAGGACAGCATATGACTGATGGCTTTATGCCAAGTTTTGCAAAACGTTTGATGGAAGGCACTTGCCATGAAATCACAGTTGTAGAAAATGGCGAAATGCTCAAAGAAGAACACATCTATCTCTGTTGTGGACATACAACTATTCATAAAAACGGTTCTCATCTCTATTTTTCTCAAGAGATTTCAGCACTACACGATTTCAACCCAGATATAAACATACTTTTTAACTCCTTTGTTCCTTTTACAAACGAGATTCAAATTTTGAGTCTCATTTTGACAGGCATCGGAGAGGATGGGGTCAATGGTTGCAAGAACCTCAGTCTAAAGGGGTGTGTTTGTATAACAGAAGATGAGAGTAGTGCCATAGTAGATGGTATGCCAAGCCGTGCTAGAAATGAAGTACCCAATATCAAGATATGTAACTTGGATGAAATCATCCACATTTTAGAGGAGTTTTGTAAGTAATGTTTAGTTTTTTGAAAAAAAAGAAAAATGTACCGCAAGAAGAGCAAAAAAGTGTTCAGCATGTGGATTATGAAGATGTAACAGATTTGGCGAACTATTTTCAAAAAGAGACGGGGGTCACTTTTGAGAAACAAAAGAGTATTCTCAAAAATAAGCTTATGACCTTTTGCAAACAAAGAGAGCTTGCCTCTTTTGGAGAACTCCTGAAAAGAGTAGACTCTGATGAGCATCTCAAACAGGAACTCATCGACTATCTCACCACAAATGAGACCTTCTTTTATCGTGAGCTTAAACAGATTCATGAGTTAGTAATCTTAGTACAAAAATCGCTTCAAAATGTAGATATACTTTGTGCACCCTCGGCAACTGGAGAAGAGCCTTACAGTATTGCCATCGCACTGCTTGAAGCGGGGGTAAGTTCTACGAAGTTTTCTATTGTGGGCATAGATATAAACTCAGATGCTATAAAAAAAGCGCAAGCAGCTGTTTACAGACAAAGAAATGTTAGAAACCTCTCGGATGAAGTTATTGCAAAATATTTTCATGAGAACAATGGTTCGTACAGCTTAAAAAGCAGTATAAAATCACTTGTGACCTTTAGAGTGGAAAATCTTTTTGATGCTTCGTTTAAACACATTGGCAAATTTGATTTTATTTTTTCACGCAATATGCTTATCTATTTTGATAAAGAGACGAAGATAAAAGCAAAAGAGATTTTAGAGAGTCTAAGAAAAGAGGATAAACATCCTGTTTTCTTTGGACATGCAGATCTCTTTTAATAAGTTCAACAAAAAAGCAGTAGGAGTTTCTGATGATCTATGAACTTTCAAACCCTGTTACAAAAACTTTAATCACCCATTTACGCGACCAAAAGAGTGATGCGATTCGTTTTAGGCATACAGTTGCAGAGCTTACGAAACAGCTTGTTTATGAAGCACTCAAAGCGTTCCCTCTCAAACAAAAAGAGATAGAGACTTGGCAGGGTGCATGTAGTTTTGGAACTCTCGATGAAGAGAACATCATTGTAGTCACTGTTCTAAGAGCAGGATTGCCGATGCTAGAGAGTGCACTTGACCTTTTACCCAACTGCACCGCAGGCTTTTTAGCCATGAAAAGAGATGAGACAACGCACAAAAGCGTACTCTACTACGACAGACTCCCTGATTGTAGCGCAAAGACAGTTCTACTTGTCGATCCTATGCTTGCAACAGGAGGTTCGATGATAGATGCACTTGAACTCATCAAAGGCAGAAACCCCTCAAAGATTCTCACCCTCAACATCATAGGCTCTCCCGAGGGAGTCCAAAGAGTACAAAAAGCGCACCCTGACGTGGACATCTTCATAGCCCAGATTGACGAGAGACTCAACGATGAGAAGTTTATCCTACCAGGACTCGGCGATGCAGGAGATAGGTCTTACAATACTTTGTAAAACTATAACGGTGGCATATTTCCACATGCCAAGAAGTGAGTTTTAAATGATGTTTCTGTTTAAATTTATGGGTTCAGGCACTTTATGTTCTGCTAATCCAGATAAATAAATTTTTGTTTCTTCTTTATCTCTTATTAGTTTTATTTTATATTCACTATCTATCACAGCGTAAAGAGTTATTTCGTCTCTATTATCCAGTATCTCTTCGTACCAATCATTAAACTCTTTGCTCTTAAAAAAAGCTTTTATCATATCACTTTCAATATTCTCTTTACATAGTTCTGTTATTTTTCTTTTAAAATATCTTAATTTTTTATCTGTTCGCATCATTCACCTTATTTCTATCAGAGCCATTAACATATTCATTTATTTCCACATGCCAAAGCTAAAGCTAGACTATTCCCAATCTTCAAACTTATCGCTTGTATGTTTATCTTTTTTGTAGCGTCTGGCATTTTTACTTTTTTCAAGTTGGTTGGAGCTGTAGAGTATCTCCTCTTTTATCTCTTGAATGTCGCCTTGTGACTCTTTATGGCTTATGATTTTTTTCACAAGTTTTTGAAGCTCTTGGAGTTCTCCTTTGTAGAGTTGAACCTCCTCTACCCTGTTTAAAAGCTTTTGCGCACTCTCTACTTTTTTGTCAAAACGCTCTTGTGTTAATTCGGGGGTGTTTGAGAGATAGGAGATGATACTTTTATGAAACCTCTCAAGTGCTCTTATGTATCGAAGTCTTGTGGAATTTTCTATAGCTTTGCCTGAACTTGCCATTGTAACCCTATTATTTTATTTCTTGATGTTTATCATTAAGTTATAATTATACAATTTATATTTTCACATGGAGTAAAGAATGAAAAAAATCTTTCTATCCTTTCTAATTTTAGCCTCGTCTGTGTTTGCAACTGTCACAGACGAGTACCCCTCACAAAAGATTTTAGATTCTAAAGTCCCCATCGTTGATATACGCACACCTGGAGAGTGGAGAGAGAGCGGACTCTTAAAAGGCTCGATTCCCATCATGTTTTTTAATGAGCAAGGCGGCTATGATGTAGAGGGCTTTCTTGCTGAGCTTTCAAAAAAAGTCGATACAACAAAACCTTTCGCACTCATCTGTAGAAGTGGAAGCAGAAGTAAAACTGTATCGAACTTCCTCTCCCAAGAGTATCACTACACTGTAATCAACCTAGAGGGTGGAATGCTCTTTGTAAAGACAAAAGACCTTCCTGTTGTTCCCTATAAGTAATGCCTACTTTTATAAAGTTTCTTTTTCACTTCACTCTAAGAACATCGATTGTTTTTGCATTTATTGCGCTTATCGTCTTCTTGCTCTGGGGTGCGCTCTACTTAATCTTTCTAAGATGAGAGAGTCTCCTATCTCTCTAGTTCGTTCTCTCTACTCACTGGTTTTATGCCATTAACCAAAGCGTAAAGTGTTGGAAGATACAAGAGGTTTAAAACAGTTCCCCAAAGAAGTCCAAAGCCTATAGAGATTGCGATTGGTTGTAAAATAACTGCCTGACCTGTAGCAAAAAAGATAAGCGTAAACATTCCTAAAAATGTAGTCACCGAAGTTATGATGATAGGACGGAGTCTATGTTTTGCGCGTGCAAAGAACTCTTGGGATTTATGTGTGCCATGTAAAAAATCCAACATGATGATTCCATCATTGATAACCACTCCGCTAAGCCCTAAGATACCAATAATCGATGGCATCGTCAAGTTCACACCTAAAAGTTTATGTCCTACTAATGCCCCTAAAATAGAGAGTGGAATCACACTCATAACCATCAGCGCATATTTTATCTTTGAAAAAATCAGCAAAAGAGTTAAGAGTATCAAAAATGCGGCTAAAGTGAGCGTGCTTTTCATATCGCCCATTAACTGGTTTTTCTTCTCTTTCTCCCCAAGTAAATTTACCTCTATCCCAGAGTTTCTAATCTCATTTAAACTCTCTTCGAGCTGTGAGAGTATCTCCGTTGGCGTAATCTTATGTTTATCTACATTTGCAAAGAGCGTTTTAACGATGTTACCATTGAGCTTATCAATCTTCTCGTAATCTCTTCTCTTGATAATCTCAGCGATGTCTGTAAGCTTTACAAAACGCCCATCTCCAAGCGCAATGTTAAAATCAAGAAGAGAGGCTATCTTATCTTTGTTCACATCCTCTGTTTTAATCTCCATAACCCCGCGCTCGTTAAAGGTTGTAGCGAGTCGCTTCTCTAAAAAGTAACCGCTAAGCATTTTTGCAACAGAGGCTTCGCTCAATCCCAAACTTTCGCCATAGGAGTTGATTTTTATCTTATACTCCATCTTTCCATAGCGAATGTTGTCACTAAAGTTTGTAACACCTTCGAGCGTCGCTATCTCTTTGGAGAGTTTTTTGATGGCTTTTTCGAGTAACACATCATTACTACCAGAGAGGTTTATCTGTATATCGCTACGGATAAGTCCAGGTTTGTCTTCCATAACACCGAGTTCTTCCATCTTGTACTTCTCTTTATAAGGTAAGACAATCTCTCTGACTCTTGGCGAGAGCTCAAATGTTTTCTTATATCTTGTGCCCTCTTGGTCAAACTCAAAACTAAAGTTTAAAACAGGGTTGACATATCTGTTGATCCAGTTTGTCTCGATGCGGTTGTCTAACTCTAAAGTGATGAAAAAGACATTGTTGTTATGCTGTGTTTCGCCTGATAAACTTCTTCTATACCCACTTGTTGCAGAGGTTGATTTTATGGAGAACTCTTCGCCATTTTCAATCAGTTTCGCCTCAATCTCTTTAGCGATTTTAAACGTATCTTCAAGCGGAGTATTTATGTCTAACTTCCCTGAGATATAGATGTAGTTTCCATCAAAATTTGGAAAAAATTGAAACTTCATAGATTTCGCTGTAAAGATTGTAAGAAGTGGAATCAAAACTAAAAAGAGTACTAAAAATGTTTTTTTATAGTGAATATGAAAAGAGAGTACTCTCTCATAAAGATCTTGCAAAGGCACCCAATCTACAAGGTTGTGACTTTTTCTAAGAAACTCCTCTGCATGGAGAGGCAAGAAGAGAAAGCTCTCTAAAAGTGAGCCAAGAAGTATCATAATCACCACAATCGGAATAAGGACTAAAAAGAGTGCTATCTCACCGTTGAGCATAAACATAGGGATAAAAACGACGACCGTAGTGATGGTCGCTAAAGTTACAGGAAGAAGCATCTCTTTAACACCCCTAAGCGTCGCTTCTCGAATCTCCATCCCATCATCTAAGTGTCTTTGAATGTTTTCACTGACGACTATTGCGTCATCCACAACTATCCCGATAACAATAAGCGCACCTAAAAGCGAGACTAAGTTTATCGAGTAGCCCATATAGTAGATAAAAAGAAGTCCTATGATAAATGAAAAAGGTATCCCAAGCGCGACAATAAAAGCAATACGAAGGTTGATGAGAAGATACATCGATAAAAAAACTAAAATCAAGCCAAACATCAAGTTTGCAATCACGGTGTCTAGACGCTCTTTAACCCGTATCGAGGTGTCTTGATAGAAATTAAATATTGCCTCTTTATAGTTTGGTTTTATTTTTTCAACATAGGCGCGCAACTCTTTTGCAATCTCGATAGCATTCCCTTTTTCTCCTTTGGAAATGACAAGCGACATCGTTGTGTTGTTGTTAAAGGAGGAGAGTGTATTTGTTTGAGGATACTCTATTTTGACCTTTGCAATATCGCCAAGTCTCACATACTTCTCTTCAAGTTTCAAGATGGAATCTTCCCACTCCTTTACATCTGTTTTTCCATTTGCCGTAGAGACAAAAACAAAGTTTCCTCTCTCCTCAATATCTCCCACAGGAAAGATATAAGAGAGGTCTGAAATGGCACTCAAAACATTCTCAGGACGCAAGCCGTATGCGATAATCGCTTCGGAATTTATCTCAATGGAGACCTGTTCATCTGATTCACCACGGACAGAGACTTCACTAATGTTTTTGATACGGGAGATTTTTGACTTTACCTCTTTAGTGAGAATGCTCAGCTCTGCTTGGGAGAGTGTTTGTGAGGAGATAGAGAGTCGGATGAGCGACTTGGATTTGTCCAAAAGTTTCGCTGTGGGTTCGACCATATCAGAGGGAAGATATTGCCTTGAGAGTGCGATTGCATCTTGAACTTTGTTGAGCAGATTTATCTTGTTTGCATCTTTGTTGAGTGTTAAAGTAATCGCAAAAGAGCCAGGGGTGATAATGGTCTCTGTCTTATCTATGCCGTTGATGTTGCTTAACTCATCTTCAATATCACGTACAGCCATTTTGTCCATATTGGTTGCACTTGCACCTGCATATTTGCCGCTTACGCTTATCTTGTCAAGTTCAACATTTGGGAAAATCTCTTTTGGAATGTTGATATAGGCATTGATACCCATATAGAGTAAAAAGAGCAGCAACGCATAGTTGAGGCGTTTGTTCTCTATGAAATATTCTATAAATTTATACATTAGAGTAAGGATTTGATAGCATTGCTTACACCTTGATGTAAGTTATAGTTTACGATGGGAAAATCTAAAGACTCATTTTCAAGATTGATGGAGTATCTGCTGAGATAATCCCCTAAAAAAGTTAAATCAATTTTCTTATATCTTTGGCATGTGGAATCATCTAGCAAAGTGCGCAAAAGTTTCCCCTCTTCATTTGATTTTTGAAGTGTAAAGGCTAAAGTTTTTAAACTGACTAAGTCACTCCACTGAAAAAAGAGCTCAGGAGTCAGTTTTTCAACCGCTCTGTTTTCTGGGTTAAAAAGCATCTTATTCTCTCGAAGTGGAATCAATACACTCAAAATCGCCTCACTAAAAGGAATCACTTTATCACTCCAAAAAGGGAATTCATTTCTTGTTTTAAGCTCTGCACTCAAATAGCTTGTAATCTCATCTAAAGACCCATTTTCAAATAGTTTGTAGCTCTCTGGCTTCATGTATAGTCTCTTTTATTTTAAATATTTTACATTTACATAGGCTTAGCATTCTAGTATAATTACATTAACAAACAGGAGAAATATTTTGAAAATCAATAAAAGTTTTATCACAAATCTCATAGCCGCTACATTCATCGCATCATCTTTTTTACTTCAAAGTGATTTTGCCCCTTACTTGCTCTATACAGGGCTCTTTGCACTCTCTGGCTCTCTCACAAATCAGCTCGCCATCCACATGCTCTTTGAAAAAGTGCCTTTTCTTTATGGTTCGGGGGTTATTCCTGCAAGATTTGAAGCCTTTAAGGGTGCTATCAAAAATCTAATGATGTGTGAGTTTTTTACACGTGAACAGCTAGATAATTTCTTTCAAAGTGAAGAGAAGAAGATAAATCTTGTGCCAATCATAGAAGAGACGGACTTCGCACCCGCCTTTGATGCACTCAGCAAAACAGTAATGGAGTCCTCTTTTGGCGGTATGCTGGGAATGTTTGGAGGAGCTTCGGCGCTGGATGGACTCCGTGAACCATTCTCCCTAAAGATGAAAGATGCTGTCGTAAAAATAGTCAACTCCGAGGCTTTCAACACAACCCTACAAACCCACATGCAAAGTTCATCTCTCAATGATGACATGCTCCAATCTATCGAAAGTGTTATCGATACAAGACTGAATGAACTCACACCAAAACTTGTAAAAGAGATGGTTCAGAAGTTGATTGAAGAGCATCTAAGCTGGCTCGTTGTCTGGGGTGGAGTTTTTGGTGGAGTTATCGGTTTGGTGAGTTCATTTATCTTGTAAAGGGCACCAAACAGACTTTTATAACTTTTTAAAATCTACTTTTATTTGCTTATGTTTCTCGACTTTCTCATCAGCAAATCTATGTTCTAACTCTATCTCTACCATTTTTAACTTATCATCTAGTGGGTAGGCAACTCTTGCCTGCTTTATCGCAGTGATGGCTTTTTCTAAATCTACAGACTCCATATCTAGCTTTAAAAACATATCATGAAGTATCTCCAGAGGTTTTCCTAAAATAGCCGCATACCATCTGTTTTTGTAAAAGAGTTGAAGCATCACACCATCTTCTCTTGTATAGTCATCAAAGTTTACTTCGTAGCTTTGCGCCTTCTCTTTGGATGGTTTACTCCACTCGGTGAGATAGTAGTTTGATTGAGTTAAGCCTATGGTCGAGATTCTGAAGTTTAAGTGTCTGTGGTTGAACTCTGGCTCTTGTGCTAGGGCATGTAGTTCTTCGTTTCCCCTCTCTATGAAAGCGATTGTTTTAAATGTAGAAAAATCTATCTTCCCTGTTTTGAGAGGGCTCATTTTAACTTTCTGGTTTCCATTTACTACAAAAAAATCAGCAAATATCATACTGTAGAAAAGAGTTAAGAGCAGAAGAGTTTTCATTAGAGAACTTCTATAACCGCATCAGCCACTTTAATCACATCGCCCGAAATTATCTTCGCACGTTTTCGAAGCTCAACCTCTCCATTGCGTGTGACATATCCATCTGCTACAAGCATCTTCGCCTGCGCTCCACTATCGACCAAATCCAAAACTTTTAAGAGCTTAAAAAGCTCTATATATTCATCTTTTAATTCATACTTCATTTATATTTCCTTTGTTTAATGAAATCATATCTTAATTTAAAGTGATACTTAAATTTTTAGCTGTATAATTTACATTATGCAAATATCTTCAAACTCCCTATACAACATCGGTTCCAACTACTCCATAAAACTAAATGAAAAAGAAGCGTTAGTTTTTGAAGAGGATAAAGTCACAAAAAAAACGCTTCACTCCTCTCCTAAAAAAGAGGAAAAAAAATCAGCAAATGAGTTGAGCTCAGATGAGCAGAGAGTAGTTAAAGAGCTTCAAGCAAGAGATAGCGAAGTAAAAGCCCACGAAGCGGCACATCAAGCTTCTGGCGGCGGAATGACGGGTGCTGCTTCTTACACCTACCAACAAGGTCCTGATGGAAAAATGTACGCCATAGGTGGAGAAGTCTCCATCTCAATGCCCTCAGGCGGCTCCCCACAAGAGAACCTACGCAATGCACGACAATTAGCCGCTGCAGCACTAGCAGCAGGAAGCCCAAGTCCACAAGACCATGCAGTCGCTTCAAGTGCGAGAATGATGGAGATGAAAGCACTCCAACAGTTGCAAAAACAGGCACAGCAAGAGATAAGCGGCAAAGAGAGTTATAAAAATGAAGCGAGTAAAAATTCAAATATCGAATTGTCTAAGAATAAAGGAATAGATATTCCAGCTTAAGTTGGCATAGTTATTTTATCGCTTAAAAGATTGCACCAACTATGCCAAATTGGATGAAGATTCAGTCAGTTTTATGTTGGAATAAAATCATTTGTGAGATCTATTTACTTCCCTGAACTTCGAGAAGTTCTTTAACTTTTTGTTCGATAGAATCGCGTACAAGACAGACTTGTTTTATAATCTCTTCTTCACTCCCTGTAAATGTCGATGGGTCGGGAAAGCTCCAAAGCAGTCTTTGTGAAACTCCAGGAAAAATAGGACAGCGTTGAGCCGCTTCCTCATCACAAACAGCGATGATGTGACTGAACATTTGCCCCTCTTTGTAGAGTGAAAACACACCTTTTGTAGCATTTCTGGAGATGTCGAACCCTTTTTGCTCCATCGCCTTAACAACGTACGGGTTCAAAGTACCTGGTTCAATTCCAGCACTTTTGGCAACATCACCCCCTTTGGCATAACGGTTGAAAAACGCTTCAGCCATTTGGCTTCGCGCACTATTGTGAACACATAAAAATAGTACTTTTAACATTTTTTTTCTCCTGCGCTGCATTAGAGCGCTTAACCAGCTCATCAATCTGGGTTTTACTGTTCCATAAATAAATGCGGTAAAGAACTACCAACAGCATAATGCTCAGAAATACTCCAAGCGACAATATGATGATAAACTTAAAGTCCATACCTACATTCCTTATATGCTCACTATAAAATTATCTACAGATGTAACTATATCAAAATTAAATCATTAAATCAATATATATTGATATATTAGTATTGTTTAAAAAACATGGCATGTGGATTTAGTTTAGTGTCTGAACTTCATGCTTTGAAATACTTTTGTACTTTTTATAAATAATAAAAGGGGAGATTTATTTACTGGGGTGTTGTTGTGTGGAAATGTTTGGCATGTGGAAATTTAGGTTGTTATTTCCACATGCTAAAAGTTTTTAATGTGCCAAAAAAGGTGCGCTAGAGAATATTTTAATTTTTAATTATGTACCTGTCCCTGGAATTTAAAAAAATCATAAAGTAAAATAATATTTCAAAATGCAATATTTTTAAATCAAATTTTTATTTTGTATTAT
>PETN01000007.1 GCA_002781365.1 Sulfurimonas sp. CG01_land_8_20_14_3_00_36_23
CTTGGTTGCATAATATTTCTCACTCTTTTTTTAGTTCTTTTATTTTATCTAATTGGCTCTGAAATTTTGTTGTTTAATCAGAGGGTTCAATTTATTAATCTCATTCCCTGCTTCCCTGCAAATCGCTATTTATTATTTTGGCAAATCATTGCATACTTATCTGGCTTTCTATCTCTCAATAAACCCCAATACTCTCTCTGCCTTGCATTCTCTTGTAAATCAAACTCGGCATAGAGTATCTCTTCTTTGTCACGAGAAGCTTCAGCTATTTTTGCACCTGTATAGTCTGTTATAAAAGAAGAACCATAAAAGTTGAGGGAACAACTCTCGCCTTTCTCTTCTCCATATCTGTTTGCAACAACTACAGGAACCGTGTTCGTCGCGGCGTGTCCCATCTGCACTCTTTGCCAATGCTCTTTAGAATCGACATGAATCTCAGGTTCACTTCCAATAGCAGTCGGATAGAAAATAATCTCGGCACCCATAAGCGTTAAGGCTCTAGCCGTTTCACAAAACCACTGATCCCAGCAGATTCCCACACCAATTTTTCCACATGCTGTATCCCAAACTTTAAAGCCCGTGTTACCTGGCTTAAAGTAGAACTTCTCTTCATAACCAGGCCCGCATGGAATATGAGTTTTACGGTAGTTATCCATAACAGTTCCGTCATTGTCAACGAGCACAAGCGAGTTGAAATACTCTTCACCTGCTCTCTCAAAGTAGCTCACCAAAAGGACGATTTTCAACTCTTTTGCAAGCTCTGCAAAATGCTTGATAAGCGTATTGCCCTCTCTAGGAGCCGCCCATGAAAAATATTTCTCATCCATATCTTTACAAAAGTACAAACCCTCAAAAAGCTCAGGTAAAAGTACAATCTGCGCACCGTTTTTTGCCGCTTCTCGTACCAGCTTCTGGGCTTTTGAAATATTTGCGGCTTTATCTTCACTCATGCTCATCTGAATCGCACTTACTTTGACCATTTTTTTCTCCAATGTTTAGCATGTGGAAATAGTTTATGGATATTTCCACATGCCAAGATATTAACCTCTACTCGTTACTTCTAAAAGGTGATAACCAAATTGTGTTTTTATAGGACCGTATAAAACTCCAACATCTCCACTAAACACAGCTGTATCAAACTCAGGTACCATTTGACCAGGACCAAACTTCCCTAAGTCGCCACCTTTTCTTCCTGATGGACATTGTGAATAGGACTCTGCAATAGACTCAAAAGTAGCTCCGTTTTCTATCTCTGCTTTTAAAGTGTTACACTCATCTTCACTGCTTACTAAAATATGTCTTGCTGTTGCGTATGCCATCTGTAAATTCCTTCTCTTTTTTAGGGTGTAATTCTACTATAACTATCTTACACTTTAAAGAGTATTAACAATATAAAGTAGATTTTATTTGTACCTTTTGAGTCTCTTATCTTCTGTATAATCCAAAAAATCAACTTAGGAGAAAAAATGAAAAAAATAGTTATAGGAGTTCTAGCGGCTCTTTTATTTATAGGGTGTTCAAGTACTTCAAAAGATGTAGCAGTAGAGGCGAAACTAGTAGTAAACCAAACTTTAGCAGGCGTGCAACTCAATGACCAGTTTGGTAAACCACACACAATAGAGGCAGATACAAAAAAGGTGATTTTTGTTTTTTCAAAAGCTAATGGGCATGCATGTAATGAGTTTTTTGCAACAAAAAGCACAACATATCTTCAAGAGAACAAAGCTGTTTTTGTTGCTGACTTCAGTGCCGCACCCTCTTTGATACGAAGTATGTTTATTATGCCAGGTCTCAAAGATTTCAATCACACTATCTTAGTTATTGATAATAAAAACAGTTCAGCTGCTTATAAAACAGAAGAGAATAGTGAAAATATTGTTGTTGCATCGCTTGAGAACCTCGTTATCACTGAGATTAAATACCTCACTACAACGCAAGAGTTAGAAAAAGAGCTGAAGTAGTTTTTGAACTTTGAACTTATGTAAGCTTCTCTTGAAGCTTACTCCATCGTTTTGTAGAGAGCTTCTGCCTCAGCTATCTCTTCTCTTGTAACTTTTTTTCTACAAGAGAGATAATGTACTTCTCCACTATCAAGAACGATTGGGCTCACTGTTGAGAAGACCCAGTAAAAGCCACCTGATTTTGTCCTGTTTTTTACATACCCTGTCCAGATTTTTCCACTTTGTATAGTCGTCCATAAATCTTTAAAAGCAGCTTTTGGCATATCTGGGTGTCTTACAATGTTATGCGGGCTTCCAACCAACTCGTCAAAAGAGTACTCAGATATTCGTATAAAGTCATAATTGACCATAATGATAACGCCTTTGGCATCTGTCTCAGATATTATAAAATCATTATCACCTAAAAGTGTCTCTATTCCTTGTGCCATATTCTTCTCCTAAAACTTTTTACTACTAGCACTTTGGACTAGCTTACTCGATACATCTGTCAATAAAACACTTGTCGCACTAAAACTCTCTGCCATATCTACATTCGTTTGTGTAGAATCATTTATCTCGTTGATTGTATTGTTAATGCTCTCTATTTTCACATGCTGTTCTTGGATAGAAGTCGAAATATCTTGAGTGGATTGTCCTAGAGTATTGATGGTTACATTTATCTCTGCGAGTGATTTTTGTGTTCTCTCTGCAAGTTTTCTCACCTCATCGGCTACAACGGCGAACCCTCTTCCATGCTCCCCTGCACGTGCCGCTTCAATCGCTGCATTGAGAGCGAGAAGATTTGTTTGGTCGGCTATATCTTTGATGGCTTCTGTAACAACTTTAATATCACTTGATTGCTGACTTGTTTGAACTGCTTGTTCTGCTATCTCATTAATTTCATTGGTTATTGTATCGATGAGTTCGTTACACTCATTGAGGGCAACTGCTTGACTTTGAGACTGCTCTTTTAAAAGTTGGGCTGAAGTACTAAACTGACCTACCTCTTTTGAGAGCAAACTTCCATTTTCCATATCTGTTCTTGCAGCCTCTTGGAGCTTCCCGCCAATTTCATTAATGATTTCAATCATCATTTTAAAATCACCATACACTTCTGATTCATCAATTTTAGATCTATAATCATTTTGAGAGAACTTTTCAAGTGTCACTAAAATCTTTTTCACAGTCGCATCAAAATAGTCAGCCATGTGATTTTGTGCTTGCATAAGGTTTTGTACTTCAGGAGAGATTGCATGCGAGTACACTTTATTGCCAAAAGAGCCTCGCTCAATCTTAATCATCGTTATGACAGTCTCTGAAGATGCAATCATATCGACTTGAATTTGCTTCTCAACCGTCTCTATATATTTGTTTAAACATCTAAGAACCATCGATGCTTCATCATCATAGTGTATAGGGACAACCTTACTCTTATTATTTCTGATATTGAGAGAGTTGATAACCCTATTGAGATGATTGAAGGCACCTAAAATTGTTTTGATAATAAGAAGCCCACTCAATACACTTAAGACAGTAAAGATAATTCCAAGCGTTATAATCAGCTTTTCTGCATTATTTATACTGGTATAAAAGGATTCAATTTCATTGTTAAAGACAGCCATTGTATTCTTTTCAAGTTTTTCTAGCGAGCCCAATAGTTTTTCAGCGATTGCATCAAACTTACCCATATATACATTTCCTACAGATGGACCATCTTGAATGTAAATATTTGCCATCTCTTTGCCCTTTTCATAAAATGGGGCATACGCTGTTTCAAGCTCAGCTACATCTTTTAGGAGGTTTAAGCGATTGTCGTTTTTAAAAATGCTTTTTAAAGTTACAATATTTTTTAATAGTGCTGTACTGTGTTCTTCTGCTTCCTTAAATCCATCATCATACCCTTTTGCTCCCCTTGTTGCGGAGATATCACTTAGCCACTGTTGCACCTGTGATAAGTCATACTTGATTTCATTTACAAGGTCAAGTTCTGGGATATTACTTGTTTGAATTCTCTTAAAAGATGAAACGGTCTCATCAAATTTCAAAAAAGAGATAGATGACACCAAGACAAAGGAGAGAATAGATATAAAAACCAAAATAATGGTTTTTGATTTTATGGTTATATTTTTAAATTTAAACATCATAGGCCTTCAGGATTATATTCGGGGAGGAATATTAACGAATGGTAAATGAAAAGTTACTTAATGGTTACATCTAATAATATTTGCTTATAATTCTAGTAGGACGGTATCTCTTCGTGTGGACTCAAACTTGCGGCAAGCACTCTCAAATGCAGCCCCTTCTCCAATGAGAATACACTTATGTTTTGCTCTTGTGATTGCGGTGTAAATGAGTTTGGTATTGTGCATAATAAAGTGTGTGAAACTCATCGGAATCACGACGATGTCGTACTCCATCCCCTGCACTTTATGAATGGTGAGAGCATAAGAGAGCATAAGATGTGACTTTAACTCCTCATACTCATACAAGACCACGACATCCTCGTTCGGATAAAAAACGAACACTTGTTCATCATCCTCTTCTATCTTAAAAAGCAGACCGCTCATGCCGTTGAAGATTCTTCTTTGCGCAGAATCTTCGCCTAGCTTAAAGCCATCTCCGCTCCAAGAAGTCATGTTCTCGTTTTTTGTATGCACCACTTTATCCATAAGTCTAAACTCTGTTCCCCCTTTTTTGACACACTTTTTAGGGTTTGGATTGAAGTACTCTTGAAGCACTTTGTTAAGGTTGTTAGAGCCTAAAGTTCCGCCCTTCATTGGAGTAATTACCTGAAAATAGTTCAGGTACTCTTTAATCTCTTTATTTTTGAGTCTCAAGCGAGCTTTATCAATGTTCTGGACGACTTTATGAAGTATCTCAGCGACAATCTCGTTGGAATTCTCCTCTCTAAGCTCTTGAAGTGCGTCGGAAGAGAGCTGATTTTTAAGGGCATAATAGTTTGGTATAGAGAGATCAATAAACTCAAAATCCTCATACACTTTTCTATACTCAGGAACATTTCCAACACGTATCTCATTTGCAATAAGAGTTATAGCCTGCTCTTCACTCTGTCTGTAAATCTTTGTAAGTTTTACAATGGGTGCGATGTTTAACGTAAGTGCGTCACTTAAAACATTTCCTGCACCGATGGGAGGAAGTTGCGCATCATCCCCGACAATAATGAGAATTGCATTTTTATTGACTTTTGCCAAAAAACGAGCAAAAAGGGAGGAGTTAATCATCGAAGCTTCATCAATAAGCATAACGGCATAAGGAAAAGTATCGCGGCTCTCATGCTTGACTAAAAGAGATTGTATGGTCGCACTCTCGTAACCCGTTGTATCTGCGATTCGTTGTGAAGCGATGCCACTCAAGGCACAAGTCATTATCTCTTGCGTCTCATATCTTGTGTTGAGCAAATCAAGAATCGTTTTTGAAGTTGTACTCTTTCCTGTTCCTGCATAACCGACGAGAAAGAGCAGAGAGGCACCCTTGTTTATCATCTCGACTGCCTCTTTTTGCTGCGTACCTAAGTTGAGATTTCCACATGCCAAGAATGCGTCCAAATCTTTTACAAATCCACCGCTGTCAAGTTTAGCTCTCGCCTTAAAAGTGTCATACAAAAACTTCTCTGCATCGTAGAGTCTCGCGGGAGAGACTCTGTTGTTTTTCATCTGAACTATCTCCCCAGCAAGTACTCTTTGCACCAAGGCGCCCTCATAAATATTTTCTCTGTTCCTAAAACCAAGAAGCTCATTAAGCTCGTGAAAAAGCACATCTTTTGCAACGCAGGAGTTCCCCTGCTGTTCGCAGTAGTTTAGAAGCACGTAGTCCATCGCAGAGCCGATGCGGTTTTCATCCTCTTTTGGCACGCCCATTTTAAGTGCAAGTTCATCGGCACGTTTAAATCCTATGGAGTTGATGGAGGTTAAAATGTAAGGATTGTTTTTAATCTTTGTGCAGGGTTCATCTACATCTTTCATCGCAGTTGCGATAGTCGTAAGCAGTGCGGGAGAGACATCATAAGGGCTTAAAAATTCACCAAACTCTCGCATAGAGCGAAACTGTTTCCAAGAGGATTGAATCTTTTTGAGACGCTTCTCTTTGATGCCGTTAAACTCCAAGAGCCTCTCAATATCATTGTCGAGAATCTGCACCAACTCCTCAGCACCAAACTTCTCAATAAGCTCAGCAGAGAGTTTTTTTGTAAAGCCTTTAATGATTTTGTTTAAAAAGAAGAAGAGTTCGCTTTGATTTACTTTTATGGAGTCAAATTTAAAAGTTTTACCATACTTCTTATGCTCTTGCCAATTCCCCTTTAGAGTGACTGCCGAGCCTACAATGTTTGAAACTTCACTCTCAAAGTACGTACCACTAACCTTCTCCCCATCCTTTAAAACTGCAATAAAAAAGCCCTCATCTTCAAAAAGGATTTTCTCAACTTGCCCCATGAGTGTTTCAATCACGTTTCACTTCCTTGTAGAGTTTGAGTGCTTTTTGTGTCAGTGAAGAGATGGGAGCGGTATGAAGTTCGCTCAATGGCATCCAAACAACCTCTTCTTCCAAAGCGTCTAAATGGTAAAGATGTACATCCAAACGGTACTTTGTCACGGAGTGTTTAAAAGAGCCAAGCAGACTTTCCACATGGCAAAATGTTTCAATCGAAGGAAGTTCTAACATATCTTTGTACATCCCCTCTTTTGAAATTTTCATGGCAATTGTACCATCTTTGACACATACGCCATAATGGAGTTTTTTCTCTTCATACACTTTGCTTTTTGTTTTGTAATATTTTGAGGGTTCCTCTTTGCCTTTGCAGTTCTCAAAAAGCGGACACACTTGGCAACCAGAGAGATGTTCCTCGCTTTCACTTAATTGGCACCCCAAGAGTACTTCCTCGCTTGCGCTCACGGCGCATGTGGGAATTTTAGGCAGACAAACCAACGAACCCAAATCCATAAGTGCAAGATTGTGTTCGGTTGGATTTTTGGTATTTAGAAAAGAGTCTGCAAGTTCCCATAACTGTGCCTCTTTTGCATCTTCCACACCAAAAAAACGCGCTAAAACTCTGGCGATGTTCGTATCCACCACGCTCACCTTTTGATGATAACCAAAACTGCAAATCGCACTCGCAGTATATTTTCCAATACCTGGTAAGTGTTGCAAAGATTTCATATCTTTTGGAAGTCTATCGGAACAAAGAATCGCAGAAGCATGAAGATTTTTCGCTCGTCTATAATACCCAAGCCCACTCCACATGCCAAACACCTCTTCAAGAGGAGCCTGCGAAAGTGCTAAAAGCGAGGGAAACTTCTCTAAAAACTGAAAATAATACTCCTCCGCCACCCGCTTCACCTGCGTCTGCTGAAGCATAATCTCACTCACATAAATAGCGTAAACATCCTCCGTATTACGCCAAGGCAAATCCTGACGACCATTGGTTTCATACCATTTGAGGAGTTTTTTTTGTGAGGTTTTTAGATGTTTTTGTGGCAAAAAAGAGTTCCTTGGTTTGTTAGTAAAAATCAACTTTTCTTAAAAATAAAAAGATGCTCATGCATAATAAGTAAAAAATTTGCTTCTTTACTTTTGTTCACCCAAAACCCAGTAGCTTTACAGTTATGTTGATGTTTAATAATATCTTCTTTAAGCTCAAAACCTGCTTTTAAAAACCTTTGCATGACCATGAATGCCAAAGGTTGATACATTTTATTTCTTCTTGTATCTCCGATTAAAATTGCGCAATATTTCTCTTTTTTTAAAACCCTATAAAACTCATTTGCCACTTTTTCCATCTCATCACAAAACTTCTCTAAATCATGTATATTTGACAAGTCTTGTTCAATTTGTTTTTCACTGTATTTTATAATATCTGCATAGGGTGGGTGGTTGAGAATAAAATCAATTGT
Source organism: Sulfurimonas sp. CG01_land_8_20_14_3_00_36_23 (assembly GCA_002781365.1). GTDB lineage: Bacteria > Campylobacterota > Campylobacteria > Campylobacterales > Sulfurimonadaceae > Sulfurimonas. The sequence continues at coordinate 7,850 of PETN01000007.1, forward strand.
TTCATCTTTGAGCATTGGGAGTTCTCTTGAATCATTCAAATCTACTTTAATTTTCGGATTGTATTCACACTCAAATTCTAATGCTTTATTTGTAAGTTCTATGGCATGTGGATTTATGTCTAAAGCTAAAAGGTGACGATTGAGAAGTTTGCATTCAATAGCGGTCGTTCCACCGCCAATCATAGGGTCAAGTAAACAATCTTTTTCGCTTGTGTATCTTATAATAAGATTTCTAACAACTTCAGGAGCCCAATTTCCTCTATACTTTGAGTTGTGTGTTGCCCAGTTCCCGCGACGAGCAAAACTCCAAACAGTTGTACACTCTTGCTCGAAATTTTCAGGATGGAATTTTTTTATTTTAGACATAATTCTAAATACTCTGTTTTTATAAGTAAACTCGGATAATCAAATTCAAATGAGTAATCAAATACATCAGGATGTTTAGGGTCTATTTTTTTATCTATCTCTTCATACTCTTCATCTGATTCACAAAAAACAAGAGAATAGTCCTCTAATGTTTCAAACTCGCAAGTTCTACCTTTTCGCTCATAAAACCATTCCCAATGTTTACTACACCAAACCATATAGTTATCGATGATGTAGTCAGTCACTAACTCACTTTCTTCTGCTATATAAAGTTTTTTATAATTTTTCATTATCATCATCTTATCCTCAATCTATATTATATATAATAGCAGATTGAATGATAAAATTTAAATTACATTGCAATTTGTCATAAATATTACTGTATTTGACAAATCTCTTTTAATACTCCATTTTTTAACATGTCAAGATTTATAACATAATCATTATGTATAAAAGTTTCTTCTAAGGGCTTAAGTGAAGTTAGCCAGCCTTTGCCGTCTGTTATCCAGACAAAATCAATGTTTTGAGATTTTACAAAATCATTCAGATATTGATATTCGCCAGCAGTTGCTTTGAGCTTTGAACCACCGCCGCTATAATAGTTTACTTCCATCAAAAAAAGTTTGTTTTTTGTTCTATCAAACAAAGCGAAGTCAAATCTTCTGCTATTTTTATCAATTTTTATATCGTAGTTGAAAAATTCTTTTATTCTTTTTTGCGTTGCTTGTTCTATGAATTGTAAGTTATTATTCTCCTCACAAAACTCTTCTAAAAACTTATAGACAAGTTTTTCCATAATGTCGCCCGTTCTATTTTTTCTAGCATTTGTATCAAAACCAACTTCAACACCAAAACAGTAGTCGACTAAATTTTTAACTGCTTTACTTTCAAAAATATCTCTAAGTCCACTTTCATTAAAAAATATCAGTAGCTCTTTCTTGATGTTTTCATTCATGACATCGTGAAAGATGTATTTTTTATTTTCTGGTATCAAAGTCTCCATATTTGTAATTATTGGTGTGCTAAATAGCTTATCATCTCTAATGGCAATCAAGATAGGAAGTATTTTTCTAACTTTTGGATACTCTTCTATTAAAGACAAAAACTCACTTTCAATATTATCTTTCCCTATTAGATAGTTGAGGAGATTTAACTCTTTTTCTATCTTTTTTACATTTACTTTCACTTTTTCAAAGCCAGTAAAATAGTCCCATGTAAAAATTGAGTCTTGAAGTGTATTTTTTAAAGTTTCAAAATTATTCATTTATACTTCTTCCTAGCTCTGATAAATAAGTTTTTGGTGTATTCCCTCTAAATAGCACAGCATCAGAAAAATCATCATTAAGTATAGACTTTTCTTTATTCCGTATATATTCGATATCTTGTAATGCTTCATCATATAGAGATATTAACTCATCACTTTTTGTATCTTTATTAAGTATTTTGATAAAATACATTATATAGTATGTTGCATGAGTAAGATATGGTTTTTCTCCTTTTAATTCCAGTTTTTTATTTTCAATATCTTGATACAAATTGAAAATTAACAGAATATCTTCTGCCGTTAATAAATCATTAAAAATTTCACTATACTTATTTGAAAAAATAATACTTTTTTTATTTTTTGCTTCACCTAGCATATTTAAATAATATGCTAAATATGCTTGTGCAAATTTTTCTGAATCAATTCTTTTATCTTTACTTTGAGCTTCATATTGATTTTTCTTTCTTTCATAATAATATCCATACGCTTGGAGCTCTTTTTCAAGTTTAATTTGTATGATATCAATAGACCTTACATCTCGATTTGTTACAGGATTTTGATTATTAGTATATTCTGCTATCTTACTTTTAAAAATAGGATCTTTTGTTTCGTAAACTCTACATAGCAAAGAAATATCTTCAAAATCTTCCACAGATTCATTAAATGCTTCTTTTAAAGAATGAATAGTTTGACTTCCGTTAACAACCTGCAGTCCTAATAATTTAACAGGAAAGTTACTTTTTCCCTGATAATCAATCTCATTGCAAGTTATAGTAACACCATTATTAAAATAAAAAAACTTACTTGACTCATCTTCATCGAGCGCAGTTTTTTTAATATTTTTATTAATATTTGAACGTTGCTTTAAATATACTCTTACATTATCTTCAAAAGCATTTTCATTAATTTCAGCATTTTTAATTTCAGAGTCTTCTGCATCAAGATTATCTCTTAGCCCATCATCATTTGATGTAATCCTAATTAAATCTTTTGCGCTCATCTCAAAAATGAGTGCCCGATATCCATATTCACTTTTCTCAAAAAAGTTTTTCCCTTCTACTCTAAACCTACCATTAATAGTTTCCTTTTTTTCAGTCAATTTTTCAGAAATTTGTGGAACTAATATGTAGTTAATTTCAACATCACTTTTATAGTCATCATATAAAGAATTTTTAAATACTCTTTCTTCATCTTCAGTAAATCCTTTATAAAGGTTTGAAACAAAATGAACCTTGAAAGTAAATCTTATATTTTTATCTTGTAAAAGAAATATTTCTTTTATTCTTTCTTGTAAAATAGGATTTGCATTTTCAGGGATAGTTCTTTCAAAAATATCTTTTAAAATATCTTTGATTTTTGGTATTTCTGATGATTCAAATTGTTTGTTTTTAATTTTCTCAAATCCACTTTTATAGTATTTAAAATTCAAGAGATGAACTGTCTTTTCTTCTTCATCAATTATTATAGAATCTATACCTTTATCATGAGGAAAATCTGTTTTTTTATAGTCATTCTGTCTTGTAATAAAATTAGTATCAGTAATTGAAGTGTAAGATTCATCTTCTTGTAAATTAAAAATTCTTTCTAATACAAAGAATAAAAAAGCCATAGAAGGCTCAGTGAATTTATACTTTCTTCCATAATCTTGAAGATATTTATTAACATAAGACTCTATTAACGTATAGTCTTGAAATGATTTGATGATTTCAGCCAAGATTACTCCTTATAAGTAGTTCACTAATTTTTCCACGCCCACTACCCTTACTATTTATAAATCTATTCGCCTGAATATTTTTAATTTCAAACTCTTTATAAAGCTCTTTTATAAAATCTGTATCAGAATTACTATGGATAACTTTACATCCATTTTTATCTAACTCTTCAAATACATCAAATAGCTCTTTCTGCTCTTTATCTAAAAAAGAAAACTCACTATAGGATGTAAAACTTGATGTTTGTGTTAATGGATAATATGGAGGATCGAAATATACAAAGTCATCTTTTGAAGCATGTTTTAGTACATCTTTATATGAAGCGTTTAAAATTATTGCAGATTGTAAAGCTTCACTTGCACTATAAATAACTTCTTCATCACAAATGTTTGGGTTTTTGTAACTCCCAATAGGTACATTATGATAGCCTTTGCTATTGACTCTATAAAGTCCATTAAAACATGTTTTGTTTAAATATATAAATCTCGAAGCTCGCTCGACTTCACTTCTTTTCAAAAAGTTTTCGCCTCTGTCCCAAGCTCGTACTTCATAATAAAACTCTTTGGAATGTTGTTTTTTTAATTCATTTAAATTGTTTATTAAATCTATGGGATTATTTTTTACAACTTTGTAGGCATTGATAAGTTCTGTATTTATATCAAATAAATAAACTTTTTTATCTTTCAAAAACCCAAGTGAATAGAGTTCAAAAAACATTGCGCCGCCACCAACAAAAGGCTCAAAATAGTTATTAAATTCTTTTGGAATGAGTGGAATAATTTGAGATAAAAGACCTCTTTTACCACCAACCCATTTTACAAAAGGCTGATACTTTGTAAAATTTGATAGTTTTTGTGGTGCGGTCATTTTTGTTTCCCTTTTTGATTGCATATTATTTTAGGGCAATATTTATAATAAAAATATGCTATAATTTTGACAGTTGGGACAGTTAGAGAGCGCGAACTCTCTAAAAGCTTTTAATATACTTTTACTTCCAAAAGAAGCAAAAGAATAACAATTATGATGGTGAGTCGCATTGTTATATCCTTAAAAAAGGCTGACCCTGTCCCACCTTCTCCTTCACAATACAACAAAACAATCAAATCGCCAACTGACAATCTGAGTTTACAGCAACTTTTTTCTATGATTTAAAAATATGACAAATAGTCATACTTACTAAGCTTTCACCCTCGCATTTCTATCAGCTTCCTGAGCTTTATAAAGTTCAGCACACCCTTTTGAGAGTTCACGGATTTTTAGGATGTAGTTTTGTCTCTCTGTTTGGCTGATTGCTTTTCTTGCATCGAGGACATTGAAAGTGTTTGCCGCCATCATACATAAATCGTATGCTGGTAATGGAAGTCCTGCTTCGAGGGTTCTGAGGCACTCATTGCTTTTTGCGTTAAACTCTGCGAAGAGCATCTCAACATCTGCAACTTCAAAGTTATACTTGCTAAACTCTATTTCACTCTCTTTATGTACATCTTTGTAGAGTGTTTTTCCATGCTCGTTCTCATTCCAAACGATGTCAAAAACATTATCTACACCTTGAAGGTACATTGCAAGTCGCTCAGTTCCGTAAGTGATTTCAACTGCAACAGGGTTACACTCGATTCCGCCTACTTGTTGGAAGTAGGTAAACTGTGTCACTTCCATTCCGTTAAGCCATACTTCCCAGCCAAGACCCCATGCACCAAGTGTTGGAGACTCCCAGTTATCTTCTACGAAACGGATGTCATGTTGTGAAACATCAAGTCCTAAAAACTCCAATGATTTGAGGTAAAGCTCTTGAATATTGTCAGGGCTTGGTTTGATGAGAGCTTGAAACTGATAGTAGCTTCCAAGTCTGTTCGGATTTTCTCCATATCTTCCATCTGTTGGACGGCGAGAAGGTGCAACATAAGCAACAGACCACGGAGTTGAATCTAGTGAGCGTAAAAATGTAGCAGGATGAAAAGTTCCTGCACCCGCTGGAATATCGTAAGGCTGAACGATGTTACAACCCTGTTTCATCCAAAATTCTTGTAGTTTTAGTAACATTTCGCTAAAAGTTATCATTGTGGTAATGCCTCGTATAAATAATTGCGAAATTATACCTTAGATGATTACGGCTAGAACTTAAATGCAACTCCTAATTTTAGATATTGGCTCTCTGCCTTGCTATCTGGTTCATAGTATCCTACTCCTCCTGCATAGACAAGGTTCGATCTCCCTAGGCTTTGCTTTTGAAACACCATTGTACAAAACAGCTCTATCAGTTTGTTATATTGATAGCGAATCGGCAGAGAGACTTCTAAGATATTGGCACTGCTTAAGATAAACTCTAAATCAAAACTATTGAGATACATTTTTGGATTGATTCCATACTGATACTCTGCTAAGAGTTCTACACTGAACCTCTCACTCATCTTATACTTCGCGCCTACGGCAGGTCGAAGTGAGTACCAAGTATAGGTTTCTACTTGAGAAGCACTCAGTGCTCTGCGCCAATAGTGATAACCTACTCCAATCCCGTAGCTAAGCTCAAGATAAGGGGATAAAAGAGTACTATAACTATAAGCTACATCCATATCTACTAAGATGTTTTGAGTTGTGCTCGTGACACTTCCATAGGCTCCGCCATTTTCAAGATAGGAGCCTGTGTAAAGCGTGTCTCCACCTAAAAGTATCACATTTGCCTCGAGCATCTCATAGGAGTCACTTCGCGTTGATAAAAGATAGCCTAGACCCATATCTACACCGACTATTGTGCCTAAAGATGCCTCTTCACTATCTATAAGCTCGCCGTACGGAGTGTACTCTCGATAATCCATACTCATGCCAACAAGAGATATGGAAGCCGTTGCATCTGCCTCTTTACAAAGGAGCGTAGTTGAGACAATTACTAAGCTAAAAAACATATATCTAAAAAATCTCATTAAAAACGAAACCTCTCTTTTTGTGCTAACAATGAATTAACAAATGAATAAGTATAATAGCGCAAAAGCACCTTAGGAAGAGTTAATGCTAAAATATTTTTTATCACCACTACTTTGTATATTTTGTGTTGCTTGTAGCCCATCTTCAAGTAACACAGTGAGTACCTCTTCTGATAATGGAACTACTAATGATGTGGTAACTCCAAGCCTTGCCGTAGTTCCACATGCCAAAACATCTATCCCTATGCTAGCTATTTTAGTGAGTTACAACAACATCACCATCGATGCACCCGATGCCACTTGGAGTGAAAAACTTTTTGGAACAAACCCACATCAGCTCAACAACTACTATGCAGAGATAAGCAACTCAAAGTTCCAATTTACAAAAGCAAATGAGAGTAACGCAACTCTGAATGATGGCGTTGTAAGTGTGCATCTCAATTACAACCACCCCAATACAAGTGTAAGTTCTACTTCATTTGACTCTATGGCGTATCCTGATTTAAAAGATGCTTTAGTAGCTGTGGATGCGCAAGTCGATTTTTCAAACTTTGATAGCGATGCCAATGGAGTAATCAGTTCAGATGAACTCGTCCTTACCTTTATTATTGCTGGGTATGAAGATGCGTATGAGGGCACCCATGTAACCAACGGTATCTGGGCACATCAATATTGCATGAACGACTCTGCAAACATACCAACACTTGATAGCGTCTCTTTAATGGACTGTTCAACTGGTGGAAAATTTGCTCTTTTTGGAGAAAAGCACAACCTAGCCAATCCGCATGATGCAACTATAGGTATCATAGCCCATGAACTCGGACACGCTGCCTTTGCTTTTCCAGATTTGTATAATACTGCTGGTTCCTATGGTGGCATTGGCTATTTTGGCCTGATGGGAAGTGGTCTGTGGGCGAGACAAGACAGTGTAGAATTTCATGGAAATACACCTACACATGTAACTGCTTGGAACAAAGTCTATACAGGATGGGTTACACCAAGAAGTGCAACTGGATCAACAACTTTAAGTGAGACAGCTTCTGCCTCTTATGATATTATAAAAATTCCTATAAACTCAAGTAGCTACTATCTTTTAGAAAACAGAAACAACAGTGGCTATGACAAAGGACTCTTCTCCTTAAAAGGTACCTTCAACGGTGGTATGGCTTTGTGGAAAATAGATGAAACAAAGCTAAGCAAATCCTACTTTGACGCCAATACCGTCAATGCAGATACAGCCAACAAGGGTGTAGATTTAGTAGAAGCTGCAAATGCAACACTTGATACGCTAGCCCATGATGCAGGCGATGAAAAAGCACTTTTTTACCTCGAAAATGTAAGCTCTTATGAAAGTTCTGTAACAGGTATATCTTCAAGAGGTTCACTTATGACCCTCACCATACAATAAGGAAAATTTATGAAACTAACAATGATACTTTTACTGATGATTGGACAACTCTTAGCAGCTCCTGCTTTTAATAAATCACGACTCTTCAAACAGGCGGATGGAACTACTTTTAGTGCAAAAGCTGTCGGAGATCAAAATTTAAACTGGATTGAAACAGCGGATGGCGAAGTTTTGATTTATGATGAAGTGAGTAAAAACTTTGATTATGCAAAGATACAAAACGGGGAACTCAAAGCATCTGGGGCAAGATATGAAGAGGGGAACTCTCTCCGAGTCAGAGCCATTTCCCGCGTCAATAAAATGAACAAAAGCGAACTTTATAACTTATGGAGAGAAAAACGAAAAGCCGCTCAAAATAAAAAACGCTAAATAAACTTACAGACACTATCTCCAATCTCTCTGCCTAAAGAGTTGGCGACAACTCCACACTTCACTTTGAGTAAAAAACAGATATTTTTTCTGTGCGTGGGGCTTAAACACTCATAATTTCCCATCCCTTTTGCTATGACCAAATCTGCCGTGTCAAAGAGTTCTTTGGCATGTGGATTTGCACGCGAATAGGTAAAGCCAGGAGTATTGACTCCACTATCTACAAGATTGCAAAGCTTATCAAATCCAGCCTCTTTTGCCTCTTTCATAGTTACATCATTGATGATGGGCTTACCTCGAACCATATAGGAGAAGTTGGCATGTGGAAATAGCTCTTGGAGTGTCTCTATAAAGAGATAATCAAAGATATGCTCGCCCACATTATCGCCGATTATCAAAACAGTTTTGGCATGTGGAAGTTGTTCTTGCAAGAGATGAAAATCGCTCTGTGCAAACTCTGTCTCAAAAATCTTTTCAAGTTCCTCTTCCAAATCAAACTCAACCTCAGCCGCCAAATCTATAACATTTCCTGCGACTGCAATCTTTGTGGCTGTTAAGAGTCTGTTTTGGCATGTGGAAAGTTTATTTGTAAGGAGGGGTACAAAGGAGAGCGCTTTTTTTGTAGAGAGTGCTTTGACCTCATCATAAAGGTCTTTTTTATTGGCTATTTGAGCCATTTTTTCATAAACATCCGCAGCTATTTCGGGAGGAGATTTCAGATAAGAGAACTCTTTACTCATCTCTTGGACTGTGAAAGTGAGCTTATTTGAGAGTGCAGGAGAAGCGTTTATGGCATGAGAGACTTTTTCACTTTGATGGATAATACATCCAACACACGCCTCATCGATAACCATTAGTTTGTATGTTCGTCGATAGCCTTATTCCACATAAGCTTATACTTTCTTCGCATAAACTCAACCTCTTGCTGTGAAAGCTTCAACTGCTCTGTGAGCGCGGCGATTGTTTTTCTATCTTCATCATAAAGCTCTTGCAAAGAGCCAAGTGCTTCTCGTAAAAATGTATTTTCAACTTTTACCGCTTCAATGGTTTCATCTTTAGCATCAAGCACTTTTTCATGAAGATTGATAATCGTACCGATTGTTTTTTCTATAAACTCAGGCTGAACCATCATCTCATGTGTATTTCGAGAAGAGAGCTCTCGCAATTTGGCTGGAACAACTTCAGAAGTTCCCTTAGAAGGGTCTATATATCTCACACCATCTTCAACTTTGATTGTGAGCTTACCTCTTTGTATTAAATCCTCAATCGCTGATAAATCAAGTCCTGTTAATGCGATATACTCTTCATCACTCATCCACTGCATAAAAATCTCCAAAATAGGCTTTAGCCTATATATTAATTATTGTCTCAATCTCTAAAGAGTCCATCTCAACTTTTTTAGCTTTTGAAATACGATCCTCTTGTAGCTTCACTGAGAGTTCCTCATTGTCAAGTGCTAAAATCTGCATCGCTAAATAAGCAGAGTTAATAGCCCCTGCTTTTCCTATTGCCACTGTAGCAACTGGCATTCCAGCGGGCATCTGAACAGTAGAAAGAAGTGCATCTATCCCTGATAATGCAGAAGCACTCATAGGAACACCAATAATTGGTTTTACAGTTTTAGAAGATAAAACACCCGCTAAGTGCGCTGCCATACCAGCTGCTGCGATAAAAACTTTTGCACCTTTTTTTTCTGCTGTTTTAATATACTCTTTTGTTCTCTCTGGAGAGCGGTGTGCTGAAGAGATAACCATCTCATAACTTACACCAAAAGCTTCTAGTGTGTCAGAACAAGATTTCATTACCTCGTAATCACTTTTACTTCCAATAACAATAGATACAAATTTCATTTCTTATTTCCTGATTTTTTAATTTCAAAATTATACATAAATTTCTATTTTTTTGGCTGTGTGCCCATATCATCCGTTGCAGGTATACGTAAAAAAGTATAAGCAGGGAGTGGTGTTGGAAGTGTGATAGGGTTTAGATTTCCACTATGTACTTCTTCCCAAACTTTTTTATTTTCTGCAACAAGCTTTTTCAACTTTAGATAGAGTCTTCCATCTCTTTCGTAGGTTGAACCAATCTCATTATCGACTATCTCTATTTGTGACTCAAGAGGAGCGACTATCTCCAACTCATCATTGACAAGCGTTTTATACTTACATAAAAAGTGTGTGCCAGCTTCATTGACGACACCACTCACCTGATGTGTTCCAAGTTGCATAGAAAAGTCCAAGCTTTGTGTGTCATGTTTTTCAAATGGTCTATTGATAAGATAAGCATCTGTATAACCACGGTTTTGAAGAGATTGCAACTCGTACTGATATTTGTCGCTATCCATCGTGCCTTCATAGTAATCATTGAGTGCCATTCTATACGCTTTTGCAGTCACTGCCGCATAATAGGCTGTTTTTGTACGACCCTCAACTTTGATGGAGTCCACTGCCCCACTCTCTAAAAGTTCTTGGATGTGTGAAGCAAGGTTTAAATCTTTTGAGTTCATGATGTAGGTTCCAACACCCTCATCCTCTTCGAGCTTAAAGAGTGTTCCAGTCTCGGGGTTTGAAGCAAATATCTCATAAGGAAATCTGCAATCATTTGCACAACTTCCACGATTTGGAACTCTCCCACTTTGCAGAGTTGAAATAAGACATCTACCGCTATATGCAAAACACATAGAGCCATGGACAAAAACTTCAAGCTCCAAATCAGGTATCTCTTTTTTTATCTCTTTTAAATCTTTTAGGGAAATCTCTCGGGCAGTAATAATCCTCGTTGCTCCCATATCATGATAGATTTGTGCATCCAAAACATTCATTACATTTGCTTGAGTTGAGAGGTGCAGTGGCATCTCTGGTGCTAAGTCATGACAAAGTTTCAACACACCTGGAGTTGCAACAATGAACGCATCTGGCTTGAGCTCATTCATAGCAATGATATGTTTTTTAAGTAGGTTAAGTTGGGAGTTAAAAGGAAAACCGTTTATAGTTGCATAGACTTTTTTTCCTCTTGCATGGGCATACTCTATCCCCTCTTTAAACTCCTCCATGCTAAACTCTTTACCAGAGCGAATACGAAGAGAGAAGTGGCTTACACCGCCATAGACAGCATCTGCGCCGAAATCAAGTGCAATTTTTAATTTTTCTAAAGTTCCTGCGGGGGAAAGAAGTTCAACTTTTTTCATTTATATTCTCATTGTTATTTTAATGAGATTATATCTAAAATTGAGTAGTACAAAAAGAGGATTGCCCTACTCTGCTAATGATGTAGGGCAAGAGAGATAGAACTATTTTCCAAACTGTGCTAAAAGTGCCTCAATCTCATCTACGGATGCTGTGTCATTATGTGTATCGCCCACTATATGTGTAGCGGAAGCAACACGTTTTTCATCATCAATTTTACCTTCAAAAAGTGTATTCATATATTTTGATAAGGCACGCATTACATTGATAACACGCTCAATTTTTTGACGGTGAATATCTTGATACTGCATAATATCCATAACATTCATTATAGAGTCACCACTGTTTTGAAGTGTTTCTACGGTTTCATTGAGTTCAGTAATCGCTTCTGTGTTTTGTGCTAAAGAGCTCTTAAAAGCTTCAACTTCTGGAAACTTTGTACTCAGAGTTGTAAAGAGTTCAACATTCGCTGTTAATGTTTTGATAACCCTTTGCAAATTCTCTTCTTTCTCCATCAAATCTGAACTAATCACTTCGATAATGTCAAAAATCTCACTCGCTTTCTCTTCGCTTTCTTTGGTTACATCATCAAGCTGATGTACCATTTTGTTCTCATCGGTTGCAGGAAGTGGCCAGTGATGGGCTGTCTCATCACTGTAACCAGAAGGAACAACTTTTTCTTTAGAACTTTTACTCGTTGTAACTTCTTCCTCTTGCTCTACATCGTCCATTTTCTCAGTTGTATTCTCTTCAAAAGTATCGATATCATCAATCTCTCCATTCATCAACGCATCTAATTCTTCTTGTGTCATCCGACGTCTCCATTGTATCAAATAGGATAATTTATTATTTGTCACTATAATATCATAAAATTGTATAAATGAGATAACAATGATAATTGATATACACAACCATACGACACTCTGTAATCACGCTGAGGGGGAGATGTCAGAGTACATACAAAAAGCTATACAAAGTGGTACAAAACACTTCGGTTTTTCAGAGCATGCTCCGATGGATTTTGATCCAAAATACCGTATGAGCTTTCATCAAATGCAACAGTATGAGAGTGATGTATTAGACCTCAAAGAGGAGTACAAGAGTCAAATCAACATACTTTTAGGTTATGAAGTTGACTATCTTGAAGGGCACATGGATGAACGAGTACTGAATGCAAATGTAGATTATCTCATCGGTTCAGTCCACTTTATAGATGATTGGGGTTTTGACAACCCAGAGTTTATCGGAAGATATGAGAGCGAAGATATTGATGCAATTTGGCAGAAATATTTTGATGCAGTTGAGAAGATGGCACAGAGCAGACTCTTTGACATCGTTGGGCATGTGGATTTAATCAAAGTCTTTAAATTTCTGCCAAATAGACCTATTTTAGAGATATGCAAAAATGCACTTCTTGCTATCAAAGCGTCCGATATGGTTCTTGAGATAAATATGGCAGGTTTGAGAAAACCAATACATGAACCCTATCCATCTTTAGAGATTTTGCAAGAGGCTTTCAGACTCAAAATACCTATCACTTTTGGCTCAGATGCACATGCACCCGAACAAGTGAGTCTCTATGCAAAAGAGGTTCAAAAGATAGCCAAAGAGGTTGGTTATACGGAGTGCGCGCTCTTTCAAAACAGAAAAAGAGAGATGATAGAGATTTAGATTCTCCCTTTAAAATAGAGTGAAGCCATAAAAATTTCTCTTAAAAAGAGAGAGAGGGCTGTAACAAACGATGTCATTGCCATAATAAACAGAGTTGCTATTGCAAAGGCACCATTAAAGGCAAAAAAAGCACTTAAAAACATAATCATGATGACAAGGGAAACTAAAAAACCAGTCATTGTGCAAAATAAAATAGCATAGTTCATATTGCCAACTCTCTTATCCAAATAGATTTTTTTTCTTCTTATCTCCTCTTTATATACCCCTTCAATCTGCTCTTGGAGTTTATCTGTTTGTATCTCATCTTTATCGATAATACGAGACAGTCTACCAACAAAAACATTTAAAACACCAGCCACACCTGCAAGTAAAAAAACAGGGGCGACTGCAAGCTGAATCAGGTGAGAAACAGTGTTTACAGAGTTACTATCTGCTAAAATTTCAATCATGCATACTCCCAAAAAAATAATCCGCAATTATATTGCAGATTTTCTCGTTTTCATCTCTTTTAATTCCAATTCAGTAACAAGTTGATGCATCTTATAAAAAGAGTCAGGGTTTAAAGAGAGTGAATCTATAGAATTTTCAACTAAAAACTGTGTGATTTCAGGGTAGTCTGAAGGTGCTTGTCCGCAAATTCCTATATATTTCTTCGCTTTTTTACAAGCTTCTATCGCCATAAGCAACATTTTTTTGACCGCTTCATCTCGTTCATCAAAGATATGTGCAATCTTTGCACTCTCTCTATCGACTCCAAGCGTAAGCTGTGTAAGGTCATTTGAACCTATGGAATACCCATCAAAAATTTCTAAAAATTTATCTGCCAAGATGACATTTGCTGGAATCTCGCACATTGCATAGATTTCAAGTCCATTGACTCCCTGCACTAACCCTTGCTGATTCATAATCTCTATAACTTTTTTTCCCTCTGCAGGTGTTCTTACAAAGGGAATCATGATTTTTACATTTGTCAGTCCCATCGCATCACGCACTCTTTTTAAAGCCTCACACTCCCACTCAAAAGCCTCTTTGTAGCTCTCATCATAGTAGCGACTCGCTCCTCTAAAACCTATCATAGGGTTCTCTTCTTCCCCCTCATACTTAAAGCCGCCAAGCATATTTCTATACTCATTACTTTTAAAATCGCTTGTTCTAATGATGACTGGTTTTGGATAAAAAGCAGCGGCGATTGTCCCCACACCTTCACTTATTTTTTGTAAGAAAAACTCTTTTGCATCTTTGTATGCAGAGGTAAGAGAGAGGATCTCCTGCTCACTTTCCACATGCCAACCTTTGTGCATATCTACCAAAGCCATAGGGTGTGCCTGGATAGAGTGACTCATAATAAACTCCATTCGTGCAAGCCCTACTCCATCGCTTGGCATCTTTGCAAGATTAAATGCTTCGGCTGGATTTCCTATGTTTATAAATATTTTTGTTTTTGTTGCTTGGAGCGCACCAAGTGCTACACTCTCTTTTTTGTACTTTAACTCTCCCTCGAAAATAGAACCTTCATCACCATACGCACAACTCACCGTGACACGCTCTCCAGTTGTAACTACTTCGGTAGCATTATTACATCCAACCACAGCGGGAACTCCTATTTCACGAGCGACTATTGCCGCATGGCAGGTGCGACTTCCACGGTTCGTTACAACGGCAGAAGCTTTTTTCATAATCGGTTCCCAGTCTGGATTTGTTGTGTCTGCCACCAAAACTTCACCCTCTTTAAATGAAGCAAATTCAGAAGTATCGTGAATGATTCTCACTCGCCCAGTTCCTATTTTATCTCCAACGGCTCGACCAGTTGTTAAAACTTTCGCACTCTCTTTATCGAGTAGTGAGTACTTCTCAATTGCCACTCCTTCTTGAAGCTTACTTTGAACTGTTTCAGGTCTTGCTTGAACAATATAGAGTTTATTGTCTCGCCCATCTTTTGCCCACTCTATGTCCATAGGACGCTTATAATGCTCTTCAATAACAAGTGCCTGTTTTGCTAACTCGATGACCTCATCATCCGTCAGAGAGAAGCTCGTTTGCTCTTTATGAGTTGTGCTAACATTGAGGGTATGGCTCCCCTCGTCCGCATAAAGCATCTTCTCTTTTTTGCTCCCAAGGGAACGCTTTAAAATAGTGTGGATTCCATGTTTGAGTGTAGGTTTGAAAACAAGAAACTCATCCGCATTGACTCTCCCTCCAACAATATTCTCGCCCAATCCCCAAATAGAGTCTATAAGTATGAGATTTTGCGAGCCGCTCTCTGTGTCAAGAGTAAACATTATCCCGCTTGAAGATATATCACTGCGTATCATCTTTTGTACACCAATAGAGAGAGCAACTTTAAAGTGGCTAAAGCCTCGACTTGTACGGTAGCTGATAGCTCTATCTGTAAAGAGTGAAGCGTAACACCCTTTGACACTTTGAAGAAGTTTTGGAAGTGTTGTAATATTTAAAAAGGTCTCTTGTTGTCCTGCAAAAGAGGCATCAGGTAAATCTTCCGCAGTTCCTGAAGATCGGACTGCGACATCGATGTTTTGGGAGTTATACTCTTTGGAGAGTCTTATGTAGGCTTCTTCTATCTCCTCCACTACAGCATGTGGAAGTTGTGCATTTAAAATCAGTTCTCGAATCTCTTTGCCTCTGGCTTGAAGGCTAAGCGTATCGGAAATATTCAAATCTTGAAGTATATTGTAAATCTTCTCTTTGATGCCATTCTCTTCTAAAAGAAGCCAATAAGCCTCACTCGTAGTTGCGAAGCCATTGGGAATATTGATGCCTTTTGAAGAGAGATTTTTATACATCTCTCCAAGCGAAGCGTTTTTACCGCCAACCATTGGAATATCTGCTATCGTGAGTTCATTGAAAAATCGTATATACTTCATCACATCTCCTTTGAAGAGTCTTAGATGCTATTCTACTCTTTTTTCAAAGAGTCACTCTACTTAACTCTTGGTATTGACAAGCCACATCGAAAAAATATTCAAATAATCCCAAAAGGATTGAATATACTCCTCTGAAACTCCTTCCTCTGTAAGTGCTTCTAATAACGGTGCATAAAGACCCAGCCAAGTTTTACGAGCCGTTTCATCTATACGAAATGGAGCATGACGACCGACCATTTGAGGTGCTCCACGATTTTGAGTAAAGTAGTCTGGTCCACCACATACTTGGATGAGAAAATCAAAAGCATGTTTTTTTGCCTCTGCAAAATCTTCTGGATCAAAGATAGGGAACAAAAAGGCTATCTCACTCGTTTCGATTGAATCATAATGCGCATACACCAACTTTTTAAATCTCTCCTCCCCAACTTCTTGTAAAAAACCAGGATGAGGCATTGTAGCAGGTGGTCGAACTCCAATTTCTCCATTAGAGATGATAAGTTTCATAGCAAACCTTTTTTTATTATTTAACCCATTTTATTGAAACATTTGTTAGAAGCGAATAAAATAACGCACTCTTTACCCAAGGGATGCGAGAGAAGAGATGAAGTCTCTTTTTTACGCCCTTTATGAAGTGTTACTTTTTTGCTTAAAGGGCTTCTTTTATCCTTCACAACTCTTTATAATATATTGAAAATGAATATATAAAGAGGCATTTAATCTACAGACATGTATAATTCATCTATATTAATAATTGAAAAGGAAATAACAGATGGGAAAATATATAGATTTAACTGCATCAAACTTTGAAGCAACTTTAGCTGATGGCGTATCTTTAGTTGACTTTTGGGCACCATGGTGTGGACCTTGTCGCATGATTGCACCTATAGTAGAAGAGCTAGCAGGAGACTACGAAGGTAAAGCAAATGTTTGTAAAGTAAATACAGACGAAGAGCAAGATATTGCTGTTAAATTTGGTATCCGTTCTATTCCAACTATTTTGTTCTTCAAAAATGGTGAAATGGTAGACCAAATTGTTGGAGCACAATCCAAACAAGCTCTAGCTGCAAAAATCGACGCTCTTTTAGCGTAATTTCACAAAAGAGTTATAGTTTGGCAAAGAGAGGAGGCAAAAGCTTCTTATCTCTGTCTACTCTTTTGGCTTCATTTTTTGGCGCGGCTATGATAGCTGCCGCCTTTGCCTACTTTAACTACAAATTTTCGGAATACAAATTCATAGACTTTAAGGATTGGGTTTTTTACGAAAAAAATGATATTTTCACACCTCAAGCCGATAAATACATAGTAATCTTCTACTCATCCAAAGAGAAAGGGACAATGGAGAAGTTGGCAAATACCAATCTCAACATTCCGATTCTTGCGATTGATTACTACAATGAAGTACAAACAAAGAGTGAAAACACCATCTTTTTAAGATCTGGTACAAAAACTTCACTCTCGTTTATTCAAAGATTTAACATCTATGAATCACCCTCTATCTTCTTTATAAAAAAATCAAAAGAGACTCTTTATAAACAAGATAGTATGATACGAAAACTTGACAATTTGGAAGAGTTATCGCAACAAGTTAATAACTTATAAATTACAATTAAGGAATGAATATGATACTCGATTGCGCAATTATAGGAGGAGGACCTGCTGGTCTTACTGCTGGACTTTACACCACTCGCGGTGGATTAGAAAATGTAACTATGTTTGAAAAGGGTATGCCTGGTGGACAGATTACATCAAGTTCTGAAATAGAAAACTATCCTGGTGTCACGGGAGAGATTACAGGTATGGATCTGATGATGCCATGGCCAGAGCAGTGTCAAAAGTTTGGTCTTAAACATGCAATGGTTGAAGTTCTACGCGTAAGTAAAGAGGGCAACTTATTTACGATTCACAAAGGTGACGGCACAACAGAGCAAGCACATAGTGTTATCATAGGTACAGGTTCATCTCCTCGTCGTGCTGGGTTTAAAGGTGAAAATGAGTTTTTTGGAAGAGGAGTAAGTACCTGTGCTACGTGTGATGGTTTTTTCTATAAAGGCAAAGAAGTTGCTGTAATAGGTGGTGGGGACACTGCTTTAGAAGAGGCACTTTATCTTGCAAAACTCTGTTCGAAAGTCTATCTAGTACACAGAAGAGACTCTTTCCGTTCAGCTCCAAATACTGTTGAGAGAATTAAAAAAACTGAGAATATAGAGCTTGTTTTAAACTCTGTACCTGATGAAGTCTATGGAGATGCAATGGGTGTGACTGGATTAAAAGTAAAAAACAACAATGGTGAAATTCGTGATATTGCAGTTCCAGGAGTATTTACTTTTGTTGGAAACGATGTAAACAACCAAACACTTATTCAAGAAGATGGTACTTTTTTATGTGAGATGAATGCTTCTGGTGAAGTGATTGTTGATATAAGCATGAAAACTTCAGTTCCTGGGCTTTTTGCAACTGGGGATATGAGAATTGCAGCTCCAAAGCAAGTTGTAAGCGCAGCAGGTGATGGTGCAGTTGCGGCACTTCAAGCTATCTCTTATGTAGATGAGTTGCTCAATGATTAAAGTTGGTGTTTTTGGGGCAAGTGGCAGAGTAGGTAAACTCTTATTAGAAGATTTAAAAAACACATCTGATATGAGTCTGAGTGCTGTTTATGTTCGTAATAATTTAGACTTTTCTATCGACCCATCGGTTTTAGTGACTGCGGATATGAAATCATTTCTTAATGCTTCAGATGTAATTATAGATTTTTCACTTCCTGATGCTTGTGAAACTCTTTTAGAAGTTGCTGTAAAAGTTCCAAAACCTTTAGTTATAGGGACAACTGGGCTCAATACGCATCAGATTAATCTCCTCAAAGATGCAAGTGAGTTGATGCCTATCCTCTATGCAACAAATATGTCGCTAGGAGTAGCACTTCTCAATAAGCTTGTATTTCAAGCATCTGCTACACTTAAAGAGTTTGATATAGAGATAGTAGAGATGCACCATAAACATAAAAAAGATGCTCCAAGTGGCACAGCTTTAACATTAAGTGAATCTGCTGCGAAGGGAAGAGATCTTGATATCAATAGTGTGCGCGTAAGTGGCAGAGATGGAAACATTGGAGAGAGAACAAAAGATGAGATCGCTGTTATGGCACTCAGAGGTGGGGACATTGTCGGTCGTCATACTGTTGGTTTTTATAATGATGGTGAATTTCTAGAACTCAATCATACGGCCACTTCTAGAAATACTTTTTCTAAAGGTGCCATAAGAGCTGCACATTGGTTAGCAGATAAAGAGAACGGCTTATACTCCATCTCAGATTGTTTAGAGTTATAGTTTATATAAAAGTAAACTCTATCTTAATCTGATTTTAGTATAATTCGATTCTAACAACATGATCTATTTTACAAGGAAATTATTTTGCGAGAAGATGTTAATGAAAAGTGTGCGGTTGTAGGTATATTCGGTCATCAAGAGGCTTCAAAATTAGCTTACTTCTCTCTTCATGCACTCCAACATCGTGGTCAAGAAGCAGCTGGGATAAGCTCTTCTGACGGGGTTAAACTTCATACTATAAAAAAACGCGGTTTAGTAATGCGTGTCTTTGATGAAGCCAAACTAAAAACTTTAAGTGGTTCAAGTGCTATCGGACATACAAGATACTCTACTGCTGGTGATGACTCTATTCTTGATGCACAACCAGTATTCGCAAGATATGACTTAGGTGAAATGGCCATTGTCCACAATGGCAATCTTACTAATGCAGATGAAGTAAGAAAAGCTCTTATTAAAAAAGGTGCGATATTTCAAACCTATATGGATACAGAAAATCTCATCCACCTTATAGCAAAAAGTGAAAAAGCAAAACTCATAGATAGAATTATTGATGCTGTCCATAGAATTGAAGGTGCATTTTCTCTTGTATTTTTAAGCAGAACAAAAATGTTTGCTATGAGAGACCGTCATGGTTTTCGTCCACTAAGTCTTGGAAGACTTCCTTCTGGTGGCTATATCGTTGCATCAGAAACTTGTGCTTTTGACCTTGTTGGTGCGACCTATATTCGTGATGTTGAGCCGGGAGAACTGCTCATTTTCGAAAAAGACAAAGAGCCTATAAGTATCAAAGTATTTGAGCCTACACCTAAGCACTGTATATTTGAGTATGTTTACTTTGCCCGTCCTGACTCCTCTGTTTTTGGTCAATCTGTTTATCAAACAAGAAAAAATATGGGTAAAGAGCTTGCACATGTAAGTCCTGTAGAAGCAGATTTAGTTATCCCTGTTCCCGATGGTGGAGTTCCATCAGCTATAGGCTATGCACAAGAGAGTGGAATCCCTTATGAGATGGGGATTATGAGAAATCATTATATTGGCAGAACATTTATTGAACCTACGCAAGAGATGCGTGATTTAAAAGTAAAAATGAAACTCTCGCCAATGATTGATATCATAAAGGGCAAACGTGTTATCGTGATTGATGACTCGATTGTAAGGGGAACAACTTCAAGAAGAATTATTAGAATGTTAAAAGAAGCAGGTGCGAGTGAAGTTCATATGCGTGTCTCTTCTCCTCCGACTACTGACCCTTGCTTTTATGGTGTAGATACTCCAGATAAAGAGCACTTAATAGCAGCAAATAAAACAATCGATGAAATATGTAAATATATAGAGGCAGACTCTTTAGCTTATTTAGATGAGGCATCTCTACTAAGAAGTGTAAATGCTACTAAAGACAACTACTGTACTGCATGTTTTACTGGTAAATATATAGTTTAACTTCGGATTTATGTTGGAACAAATATATACTTACGGTAATTATCTCACAAATAAGTTTGGCTGTAAGGTCTACAAAGTAGGTATTAATATCTCTGGTTTTACCTGCCCAAATATTGATGGAACTGTTGCAAAAGGTGGCTGTACCTTTTGTGAAAATGACTCTTTTAGTGCAAACACGGGTGAAGTGCAAGAGCTAAAGGGTTTTCATCTCAATCTTCATTCAAAAGAGAATCCCTTCTTAGAGAAGCAACTACAGCAACTAGGACTACAGTTTAATGCACTTAGTAAAAAACAGACACAAGAGTACGGAGCGCAAAAGTTTCTTGTATATTTTCAATCTTTTACAAACACCTATGCCCCCTTTGAAACACTCAAAGCTCTTTATGACAAAGCCCTCTCATTTCCTAATGTTGTCGGATTAAGTATTGGCACACGTTCAGATAGTATTACAGAAGAGACTCTGGATTACCTCGCTCTTTTAAATAGAGATAAAGAGATATGGATAGAGTTTGGGATTCAATCTGTCTATGATGAAACTTTAGAAAAGATTAACAGAGGGCATGATAGTGCAAATGTAAAGAGGTGGATTTTAAAAGCCAAAGAAAGAGGATTGAATGTTTGTGGACATCTTATCTTTGGACTTCCAGATGAGACAAAAGAGATGATGCTAGAGACTTCCAAACAGGCTTATGCTTGGGGAATCGACTCTGTAAAATACCATCCACTTTATGTTGTAAAAAAAACAGCTTTAGCAAATGAGTTTACTAAAGGAGCTTTTTCGCCAATCAGCGAAGAGGAGTATCTTGATGTACTCGTTGAATCTATACAAATGAAACCTAAGAGTGTATCTGTACAGAGAGTCACTGCTGGAATCAACAACAATTCCCTCCTCGCTCCAGATTGGTGTAGAGAGAAGAATATTCAAATCAAACATATCAATAAAGCACTCAAGCAAATAGGACTTAAATACTAATCGTATTAATGCCCTGTAACTTTTGTAAAATCAGAAACACTTCTAAAATATGGCGGATAATCAAAATAGACTCTAAAAGGTTGTGAATCCCCAGGTTGTAGATTTTTAGCAACAACAAACTCTCTAATTATGGTCTGTTCCTTATAAGCATCACTTCTATCATTTTTACTAAAGAAAAAGTCCATAAATCCACTTGCCTTATAAAAAGAGCCTGATTTTACATTCCCAGTAGCATGTCCCTTGTTTACAATCTTCACTTCAAATGTAACCTCTCCAATTGGATAGTTACCCTCATTTTTTACGATACCTGTATAGATGATTTTTTCTATTCCTAGTAACCTTTTATTTTTCACTTTATAGAGTTTAGCTATTTTTGTATATTTATCTACTGCTATAATTGAAAAACCAATCATTAAAAGCGCGACAAGAGATATAGAAAAAAGCACTGAAAAAAGCAACTTTTTACTTGGTTGTCTAAAGGCTGAAACCATTCCAGCTATAGCTACAAGAAGAATAATTCCAATAACTATAAAATGCCATATATTAAAAAGTGTTATCATTTACATTTAGCTCCCAATGAAATATTATACTCTTTTGTATAAGTAAAAGGTTCAATGATGAGCTTAAACTCTCTCGTTTCACCTTTTTGAATAGCATCTTCTAAAATGCTCATCTCTTGAAATGCTTTAAAACTATAGAGGTAATTTTTTAATTTGTTTGCGCTTGTTTTATAAAGAGATGCTGTGATTTTACAACTTTTAAAGTCAACATTTGATTCATTCACAAGAGTTCCCATCAAAACAATGGCTTGAGTAAAGGTTAACTCTTTTTGACTCACTATGTTTGTAGAGTTTTTAAACATTGTATTATGCATTTTCACATACCCAAGAGTAGGTCCTAAGATAAGAGTAAGAAAAGCAAAAAGAAGGATAATAATCGAGAGTGCTGTTTTTCTTCGCAGCACCATTCCTAAAATAATGAAAAGCAAAAAGAGAAAAAAACTAGCACCAAAAAGGATGTAATCATATCCAATCAAATCATCTATGAATCTTCCTATTGCTGTGCTGTTCATTACTCAGGTCTTGCATTTTTTTCGGCTATACCACTCATGTTAAATCTGCGGGCTAACTCTTGTTTGACTCTATCAGGAGAGATGTTTTTAGCAGCTAATGCTACAAGCATGTGATAAGTTAAGTCTGCTGCTTCATAAACCATCTCATGTTCATCATTATCTTTATAAGCAAAGCTAAATTCACCTGCTTCTTCTACAATCTTTTTAAGTATCGTGTTATCACCCTTAGCAAAAAGCTTAGCAGTCCAAGAAGATGCAGGATCTGCATTTTTACGCTCTTGCAGAGTATGATAAAGGGTCTCTATAACGCCATACATCGCTTCAGAATTCACTTTGACTTCAGAAGTGCTCTCCCCTGATTCTAGTTCTGTAAAGAAGCATGATGTATGCCCTGTATGGCATGCAACTCCCTCTTGGGTTACTTTTATAAGAAGGGTATCATTATCGCAGTCAATATTAAAGGAGTGAATTGTTTGCGTATGTCCGCTACTCTCCCCTTTTTTCCAAATTCGCTTTTTTGAACGAGAGAAGTAGTGTGCTATTTTTGTTGTGAGTGAAAGTTCTAAAGCTTGCTTATCCATATAAGCCATCATTAGAACTTCGTTCGTAGTGTTATCTTGAACGATTACTGGCAAAAGATCAATCTTTTGCCAGTCTATTTTATTTATGATTGCTTGCATATCTCTACTTATTGAGCCGTAGTTCTCTGCTTAGCGTCTTTCATATCAACCCAGATATTTGGAGTTGAGCCACCAGGAGTTAAGAAAATCTTTGCATCTTTATTTTCACGAAGCGCATCATTAAATAAACCTTGTACTCTTAACTGCTCTAATTGTAAAAGCTGAGATGTTAAAGATTTTGAGATTAAATAGTTCGCTTTTGATTTTGCATCTGCATCAATTGTAATTGCATCTGCTATACCTTGTGCTTCGATTCTAGCTTTTTGAGCAACACCTTCTGCTTCTGCTGCGCGCTTAAGTGCTTCTTGTTTTGCACGTTGTACATCTTGCTCTGCTTTTTGAACTTCTTGCTTTGCAACTTGTACGCGTTCTATCTGCTCTTTTACTTTTTCTGGCAAACCAATCTCACGAAGTTGAACGGACTGAAGATCCGCTGGAGAGTTTTGAAGACCTGTTACACTCGCTCTTACACCTTTGTCAATCTCATCGGCAATAACATTTCTTTGTTGTGGAAGTGACTCAGCGTCATACTTACCAACAACATTACGAACAACATCACGAACAACAGGGTTAATAATTTTGTCTTCCCAGCTAAATCCCCAGTTGGAAATAGTTTGTGCTGCAAATTGTGAATTTAGTCTATATTGAACAGTAAGTTCTATAGTAACTGGAAGTCCACGTTTATCTAAAACTGTTACAGCTGGTTTCACATTGATTCCAGCTGCATTTCCACCACTTGCCTCAATTTTTGAAGCATAGTTGATAATACGAACTTTTGTATCGACTGTATAAACTTTTTGAATCACTGGAATAATAAAGTGAAGACCTGGAAGAAGTGCTTGATCTTGGTATTTACCATTTGTACTTAAAATACCTCTTTCCCCCTCTTGGATGATGGTAAAAGGCTTTGCAAGTACGAGTAAAATCACAACTGCTACTACAAAATAGAGCAGCCCTGCTTTTCCTCCGCCGAAGTTAAACTCTATATTTGGCATTTTAGGACCATTTCCACCACCGTTACCACCTGAGTTTCCTGAAGTTTTTTTATCAAATCCTCCATTCTCGCTCTTTTTTTTGTTGAAATAATCATTCATATCTGATGCCATTGTTATGTTATCCTTCATTTAATTTGTTAGTTTACGTATGTTAAGTAGTGCTCATACTCTCTGTTTCGACCAAACACTATATCAAAATATGCACTCTGAATTTTTTCTGTCATCTCACCACGTGCGCCGTTACCTATCACTCTTGCATCTATTAAACGAACAGGTGTTATCTCTGCCGCTGTTCCCGTTAAAAATGCTTCATCGGCTATATATATCTCTTCTCTTGTAATTCTTCTTCGAACAACATTTATACCCATATTCTGAGCCATCTCTATCACCGTTTTTTGAGTAATAGACTCAAGTGCATTATCACTTGGAGGAGTAATAAGTTCTCCATTTCTTACCATAAAAAAGCTTGCGCCACTTGCTTCTGCAACATACCCTTGGTCATCCAAGAGAAGTGCTTCATCATATCCACAATCAATAGCTTCATACTTCGCCATTTGAGAGTTTAAATAGTTACCAGTTGCTTTAGCTTTACCCATGTTTGAAGTGTTCGCTGGACGAGTCATAGAGACTATTTTTAGCTTTATGCCTTTTTTCATCCCCTCTTCACCGAGGTAAGCACCCCACTCCCAAGCAGCGATAGCAGTTTCAACTGGAACATTTTTATGATAAATACCCATAACACCATAGCCTAAGAATGCAAATGGACGGAGATAAACATTGTCTCCATCAAATTCATTTTTTCTTATCAAATCTATTTGCGCTTGATTCAGCTCTTCAACACTAAAAGGAATATCTATAAGCGTCATTTTTGCTGATTCTTTCAATCTTTTTGTATGATCATTGAGACGAAAGATTGCATAACCTCGCTCAGTTCTATAAGCCTTCGTTCCTTCAATAACACCATTTCCATAATGAATTGTATGTGTTAAGACATGCACTTTTGCATCATCCCAAGATACAAACTTTCCATTCATCCAAATATATTTGGCAGCTTCCATTCAATCTCCAGTAAACATTACATTTTAAGTCTTGCATTCTACCTAAAATGATATTTATAATGTATTAACTCTATTATCGATTTAACTTGCAACTTGTATCAAAGTATATGCAAAAATGAAAATTAAGTATTTTTCTATATAATTCGCCCAAATTATATATATAAGAAAGACTCTGTCTTACAAGAGGGAAAATATTGACTCATAGATACGCGAAATATTCAGAAATAGATAAAGAACAATTACAAAAAGATATAGATGAGATAAAAGAGAAGATTGGCGCTCCTACTGAGGAAGATTTTTTACACTTGCTAAAGCTTGAGAGATGGGGTAGATTTTCTACCTTTTTTGGCTATTTTATAGTCTTTGCACTTAGTTTGTTAGAGATATCTACGATTGGCATATCGCCTCTACTATTTTGGTCCTTTGCAGTTATAGCAGCTCTTTTTATAGGGGTTGGAAATGTCTCAAGATGGGCAAATACAACACACCCAATTTTGCACGCTGCGTATGACAAAGTTCCAAATATTCCACTGAGATATACTAAAGCTGGCTTTTCTCGTGGAATGAATCGCTATGTACAATGGCTTGATTGGATTAAGCCTGAAGCTTGGGAGTATGAGCATAACATTATGCATCACTACCATTTAGGAGAGCATGAAGATCCAGACAATGTTGAAAAAAACCTCCAATGGCTTATCCAGTCAAAGACTCCAATGTTTTTACGCTACGTTATTGTCTATCTCTTTGCTGGCATGTGGAAAGTTGCATACTATGCTCCAAACACACAACTTATTTTAGAGAATAAAGAGAGAAGAAAGAGAAAAGAAGAGCCGATTGAAGGGTATAGTTGGAACCCTTTGAGTGGGCAAGGTGCGAAACTTTGGAAGGAGTCTCTCTTACCTTATGGTCTTATCAAATTTATAGTGATTCCATTGCTCTTTATTCCCCTTGGAATGGAAGCCGTTTTCAATGCCTTTATCATCACTTTGATGGCAGAGTTTGTAGCAAATATTCACTCCTTTTTGGTGATTGTTCCAAACCATTCAGCAGAAGATATCTACATGTTTAACGAGCCACACAAGAGTCAAGGAGAGTTTTATTTGCGTCAGATTATGGGAAGTGTAAACTACAACACTGGCTCAGATTTGATTGATTTTGCTCACGGATGGTTAAACTATCAAGTGGAACATCATCTTTTTCCAAATCTTCCTCTCTCTCAGTACCAAAAGATGCAACCAATCGTAAAAGAGATTTGTAAAAAGCATAACTTAGAGTATCGTCAAGAGAGTGTTTTTAAACGCGCTTATATGACGATAGAACTTATGGTTGGAAAGACAAAACTATTAAGAGTGGATGGTATCTAATACGCTTTTATCGCATCATTTATCTGAATATAGGCTTGGATTGGCGTAGTTTCAAAGTACTCTATATTATGTCTTTTTGCGAACTCTTTCGTCATTTTTTGCACCTTTAAGAGGTTGAATCTTGGTGCTTTTGGAAAGAGATGATGCTCGATTTGCGTATTGAGTCCGCCATAAAACCAGTGAACAAAAGCTCCACCGCTCAAAGAACGACTCGTTCGCATTTGAAGCTCCATCCAAGAGAGCCCTCTCCCCTCTTCTAAATCAAACACCTCACACCCTAAATGGTTTGTAATAAAACCAAATGCAAGCCAAGGTGAAAGCGTAAAGTGAAGCGTAAGAAATACGATTAACACATCACTCCACGGTAAAATGTAAAGAAGCGTACCCCAGATAAGTGGCCAATGCAGAAGCATCAAACCTAGCTCAAAATAGTTTTTTCTTTTGAGGACAAAATTATAAGATTGTACGATAAAAGCGGCATACATAAAAAACATCGCACCCCAGAAAACAATATGTTTGTACCTCTTTAAAAAGGGTTTACTCCCTTTGTTCTTTGGAGTAAATGCGCCATCAAGTGCCATAATGTCTTCATCTTTTTCTATTACATTACACCAAGTGTGATGTTTGATATTATGTTTAAAATCCCACCATGAAGAGGAGTTGCTTAAAATAATAGCCGAGAAAGGGTAGCTCAACTTCATCGCCAGAGACTTACTTTTAAAATATTGTGTATGAAGAATATCATGCGAGATAAAAACAGCACGGGTAAAGACAAGCGTCATGAAAAGACCTAAAAGAAATGGGTTCCACATGGGAGCAGTTACAAAAATCAAAAGCATAGAAGCGAGCACCGCTACCATCTCAATTGAACCACGGATAGGAACACGCTGAAGCAATCCTGCTGCTCTCACTTCACTCTTTAATGCATCAAATAAATCCACTTTTTTGTTCATACCTACACCATAATTTTAAATTAAAAAGGCAGAATTATAGCTTGACTCAACTGAAATAAGCTATCAAAATATCTATGCGCTTTGGCATGTGGAAATATTTCCACATGCCAAAGTTTTAAAGTAATTGTATGCGAAGCAAACAAAGAGTAGAATTGAAAAAATAGATATTGAGGCTCGATGATGTTTAGACTTGCTCTTAAAAATATTCTCTTTTACAAAGGTCGTTCCATTACGACTTTTGCGCTTACCTTCATCTCGGCTATGCTCTTTATCGTCTATGTCTCCATGATGGATGGCTCCCATAAATCTATGCTTGAAAATACTCTCAAAATCTACACTGGTGCGATTGAAATTTATCATAAAGATTATCGTGATATTGGCGGAAATGAGTATCTTATCAAAGATGTTACTTCAATCACAAATAAACTTACACAGATTCAAGGTGTGAAAGCTTATACGGCTCGTTATGAGACCTATGGACTGCTCTCAACAAAAGAGAGTTCTGCGGCTTCAATGATTGCAGGAATAGAGCCAGAGCAGGAGAGAGTGATAAGCTCTCTCGCAACAGCTCTCAGAGAGGGAGAGTTTTTATCAAACGAGTCACAAAACTGTCTCTATGGGGGAGCTGGATTGATAGAGAAGTTAAAACTCCAACTTGGGGACGAGGTTGCTTTTGTCGGAGCTGCAAGTGATAACTCTTTTGCGGCAGATATTTTTAAAGTTTGCGGCATTTTTAAAACAGGTTCCTTTGAGTTTGATTTGAGTAGCTCCTTTGTCAGCAGAAACTACTTTGACAAACTTATGATGGCACAAAATAAGGCTTCTTACATCACAATCAAGGTAGATGATTTAGAAAATGTCGATGCCATCAACGAGCAAATAGTTGCAGTACTCAATGATGTGGAGCTAGAGTCTCTTACATGGAAAACCTTAATGAAAACTATGGTGGAGGCGATGGAGGTGGATAGCATCTTTGGCTACATCTCTCTATCTCTCTTTTTGGTTGTCATCTTTTTTGTGATTATGATTTATGGCTTCATCAATGTCAGCACACGCATCAAAGAGTTTGGAGTTCTGAGATGTATAGGTTTTTCAAACGCGCATATTTTCTCACTTCTATTTTATGAAATCTTTATACTCTCTTCTTTAGCTCTTTTATTGGCTGCACCTATCGCAGGCTACATCTGCTACTACTACTCTGTGCATCCCATTGTGATTGAAGGGATTGCAGATATGTATAAAGATTATGGAATTGTCTCAGATGAGATACCCTTTAACTTTGATATTTTGACCCTAAGCTGGAATCTAGCACTCATCTATCTGCTTAATTTTCTAAGTATTTTATACCCCTACTTTTACATCAACTCCTTCAAACCCATAGAGGCGACAAAACATGTTTAAACTCATACTGAAAATGGCTTGGAAGAACTCATTTGCAAGACCTGCCAGAACACTTTTACTCATTATCATGATTGCTGTAAGTATGAGTATGATGCTTGGAATTGAGGGGCTTTATGATGGTATGGTTCTTAACATGGCTGACAAAAGCAAGAGAAGCGACAGCGGAGAGATAAGTATCTTCGCAAAAGAGTACAGAATCAACAGAGATTTAAAACAGCGCATAGCAGATGCCAAAACAATACAAAAAGAGCTTCAAATGATGGAGGGTGTTCGCTCTGTAGTTTTGAGAGTAAGCGCAGATGGGCTTGCCTCCACTGCCAGAAAATCCTCTTTTGCCCAGATACGAGGAGTAAATCTACAAGAGGAAGAGAGTTTTGGAAAATTTAGCGATTTTTTACAAGAGGGTGAGATAAACTTTTCTAAACGGGGTGCTTTTGTAGGAGTGGAGTTAGCAAAAACATTAAAACTCAAAGTAGGCTCTAAAGTTATCTTTTCAACACAAGATAGTAGCGGTGAGATAAGTTCCATGGTACTTAAAGTAGCTGCGATTGTTCAAACAACAAACATAGTTCTCGACACAAGCACCCTCTTTGTTGATATAAAAAAAGTGCAAAAATTTTTAGGACTCAAAGAGCGTGAGGCGACACAAATAGCCATAAGAACAGAGAGTGAACAGCTCTACGAAACACTTAAGAAAAAATATCCAACTCTAGATGTAAAAAGCTTTTTCGAGTTACAACCAATGATAGAGATGATGGAAGAGATGATGGTAATTTTTAACTCCATTACTTTCTTTATTGTGATGAGTGTTGTTTTTGTGGGGATATTTGGTGTTATGTATGTCTCAGTGCTCGATAGAATCCGCGAGTTTGGTATCATGCTCTCTATTGGAATGCAGTATAAGCAGATACGCTTACAAATCTATTTAGAAGCGATGTTTATAGGGCTTTTTGGCTTTGTAAGTGGTGGGATTATAGGACTCTTTTTACTTATTTATTTACGAGATTACGGGCTTGATTTTAGTGCATTTGCCGATGCCTTGCAGAGTTGGGGGTATGAGACCATCATCTATGGAACCATTAAGTTCTCCTACTTCAGCACAACTTTTTTTGCCATTATGAGTGCATCTCTACTGAGCGTGATTATCCCACTTAGAAAAATCAAAAAACTCAATCCCATCGAGGTTATAAAGGCTGACAAATGATACAACTGCAAAATGTTCACAAATATTTTTTCAAAGATGAGCCAAGAGAGGTTCATGCCCTTAATGATATAAACCTAACCATAGAAGATGGCGAGTTTACACTCTTTAGCGGACCCTCAGGATGTGGGAAAACAACACTTCTCAACGCCATCGGCGCACTAGACAGTATAGAGAGCGGCAAGATTTTTTTCAATGATAAAGAGATAAGTTCTTTGAGTGAAGAGGAGCGAACTACGATACGATTAAATGAGATGGGATTTGTTTTTCAAGCTTATAATCTTGTGCCAGTTCTCAGTGTCGAGGAGAACATCGGTTTTATAATGAAACTTCGTGGGTTTAGTGATACGCAGATAAGAGAGAGGGTTTTAGAAGTCGCTTCCATGTTAGAGATAGAGAACAAACTAAGCTCACTTCCACATGCCCTAAGCGGAGGACAACAACAACGCGTTGCAGTTGCCCGCGCAGTTGCCGCAAAACCAAAGGTTATCTTAGCAGATGAACCCACAGCAAATCTTGACTCTAAAAACTCAAAAGCTTTGATGGATATGATGCGAGATTTGAACGAGAAAGAGGGTGTAAGTATTTTGTTTGCTTCCCATGATGAGTATATTTTAAAGAGTGTGCGACGTGTTGTAAAGCTTAGTGACGGTGCTTTACTCTAATGTTTAAAAAGTTCCTTCCTTTTTTACTTCTATTTCCACATGCCGTAATGGCTGAGTTTAATTATAGAGTACAAAACAGTAACTTTACAATCTCACAACCCTCAGAATTTCCACATGCCAATAAGAGCTATCTTTATAACTATGATAGGTTACGTTTTTTAGGAGATTATTCAGAAGATGGATTTCTCTTTACTCTTATTGGGGATGGTATCAATTATTTAGGAAACGGCTACGTAAGCTCTAGTAGTTTTGAGGCTTTGCAACTCCAAAAATCCGACACTCCCTTTAATACCCAAAGCTCTTTTTATAACTATGAGGGAGGAAGTGCCTATGCTAAGCTCTACAGAGTCTACGCTGGGTATGAAGATGAACAAAACAGAGTTATCTTAGGTTTGCAAAATATCACCATGGGCGTAGGTCGTATCTGGACACCGACAAACCTCTTTAATCCAAAAAACTCTTACGCACTCGAGAGTGATGAAATTTTTGGAGTAGCAGCACTCGCATACACAAGATACCTGAGTGAGACTTCACACGTGATGGTTGTAGCCAGCCAAAAAAGCAACAACACTTTTAAATATGGGGCAAGATATAAAACCTTTTTAGATTTTGCAGATTTTGCAATCGATGTTGTAAGCTCTAATGATACGAAAATGCTAGGGTATGAAGTAGAAGGAAATCTGGCTGATACTGGAATAGAGCTGAGAAGCGAGGGTGCATATATAAAAAGCACTCTTAAGACTACTACAAACAGGGAAGAAGAGCGCGAGTTTTATCAGGCTATTATCGGGGCTGATTATGGATTTGTGAACGGGGTGACTGTGGTATTTGAGGCATTGTACTCTTCACAAAAATTTTCGTATGAAGAGAGTATTTTAAATCTTGACTCTGAGGTTTTCTCAAACCTCACCTACGCAAAACTCTCTACAGGGATAACACTCTCTTATAGTTTGAATCTCTTTTTAGATGCTTCACTGCTCTATATAGAGAGTTTTGGCGATAAAAACTCTCGTTTCATCTCGCCAAATCTAACCTATACACTCAATGACTTCAACAGCTTGACTCTTGGAGCCATGCTCTATGATGGAGAGAGTAGCTCTGAGTTTGCTCAAAGTGGTAATAGCTACTACTTTAAATGGATTCTCTCTTTTTAGTTAAACGCTCTGTTTAATGCACTAAAGAGCGCTAAAATAGATGCAGTTGCAATGTCATTATCTTCACCCACACCAAAACATGAAATGATTTCATCTGTTTGTATCTCAATGTATGCTATCGCTTTTGCAGAGCTTTTATCTCCACAAGAGTGCTCAAAGTATGAGTTGATTGTAAACTCATTTGTATAATCTTTCATAAGGGCATTTTTACATGCATCTATAGGACCATTGCCCTCACCTTTTGCAGTAATCTCTTTGCCATTATAGTTATAAACTAAAGTGCATGTGGAAATCTTTTTATCAGAAGAGAGTGTTAAATCTACTAAAGAGATATGCTCTTTTGCATTGAAATAAGTATCTCTAAAGATTTGTAAAATCTCTTCGGCTTCAAGTTCTCTTCCCTTCTCATCTGTAACCATTTGAACGACGCGACCAATCTCGGGGTGCATTGCTTTTGGGAGTTGATACGCATAATTTTTCTCTAAGATGTACGCTATTCCACCTTTTCCAGATTGAGAGTTGATTCTTATAATACTCTCATAGGTTCGACCTACATCTTTTGGATCGATTGGTAAGTAAGGAACTTCCCAGAAACTATCAGCTTTTCTTTTTTGGAACGCCAAACCTTTGTTTATCGCATCTTGATGTGAACCTGAAAAGGCTGTATAGACTAACTCACCCACATAAGGATGACGAGGATGTGTTGGCAATTCAGTACATCGCTCCACTATCTCTATTACCTCATTGACATTGGAAAAGTCAAGTTCTGAGTCGACACCCTGAGAAGTCATGTTTAAAGCAAGCGTGATAATATCAACATTCCCTGTTCGCTCGCCATTGCTTAAAAGTGTGCCTTCAACTCTATCTGCACCAGCCAAAAGAGCAAGTTCTGTAGCCGCAACAGAGGTTCCTCTATCGTTATGTGTATGTGTAGATATTAAAACATTTTCTCGGTTGTTTAAATGGTTGCTCATCCACTCAATCTGGTCTGCATAAATGTTTGGCGTTGCCATCTCTACCGTCGCAGGGAGATTTATAATCACTTTTCTCGTTGGACTAATGCCCCATCTCTCAGTTACTGCATTACATATTTTTGCAGCGTACTCTAACTCTGTACCTGTGAAACTCTCAGGAGAGTACTCTAAGAAAATCTGTCCATCATGAAGTTTTTCATACTTTTTAACTAAATCAACACCCTCTAGGGCTAAAGCAATTATCTCCTCTTGAGACATTGCAAACACTATTTTTCTCTGAGCGGTTGAAGTTGAGTTATAGATATGTACAGTCGCTTTTTTTACACCTTGTAAAGATTCAAAAGTTTTGGCAATCAAATGCTCTCTTGCTTGAACTAAAACTTGAATCGTAACATCATCAGGAATAAGTTTATCATCCACAAGACGACGAAGAAAATCAAATTCTACTTTTGAAGCAGATGGGAAACCTACCTCTATTTCTTTAAATCCAAGTTTTACTAAGAGTGTAAAAAGTTCAAGTTTTTTGTTCATATCCATAGGGTTCACAAGTGCTTGATTTCCATCACGTAAATCTACACTACACCACTTAGGAGCTTTTGTAATTGTATTGTCTGGCCATTTTCTATTTGGCAAATCTATTTTTGGATAAGGTCTGTATTTACCTTGTGCTATTTGATTCATAGTGAATCCTTTTTAAACTTGAAATTTGATAGTTACACTCTTAGAACTATCGTAAGTGGAATTATATCGAATTTAAGATTATAGAATTTGAGGGTATTGCAAAATAGTCTGTTATTCTAATATTACTGTAAAAACAGCCCCTACATCTGAGTTGTGAACGTTAATACTTCCATGATGCTTTTGAACAATTTGAGAGCTCATATACAAGCCAATTCCTGTTCCTTTACCCTCTTTTTTTGTTGTCACATTTGGTTTAAATATACTCTTTATTACAGGTTCAGGAATACCACCAGCATTATCATAAAATTCAATATAAACTTTATCGTTCTCTTCATAGGCTTTAATATTAATTGTTCTATCTTTTGTCTGTTTTTCGTTAAATGCATCCACAGAATTACTTATGAAGTTGATAAAGAGATGCTTAAACTCATTCGCAATTCCTTCAATCATAAGTGCCTCATCTATATCCACATGCAAAGTGACATTTTGAGAAATAAGTTCATCTTTTAGTAATATCTGTACACTCTCTATGCAGGCTAAGATAGAGAAGAGTTGTTTATCTTTTGAAGGGCGGAAGAATGTTCTAAATTCATTGAGAGTGCTTATCATATATTCTATTTGTGTGTGGATAGTGGTTGTCATCTCTTCTATATACTCTCCATCAACCAATCCATTTGAAAAGTCATGACTCAGCATATCGCTCATCATACTGATAGAGTTCAGAGGTTGTTTCCATTGGTGTGCTACAGCATCAATCATTTCACCCATTGCTGCCATCTTTGCTTGCTGTTCTAGCATAAGGTCTTTTTTTTTGTTTGTCTTACTTGTTAAAATATTTTGTTTATCCCACTGCTTTAGTAAAAAAGTATTTTGTTTGAGAGAGCGCTCATACTGTTTTTGTTCAGTACGATACAAGGCTATAAGTTTATCTATTTTTTTATCTATACCATTGGCGGAGTTTCTAGAAAGTTTTACAACATCATTGATAAGATCTTCAGTCTCTTGTTTTCTCATTGGGCTCTGCTAATATCTGTATTTTGTTCTATTATAGCAAAATTTTAAAGGATGTTAAATAGTTAGAAGCTTTATTTATTCCCGCAAGTGCGGGAATTTTTGTAGTATTAAGCTTGAAAAAGCTTAGCACTGATATGTAGTTTTGAACTCGTAAGCAGTTGGACGACCTTCATCTGGCCATACATCACGCTCAAATCTATAGTGTCTGTAAGCCTTTAAAAACTCTTCTGTAAATACAGGCTTTAAGAAGTCATTGTCACGAACTAGTGCCTCTAATGAACCACGAAGTGTGTGTGGCATTTGAGGAATACCTTTTTCACGAATCTCATCTAAAGAGAGTTCATATAAATCTTCATCCATTGGACCAATTGGAACCTCTTTGTTTTTGATACCATCAAGACCAGCCATCATCATAGTAGCAAATGCAAGGTAAGGACAAGCAGTACTATCTGGGAATCTCATCTCAATACGAGTAGCTTTTTCACCAGCACCATAAGGGATACGGCAAGATGCTGAACGGTTTTGAGAAGAGTAAGTTAGTACGCTTGGAGCTTCAAACCCTGGAAGTAATCTTTTATATGAGTTTGTTGTAGGGTTCGTAAACGCAGCAACTGAACGTGCATGTTTAAAAATACCACCAACATAGTTAAGACCCATTTCAGAGATGTTTGCATAGTTTCCTTCTTTATAGAAAAGGTTTTTACCCTCTTTCCATAATGATTGGTGAACGTGCATACCATTACCATTATCGCCAAACATTGGTTTTGGCATAAATGTAGCTGTTTTACCATTTAGGTGCGCAACCATTTTTACAACATATTTATATTTTTGAACATTGTCAGCTGCACCGATGATATCAGAGAAAACAACACCAATTTCATGTTGCCCTTGTGCAACTTCGTGATGACCAAGAACAACTTCTAAACCAATTTGTTCCATAATCAACATCATTTCAGCACGCATATCTACACCAGTATCTGTTGGAGCTACTGGGAAATAACCACCCTTAGTTCCTGGACGGTGTGCATTGTTGTACCCATCTGCATAATCAGTGTTTGAATTCCAACCACCCTCTTCAGTATCAACTCTATAGCCAGCTTCGTTAATATTATCAATAAATGTTACATTGTCAAATACAAAAAACTCATTTTCAGGTCCAAAATATGCTGCATCAGCGATTCCTAAAGACTCTGCATGTTTAAGAGCAGCTTTAGCGATTGAACGAGGACATCTTTCGTATGGTTGATTTTTATAAATATCAAAAACATCACAAAAAACAATGATGGTCGGATCAGCAGTAAATGGATCTAAAAAAGCAGAACCTGCATCAGGTTTAAGTAACATATCTGACTTGTTGATTGGTTGCCATGCATCAATAGATGAACCATCAAATGGTAAACCACCCTCAAAGTGTCCAGCATTTACAGCGCTCATTCTATAACTTACATGGTGCCATGTTCCTTTAATATCTGTAAATCTAAAGTCTACAAACTGAACATCATTTTCTTCACAAAAAGTAAAAAACTCTTCCGTAGTATTAACAAATTTTCCCATTTAATCTCTCCCTATTAAAATAATGCGTATAGTATATCTGATTTTTTTCAATAAAATATTGAATTATGATTAATATTTAATCATCCTACTTTTAGTTTTGTAAATTTATAAAGAAATCACTCTTTTTATAAAAAATTTCTATGCTTATAGAACTAAAAATAGCAAAATAACACTAACGATAGTTACTCATTTCTCCACCTTGCTGTGCATACATCATCAAGTTGGCAATATTTACAGATCTATCACATGCTCTTTCTAATTTACGAAGTGTTCCCAAAACTTTTACATACTCTATAGATAGCTCTCGCTCATCTATGATAAGTGTCATAATCTCTTTTTCCAAAATAGCAAAAAGGTCATCATTCTTACTCTCTTCAACCATAATTTTTGTATAGAAATCATGAATATTACAATCATCCAATCCTTTAAAACATGCGAGAATTGCTTCCAAAGAGTTAATTGTACTTTTGTGCAATTGAATTATAGTTCCATTGAGAGGTTCTAAATCACATTTACTCTGAGAGTGGTCTCGCATACGGCGAGCATATTTTTTGACACCTGCACCAATACTGATTATTTCATTTGTCATTTTCAGATATGCGACAAGTGAGCGGAGCTCTCTTGCCTCTGGACCAAATAGAGCAAAAGTTTTGATAATTTCATTATCAATCATATCTCCTTGAGCCGCTATATTTACAAGCTTATCCTGCGCTTCTTTAAAGCCATCTTGGTTATTGCATATGTACGCATCCAAAGACAATTGGTTTGCTACTACTATATTTTCAAGCAGATTTGACATCATCACTCTTATTTCATCTATTTTGTTATCATATTTTGTTGACATCTATATATTTCCTTTTTTTGTTACTTTCTCGAACATTTATTCTAAGAATAAATCACCCGAATTTTCCAGTTATATACTCTTCTGTAAGTTTTTCTCTTGGAGTGACAAACATATCTTCCGTTTTGCCCAGCTCAATAAGCTCTCCTAAATACATAAACCCTGTATAGTCACTTACTCTAGCGGCTTGTTGCATATTGTGCGTAACAATGATGATAGAGACTCTCTCTTTGAGTTCAACTATCAGCTCTTCAATCCCTGAAGTAGAGATAGGGTCTAACGCAGAAGTTGGTTCATCAAAAAGAAGCACTTCAGGTTCAACTGCAATAGCACGAGCGATACAAAGTCTCTGTTGTTGACCACCAGAGAGTCCATTTGCATCATGTTTAAGTCTATCTTTTACCTCTTTCCAAATCGCTGCATCTTTAAGAGCTTTCTCAACTCTGTCACTTAGTTCACTCTTGTTTTTCATCCCTTGAAGTCTCATACCATAAGCAACATTGTCAAAAATGCTCATAGGAAAGGCTGTAGGTTTTTGAAAAATCATTCCTATCTGTATTCTAAGGTTGATTAAGTCCTCTTTCTCTTGCAAGATATTTCTACCTTTAAAGAGAATTTCTCCATCATATTTATTCCCTGGATAGAGGTCGTGCATACGATTAAAACTTCTCAGAAGTGTTGTTTTACCACAGCCTGATGGTCCAATAAGTGCAGTAATGCTATGTTTTGCAATAGGCATAGTTAATTTTTTAATACTCGCTTGTTCCGCAGATGCATATGTAAACTCGAAATCTTTTACCTCAAGTGTTTTTTCTTCTAGTATTTCAGCAATAGTTGCCATATTTTATTTACCCCTTTTCTTTAATAAAAATAGTCTTCCAAGTATATTGAGACCTAAAATAAACATACTTAATATGAATGCGGCTGCCCAACCGAGTTTTTGCCAATCTTCATAAGGCGATGTTGCATAATTAAACATTGTTACTGTAAGTGATGCCATAGGCTCATTCATATTCGTATTTAAAAAATTATCATTAAATGATGTAAAAAGCAGTGGTGCAGTCTCTCCTGCTACACGTGCTACACCTAAAAGAATACCAGTCAATATTCCAGCTTTTGCTCCACGATAGACAACTTGCATAATAACCTTATACTTTGGAGCACCAAGAGCAAATGCAGCTTCGCGAAGCGTGGAAGGAACCAATTGAAGCATATCATCTGTAGTTCTTAAAATGATTGGTAACATAATTATTGTGAGTGCAATAGAGCCTGCCCATCCACTAAAATGACCCATTGGAGCGACAACGACGGCATACACAAAAGCACCTATTACGATACTTGGGGCACTCATCATAATATCTGAAATATCACGGATTGTTTCAGCTAATTTTGATTGTTGTCCATACTCACTTAGATAGGTTCCTGCTAAAATACCTAGAGGAACACCAAAGAAAGTAGCAACTCCCACAATCATCAGCTGTCCGATAAGTGCATGTTTCAAGCCACTCTCTTCATATCCTGGAGGTGCACCCTCTTGTGAGAAAATATTCCAACTTAGGGCATCGACTCCATTTAAAATCAACACGCCTAAAATCCAAAACAAAAAGCCAATCCCTATAATGGCTGAGAGCGTTGAGAGCATCATGACTATATTATTTACAATAATTCTTTTTTGCGTATGTGTCATTATGCAATCCTTTTTCTACGTAAAAAGTAAAATTTTGCAATCGATATAATTGTAAAACTGATAATAAGGAGTAAAAGTGACAACTCAAAAAGAGAGGAGTAGTAAAGTCCTGAATCTGCCTCATTAAACTCATTAGCAAGCGTAACAGGAATGGAAGTCGCAGGAGCTGTAATATCTAGAGAGATATTATGAACATTACCCATAACAAAAGTGACCGCCATTGTTTCACCAATTGCACGACCAAGTGCTAAGATAAAAGAGCCAATGATACCTGCTTTTGCATATGGAATAATGATATCTTTTATAACATCCCACTTTGTTCCACCAAGCGCATATGCTGACTCTTTAAGTATATCTGGTGTTGTGTTCATAGCATCGCGTGTAACTGCGGCCATAAATGGAAGAATCATAATCGAGAGCACAATCCCTGCTGTAAGCATACTTATCCCAATTCCACCAACATGGTCACGAATGATTGGCACAAAGTAAAAAAGTCCCCACATCCCGTAGATGACTGATGGTATTGCTGCTAAAAGCTCTATTGAAACACCCACAGGAGATTTCAATTTTGCTGGTGCTAATTCACTTAAAAAGATTGCAACACCGATTGCCAGAGGCACAGCCAAAACCATTGCAATAAAAGTTGATAAAACAGAACCGTAAATTGCAGGTAGTGCCCCAAATTTTTCTAGATTTGGTGCCCATTTTGTCTCTGTTACAAAATCAAACCCAAGAGCAGTAATAGACTCCATGGAGTTTTGTAGTAGAACAGTAAAAATCCATGCTACAAGCAATAAAATTGACATAGCAACAAATCTACTTGCATATCTAAAAAGTTTATCTATAAAAATACTCAAGTTTATCTCCAATTTAAAAAGTCACTAATTCTAAGAAATAATGGTTACAAATAGGTTACCAAAATATTCTAAAATTAAATAATAGATTAAGAAACATAAGACTATAGTTTACTAAAAAAAGGCTTTCGTAGCAAAGTTTATAGTTGGATTAAAGGGAAAAACAGTAATGGAACACAGTGAAGAACACGCATTTGAAATAGATGGGGCAGAAGTTTCATTAAAAGAGCTCATTGCTCTCTACAGAAAAACAAATGTTAAAGAGGCTTTTTTTACGAAAGCTAAACAAAAAAGAGCGGATGAGCAGAAATTAAAACCTTATCAAGCAGAGCTTATTAAGTTACAAAAATATCTTGAAACAACAAAACAAAAAATGATTATTCTTTTTGAAGGTCGTGATGCAGCTGGAAAAGGTGGTACGATTAGAAGAATCACTAGATATATGGATGAGAAACATTACCGTGTAGTTGCTCTTGGCAAGCCGACTGAACAGCAAAAAAGCCAATGGTTTTACCAAAAATATGTGCAACATTTTCCTACTGCTGGAGAAATTGTTCTCTTTGATAGAAGCTGGTATAATCGAGCGATGGTTGAATCCGTTTTTAATTTTTGTACTCCCCAAGAGTATGAAAATTTCATGGATGGGGTAAAGGGTTTTGAAAATGACCTTACACGCCATGGAATCATCCTGATTAAACTCTACTTTAGTGTTACGAAAGTGGAACAAGCAAGAAGATTTGAGCGACGCAAAAATGATCCACTTAGACAGTGGAAACTGAGCGAAATAGATCTTCAAGCCCAAGAAAAATGGGATGAATTTACAACTACAAAATACAATATGATTAAGCAGACACATTCTCACAATGCTCCTTGGACAATTATCAGGTCCAAAGATAAACAAAAAGCAAGAATCGAGTCTTTAAAGGTGATTTTAAACTCTGTGGATTATGATGGAAGGGAAGAGAGTTTAAACTATGCCCTAGACCCTAAGATAGTAATATCTGGGGCAAGAGAGATAGAAATTATGGATGCGCAAGTCTTAAGTAGTGGTAAATTTATAGGATAGAGTGTAAAACGATTATGAAAAAAAATAAAAAGAGTGACAAAAATAGAGATGGAAAGGTTCAAGTCTGGGTGAAAGAAGAGACCTTAGCATATGACAAGGAGCTCTTAAAACTTCAAGTAGAACTTCTTAAATTTCAAAACCATGTCAAAGAGCAAGGTCTTAAAATTCTCATGATTTTTGAAGGTCGTGATGCTGCGGGGAAAGGCGGCACGATTAAAAGAATCACAGAACATCTCAATCCAAGGGGTGCAAGGGTAGTCGCCTTGGAAAAACCAAGCGACAAAGAGACTACGCAGTGGTATTTTCAAAGATATGTCACCCACTTGCCTGCAGCTGGAGAGATAGTAATGTTTGACAGGAGTTGGTATAACCGTTCCATGGTTGAGCCTGTTATGGGCTTTTGTACAGAGAGAGAACATCATAAGTTTTTAAACGATGCACCTAAATTTGAAAAAATGATAGTAGATGAAGATATTAAAATTTTTAAATTTTATTTTTCAGTATCTAAAGCTGAACAGGCAAAAAGATTTAAAGAGAGAGAAACAGACCCTTTAAAACAGTATAAGTTTTCCGCTGTAGATAAAGAGTCTCAAAAGTTATGGAACGAATACTCACTAGCAAAATTCATGATGCTTAGCTCAACGCACACTATCGTTGCTCCATGGACAGTTATAAAAAGTGATGACAAAAAAAAGGCGAGAATTAACTGTATAAAACATATACTCAACTATGTTGACTATCCAGATAAAATCAAAGATAATGAGATAGTTGTTGATAAGGATATTGTTATTTTTGGAAGAGATGAAGCTATAGCTATGGAGAAAAAGTTTAAATTTTCACTCAAACCATAAGATTGTAATCTGCTTGTAACATTGTAGTTTTATAATTTCGCCATCTTAACACTACAAAAGGAAACAACAATGTTCAAGCGTATCGCTTCTGCTGCTCTTATCGCAGCTGTAACTCTTACTTCATCTTTCGCGGAAGATAAAATCAATGGTGCTGGTGCATCTTTCCCAGCTCCTGTTTACTATGACTGGGCTTATAACTACAAAGCTGACACTAAAAACAGTGTAAACTACCAATCTATTGGTTCTGGTGGCGGTATCAAACAAATTACTAAAAGAGTTGTAGATTTTGGTGCAACGGATGCTGCTTTAACTACTTTAAAATTAGCAAAAGCAAATTTATTTCAATTTCCAGCAGTTATTGGTTCAATTGTTGTTGCTTTCAATGTTGAAGGCATCGCTGATGAGACTTTAAAATTAACGAATGCACAAGTTGCAGATATTTTCGCAGGTAAAATCACTATGTGGAATGACCCAGCTATCGTAGCTAACAACCAAGGTGTGCAACTTCCAAATCAAAAAATAGTTGTAGTTCACCGTTCAGACGGGTCTGGTACAACTTTTAACTTTACTTACTATCTTAGTGAAAGTTCAGAGAACTGGAAAAACAACTATGGAGCAGGTAAAGCAATTGACTGGGCTACAGGTATTGGTGGAAAAGGGAATGAGGGTGTTTCTAACATAGTAAAACAAACTCCTTATTCAATTGGCTATATTGAAAATGCTTACAAAGAGAAAAACAATCTTTCAGCAGCTGTACTTCAAACTGCAAGCGGTAAATGGGTAAAAGCAACTGAAGATAACTTCAAAGCTGCTGCAAAGTATGCAACTTGGACAAAAAAGCAACATTTTTACTCTGTTTTAGCACTCCAAGCAGGTGACACTTCATACCCAATCGTTGCAGCTACATTTATTCTTCTTCCTAGAGAAGGTGGCGAGATGAACAAAAAAGTAATCGCTTTTTATGACTATGCTTTCAAAAATGGTGACGAATCTGCTAAGAAATTAGGTTACATCCCACTTCCAGAAGAAACTAAAAAAATGATTAGAGAGTATTGGGCAACTAATATTCAATAATCCAGAGTTAACATTTCATTTATTCCCCCTCCCTTTAAAGAGTTTCGCGTCCTGACCCGCGGAACTCTTTTTTTTTTAATTTCCTAACCTTTAAAACTTCAAAAATCAAAAATCAAAATCATTTAGCATGTGGAAATATCTACATAAAGAACAACTACTTTAACGTCTGTTTTGTAATCATTATGTAACCTAAGCACTTTATAATGCTGACAACAAAAAAACAAGGAACTCAAAAATGAAAAAAATCGTTTTATCGACTATTGCTGCTATTGCAGTTGGTGTTACTAGCTTAAGTGCAGGACAACAGTTTTATGTAAACGAAGACGGACAAGTGTTTACAACTTCTGCGACAGATCGCATAGCAATTGATCAAAAAGAGACGGATGTATTCTCTCATGCTGATAAACTAAAGTTTAACGGTTTAGCGTATTTAGGTTTAACTAGCACGGACTATAGAGCTGCTGAGAGTTCTAAAGCTGACACAAGCAAGTTTGAACTTCGTCGTGCTTACTTTCAACTTAAAGCGTATCTTTTAGAAGATAAAAAAAGTTATTACCGTGTAACTATGGATGCGACAAATGTAGCTGGTTACCAAACTGTTATCCTTAAATACGCTTATCTTTACTTAAATAATGTTTTACCTTTCACAGGTGTTGAG
The DNA here is from genome assembly GCA_002781365.1 of Sulfurimonas sp. CG01_land_8_20_14_3_00_36_23. GTDB lineage: Bacteria > Campylobacterota > Campylobacteria > Campylobacterales > Sulfurimonadaceae > Sulfurimonas. The sequence continues at coordinate 51,159 of PETN01000007.1, forward strand.
TTAGGTCAAGTTCACCGTCCATGGATTGATTATGAAGAGCATAACTCATGGGGTTACCGTGATATTCAAAAAGTATTTGTTGAAGAGAAAAACACAGCACACTTAACAAACTCAGCGGACTTAGGTTTTAACTTCAAAACAAAAACTAAATATTTTGATAGTGAAATTGGTATGTTCCAAGGTGAGGGTTACCATACTGCAGAAGCAAACAATGATGGTATGTCTTTAGAGTGGAGAGCAACTGCACACCTTTTAGGTGTAAATGGTAAAGATAAATTTACAAAAAAAACATATGCTGATGTATCTTTTTATGGTCAATACAATACAAGACATACGGCTGATACTGCGGCAAAATCAGGCTATTCAGATTTAGTATTTGGTGGTTTACATGCAGTATTTAATACGCCAGCATTCCAAATAGCAGGTCAATATATTCTCTCTACTGATACATCAGATGTAACTGGCGAAGTATCTAAACAAGCTGGTTCAGGTTACAATGCACATACTATAGCTCGTTTTGGTTCAGACCATCAATATGCTGTTCTAGGTCGTTATGATTCATGGACTGCTAATAAATTTATTGATGCGGACGAAGTTGAAAACAGAACATATACTCTTGGTGCTTCATGGCAACAAAATGAAAATGTACAATGGGTAGCAAATGTTACAACTACAGATAATCAAAATAACAGTAGCTTAAATGCTAATATGTACATGCTTACAGCACAAGTAGAGTTCTAGAAAACAAAGTTTTTAATTTTCATCCCTTTTCCCCCTTCCCTTATTTTGTGTAAAGCCTTTTATGGCTTTACACAAATTTTCCACATGCCAATATCTCTTTTATATATAGCTAATCACAATAACCATACTAAACATTCAGTCGCATAACAGCTAAATAAAAACATCAGTTTTAAATAGTAAACATATTTTCATTTATCATCAGTTATAATCATCGTATTAACACAAAGGTAGGTGTATGTCTAAAAATTTAATCACTGAAAATATGTATACAACTGTTGATTCTATGGATACTATTTTGCTACATGAGTCTGATGGACATAAAATTTATTGGATGGGAATCGAAGAAGAGACAGCATTTAGATGTAATGTCTATCTTATTGAAGATAATGATGAATATATATTAGTCGACCCTGGTAGCAGAATCTATCATGAAGAGCTGAAAAAAAGAGTCTCTACCATTGTTGACCCAAAGAAAATCAGTGGGCTTATACTATGCCATCAAGATTCAGATGTAGCTGCTTCAATGGTTGATTGGCTGGATGTCAATAGTGAAATTCAAATCATTACATCTAAACGTGCGAATGTCTTGCTCCCTTACTATGGAAGAAGTGATTACAGCTTTTATGATATCGCAGAGGAAGGGGTGTATACATTTAAAAGTGGGAGAGTCTTGAAATTTATAGAAGCTCCTTTTTTGCATTTTCCAGGTGCATTTACGACTTTAGATACAACCGCGAACATGCTTTTTTCTGGAGATATATGGGCTGCTTTAGATATAGAGTGGAACTTGGTTGTGAGTGATTTTGAAGCACACAAATCCAATATGGATCTTTTTCATATTGATTACATGGCATCCAATGTTGCTTCAAAAGGGTATGCTAGAAAAATAGAAAAAGAGCTTATCGAAGCGATACTTCCGCAACATGGCTCAATCATAAATAGTGAAAATATACCAAACGCGATTGAATACTTGAAAAATTTGCAATGTGGTTTAGACATTGCATACAGTGACCTATAGAAAGTGAAAATATGTCTGAAGATTTAGAAAGAAAAATCAAAGTTCTTGAGAGAAAGTTACGACTTTTTGAAGAGGCGATGCATCAAACGACTGTACTTAGAAAGAAGTATGATGAGGCTAGAAAATCTTTAAAAAGTATGAACACGCAGCTTGAGCAAAAAGTAGTAGAGCGGACACAAAAAGTTGAAGATGAGCGTCAGTACCTTCAAGCTGTCATCAATAGTGTAGAAAACCCTATTCTAGTCATAAAAGAAGATTATAGTGTTGACCTTATGAATTCATCTTTGTATAAAAAAATTGATTTTTCTCTTGTTAAAGATGTAAATAATCCGAAGTGTTATGAAGTCTCTTATGGGCGCTCAACTCCTTGTCATCATGATAATCACCCATGTCTTCTTCAGAAGGTCTTAGCTACAAAAAAACATGAAAAATCAGTTCATATGTATTTTGATAAAAATGATGAAAAACATTATGTCGAACGCTCTGCATCACCTCTATTTGATAAAGAAAATAGATGTATAGGAATTATAGAGTCGGCGAATGATGTTACAGAGTATCTAGAAGTACAAGATGAATTACGAGAACAAAAAAGTGTATTAGATTTTCAAGCCCATCATGATGCCCTGACAGGATTGCCAAATCGCTTGCTTTTTAATGATCGCTTAAATCAGTCCATTGAAAAGGCAAAGCGAAACAAGGAGGGTCTCGCAGTTTTTTTTATAGACCTAGATAGGTTTAAAGAGATTAATGACTCTCTAGGACATAAGAGTGGTGATATAGTTTTACAAGAGGTCTCCTCCAGAATAACATCTATCATAAGAAAAGAAGACACCGTCTCTCGTTTAGGCGGAGATGAGTTTACAATTTTAATGACTGAGTTAAACAGAGCGCAAGATGCCTCACTCTTAGCACAGAAAATCTTGGATGTTTTATCTGAGCCGATTAAGATAGAAAAAAACACACTTTATGTATCTAGCAGCATAGGAATTAGCTTGTTCCCTCAAGATGACACTGATGCTCAAAACCTTTTAAAATACGCAGATGCAGCAATGTATAAAGCTAAAGCAGAAGGACGGAATAATTTTCAGTTTTACTCTTCTGAAATGACACAAATGGCATTTGAACATGTCGCTATGGAAGCAAGTCTTCGCCAAGGAGTTGATAATGGTGAATTTATCGTTTACTATCAACCACAAATCGATGGAGAGTCTGGTCAGTTTCTTGGAATGGAAGCCTTAGTTCGCTGGAATCATCCAACACTCGGCATGGTCTATCCACTTAAGTTTATTCCATTAGCTGAGGAGATAGGGCTGATTATAGCTTTGGACCGTTTTGTGATGAAAACAGCGATGAAACAGATAGTTGAGTGGTATGCTAAAGGACTTAGCCCTGGAGTAATGGCACTCAATTTATCCATGAAACAACTCCATCAAAAAGATTTTATGGATGTTGTTAAAAATATGCTTGAAGAGACACAATGTAAGCCAGAGTGGATAGAGCTTGAAGTGACTGAGAGCAATATTATGACAAATCCAGAAGATACTATAAAACTTCTTCATCAGCTTACAGATATTGGTATTAAGCTGGCAATAGATGACTTTGGAACAGGATACTCATCGCTCTCCTATTTAAGCCGATTACCAATAGATAAGCTTAAAATTGACAAATCGTTCATACAAGAGCTACCATTTCATCAAGAAGATGTTGCTATTACAAGAGCTGTTATCGCTCTTTCTAAAAGTTTAAATCTTAGGGTTATAGCAGAAGGTGTTGAGACGAAAGAACAAAAAGATTTTTTAGTTGCAAATGGATGCAAAAGCATTCAAGGGTACTTTTATGCAAGAGCAATGTCCTACGATAATTTAGAAAAAATGTTAACTGCAACGAGTTGAATTCTTTCGGTTTAAAGCTTCTGTTTTTTCGATGTCAATGCTTTTACTAGAGCACTTCTTATTGAGAGGTATGCAGCTTTATTATTCTCTAGCATCTTCTCTTCGGATTTAACTAATCGTATGATTCTTTCCAACTCTTTTTCCAACTCCATATACTTTGCAATTGTATGTTTGTTGAGCAGTTTAGATGTGAGTTCAGTTTTTTTATCTCTAAGTTCCTGAAGCTCTTGCTTTAAATCATTTATCTCTTTTGTGAGTTCCTTTCTCTCATTGCTCTCTTTGGCTAAATCTAATGCATCACGACATTTATCGACTTTGACCATTCCTTTTGCAATATTGTGTTCAAGCGTTGCTTTTTCTTTTAAGAGTAGAGACTGATACTCTGTAGGTGTTAAATCATCGATATGCATCCCGAAAAGTTCGTCATCTATCCTATGAAAATCTTCTTTTAGTTTTTGAATAGATATATCTATTTTGACATATATTTTTACAATAGACAAAATAGAGATGATGTTCCACTTCAAGCCATTTTCTGCTCCAAGTGAGGGAACTTTATATTTTACACCACCCACTGCAATAACATTTTGAGAGTAGTATTTTATAAATTCATTGATATATTGATTGGAGCGAGCGACCTCTTTTAGCATTAAGTCTGCTATATGACCAAATACTTCTTTAAAATGAATTCTAAATATATACCCTGAAAAACCATTAAAAAAATCACTATTATTATCAAGTTTTTCCATCAATTTTTTTGTAATAATCGTTTGTATAGAGGGAAAGACATATTTTTCATACGTAGCGTTATCTATGTGTTGTTCTAAAAGGTACGTTGTAACAAACTGCTCTGCTACTGAGAAGAAAAAATTTCCATTCTCCTCTTTTTTGAAGAAATCATTATAAAAAGAGATTAACTCATCCTCATCAATTCCATTGTATCGATTTGCAACTGTGTTCTGCTCTTCTTGAGTGACACGATGTCTTTTTGAGTCATCAAATATTTTTATAAAGATACTCTCTGTTTTGATAATTACAATATCACTGCTCTTAAGCTCAAGAGCCTCTCGTACAGCACTCTTTATAAGGTCTTTATCCTCTGTAAGCGTAAATAGCACTTCTCTTAACTCTGTCACGAGAAGTATTTGATCCTCTTTATCGTTATAATCAAAAGCAATAAGATGTTCGTTTTTCACAATAGTATTAATAAGAGATTTTAATTTCATTTTCTTTCCATAGTGAAATTATAGCCTTTTAAATTTAATTTACTTAGAGAGAAAGTTCCTACAAAGGGATTTTTACAAAAATGTGAAAAAATAGGAAACACCTAAAACTCACTCTTTAATGATCCATAAATGACTATACCAATACCATCGCCCATCTTTTGCAGGAGCTGTGCATGTATAGCGGTCTCTTGGACCTTTGAGCTTACTCTTTGCTTTAATATTGAGTTCAGTTTTAGAGACCCACTCCATATCCATCTTATCACCATTTGCTGTAAAACATCCAAGGTTTATTATGGGATGCTGGAGCTTTATGTTTAAAAGAGGTGGATTTTGCAAGCCTACAAGAGGGTCTCTTGGTGTAATAGATTTCACCGCTAAAGGAAGAGTATTTACTTTCAAGATAAAGCCTTTTTTTGTGCCAAAGATCTCAGACATTGGAAAGCGTGGCACTGCTCGTAAATCACTTGAAGCATCCACAACTCCTGAAGTTTGTACCACTCCAACATAATCCAGCTCTTTTAATAAGTCTGCAACTTCTTGGTTATATTCGCCAAAAGGATAAGAGAAGAGTTTAGGCTGGGTATTTGTAGTAGCTCCTAACTCTTTTTGTAACCTTGTTTGCGCTTTTTCAATCTCTTTTCTTGCACGCCTCTCCCAATCCTCTCTACTCTCTGAGTCCCCTCTAGTCATATATGCAGGATGGTTTAAAGAGTGATTTGCAAACTCTCCCCCATTTAAGCTCATCTCTCGCATGTTATCCCAGCTCATGTAGTTTTTACTTTTTACATCTACTGAATGGGTACTTACAAAAACCGTAAATGGAAATTTTTTAGCTTTAAGTCTAGGATAGGCATTTGTATAGGTAGTCTTGTAGGCATCATCCACAGTAATCGCAACTGTTTTTGGTGGGAATTTTTTACCTTCTAGAATTGTACTGATTACCTTTGAGAGCGGCCATACTGTATAGTTATTATCTTGTAAATATTGTAAATGTTGTTCAAACTGCTCTAGTTTAATGTTTGTCGATTTATATTTAGAATTACCAAAACGATGGTAAGTAAGAACAACTGCATGCCCTAGGTTTTCATCTAAACTCTCTTTTGTATCCGTAGCAAACACGACCACGTTACTTACTAAAAGATATATCAATAAACTTATGACTCTTCTCATATAACTTCCCCTATTTTATTGCATGACATCATAGTCAAAATTCAGATGAAAGTAAACTTATCGAGAGAAGCGCTTTAAAGCACTCTTCTCAAAGTAGTGTTTAGAGATATTTATATCATACTGCACATCTTCTATATGAATCTCTGTAAAACTCTCTTTTTTGTCACTTGGTTGGATTTTCCAGTAGGTAGGAAAATAGTATTCCCCTATTTTTTTCACATTTTCATATAAAAATTCTCTTACTTCTTTACCCTCTTCATCATAAAAAATATCTCGTACTGAGGTATAGGTTCTTGTGTCTATATTTGTAATTATTTTTCCCCAGACAACTGCGGCATCCTCTTTTGGAAGAAGTTCTATACTTATTATCGTTGCATTTTTCTCTAAGACTCTTGCATCATAATCTTCTATCAAAGAGCTTTGCTTTACCATATCATCGTTGGTGATATTACTTCCCATCCAGTTTTGCAGCATCATGGATGGAGGTATTTTTATCACCCGCTCTATTTTTGGGATATATTGCCACATCTCATTTTCAAGGCTTAAAAAAGTTATTCCTCTCTCTTTTGGAGGGTAGGTAATCTTTACAAAACTTTTTTTAGTTCCCTCGGACCAGCTTTGCATTTTCATTGTCCGCTCATGATTTTGTGAGACTATCTTCATACTTAGCTCTATGTAAATATTTTTCCCACGCATATTTTCATCGACTTTTTTTATAATATCCGCGGCTTCATCTGAGAGTAATAGAGATGAAATAAGTATTAATAGCGTAAAAATTTTAAACATCCAAAGCTCCTATTTGAGTTATTCTAACACTTTAACACTTTGCTAACACTAATAGAATATAATAAGCCATGAGCAAAAAAATATTACTTTTAGAAGATGACACACTTCTACTACAAACACTTCAAGAACTTTTAGAATCTGAGGGCTACGCTGTTACAAGTGTGGCATGTGGAAATGATGCGATTGATGCTTCGTATGAGGATAGTTTTGATTTGTATGTTTTTGACATCAATGTGCCTGACATGAATGGTTTAGAACTTTTAGAGAGTCTTAGAAATGCTGATGACAACACGCCTGCTATCTTTATAAGTGCGCTGATTGACTTACAATCTATCTCTAAAGCTTTTGAGATAGGCGCAGAGGATTATCTTAAAAAGCCTTTTTTTCCTGAGGAGTTGCTTCTAAGAGTAAACGCGAAACTCTCACGCAAAAGTGTCGCTATTCGTTACAGAGATTTAGAGTTTGACTCTATAACAAAAACCCTGCGCAAAGAGGGCAAAGTTGTCGCCCTTGGTGAAGTTCAGGAGCAACTTTTTGAGCTTTTTATTACAAATATTTCCAAGGTGCTTGATAAAGAGATACTTATGGAGTGTTTAGAAAAACCCTCTCCTGAGGCACTACGAGTGGCACTTACAAAACTAAAACAGACAACAGGTCTAGAGATAAAAAATCTTCGCGGCATAGGATATATCCTTGAACAAAGTTGAACTTGAATCTTTTTTAAAAAGTTTTATACTTTTTTTCGGCTCTTTAACGCTTCTGATTGCAACCCTCTTTTACATCAACTATACCAAAGAGGTACAAACACTCAATGAGACACTTTTTTCGCAAATGCGTGTGTGCAGTTTTGATTTGAAATGTGAACAGTTCAAGATAGATTTTGTCGAGAAAAAAGAGCAAAAGCTCTATACTCTCTACAGTGATAAAGATGGACTTACAAGCTACTACCCTATTCCAAACTCACAAATCTACTATATGCTTATAAACTTTGCTCCCAAACTCTACACGCAAGAGCTTCAAAAACTACAAAAAACTGCTCTGTGGAACTTTCTTGCAATCCTTGTCGTCGTTTTGATACTCTCCACTCTCTTCTCCATTTATGCACTCTATCCTCTTAGGAATGCTCTACTCTTAACGCAAGAGTTTATAAAAGATATACTTCACGATTTCAATACCCCCTTAGCATCACTGAGACTCAACAGTTCGATGCTCAAAAAGGAGATAGGAGAGAATTCTAAGGTTGAGAGAATCGAGCAGAGTGTTAAGAGCGTTCTTGACCTCCAAGAACATCTTCGCTCCTATCTTCACAACCACGCTCTGCAAAAAGAGGAGTTTGATTTGAAGGAGCTTCTACAAGAGCGCGTAGCTATATTAGAAAAAAACTACCCTACACTAGATTTCAGACTTGAGATGCAAAGCAGAAAGCTTTTCGTAAATCGAGAGCTTCTCACCCGAGTTTTAGACAATCTTCTTATCAATGCAGCCAAATATAACAAGAAAAATGGATTTATTGAGATTCACTACCATCCAAAAACATCCGCTTTAGAGATAAAAGATTCGGGCGTGGGTATCAAAAACACCAAAAAGATTTTTCAGAGATTTTATAAAGAGCAAGAGAGAGGTATAGGGATAGGCTTACATATAGTGAAAAAACTATGCGATGAAGCAGGTATCAAAATCAGTGTTCAAAGCAGACTCGGTGAGGGCTCTCTTTTTATACTCTCTCTTGATGCGCTTACACTTGACTAACACTCTACTTACACATCGCTAACGCAACTGTGGGATAATAACAGTATCAAAACACAAAGGACACAAGATGAAAACTTTACACTTAAGCGCAACTTTAATGTTGCTAGGAACTTTAACATTAGGCACGGCGGCTACGATTGATGAGCAAATCGCTACAATTCAAACAGCAACGCCAGAAGAGAGAGTTACTTTAGTCAATGAGTTTAAAACAACGCTCTCTACACTCAGCATAGAAGAGCGGGCAGCCGCAGTAGATAAACTTCGTTCATCTATGCAAGAGAGAGGTTTACAGAATCAGTCTCAAACGCAGACAAAAACACGTACACAAACACAAAACAGAGAGAGAGTCCACTCAAATCAAGGACAAGTAGATGGAGAGATGTTGAGAAATCAAAAAATGAATCAAAATCATGCTGGTTCACAAGCGATGGGTCAAGGCGTGATTTCTACACATGCCACAGATGGAGCTCCTATAGGTGGAAATACTCAAAACCACTTTATGGGTAAAAGATAACTTAAAATGAGAGTGCCCTCCTTGTGAGGGTAATAAAAAAGGATATACATGTATAAAATACTATTGCCATTACTACTACTTGCATCCCTAGAGCTCTCTGCCTATAGTGACTATGATATGGATGGAGTTGAAGATAGCTCCGATCAGTGTCAGAACACTCCTCTAAGCGACCTTGTAGATACAAGTGGATGTACAATTAAAACGCTCAAAAGTCCGCATAACTTCGACATTATTATAGGAATGAACTTTACACAAACAGCCTACGATACGCTTGATAAATCCGATACAACTACAGCAAGTCTACAAGTAGATTACTACTATAAAGCGCTCTCTCTTCAAGCAAGCACTTCTTATTATGATACACAGAGTGTTACTTACAATGAGAGTGGTTCAAATGACTCCTTTATTGGTGCATACTATAAACTTATGCCCACAAGCAATCTCAACATTACGCTTGGTGCAGGTGCAATTTTAGCAACCTATATGACAACACTCAACAATAACAATACAGACTATGTAGCATCTCTAAGTGCGAGCTATATGCTTGATAATGTCAATCTTTTTGGCGGTTACAGCTATACTCTTGTCAATGATGAGGATGTAGGTACGGATGTTATCTATCAAAATAGTTCTTCGTATAATCTAGGCTTAGGCTTTTATCCTACAAACAGACTCTATGTGAGTGCATCTTACAATAACAGTGAGAGTGTGTATACAAATGTTGATGTTATAGAGACGGCTTCGTTTTATGGGTATTACAAGATAGATGAGAATTGGTTCACTACTTTAAGTTATGCGTATGGATTAAGCGATAGTGCGAGTGATAGCTTTACTTCACTGCGTTTAGGATATTACTTCTAACTCTTGGCATGTGGAAATCTCAAACAAAGAGATTTCTATCGCTTCAAATCAGAAGAGTAACTGCTCTTGCGGATCAGAGGAGACTTCTGTATTTGGTGCTTTTGAGATATCACTGAAATACTCTTTTTTCCCATTAATATCTACAGCAATTATTCCCTCAGGAACTTTAAACTCTCTTTGTATCTGAGGATAGAGCTTCAAAACATTCTCATAAAACATTGAAAAAGCAGGTCCTGCGATTCTTCCTCCTGTCTCTCTTTTGTACATTGGAGTATTATCATCATTACCAAACCAGACTATAGTCTCAATCGTTGGAGAGTAGCCTGCGAACCAGCCATCTACATTGTTATTTGTAGTACCAGTCTTTCCTGCTAACTCGATTCCTCTAACACCAGCTCTTCTCCCCGTTCCACGCGTGACAACATCTTTAAGAATAGAGGTCATAATAAAAGCCTGTTGCTCTGTTGTAATGATTTTACTATGTTCGCTCTTTTCATAAAAAGCAACACCTTTTTTATCTATAGAACTCACTAAATGCGGTTCTAACTGCACCCCGCCATTTGCAAAGGAGGTATAGTATTTTGCAAGTTCTAAAGGAGAGAGTGAAATCGTACCTAAGGAGATAGACAAATCAGGAGGGAGATTCTCTATTCCAAACTTTTCAAACTCATTTAAGAGTTGTTTGAGTCCTATATCATTTACGAGATTAATGGTCGCCAAGTTTCTTGAGTGCACAAGTGCTTCTCGAAGAGGAATCAGTCCCATATAATTTTTCTCATAATTGTTTGGCTGCCATTTTAACTCTTCGCCATCTTTTTCATAACTATAGGTTCGGGCAATATCCACCAACTTTGTAGCACCAGAGTATCCTAAATCAATAGCAACCTGATAGATAAAAGGTTTAAAAGCAGAACCAGGTTGGCGACGACCCTGCGTTGCTCTATTGTAGGAGCTTACTTCATAATCATAACTCCCAACAAGCGCTAAAATATCTCCTGTTTTTGAGTCCAAACTTACCAATGCACCATTTAAAATCGATGTATTTATATCAGAAAGAGCGAGTGTTGAATCTGCTTCAGACTCCTCTTGGTCTTTGATTTTATACTCTTCAATTCTTTTAAGCGACTCTTCATAAGCATACTTTACAGCTTTTTCACCTACTTCTTGGAGTCTAAGATCTATGGTTGTGTAAATCTCATACCCACCTGTTTTTATATCTTCGATGCCAAAAGAGGAGGATCTTCTTATCACTTCATCTACAATAAAAGGCGCTCTGTTTTGTGTTAAAGTATCATCATAGACTGTGGGAGATTCGAGGAGTGCTTTTTCATAAGAGGGAGTATCAATCCAGCCAAGTGCATACATTCGACTGATAACACGGTTAGCTCTGCCCATGGATATTTCATAATTTTTTGTTGGGGCGTAGGTACTTGGTGCTTTTGGAAGACCTACCAAGATTGCCATCTCTTTGAGTGTTAAATCCTCTAGTTTTTTATGAAAATAGCCATCTGCTGCCGTTTTTACTCCATAGTAACCATGTCCAAAATAGATCTCATTTAAGTATCGCTCTAAAATCTGCTCTTTAGTTAGAGAGAGCTCTATTTTAAGAGAGTAGATAAGCTCTTTTACTTTTCTTGATAATTTTTTTTCTCTGGTTAAAAGCATATTTTTTACAAGTTGCTGCGTGATTGTACTTGCACCCTCAACCATTTTTCCTGCTTTTATATCTTTGATAATCGCACGAAAGATAGCATCTAGATTGATTCCACTATGTTCAAAAAAAGTTGTATCTTCTATAGCAACGAGTGCTTCTATGATTCGCGGAGGAATCTCCTCAAAAGATGCGTAATATCTATGTTTATCATCAAAAAGATTCGCTATTTTCTCACCATTTTTATCATAAATTCTTGTCGTCACAGATGGGTTATATTTGACTAAAGAAGAGACATCGTAGGTTGATTGTGTTAGGAAATACCCCAAAACCAAGAATGGAACTAAAATTCCAAGGAGTAAAAGTACAAAAGATATCTGTTTGATTATTTTCATTTTCTAAATGTCCTATTTGTAAAACCAGCTTCTATTAAAGTTTTTGTATAAATCTCTTGAGGCATGCGTAAGACCTCTTGTAAATTCCCACTCTCAACCAGCTTTCCCTCTTTTATGATACATATATCTTCGCACAAAGCGCTAGCTGACTCCATATCATGGGTTACAAAAAGAATTTTAAAGCCAAACTCTTTTTGTAATCTCTTTAACAGCTCTAAAATCAGAACTCTCGTCTGCGGGTCGAGCGCAGTTGTTGGTTCATCAAGTAAGAGGAGTTTTGGCTCTGACTCTAGTGCCATTGCAATCACAACTCTTTGAAGTTGCCCGCCTGAGAGCTCAGGAGGAAATCTCTCAAGTAAATCTTCATCAAGACCAACCTGTGAGAAAAGTTTTTTTACCCTCTCTGGTGCAACAAAAAACTGCTCTTTAATCTTTGTAAGTGGAGAGAGTGCCGTAAAAGGATTTTGGGGAACAAAAGAGAGTGATTCCCCTGCCCTTAACGCATAGGCACTGCTGTGTTCTAACTCCATCTGCATAGCACTTGGCAACATTCCAAGGAGTGCTTTGAGTGTTAAACTTTTCCCACTTCCACTCTGCCCAACAAGCGCAAGAGAGGAGATAATTTCAAAATCTATATCTACTAAAGTTTGATTGTTCAAGCTGATATGTAATTTGGAAATTTTCATTTTTTTATTTTATCCAAAATAATGCATAACTCTCTTAACTCTTCACTGCTTTGCCCCAATCTCGCTATAAGTCTGATAATCGCCTTTGGCACAGTAGGCTCTCTTATCCCACCAACGCCAAACCCTTTTTTAGAGAGTTCATCACGAATCTGCATCACTTTTTTGTTGTCACCTATAAGTATTGGAGCGATTAAACCCTCTATTTTTAGACCCAGAATTTCATGGATTATCTCTTGGCGGAGTTCTATCTCTTGTTTAATTTCACGTTTATGTTCTTGCATATATCGTAAGGCATTGTGCGCCAAGATTGTGTCGTAGAGAGAGAGTGATGTTGCATAGATAATCGGTTTCGCACGATTGATAAGATACTCTACAATATGCGCAGAGGCTAAAATAAATGCGCCAAAACTTCCATACGCTTTGCCAAGCGTTCCCATTTTGATATAGTTGTGTTTGATTGGTATATTGTAGTAATCAAACACACCCATAAGATTATCTCCGATAACGCCGCTACTATGGGCTTCATCTACAATAAGAAGAGCGTCTTCTTGGTCACAAATATCAAAAACTTCTCTTTTGACTACATCTCCATCCATCGAGTAGATTCCCTCGACTGCAACTATCTTTCTTTTGGCATGTGGAAACTTTGTAAAGAGGGCTTTGAGTTCTTCCATATTGTTATGAGCGAAAAAATGAACTTCCACATGCCAAAGATTTGAAGCCAAAACCCCTGAGGCGTGATACTTCTCATCCATAAAAAGTACATCGCCTTTTCTTACAAGAGACTCAATTAGAGCAATATTTGCATTGAAACCACTTCCTAAAAGTACACCATCTTCAAATCCATTCGCCTCACACAGTGCTTGCTCAAAATTTTTATGCACTTGATGATAACCACTTACTAAAAGTGAAGCTTTGGAGCTGTTTAGAGGAAGAGCGGAGAGCTCTTTGCATGTGAGGTTATGAAGCTCTTTGTTATGTGCTAAACCCAGATAGTCATTGGAGGCAAAATCTAAAACAGAGTACTCTACGACTTCTCTACTTCTGTATCGCCCTGCATGTTTGAGTGCTTTTAACTCTTTTTCATACTGCATTAGCCTAGAACTATCCTGTTTGTTCCCATCTCTTTTGCTTTTGCAAGTGCATCATCGGCTTTACTTAAACACAAATCAATTTCATCACCATAATGGTACGTTGCAACGCCAAAACTCATGGTAATCGGTAAAACTTTTTGACTCGAAGCAACAGCGAAACTAAGTTTTTGCGCCACTTTTCTGGCACCCTCTAAATCTGTAAATGGGAGAATAATTATAAACTTTGTTCCGCTAAAACGACAGAAAACATCTACTTCTCGCAGCAAAGAGCTAATCAGTTTAGCACTTGCAAGCTGTAATCTATTTGTAAATATTTCGCCATGTATCTCATAAAGGTTATCAAAATCATCTATCTCTAGCATCACTAAAGAGATGGAGTGTTGATATCTCTGTGCAACAGCTATCTCGTTTTTAAGTTTTATATCAAAATGTCTGCGATTTCCGACATGCGTTATAGCATCTTGGTAGGTTAATTGTCGGATTTCCTCTTTATACTCTATCTCTTTACTAATATCAGACAATACAACTGCTACTCTGTTTTGACCTAGATTTGTAGCTTTTATAGAGAAGTAGTACTTCTTTTTGCCTATGCCAACTTTTACTTTTGCATTTTTAGCCTCTTTAAGAACATCCATCCAAGAGACGCCCTCTAGAGTCTGAGCTTGGATATATCCCTCTGCATCTTCAAAATAATCACTGATACATTCATCTTTTTTGTGCATATCCTCTACTGAAGTAAACTGGCTAAAATATGTATAAAATGCTTTGTTTGCTTCAACAAGTCTCTTGTTCTCATAGATAAGAATCACATCCGAAGTTGTGTTTATAGCCTCAAAATGATACTGTTTTCGTTTAAAAGTAAAAAGTATAAAAACTATCAATAGAACTACAATAACAGTTACAACACCCATAAGTGTTACTACATCAATCATCATCTTGCACTCCTTAGTCTCTGTATTCTATCACTTAATTTAGGAAAAATCAAAGAAATGTTTTAAAAGTTCTGTGTTTAAACCCATCGCTGTACTTTCATGCCCTCGCACCTCTTGAATATAGGGTTTACAAAAGCCTTCAACCATACAAGCTCCAGCTTTTCCACGCCACTTGCCACTCTCTAAATAGGCTTCAAGTGCTTCTTTATCAAAGGTTTTAAAAAGGTACTCTGTTGAGGATATATCGATAATTTTTTGTTTAGATGAGTGGTAAATCATGCAGGTAATGATCGAGGTGACACTCCCGCTTTGTGTATTTAAAATATTTCTTGCATCCTCTTTTGACTTTGCTTTTCTGAGGATTTTTCCTCCAGAAGTCACAACTGTATCTGCGACTAAAAGTGGATAATCCTCATAGCCAAAAGCTTCAAGATTTGCTCTATATTTTCCTAAGGTTGCTTGATATACAAAGTTTTTTGGGCATGTGGAAATAATTGCCTC
The DNA here is from genome assembly GCA_002781365.1 of Sulfurimonas sp. CG01_land_8_20_14_3_00_36_23. Lineage (GTDB taxonomy): Bacteria > Campylobacterota > Campylobacteria > Campylobacterales > Sulfurimonadaceae > Sulfurimonas. The sequence goes on from PETN01000007.1 coordinate 66,372, forward strand.
TTCATCAAAATCAACGCTCTCTTGAATAAACGCAATCCCTGCTTTTTCTAAAAGCAGAGCTCTTGATTCTGAGGAGGAAGCTAATCGTATCATTTTAAAAAAGGTGAGATAAAAAAGTACCTAAGAAGATTGCGATAGCACCAAGAAAGATATTCACTGGTACCATAAATCTGCCAATGATTTCAAGTTGATTTTTTGCAAGAACAAAATCACCGCTCTCAAGAGCTTTTTTTGCTCTGTTTCTTCTTACAATCATAAAAGCAAGATTGATAAACATTAAGCTCCATACACCCTCTTTCGCATACGCGAACATAACAAATTCACCACCAGAGATGTGGTACCCTTTAATCATCAAGATAGCAGTAACAAGCAAGATTATAACAAAGGGAGCAACAATACAAAAGAGTCTCTTAAGTGCGTCTGCGACACTCTCTAATCTTTTTTGTGGAGACTCTATCTCTAAGAGTGAGGGGTGTGCAGCGTAACGCATAGCAACCATTCCGCCAACCCAAACAACAGCACTGATAACATGTAAAAAGACTATGATGGTCTTATATTGTAAGAAAAAATCATCCATTAGCTTAATGCCTCCGTAATATATTTAAGTGCTTCTTCTTTTGCAAGTGAGAGTTTTGTAACATCTTTTCCGCCCGCTTGTGCGAAGTCAGGACGACCACCGCCGCCACCACCTAATAGAGGAGCAATGTTTTTAATCCAATCTCCAGCTTTTGCTTTTGCCTCTTTCACGCCTGCTGCGATAAGAACCTTATCCTCTTTCACTTGAAAGAGCATAACACACAGAGATGCATTCTCATTTTTAAGGGCATCTATCTTCTCTTTAATATCTCCAGTTGCAAGCTCTTCTACAATCACGTTTACACCATTGATAAGAGTTGCTTCCATTTCAACTTTTGCAGAGTTTTGCGCTTCTACAAGCTCTGTTTTTAACTCTTTTATCGTTGATTTGAGTCTTGAGATTCCTGCGATGACATCAAGATTTTTCACCTCACTCTCCACCTCTTTTAAAAGTGCTCTTTGTCCACAGAAATACTCATAAGCAGCGTAACCACAAACTGCTTCTATACGACGAACCCCCGCACTTACACCACTCTCTTTTGTAATGATAAATGAACCAATATCTGCACTGTTTTGAACATGCACACCGCCACAAAACTCGATAGAAGCGTCTGCGAAGCTTACAACTCTTACTTCATCTCCATACTTCTCACCAAATTGTGCTTTTGCACCAGATTTTTTTGCATCTTCTATGCTCATTACATCTGTTTTTTGCGGTATTGCTTTTAAGATTTCGTAGTTTACTCTCTGCTCTATTTCCGCAAGTTCAGAAGCTTCAACGCCTTTTGGATGCGAGAAGTCAAAGCGTAAACGGTTTGCTTCAACTAAAGAGCCAGCTTGTGAGATATGATCGCCTAAAACATCAAAAAGTACTGCATGTAAAAGGTGTGTAGCAGAGTGATGTTTTGTAATCTCATTTCTAGAAATATCAACGATAGACTCTACTAAATCTCCAACTTTTAAATCTTTTGTAACTTCAATCTCACTAAGGTTCAAACCAAAAAACTTTTTAGTGTCTGTCACTTTAGCAAAGCCCTCAAGCAGACCAATATCTCCAGTTTGTCCACCACTTTGTGCATAAAAAGGAGTGATATCTAAAAGTACCCAACCCTGACTTCCACATGCCAAAGCGTTTGTCGATTTATACTCAGCATCAAGAAGTGCTAAAACCTCTCCTGAGTGTGCTTTAAACTCATATCCGACAAAAGTGTTTTCACCAAACTTCTCTAAAAGTTCTTTAAAGTCGCCATGAACAGCGTCATCTCCGCTCCCTTTCCAAGCAGCTTTTGCACGCGTTCTCTGCTCTAACATTAAAGACTCAAACTTCACAGTATCAAGAGCTAAGCCCTTCTCTTTTAACATATCTTCCGTTAAGTCAAGTGGGAAACCAAAAGTATCATAAAGTTTAAAAGCAACTTCTCCGCTAAAGATATCTTTTGTATTTTCAAGCTCTGCATGGAAGAGTTCTATTCCAGACTCGATTGTCTTGAAAAATCTCGCCTCTTCAAGTTCAATCTGCTCTCTTACCGCATCTGACTTTTGTGCTAAATAATCATACTCTGTCCCCATAATCTCTATAAGCGTATCAATGAGTTTATACATGAAAGGTTCACGAAATCCAAGTAAATATCCGTGACGTACAGCACGACGCAAGATACGACGAAGCACATAACCACGCCCTTCATTTGAGAAGTTTGTTCCTTGAGATAAGAGAAAAACTACAGTTCTTATGTGGTCGGCGATGACACGAAAAGATGCGCCCTCTGCGTACACATACTCTTTAGATATTAACTTTTGAACATGCTCAATGATTGGCATAAAAAGGGAAGAGTCATAATTACTAAGCTTGCCCTCTTTGATAGCGACAACTCTCTCCAAGCCCATACCTGTGTCGATAGAAGGCTTTGGAAGTTCTGTCATCTTGCCATCTGCACTTCTCTCATACTGCATAAAAACCAAGTTCCAGATTTCTAAAAATCTATCACCTTCGCCACCCATTTTATCTTCTGGAGAGTTGAAGTGTTCTGCACCTTGGTCATAAAAAATCTCACTACATGGTCCACATGGTCCTGTATCACCCATTTGCCAAAAGTTATCTGCATCGCCTAAACGCATGATTCGCTCTTTACTTACATGCTTGAGCCAAAGCTCTTCTGCTTCATCATCACTCTCATGCACAGTAACCCAAAGTTTATCAACAGGGAGTTTTAAGACTTCAGTTATAAACTCCCAAGCGTAGGCTATCGCTTCCTCTTTAAAGTAGTTTCCAAAGCTAAAGTTCCCCATCATCTCAAAAAATGTATGATGACGTGCGGTATGTCCGACATTTTCTAAATCGTTGTGTTTTCCACCTGCACGGATACAAGTTTGGCAAGAGGTTGCTCTTGGGTTTTGCGGTGCTGGGATTTCACCTGTAAAAATGGACTTAAAAGGAACCATTCCTGCATTATTGAACAGAAGTGTTGCGTCATCTGGGACTAATGGAGCGGATGCAACTCTGGCATGTTGCTTTGATTCAAAGAATTTTAAGTACTCTTCTCTAATATTCATAACTTTTCTCGCATATAAAATTACGCGATTATATCTAAACTTATCATTGAAATCATTAAACAATTGGAACAAAGTCATGGATATGACTTTGTAAGGGGGGAAATAACTAAAAATTAAATCTTTTTTTGGAGTTTATTTATGTCGGTTTGCTCTCTCTTCTTTAAGCATAGCATCTAAACTCTCTACTACTTTTATAGAGGACTTTTCTGCAGCTTGGAAGTAGGTCATAACATTTTTAGACTCTGTGACGCATGTCCCTTTTTCAACACAATCAACAGCCTTTTTAATATAATCATGTACTTCTTGATGTGGAAGAGCCATCTTAGAGTAACTTGCACACGCAGCAAACTTCTCTTTTCCGATTCCTTCATAGTACCACTTACCAAGTCTACACTCATGAACAGTTGCAAAAGCACCTGTTACATTTCCTGAGAAAACTGTTTTATATCCATTGGATTTAAAGATAAGGTGGTCAAGCTTCACAAGAATCATAAAGATTGCATAGGTTGCATCTTTATTGTCCTGTGAAATAAGCATCGAATTATTTGTCAGTGCTCGCATTGTCTCTTGAAAGACATCCATTTGATTACTTGAACTTTGAGAGAGTTTTTCCATCTCTTGAGAGTGTTCATGAACCTCTTGTGTATTTTGTTTCAAAGAGGATACAGACATCTCCACTTCCGTAGTTGCTTTTTGCGTTCTCTCAGCTAGTTTTCTTACTTCATCTGCAACAACAGCGAAACCTCTTCCATGTTCACCCGCACGTGCCGCTTCAATTGCTGCATTTAATGCAAGCAAGTTCGTCTGGTCAGATATATCTTTGATAAGACTAATCACGGAAGAGATACTCTCAACATTTGCATTTAAAGTGTTGACCTGCTCGTATGTACTTGTGATATGCTCAAGAAGAGAACTCATCGTTCCTGAGAGTGTGCTTATATCTGCAGAGGCAGACTCCGTATGATTGTTATTTTCTTGGTTTCTAACATCTACATCTTCTAGGGAAGCGATATTGGTTACTAAATCTGCTTGAATGATTTTTAAATCTCTTGCACAACCATCTGTCAAGCCATTTGTCAATGATTTAATAAGTTCATTCATAACCTGTTGTGAATCAACATCTTTTACTTTCTCTTGGAGCTTAGCATTTTGCTGATTTAGCTTTTGTATCTCTTCTTTAAGCAACGCAATCTCTTCTCTTTGACTCTCTATTTCAACTTCGAACTTTTTGTTGTTTGAAAAAAACATGTTGCCCCCTATTATAAATTATTAGTGGAACTTTAGCATAAATAAATAAATAAATAAATAAACAGGGACTTCTTTTTAAAGTTTACTCACACAATTTCTTCCATTTTTTTTAGATAAGTACATTGCTTGATCTGCTCTTTGAATTGTTTGAATAATTGCTTCATCTTCACGATAAAGTGTGACTCCAAAACTGCATGTAACCTCTTTAACATATTTAAAACTATGGTGTTCAATCATGGAACGCAAATGCTCGGCAATAGCCTCAAGTTCAGTGACAGATGTGACAGAAACGAGCACAATAAACTCTTCCCCACCCCATCGAATCAAAAAATCTTCCTCTCGAATAGAGTCTCTTACTCTTGTTGCCAATGCAACTAAAACAGTGTCTCCTATAGTGTGCCCATGATAATCGTTGATTTTCTTAAAGTAATCAATATCAAACATCACCAACCCAAGTCTACGAGCAACATGATGATTTTGTTGAATAATATGGTTAATAGTATTGTCAAAAAATTCACGATTGTAGATGCCAGTCAGTTTGTCATGCAGTGCCTTATTCTCTAATACAAAATGCTCCTGCATCGTCTCGCTTATATCTGCAAATGTTACAATGAAGTGGCTATTTTCAAAAGCTGTCAGGGCAATAGAAAAGCTATGCTCTACTCCATTTTTGTCTGCTATAAGCACTCGCCTCTCTTTATCTGTTTTATGCTCTAAAAAATGAACCCAAAGAGTGTTCTTTGGCAATTTATCAAGATGAAAATAGTTCGCATCTTTAATGAAACGCTCACAAACACACTTGTAATCTTCCTTAAACTCTTTAAGGGAGCTATACCCAAAAAACTCTAAAAACTTTTGATTCTCATCATAGATGTTTATTCCATCGGTTATGATGACCATGGCATCCTGAGAGTCAATAATATGTCTTGTTTTTAATGAGAGCTCCCTAAATTTTTGTTTGTGTGTACGTTCTCTGAAAACAAAAATGCTTACAAGTAAAATGAGAAGAGAACCTACAACAAAACCTAAGTTAAAAAAATCTTTTCGTTTTTCTAAAACAGTATTCTCTCTTTGAAGAAGTACAAGAGCTACAACTTTGTTACTCACAGGATGGATGATAGGTATAAAAGTAAAAAATGCTCTTCCTTTTTCACACATGAGTGTAAAAATATCCCCTCTGAAAATTTTTCTTTTGAGTACATCTCTCTTTTTATCTGAAATCTCTTGACCCTTAATAGCGTGAAAGTTATGGAGAGCTACTTTGCTTGCATCTTGCTCATAATAGAAACTATCAAATGCACTAGGGATATAATTCGAGTGATTTTGTTGAAATTTTTTCGCTTTTACAATATCTGCTGAGACAAGAAAGTCCACTTGCATACTATGGCTCCGTGAAAAATCATAAAGGAAGGTATAGGTATCAAAAGAGATTTCAACACTGCCAACATGCTCTTTTTTACCCTTTGCACGCTCATAAAAGAGAGGAAAAACATAGCGAAATCCATTATAGAGTAACCCCTCTTCAAAGCCTGAGATACTTTTATAGTTTTCATTGACCCATTTCACAGTGGCACGCAGATTTGTTAAGTCGTCACCATATTTATCTGCTTGATGCACTCTTAAAAAACTCTCACTATTTTTGAGATGAAAGTGAAGTTGGCGCACACCATATTTTTTTATATCAGCGTACTTCTCCTCCAAGAGCTTCAACAACTCCTCTCTTGCTCTCTCTTTTTGAGCTGTGTAAGCCTTTTTCATAAGAGCAGTGACATCCTTATTGTTGATAGTTGTGTCAAACATTACTTCTGCAATAGTTTTAAATTTACTCTCTATAATCTGATAATCTTTTTTTATATTGGCGTTATACTCTTGTAAATACTGCTCATTTTCACTCTCTTGATAAACATTTAACAGCAGATAAAAAATAGAGTTTGTAACAAGAAGCACCAACGTCAAGAGCATCAAATTATTGAGTCTAGTTTTACTCTGATATCGGTCTCTCTCTGATTTAGATGCCAAGGCAAGAGAGAGTAGAAGGAGTAAAATGAGAAAAACCATCGTTATGTCTATGGTAAGGTTACTGTTTTTTACAAAGTTGTTCTCTATATCTTGGAGTTTTTTAAACATTAAAACAGATGCTACTGTAAGCCTCCCCTAAACTAGAACCAGTTTAAACGGAACAATTCTTCTCCTGATTGTACTTATCTAAATATTCAACAGGACTTAATTTACCTAAA
>PETN01000020.1 GCA_002781365.1 Sulfurimonas sp. CG01_land_8_20_14_3_00_36_23
TGATACAATTTTAAGAGAAATTAGGTGTTGACACAGAATTTATTACACTCCCATATTTAAAAACGATGGTACTTTTGTTGATAACATAACTGTTGATGTGGCAGTTGATGTTACAAAATATACTACTATTCTTCCATTAGGGCAAGTGCCTTTGCTTGTTGTTAGACTTGGTTGGACTGATGTTCCTCTTACGACTACTGTTACTGAGTGGAGTGACTTGATATTTGGGAATCAACGCAAACAACTAAATGAGTATGAACTCAGAAATACTCATGGCTCAATGTCGTTTAAGCCTGTAATAGAGAGTGAGGGTGTTGCTAACGATGGCATCATTACTATTAACATGAACTACACGCACCCTCAATATACAGATATAAATGGAAGCCAAAAATCTGATGTTGAATTACGAAAAGGAGAAGCACTTGCTATTGTAGATAACTATGTAGATTTCGCTCAGTATGATTTAAACGGAGATAATACTCTTTCAAGTGCTGAACTAACTATTATCTTTGTGTTAGCAGGACAAGAGCAAGCCATGACAGCTGATAAAGCACATAATGGCTCTGTTTGGGGAAGATGGATGAGCGGTTTTATGCCTTTCTACACACAAGATGCGGTTAAACTACTAGATATTGTTGTCAAAGCAGGAGATATTACAATAGGTGAACTTCACGGCACACAAATCGCAACTGTTGGAATTGTTGCTCACGAACTTCATCATGCCCTTTACAACTCTATTGACATCTATGACCTTGACAACACAACAAGAGGTATAGGAAATTTTGGGATGATGAGCGGTGGAGCACATGGTTTTGATGTGACTCGTGGAGATAGAGCGGGTGATTCCCCTGCCTTGGCAAATGCTTACACTCAAATCAAAGCAGGATTAGTTGTTCCACAAGAGATTAATGCAAGTACGAATGGTTTAGTTTCTATTCCTGCAAATCTAACGACGTATAATGTTATTAAAATTAACACAAGCAGACCGAATGAATACTTTTTAGTTGAGAACTATGTAGCTGTTGCAGAGAGAGGAAATCCTATTATTTCGGGTTGGGATAATCTAAATAGTGGGTTATTAGTGCTTCGTGTAAATGAAAATAAGACTGATAATACAGACGAGACAAACAGAATGGTAGAAGTAATTGAGGCAGATGGAAATACAAACATTGATTACAAAGATGCGTTTCATAACACAATGCCCGATGTGGCTACTACTTTATTTTATGAGGGCAATGCAGTAGTAATGTCGCCAAATTCATTGACAGCGAGTTCTAACTTTGCTGATGGTACAAGTTCGGGTATTACGCTTGATGGTGTATCGAGAAATGCTGATGGTTCTATTAGTTTTAATGTGACTTATCAATAAGGGGAAAGGCGAGTGATATTTTCTCTCACTGAAAAGTTAAATGTATGCAATAGTGTTAATGGTGGTGTGTGAGAATTAAGGGGACAGGGTACATAATTAAAAATTAAAATATTTTCTAGCACGCCTCAGTTACCAGATTATAAATACCTTCGGCATGTGGAAATAAAACTAATAACATTTCCACATGCCAAACATCACACCCTAAACAACTCCGCCATCACTCCCCTATAGTTGTTATTTTTTTAATATTGCTTATTAGCTTGTTGTAGAGATTGGATTTGCCTAGGACTCTTTGGAGAACATACCTCTCTAAAAATTTGACTAAAGGGAAGAGAATGAGGAGGGTTGCGAACATAAAGAGTAAGATATTTACAACATTGAGGGTTCCCTCTGGGTTTCCGCTGAAAAAGAGGTTTTCTGTGTTCATACCAAAAAAACCAACGACAAGATTGAGCGGTAAAAAAACGCCTGAGAGGACTGTGAGTGCGTAGATATTTGTGTTGATTTTATCGTTTTTAAGAGAGTTATAGTAGCTGTAGAGTGTGTCTAGTTTTGCTGTGTTTAGACTTGCTAAACGCTGGTAGCGCCCTATATGCTCTATGATATTTATAAAAGACTCTTTTGGAAAATTTTCACTTTTTCCAAAATCACTCATGTACTCTTGTAAAACTTCATCCGCACGGTCTAAGATTCGCTCCACGCGTGTTAAGTCTTTTTTCAAATCAAACCAAACATCTAAAAATATCGATGGAATCTTACGCGTATAGAGCCCATCTTCCAGAAGGTCACTCTCTTGTATATATTTTTTTATTAACAACTCTGATTGTCTTAGTTCTATCTCAATAGAGTGCATGAGTGCCTCATGATTGGCAATTTGTAAAAAATTGTTTTCATCTCTGTTGTAGATGTAGATAGCATTTTCAAGGAACAAATAGGGCGTAGAAACCCCCTTGAGCCCCTCACCATCGAGTTCAAAAAAGCGTATAATCAAAAGGGTGTATTTTGTAGTTTTAAAGAGATGGGAGGAGTGGTCTGGATTTTTAATATCATCTAAGTGTAACTTATCTAAAGAGGAAGTAACCTCTTCAAAGCTTTTTATATTGTTTTGCATACGCTTTTTCTCCCTTTTATTATATAGAGAGATTATAGTATACCACCCCAATATGTCAAGACAGCTATTTTAAAAATCTAATTCCCTGAATACCTGTTACCCTATGCTACACGTTCCTTAGATTTAGTGTAGTTTTCATCATTTATTTTTAGTAAGAGCAAAACCTTTGGCATGTGGAAATAAAAAACTACATTTCCACATGCTAATAATGAGAGACTCTATTTATGAAGGTTGAGCTTTAACTCTGGATATTTTTCTCCAAAACTACGCTCACTATCATCCATAATCTTTGTTCCCTCAGCAATCTCTTTTTCCCCTAGTTCGATGTTCTGTTTTCCGACAGTCATATCATGGTCTCCACTTTTTACAAGCGCTTCACCATTTTTAATCTTGCTTTCGCCAGATACTTTGAGTTTCAATCCGCGATCCCACTCTTTGGCTATCGCTTTTTGATCAACGCTTGTCTCTTTTTCATCGAGTGCATGCATACGCATAAAGTCACTTGTAGTAGGTGCTTTCTCAGCAAAACATCCCGAAAGTGTGATGAGGAGAAGAGTAGTAAGTGCTGCTATTTTAAAATTTTTCATAGTATTTCCTTTTTTTGCTCGTTAGAGCGGTCGTCTTCCCTGAATGATTCGGATAAGAACAACAATGATTGCAATCACGAGCAATAGGTGGATAAATCCACCTACTGTGTAACTCGTAACCAAGCCTAAAGCCCATAACAGTAATAGAATAAGTGCGATACCCCAAAGCATGCCTGCCTCCTTTTGTAGATAAAAACCTAAATTAGTTGTAGATGATTTTTATATAAGCTCGCATGTTCGCTTTTGCTGCTTTTGAATGAATCCTTCCTGGTTTAGGCTCATCGAGTGTAGGTCTAGTCTCTCCATATCCAATGATAAAAATTTTCTCTTTTTTAATAAGCTTCTCTTCAACGAGATAATCTTTAACAGCTTGTGCTCTTCTTTCACTCAACTTTTGGTTGTATTCCTTAGTACCCATTTCAGATGTATAGCCAGAGATAAGCATTGTTATTTGAGGATTTTCACTCAGTTGAGAAATGTCTTTTTTAAGTGCACTTTTTGCCTCTTTACTAAGTGCAGACTCGTCAAACTGAAAATGGATATCCTCAAAAACTAGAATAACTGTTTTCTTCTTTGTTATAGACTCTTTTATCTTCTCTGGAGCGGCAGGTTCTGTTACTACAATAATTATCTCTTCCTCTTCTACAATGACCACTTTTTGAACAGGAACAACTTCTTTGGTAACACCAAATCTATAAGTAAGACCAATGGAGTAGAGGTCTATATCTCCATCATTATTCACTGCATCGTTAATCCGATAGCGTTCTGCTTCTAGGCGTATATCCATCGCATCTGTTATAGCAAACTGAACTCCAGCTCCAAACTTATAGTTTAAAGCATTTTTGTCAGGATTGTTGTCTGCTACAGAGATTGTTCCTGTTGAGAGAAAAGTGTCCTTTGTTTGCGCATAATGTGCTCCTACTCTACCAAAGAGTGAAAAATTTTCTGTGAGAGGATAAAGAGCAACTGCATCTATGTTGATTCCCATCACTTCGATTTCACCATCTAAGGTTCCACCAGAGGTAGTGAGAGAGTAGTCAAATGTTCCGAGATTAAAGTAACCACCCTCTAGGGCAAAATAATTGTTAAACGCATAGCCTCCAAAAAGCTTGTAACCAAGGTTACGGTTATGATCGGTGTACGAAGGATTTGTTAAGTTTTGAGTAATTGTTTCTTCATCTATCTTTGTAGCTGACATACCGATGTTAGCACCCATATACCAGCCTAAACTATAATCTGTTGTCGTTTCTGCCATCAATGGATTTGCAGAGATTGCTAACAGTAAAAAACTAGCTGTTTTTACAGCTCTAATAACTGTGGATTTCATTTTTTTCTCCTCTAAGTATTAAAATTTCCTACTAAATATTGCAAAGATAGCAGGGAACATCTTCTATGTTTTGATACAAACTATCAGAAAGCATCCTTCAAGTTTGTATCTACAAGGTACTCTTTTTACTGACACCCTACAGGTGAAGATGCGTTTCCTGGTACTGAAACACGGTTAGAGTCAAACACAAATGCACCATCTGTAAACGCACCTGCAAACAATCTACCACATGAGCTTGTACCTGTTTTCATTGTGACATCTCTATATGCAAGGATATTGCCATTCCAAGTAGTGTTTGTTTGGAGTGTAGCATCTGAACCCGCTTGCCACCAGATATTGGATGCTTTTGCACCGTTGACTAAGAGTATGCGAGCATTAGGTGCTGTACCAACAGTTGAAGCGGATTGGAAAACGAAGGTAGCATTTGGGTCATCCTGTGCATCAATAGTCAAGTCCCCTGTAATAAGAATAGAGGTGTTAGATGTATAGACACCAGTATAAAAGAGGTTGTCTCCCTCAACAAGTGCATTTCCTATTGGAGCACCTAAGGTTGTTCCTGCTGCTATGGAAGTTCCTCCAGGCATATTTGCAGGAGTAATACTGAGATAGGCTGCACGTAAATCATCTGTAATGTTTTGTGCAGTTACTGTATCTGGATAAGTTATTGTGACAACTGTTCCATTGATTGCAGGAGCAGCACCGCCACAAAGACCAAAACCACCAGCATTATCTACTGTAACAGCATTACATTGGTCGAGAGGGTTTAAGACAACATTTCCATCTATCTGTGTATTAGGCGTGGTAAGCGTATTTGTTACACCAGCTGTAGCAGCGATTCCATACGTTGAAGCTTGAGCGAGAGGCACAAGTTCCACAAGTACACTTGCTGCTGCTGTTGCAAAAGTCCAATTGTAATCATTGAGCATTGTGTTGCCATCCAAATCTTCTGCAACAGTTGTTATTTTAGCAGTGTAATTTGTATCTGCTGTTAAATTTGCAACTGGTTTAAAAGAACTAATCTTGTTCACTACCGAGTAGGATACATTTCCATCTACATTAAGCGATGTGTTTGTATCTATCAGAGTAAAAGTCGATGGTGCAGTTGCAGTGATGGATGAGGGTCTCATTTCCTTGCTAAAAGTAGCAGTTACAATCTTTTTGATTGATATATTGAGATCCCCATTTCTTGGGCTAGTTGAGAGAACAGTAGGCTTCGTTAAATCAGCAACTAAGCCTGTTGTAAATGACCAAACATAATCACTTGCGAGTGCAACTCCATCTATACTCGTAGCTGCAGTGCTAACTGTAGCAGTATAAACTGTATTCGCATCTAAGATAGGGAGTGTAGCCAGAGTAAGCTCTGCCATTTTATTTGCATAGCTAACAGCTCCTCCTGTTTCGAGTACAGCTGGAGTTCCTTTTGAAAGCGTGAAGCTAGCTGTAGTCAGAGTGGATGCATCCATAGGCAGACTGAATTCGGCTGTAATTGTTCTAATATTACGGGACACATTAACAACATTGTTTTTAGGTGCTATAGCAATGACTGTGGGAGTAGTAAGCGCTGTTACTGAAGGATCTGTAGATGTAGGAGCTTGTCCAAGAATTGGATTTCCATTATCACACCCACTCACAAAAATGCTCATCAGCATAAGTACACACCAAACAAAGATTTTTTTACGGGTAACTTTTAACATGTTAACTCCTTTTATTGCAAACTGTTGCTTTTAATTTGCAGTGATTCAGCATACTCTTATTATTCTCGCCCTTGAACCATGTTATTTTTTAATATTTTTTCCCAAGATTTAAAATCTAAAAAAATAGCTCTTTAAAAGGCTGAAATAGCCATTTCTATGGATTTTTATGGAATTTGTGAAGTTTGTGAAGTTTGTGAAGTTTGTGAGAAGTCAAAAGCTTTTTGTTAAGTTGAAGGCATTTACAATGCCCTCTATTTATATTTAATTTGACAAACCATTTAAAGTATCTATAATCTCATCCATTTTATTGCTTACTTCGTTTACAGAATCAGATATCTCATTCACTTCATTTGCATTTCTGTTGAGGGCATCTGAACTATCAGAAATAGATTGGATAAGAACATTTGTTGTAGCTGTCGTTTCTGCAAGACTTTTTTGTGTACGCTCAGCAAGCTTTCTCACTTCATCCGCTACAACGGCAAATCCACGTCCATGTTCACCTGCCCGTGCAGCTTCAATAGCAGCATTTAGAGCCAATAAATTTGTTTGTTCAGCAATATCCCCTATGGTGCTTAAGATATTTTTTGTCTCATTCGCATGGTGCACAAGCGCTTGAAGATTATTAACCATCTCATTCTCTTTTTGAGAAACATCATGAATACGTTCAACAATATCATTTATCATATCTTTAAAATCTACTATGGTTGTATTTGTAATATTTTCGATAGTTGCATTAAGGGCTTGTGAGGACTCTATTATAGTCTTGTTAGAATCTTCATTTTGCTTCTGCATATCTTCTAGAGATTGACCAAGTGAATTGATGTTGTTCAATAAATCAGCCATTTTTGCTTCAACATTTACAACGCTTCGTGTTGCAAAGGAACCATCAGAAAAACTTTTGAGTGTAGCAATAGCATTATCTAAATTTTTCTCCGATGAAGCTAGCATATTATTCATACTATTTCTGAGTACATGAACATAGGGGGTTTTAGTGTCAGCAGCAATGCGACATGAGTAGTGACCTTTAGAAACTTTGTCTGAGATAAGAACCATTTCTCCAGCTACTCTGGTGTCCTCTAAAACAGCGGATTGATAACTTGTTACAACCTGATTAAAATTTTTTTCTGCTTCATCAGTTGCATGTTCGTTTATCTCTACTTTATTTCTCTTAAATTCTATCATCTCTATCAGTTCTAATCTTTTTTGATTTAAAAGAGTAGAACCCTTGGAACCTATTTGCATATTTACTACCATTACAGTAAAAAATCCTACTACACCCACAACTGCCTGAATGATGCTTGAAGCTGTTAAAAACATAGATGCTATTACAGTTGCAAATACTACGGCTATAATTATATTCTTTTGTAAATGATTCATTTGAATATCCCTATCTTAATGTTTTATATAATTGTTGAGCTGCTTCAATTTCTTCTTTTGAAGGTTTTCTCCTGCATGACATGTATGTTTTTTGACGCATAACTTCATTATACATAGGATAAACAGTTGCGTAAACCCAGTAGTGTCCACCATCTTTGGTTTTGTTCTTTACATAACCATTCCATACTTTCCCCTCTTTTACAGTGTCCCATAAATCTTTAAAGGCAGCACGAGGCATATCACTGTGTCTTACTATGTTGTGTGGTTTTCCAATCAACTCATCTAGCTTGTACCCAGCTATTTTACAAAAGTCATCATTTGCAAATAATATAGTTCCTTTTTCATCCGTTTGTGAGACTAAAAAATCATCGTTTTTCAATATATATTCTTGCATGAGAGTTTTCCTTTTAACATTGTCTCAACTGTCGTACATAGATTCCACTCCATCTATGTACTTGATTTGATATTAGAAGCCCAGACGCAGGCACTTCGAAGGATTGCTTTGTTTCCATTAATATTATTATTCATGTCTATTGTATGGAAGTTGGAAATTACAGCAACAATTATATCCAAAATATTGCCAATTATTAAAATGAGAAGGTTTGATTAAATATTTTTTAGGGAATTTGTAAGTAAGTATGGTGCGCCCGACATGATTCGAACATGTGACCGCTGGTACCGCAAACCAGTGCTCTATCCAGCTGAGCTACGAGCGCACACCATCTCTTATTAGAGGACGAAATTATAGCACTCTTAGCTTATATTATTCTAAATTAAAACTTATTCTTCTAACTTCTTTAACAAGAGTTCTATTGTTTGCTCTTGTTGGTAGAGTTCATGGTTTTTTCTTATGTATGCTTGGAGTAAAGTTTTAAGGTCATTGTTGCCGCCAACGTTGAAATCAAGTGCCATCTTCTTCTCTAAAAAAAGAGCAAAATTTTCTTCAACATCTACATCAAAGCGACGACCACCTATATGCAAACCTATTTTTTTACTCATTGTTTTAGCCTAAAATATTTTCTATTTTTTTGACAATCTCTTCTATCTCCAAATCTTTCATCACATTTTGTTCTGTCAACTTTTCTATCTCTTGGTCTTTAAGTGCTGTCTCTGATTTTAGAGTTATTAACTCCGTGCGGTAGCTCTCGTTTTCAGTTTTTAATGCATTGTATTTTTCTACAATTGTTGTAATTTTTTCACTTAGTTTTTCTAAAGTTGTTTGATTGTTCATAAATAGACCTTTGAATTTTGTAAGTACAATTCTATCACAAAAGAGACTCAATTATAAGTTATAGTCTATGAGATTGTTATTTTCGTTATTTAGCAACTTTTTTGCGTGTTCTGTTCTAGCTCCATAAGATAGGCATCGCATCCATCAAGATAAAAAGATGGAAGCGTTTTTTTTATTTGAAATCCAACTTTTTTGTATAAAGCAATCGCACCCTGATTATCTGTGCGAACTTCAAGAAGAGTCTTCTTAAAGCCCATAGTAAGTAACTCTTTAAAAATATTCTCAAAGAGTGTAAGCGCAATCTTTTTACCACGGTGTTGCTCACTTATTCCAAGGGAGTAGAGTTTAGCATTTGCACGTCGAATCAAAACTAAAATATATCCTGCGATACTGCCCTCAATCTCAACCACATATAAAAGGTTGTGCTCTATGTGATAAACAAAAGATCTTTTTGAGAGAGGAAAATTCTCCTCTGTAAAAAGCTCTTTTTCTAAGTTATAGAGCTGTGAGGCATCACTTAGAACTGCTTTGCGAAGTATCATTTTTGGTAAATAGTGTATTTTGGTACAAGCTTATAAGGACGATAGGACATTTTTACTTTACGAAGGTTCTCAAACCCCATGTCATCCCCTACATTGATATATTTTGCACCATAATGCTCTTTGAGCATTTTTGAAAATTCACGGAATATAAACTGTGCACAGCCAAGAACCTCAAAATCAGTTTTTTCAATAATGACCGTAGCCGTATCCTCATTGATGCGTTCACCAACAGTAAAGCCTTTTATTTCGCCATTGATGTAGATAACTAAACCAATAAGTGAGAGATACTCATAATCTTTTAACATCTGTTTTACAGCATGACGCTCTTGATGAATCCCTTCTAAGAAAACTTCAGCCTCCTCTTTTGGCATGTATTTGACTCTATCCGAAACCCATTTGTTAAATAAGTTCATAATTCCATCTTTATGTTTTACACAATCAAGAGGCTCAATCGTATAGTCATGGTAGGATTTTGTAAACTTGTTTATCTCCGTTCGCTTTGTGTGATAGCTATTTCCACTCAGGTTGATTAAACTATCAACTTCATAGATATAATCCACTAATTTTTTTTCGACAACATAGTTTTCCAGCATTTCAAACATATTCTCAGCCTCATCAGTAGAGTGAACAAACTCTTCAATCATTGAAGTTTGGACATAATCAATACGGGCATAATAAGGGGAACTGTTGTTCGCGTTCATGATAGTAAAACACTTTATCATAGCATCTGTAATATATTTTTTCTTTCCTAAAGGAGGCAGTAGCATAGTGAGTTCTCCCCCTGTCATGATAAAGAGACAAAAACATTTGTTGATGATTGCATAAAAGCCACTGCTGTTTGCAAGCCAAATATAGTTTGCCGCAAAAGTGTAGTCGCTAATGTCAATTGTTAGTTTAGAGAGATATTTTTCTATTATTGTTTTTGTGTTGAGTACAAAAGGCTTAAGTGCCTGTTTTCCCACTGTTAAATTAGCCATTTAGAGTATCCTTTTACTTCATATATATTCAGAATAATACATCGTTTTTTTTGTTTTGCAGTTGCAATATTTTAGGAGTTTTTTTGAGGCAGAAAATCTATTTCCACATGCCAAGATAATAAGCTTTTAGTAGCAGAACTCTAGTGTATAATAGCACTCATAAATAGAGTCAACAAAAGTAGTAAAAATGCAAAATAGTTATAAAAGAGTAGATGCACATCTTTCAAGTTTAGGGTATTGCTCAAGAAGTGAAGCGAAAAAATTTGTAAAGATATTTCGTGTGTGTGTTAGAGGTATTCGACTTTTCCAAACAGATAAAAAAGTTTACCATAATGATGTGACTATTAATGAAGAGCCACTTGATCCAGAGACACTCACGATTTTAATGCATAAACCAAGTGGAGTTATCTGTTCACATGAAGATGCAGGCGTTCTTATCTACTCTCTCTTGCCTGAGCGTTGGCAACGAAGAAATCCTAAAATCTCAACGATTGGCAGACTCGATGGCGATACAACAGGTGCGATTTTATTAACAGATGATGGAGGACTCAACCATCGCTTAAGTAGTCCAAAAAGTGACACAACAAAGCTCTATGAAGTAACTCTTTTTCAGCCATTAAAAGGGGATGAAGCAGAGCTGTTTGCATCTGGAACACTTCTCTTAAAAGGTGAAAAAAAGCCGCTTCTTCCTGCAAAGATGGAGCAGGTGAGTGACAAAGTTGTCCGCGTAGAACTCTGTGAAGGAAAATACCATCAAGTAAAGAGAATGTTTGGTGCAGTTGGAAACAAAGTAGTAGCACTTCATAGAATCCGTGTTGGAGAACACGGAGTTGAAGATCTTGCAGTAGGTGAGCACAAAATCTTGGATTCATCGGTTGTGCTCTAAGCGCACAAGCTCATTTTAGTTTAAATAAGGATCTAAAGCTTTAGGAAGTGTAATGCTCCCATCCTCATTTTGAAAGTTTTCCATGATAGCGACCATGGTTCTTCCAACAGCTAAAGAGGAACCGTTGAGTGTATGTACAAAAGAGTTTTTAGTTCCATCTTTATAACGGATTTTTGCGCGTCTTGCTTGGAAATCGCGTGTGTTAGAGATAGAAGAGATTTCACGGTAAGTATTTTGTCCTGGGAGCCAAACTTCTAAGTCGATAGTAGTCGCCGCACCAAAACCTAAATCTCCTGTACAAAGTCTTACGATTCTATGTGGAAGTTCTAAGGCTGTGAGAACATCTGAAGCAGTTTGAACCATCTCTTCAAAAATAGCATCACTCTCTTCGGGTTTGGCAATGGTAACTAACTCGACTTTGTGAAATTGATGTTGTCTTATCATCCCTCTGGTGTCGCGACCTGCCGCACCTGCCTCTTTTCTGTAGCATGAAGTGTAGCCCGTCATCTTTATAGGAAGGCTCTCCGCAGGGATAATCTCATCTTGAAAAAGATTTGTAAGAGGAACTTCCGCTGTTGGTATCAAAAAGAGGTCTTGGTTATCCACTTTATATAAATCATCTTCAAACTTTGGAAGTTGACCTGTTCCCTCTAGTGCAGCTCTATTGACTAAGTGAGGAACACTTATCTCTGTATAGCCTCTTTTAGAGTTGAAGTTAAGCATAAAGTTAATAAGTGCGCGCTCTAGTTTTGCACCCATATCATAGGCTACGCTAAAGCGACTTCCAGCAAGCTTTGCACCTTTTTCAAAGTTTATCCAGCCATTTTGTTCTGCTAGCTCCCAGTGCTCTTTGGGAGTAAAGTTAAAAGTAGGAGGCGTAAGCACTTTTTTAATCTCTACATTATCCTCTTCATCTGCTCCATCTGGAACATTGTCATCTGGAATATTTGGTACAGCCATAGCGATTGTCTCAAGCTCTTCTTGTTTGACTCTTTGAATCTCAAGGGCTTCGCTTATTTTAATTTTGTTTGCATCGACTTTTGCTTTTAACTCACTTATATCTTTGCCTTGGCTTTTGTAAATACCAAACTCTTTACTCATGCTATTTTGTGCGGCTTGAAGAGTTTCAAACTCTACTTTTGCTGCTTTTAACTCTTCGTTTTTAGTTTTTAAATTTTCTAAAAGCGTAATATCTACACCTTTGCGTGTTAGTTTTGCACTCAGGGTATCAAAATCTTTTTGTAATAGTTTTAAATCAATCATTTTTTTCCTTATTTATACCAATATATCTTTCGCTATTTGAAACTGGTTAGCAGTCATTAAGTGGATTTTAGGGTGCAAATCTTTTATCTCATCAAAGAGGTTTTTGCTGAGTTCAAGTCCAACTTTATACTCCTCTTCAGAGCCTTTTTCATTTGCACTTCTAAGGGCTTCTATCCAACTGTTTGGCACATTGATGCCTGGAACATGCGTGGCTAAAAATTGAGCTGTACGAAGTTTTGTAATAGGAAAAATCCCTAAAATAAGTTCAGCCTCTCTCCCCTCAGAAGAACACTCTTTGTTCGCCGCCTCTTTAAGCTCCAAAAGTCTCTTTGCATTTTCTAAATCATACACGGGTTGTGTGATGATTCCACATGCTCCATGTTTAATCTTCTTTTGCATCTTTTTTTGCAGTGTCTTCGGGTTTTTTGAGTAAGCGTTGACAACTGCAAATGGAAATATCTCTTGAGGTTTATGCGTCAGCGGCTTGCCAGCATAGTCTATGCCACTGTTAAAACATGCGATGATGTCGAGGAGCATAGAGCTGTCTGCCTCAAAGACACCTTTAGTGTGCGGTTGATCTGAAATGGTTGCAGGGTCACCAGTAAGAGCGAGTATCGTTCTTATATCTACTTCATTTGCACCAAGCAAATCCGACTGAAGCGCTATTTTGTTTCTATCTCTCATGCTCATAGTCGCAATAACAGGTTTGTTGAATCTATCTTGTAACATTTTTGCGGCAAATAAAGAGTTGTATTTGAGCTTTGCTAATGGGTTGTCTGTGGTAGAAAAAGCATCCACATATTTATCAAGTTCAAGAGAAGCTATCTTCTCAATTGTTGGTGAAAAAAGAGGAGAGTGTCCTGGAGTTGTCTCCAATGAAATAAAAGTGCCGTGTTTTAATTTATCAAGTAGTTTATTAAACAAAAAAAATCCTAATCCGCTATAATTGCAGCATTATAACAAAGAGAGAAAAAATATATGTTGAAATTGGCTGTTTTTGATTTTGATTCGACGCTTATGGATGGTGAGACAATAGATTTTTTTGCAGAAGAGTTGGGTATCGGCGAAAAAGTTGCTTATATTACAGAAGAAGCTATGTCGGGAAGACTTGACTTTTTTGAATCACTTCAGCAAAGAGTAGGGCTTTTAAAAGGGCTTGATTACTCTGTTGTTGAGAAGATTAGTCACAATTTACCTTATATGCCTGGAGCAAAAGAGACGATTGCTGAGTTGAAAAGTAGAGGTATAAAAGTTATTTGTTTTAGTGGAGGGTTTAGAAGTGCTACTGGCTATGCAAAAGATATTTTAGGGTATGACGCAGATTTTTCAAACATTCTTCATACAAAAGATGGAAAATTGACTGGTTTAGTTGGCGGAGATATGATGTTTAACTATTCAAAGGGCGACATGCTTGTAAGAATACAGAACATTCTTGGAATCAATGAACAAGAGACTCTTGTTTGTGGAGATGGAGCAAATGATTTATCTATGTTTGCACATGCTGGAAAAAGAGTTGCTTTTTGTGCTAGAGAGATTTTAAAAAAAGAAGCGAACATTATAGTTGAGACGAAAGACTTGACTCAAATTTTACAAAAAATATAGGAGAAATATATGTTAGAAAATTCTGTTTGGAGACAATACAATAAAGAGAACAATTTTAGAGAAAAGTTGAGTCAATTTTGTAGTATGTCAAGTGAAGATATTGTGAGTGATGATAAAGTGTTATACGGAATCTTAAAAGCTAAACTTACAAAAAAAGAGTTAAAACTTTTTGCTATGGATAGTGCAAATATTGCAGAAGATGAGATGAAAAAAGAGTTTTCTTTGGATGATGAGAAATTTGCTCAGGCGAAATTTAATCTCTACAAAAAGCTAAAACAAGACAAAACGAGACTCTCTTTTAAAGAATCAACGTTGCAAAAAGATGAAGAGTATTAAGAGAATAATATAGTAATTTTTTTATAAATAATATAATATTAATCTATAATTTATCTTACAATCAGTAGAATATCACAAATCTATCACATAAAGGAAAGATAAATGACAAAGAAAACGTCTCTACTATTAGCTGCAATGATAGCTGGTTCAGTATTTACAACAAGTGCAATGGCCGATGCTGCCAAAGGTCAAAAGTACTACCTTAAAAAATTGAAAGTTTGTAAAAAAGATGGCTTAAAAACAGGTGCTAATTTTGCTGCGAGCAATGACCGTGACACATGGGCAACCATGAAAGAAGAGGGTGAACTCTTAAAAGGTTGGTCAAAAGTTTGTCCAAGCGGCGCGAAAAAAATTGAAAAAATGAAACAAAAAGATATAGATGATTTATATGATTTCTGTTGGAAATATGCATCAGATGGTGAAGTTCCATCTTGTGGTTAATATAAACTATTAACTAGATATTCAGAGTATTTCTGAATATCTAACTCTCTATTCTACTTCTTTATTTTGTAATATAATTTTAAAAGAGACTCTTCTTGATTTCTCTCTATCTTCTGTCTGAGTAAAAACAATCTTCTTGCTATAACTATAACCACTACCTCTAAGTACTTTTGTAAGCCATGCTTGTGTTTGATTAGTTTGATTTTGGAATATATGTGTTAATACAGAAAAAGAACGCTCTAAAGATAACTTTTCATTTTTTAAGTAACGCTTTGAAAAGTCTGCATCTCCCCATTCACTTGATGTATGACCATTTATCTCCATTGTCTCAATAAAATTTTGATTTGCATGTAAAAATGGGATAAGTTTTTTTGAAAATTTTGTTAAAAATATTTTTTGTTCCTTTGTCAATTCAAACTCTGAAACTTTAAAGTTGAGTGGTGTAGATGTGAGTTCTATAGATAAATCTTTTTTGATACTTAATAACTTCGACTCTATCTCTTCTTTGAAAATGGCACAAAGTTTATTATAAAAATCACTGCTCTTAAGAGATTTCTGGGCAAGTGTAGCATCTCGGTTGAGTTTAACAATCCACATGTTTGATTCTTGAGAATTACTATTAGTATGGGTGCCTGCTACTGCAGATTGGGAGTTGTTGAGTATTGCAACTGCATTAAACACATCATAATTGCTCTCACCATAATGCTCTTGAACTTGAAGTGATAAATCACTATCTAATAACATAACAAGTCCATCTGTATTGGATGCATCTTTTACATATCCGACACCAATAAGCGTTGCATCTGAATACTCTTTTATATCATTTAAAACACTAGAATAGGTTGTAGGTATATTTTTGTCTATAAGTACATTTTTTTGTAAATCAAATTTAATAAGTCGAATCTCCTCTTTATTCATATCATTGATTTGACTAAGAGAGACGAGAAAGTTATTATCTGCTAATCGTATAATTTTATGAGGAGTAATGAGTTCTTTTGTTCTATACTGTTTGAGCCAAATTTTATTTCCATTTTCTCCAACACGCATAAAGGTTACATCTCTATTTGTATCATTACTTGTTGTGCTTATAACTACGATAGAACCATCGTTTGCTTCTACTGCATCGATTCCTATGTCATCAAATTCCGTTCCATACTTTTTGCTCCATATTTCTCTTCCATCTTTAGAAAATCTAGTGAGGTAAATATCATTTAATCCAAGACCTGTTTCAAATAAATTGTCTTTTCTTGATCTAGTAGTTGTGGAAGAACCGATTGCTAGAACACCACCATCACGTAGGAGTATAAGATTATTCATCTTATCATGGTTGTTGGTTCCAAATGTTTTTGTAAAGATTACATTGGCATTAGAGTCTAATTTTAAGATTAACAGTGATCCATCAAGTGTAGAACCACCGATAAAATAACCATTATTAGGAGTTTTGACAACGGCGACTGCTTCATTACATTTTAATAAGCTGACTGTTTCATTAATGATTATATTTGCAGAGCTATCCACTTTTACAAGTGTTATCTGAGAATCATTACTGTTTGAGACACTCTTTAAATAATCAAAAGCATTTGTGTAGGTAGAACTCTTTCTATTAGATTTCATCTTATAATCTTTTGAAAAACCAACAGCACTTATCTCTCTATCGTAGTCTTGAGTAATATCCAATAATGCACCATCAAATGGTTTATCTACAATAATAGAAAAGTCTGTTGGTTTAGCAAGAAGCACAAGGCTAAGAGAAAGGAAAAGGATTATAGATTTCATTTGCATACTTTTTTACTCTACTAGTAGCAAGAAATATTCCCATAGTTTGATTTGAATGTTTTGGAGGAGAGTTGAACTGTTTTTTGAGTGGTTGCGGTGCATAAGCACCTAAGAAAACCTATCTAAGATTTTCGAATGGTGCAGATACAACTGTTTTTCTAGTTACAGTGTAAGGAACTAATGCTGCTGCACGAGCTCTTTTAATAACTATAGTAATCATGTCTTGGTGACGTTTACAGTTACCTGTTAAACGACGAGGCATGATTTTATATCTTTCTGAAAGTGAAAAACGAAGTGATCCTGCGTCTTTATAATCCATAAAATCAACTTTTGATTCACAATATTTACAATATCTTTTTTTGTACTTTCTTTTTTCTGACATGTTATTACCTTTAATTATCTATTTCTAAAATGGAATTTCATCTTCATCAATGTCAATCACAGGTACAGAATCACGGCTTGGCATCTGACGACTTTGCTCACGAGCCTGATTGTTGTAGCTTGGTTGCTGATAACTTTGTTTCACTACTGGTTCATTATTTCCATACGCTGCTTGAGCAGGCTTTTGATAGCTTTGCTCTCTGCCTTGCTGAGGCTCATAATATTCACCACTATCCATATTGGAAGGAGCATAGTTAGAATTTTGGTTATCACCTTTTGAATCTAACATCTGCATAGTTTCAACTGTTACAGAGTGTTTAGAACGTTTCTGTCCATTTTGATCGACCCATTGCTCAAAGTTTAATCTTCCTTCAACTAGGATTTTACTCCCTTTTCGAAGGTATTGGTTTGCTACTTCTGCGCTTCTTCCAAAGAATGTAATGTCAACAAAACATATCTCCTCTTTTTTCTCACCATTGTTGGTGAATTTACGGCTTGTAGCTATAGCAGTTTTTGCTATACCCATACCGCCTTGAGAATATCTAAGTTCGATATCGCGAGTTAAGTTTCCAACTAAAATTATTTTATTAAACATGGGCTTTCCTTAATTGCTTAGGCTTTACTGATTACTCAGCTGCCGCTTCTTCAGTTGCTGGTGCTTCAGTTGCAGGTACTTCTGCTTCTGGTGCTTCTTCTTTTGCTACTGGAGCTTCAGTTTTAGCAGGTGCTTCAGCAGCTTTTTTAGCTTTTGAAACTAAATGATTCCATGCAGCTATTTCACGGTTAGTATCATATTTGATAGTAACAAAACGAAGAAGTTCTTCATTAATACGGAAACGTCTTTCAATTTCTGTAATTGCAGATGGAGCAACAGAGTAATAGATAACATGGTAATATCCACGCTCATTTTTGTTAATAGGATAAGCTAATTTTCTCATTCCCATTGGGTTTGTAGTTGCGATTTCACCACCATTTGAAGTGATAATGTCTTCGATAGCTTGAATGTTTGCTTGAATTTCTTCTGCTGTAAGTGTCGGTTTTACGATTACTAGGTTTTCGTAATGTCTCATAGAGTATAATCTCCCTTTGGTATATCGCCAATGAAGGCTTTGTTTCCCTTTCGGATATGTATATATCACTACAATAAGTGATACAAAGAGAAAGGAACGCTGGATTATACTACAGATATACTTAAAGCTACAATAAAGAGATTTTAAGTAGAGTGTTACTCTTTAAATAAGAAGCTAGAATTTATTTTTAAATGCTATAACTTTAAAAATAAAATTGATAAAAATAGATGACAATTTGCAATGCAATGAGCGTAGGCATGTGTAGATAAAGTATACTTAACAAATATTAGGGAGAAAGTAATGGCAAAAAGAAAAAAAGTAGTGCATACAAAGAGTTCAAAGATATTAACTTATATAGCATGGATATTGGCGATACTCGCGCTTTGTTTAACGCTTCTTGTTGGAGGATATTATTTTGGCTATACAAAAGCAAAAGAGGATGCTAAAAAACAAAATATTATAGAAAAAGAGAAAAGACTTGCTGTGCTGAAAAAAGCAGAAGAGGCTACAAAATATACTCAATCCAGTGTCAATGATAGGTTAAAAGAGGTTCTGAAAAAAGAGAGCGCTTATACAGAACTTCCAAAGCATGAAGTTTTGAAAAATCCAGAGAAAGAGTATAGTGGAGCTGCGCATGAACTAGATGATGCTTCTGTTAGTGAAATGCCTTACATCAACAGAGATATTCAAGCGACATCCAAAAAAGCAAGATTGGCGATTATTATTGATGATGTATCTATTACTTCTCATATAAATGCAATTAAAAGTTTGGGTATTCCTATCACGATGAGCTTTTTGCCTCCAAGAGCTGCGCGTCCAGACTCTGCAAAACTAGCAGCAAAAGAGAGCTTTTATATGGTTCACCTCCCCATGGAAGCACAGAGTTTTTCAAAAGAAGAACCCTTCACTTTGCACACAGATGATTCTCAAAGCGTGATTTCAAAGAGAATTAAAGAGTTAAAAAAATTGTTTCCACGTGTTCACTATATAAATAATCACACAGGGAGTAAGTTCACATCGGATGAACTTGCTATGAATAGGTTGATCTTCTCACTTAAAAAAGAGGGAATCAACTTTATAGACAGTAGGACATCTTCACAAACAAAAGCTCCAAAAGTGATGAGTAATTTTGGCTTAAAATATGTGGCAAGGGATGTCTTTTTGGATCATCACGCGGATATTCCTTACATAAAAGAGCAGATAAAAGTAGCTATAAAATTAGCTAAACTCCATGGTAATGCAATAGCGATAGGACATCCACATGCCAATACTATACTCGCCCTAAACGAGTCTAAAAAGTTATTGCGGGATGTAGAGTTAGTATATGTAAATAAGTTGTATTGATATGCCATTAGTTCAAGATACCATCACAGAACTCTCTTCGATGAAAAGCTATCCTAGCGAGCTTTTTTATGAGGGTCGTCTTGAACTTTTAAAGGCTCATAAAATCTCCATTGTCGGAACAAGACGACCTACAAGCTACTCTAAAATCATGACACACAGACTTGCTTCCTCTCTCTCAAAACATGGTGTTTGCATTGTCAGTGGTGGAGCGATGGGAATTGACGCTATTGCTCATAATGGAGCAGGCTCTTCTAATACCATTGCAATATTGCCATGTGGAATCGATATAAAATACCCTGCTGTAAATAAAAAACTATTAGCAGAGATAGAACAAAATGGACTTTTATTAAGTCAATTTGCGCAAGGATTTAAGGCAACACCTTGGAGTTTTGTGCAAAGAAATGAGATTGTTGTAGCACTTGGAGATGTTTTAGTCGTCTGTGAAGCAGAGCTTGGAAGTGGAAGTATGCGAAGTGTAGAATTTGCTCTTAAAATGGGAAAAGAGATTTTCGTTTTACCACATAGATTGGATGAGAGCAGTGCGACAAACAGACTCCTCCAAGAGGGTAAAGCGACTGCTATCTATGACATCGATGCTTTTGTTTCAAGATTTGCAGTGACGCAATTTCCACATGCCAAAGGAGATGACTTTTTAGAGTTTTGCAAAACAAATCCAAACTATGATGAAGCTTTAAGCGCGTATCCACAGAGAGTTTTTGAAGCTGAACTTAGTGGGGAGATTGAGATTGTAAATGCTAAGGTTTTTCTAAAATAGTTCTATCACTTTTTGAACGAATTAAAGTATGAGCATCGCATCGCCATAGGAGTAGAATTTATACTCATTTTCAATGGCATTTTTGTAAAGTTCTTGCGCCTTATCTACCCCAACAAAAGAAGCTACGAGCATAAGTAAAGTCGATTTTGGTAAGTGAAAGTTTGTCAAGAGATGGTTGACTCGAATAGGCTTATTATTTGGATGTAGGAAAAGATTTGCTTCTCCTTTTGTGGCATGTGGATTTCTTGCATAAAACTCTACAGTTCTTGTAGATGTAGTTCCAACACTCAGGATGGGAATCTCTGAATCGAGAAGCTCTTTTGCTTTTTTTGAGATGTCGTAGTACTCTGAGTGCATAGGGTGATCGGTGATGGTTTGAACTTCCACAGGTTTAAAAGTCCCACTTCCCACATGCAGAGTAACATAGGCATGCTTGAAATTTTTACAGACTCTTGTGTGTTGTTCTTGTGTAAAGTGTAAAGAGGCAGTTGGAGCGGCAACAGCCCCATCTTTTAAAGCAAAGACACTCTGGTACTCACTCTCATCCTCTTTGTTGTCCACTCTTTGGATGTAAGGGGGCAGAGGGACATGCCCTATCTTATCAATGATAGGTAAAAGCTCTTCAAATCTCAATCTATTTCCACATGCCAAAAAGTTTACAACTCTGCTACCATCTTCGTTTAACTCTTGAACCACTGCAACTAAATTTTCATCAAAAAAGATTTCTGTCTTTAGTTTTACTTTTCCTCGTATGTAAACATTGACATCATAGGCATTTAAGGCTCTGTTTATAAGAAGTTCAAGTTTACCGCCACTCTCTTTTTTTCCAAAGAGTCTTGCTTTGATCACTTTTGTATCATTGAAAATGAGTGCGCAATCTTTGGGAACAAACTTTTCAAATTCATAAAAATATGTGTGCGTGATGGTGTTTGTACTTCTCTCATATACTAAGAGTTTTGCGGTGTCTCTTGGCGAAGCAGGGTGGGTTGCTATAAGATTTTGTGGAAGTATGAAATCATAACTCGAGGTGAGAAACTCTGCGCTATTCACCTTTTCTCTCGCTCTCGTCTACTTCTAACTCTTCACTCTCTTCTTCAAGTGGTGGTGCGGGATTTACCACTTTTACGATGAGTATAGAGAAGCCATAAAGAATAACAAGTGGTCCAGCCATCAACAGTTGTGTGAGAACATCAGGAGGCGTAAGAAGTGCTGCAACGATAAAGATAAGTACGACGGCATATTTGAAAAAATCCCTCATCTGTCTATCATCTACAAGACCAAGAAGTGCAAGGAAATAGGCAAAAATAGGGAGTTCAAAAGCTAAACCAAACCCAAACATGATTTTTGTAAAAAAGCCAACATAATCTTCAATATTAATAAGTGGAGTAAACTTGAAACTACCAAATGTTATGAGAAAATCAAATCCGAACGGGGTGACGATGTAGTAGGCAAAGAGTACACCCACGAGAAACATAGTTGTTCCGCCAAAGATAAAAGGGATAATCATCTTTTTTTCATTTGCATAAAGTCCAGGTGCAACAAAGAGCCATATTTGTGCAAGGATAATAGGGAGTGCACCAACAATAGCCGCAAAAAATGAGACTTTAAGCGCTACAAAGAAGGCTCCACCAACCTGACTTGTTGTAATCATTCCATCGGCCGCATGGACTGATATTTTGCCCACTTCTATGAGTGCAGTGTTGAGGGGTTCAACTATCCAGTTAAGTATAGGTTCGTGAAAAAAGAACATAACAAAAAACATAACGATGAGACTTCCAACAGAGATTCCTAATCGCTTTCTTAATTCAACTAAATGGGGTCTAAGTTCATCAAACATTTATATATTCTCTTTTGGTTTTTTCTCAAAGGTTACTTTTTCTTGTTGCATAGGAGCTTTTGGTGCTTCTTTTTGCATGTTAGTTTCAGTGGTGTGTGTTAAACTGTCGCCAATTTCTGTAAGATTTGTAACTCTGTTGAGCTCTTCACTCGCTTGAAGCAACTCTTTTTTGTAGGCTAATGCCTCTTGTTTGATGTCGGCAACACTCATCTCTTGTTCGAGAGTATCTTTCACCGTGCCAACTGTTTTTTTTACGCTTCGAAAAAATTTAGCTATATCGACCATTGCACTTGGAAGTTTGTCTGGACCTAAAAAAAGTATAGCGATGATAAGGATGACAAGTATCTCTGTAAAACCTAAACCAAACATGTAAAACCTTTAAATTTATAGTATTTTAATAAAGGTCATGATTTTAACTAAAGATAGATTAAAGAATCTTCAAGAGAGGATAAAGAGTGTGAGCTCATCCGCTAAAAGATAGTCAGGATTATATAAAACACCATTTTTTGAGAGAAGTTTTTTTTCATCCACTAAGATTTTTGCTCTTTTGGACTCCTCTTTGTCTAAAATTTCCTCTTTGACCCCGACACAAGAGCGAAAACCAAGAAATAACTCTTCCATCTTTTTATCTTCCTCACTGAGAGTTTCGACTCGTCTATGGAGTGGATTTTGGATGTAATCTTCTAAATCTGTTGTTGGATAAAAACGCTCAACTCCAAGTTTGCCAACAGCACCACTCCCAAGACCTATGTAATCTTTGTAGTTCCAG
The DNA here is from genome assembly GCA_002781365.1 of Sulfurimonas sp. CG01_land_8_20_14_3_00_36_23. Lineage (GTDB taxonomy): Bacteria > Campylobacterota > Campylobacteria > Campylobacterales > Sulfurimonadaceae > Sulfurimonas. The sequence continues at coordinate 22,696 of PETN01000020.1, forward strand.
TATCCAAGATTATGCAGACTCTGGTAGGTTCCAAAATTACTTATTTCATACTGCTCAAAGCCATGGGAGCGAATCTCTTTAAAGAGCCATGAGGTCAAAGAGAGCGTCTCTTTTGCCATAGAGGGATTTTTCTCAAAAGGGGTTCCCTCTTCTATGGTGAGGGCATAGGCGCTGAGATGGTTTATGGGAAGTGAAAAGGCAGTATCTATATCTTTTTGCAAGAGCTCTTTTGTGTCATTTAAAGTTGCATAAATCAAATCAATAGAGATGTTTTCAAAGCCAATTTTTTTAGCATTTAAAACGGCTTCTATCGCTTGGGAACTGCTGTGTGCTCTGTTTAAAACCTTGAGTTTCTCTTTATCAAAACTTTGAACTCCAAAACTTAAGCGGTTTACTCCTAATTTCCACATGCCAAGAATCCACTCGTAAGTAGCACTATTTGGATTGGCTTCACTTGTCATCTCAATGTTGGGAGCAAGATAGGGTTTGAGAAGCTTAAAGAGTGGTTCATAAAGTTCGGGAGGTACAGTGGAAGGAGTTCCTCCGCCTATAAAAACTGTTTCTATACTTTTTTCGCTTACATGAAAGGCTTTTAACTCAAACTCTAATTGAGTGTGGAGTGCATTCATATAACTCTGTTTGAGATGAAATTTATCGACATAAGAGTTAAAAGCGCAGTAAGAACATTTTGAATCGCAAAAAGGAATGTGTATGTAAAGTAGCATGTGGAATTATATCCTAACATTATATTCTTTTAATAGCATCTTCTGTATAATCTCATCCTAAACTAAATAGGTGATTTTATGAATAAAGAAGATTTATATCGACCAAATGTTGCGATGATTATTGTCTCCAATAATTATCCACAAAAGAAAGAGATATTTATTGCTCAAAGAAATGACTTGACCGATATTTGGCAGTTTCCACAAGGTGGAATAGATAAAGGTGAAAAAGTGCAAGAAGCACTTTTTCGTGAACTTGAAGAAGAGATTGGTACATTAAAAGCAAAAGTTGTAGCAGAGTATCCTGAGTGGATTTCCTATGATTTTCCTGAAAAAATTGCTAAAACGATGAAACCGTATAAGGGACAAATTCAAAGATATTTTTTGCTTAAACTTAAAAAAAGTGCGAAAATAAATCTTCAGACGAAGCACCCTGAATTTCTTAGCTATAAGTTTGTAAGTGTGGATGAAGTTTTAGACCTTACAGCACACTTTAAAAAGCCAGTATATGAAAAAGTTATAAACTATTTTAAAGCAGAGGGACATTTATAAATGTTGATAGTTCAAAAGTTCGGTGGAACAAGTGTTGGTGATTTGGAGCGCATCCAAAACGTAGCTTCTCGTGTAAGTGAGACAAAAAAAGCTGGGAATGATGTGGTTGTAGTTGTTTCTGCTATGAGCGGAGAGACAAATAAACTTGTAGCTTATGCAGAACACTTTTCATCGAATCCTGCCCGTGCTGAGATGGATATGCTTCTTAGCTCTGGTGAGAGAGTAACCGCTTCACTTTTAGCGATAGCACTCAATGAAATGGGGCACGAAGCTATCTCCATGACAGGAAGAAAAGCAGGCATAGTAACAGATAGTTTACATACGAAGGCTCGTATTGAAGAGATAAACCCAACTGCCATGAATGAAGCTTTAAAAGAGGGGAAAATCATAGTGGTTGCAGGCTTTCAAGGGGTTTCAACAAATGGAAATGTAACTACACTTGGACGTGGTGGAAGCGATTTATCTGCTGTTGCAATTGCTGGAGCTATTAAAGCGGATTTGTGTGAAATATATACAGATGTAAGCGGTATCTTTACAACCGATCCACGTATAGAGCCAAAAGCAAGAAAACTAACTCAAATTTCTTATGATGAGATGTTGGAATTAGCTTCTTTAGGTGCGAAAGTACTTCAAAATCGCTCAGTAGAGTTGGCTAAAAAACTCAATGTAAATCTAGTAACAAGAACAAGTTTCTCCAATGAAGAGGGAACATTAATAACGAAGGAAGAAAATATTATGGAAAAACCATTAGTAAGTGGAATAGCATTAGACAAAGGACAAGCACGTATCTCTTTAATGGGTGTGGCTGACAGACCTGGGATAGCCTCTGAAATATTTAATAAACTCGCAAAAAGTGGTGTCAATATTGATATGATTGTTCAAAACAAAGCACATAATGGCGAAACAAATATAGATTTCACAATTCCATCAGGTGACTTGAATGATGCTAAATTAGTTGTACACTCTTTTGTGAAAGATGGAGATATTAAAGATGAATCCTATAATGAAACAATCTGTAAAGTTTCCGTTGTAGGCGTTGGTATGAAGTCTCACACAGGCGTAGCTGCAAAAGCTTTTTCAGCTATGGCAAAAGAGAATATAAACATCAATATGATTTCAACTTCAGAGATAAAAGTCTCTATGGTTATAGATGAAAAGTATGGTGAATTGGCTGTAAGAAGTCTTCACGATGCATACGAATTAGAGAAATAGTCTCTATGAATACTCTTGCCCATCTTATTTTTGCTGATAAAGGGCAAGAAGTATGAGAGACTTTGCCCAGTGGAGCTTAGACACGCTAAGAGAAGATGGCGGAAACCTCAGTTGGTTAGAAGAGTATCGATTTGATTGGACGACAACTACTTCTCATGCGCTTGAGCAGATTTTAAATGGTAAGACAATTATTCTCATCACGGATGGAAAAAGAAAATGGTTTGAACACTATATTATCAGCTCAATCAACGCTCCCTCATGTGAGAGACCTCTTTTACCAATTGTCTGCATAGAGAGCATTTACGCGCATTTTAATACTGTAAGTGGTGGAGAGATGATAGATATTGTAGATGATTTAATTTCTCTTTCTTATAAAGAAGATTATTTCTTTTGGTATATAGGCAAAGGGGATGACAAAAGAGCTGATATAGCTAAGAGAAGGGATAACAGCTACTTTTGGATTTTTGATGAAGATTATCATAATGCTTTTACAATGAAATCGTATGATTCAAATTTAGATATTAAACTCTTACAACTCTATAAACTTTTTAATGCGTCTCTCAATGCAACAATGTTTGGAGAGGTTGATGTTAACTCCTGATTCTCAAAAAAGTCATATTCTTATCTCAGCAGAAATAGAGGCAGAATTTCAGAGACTTCAAACAGAGTTAAAACCACACAGGGTTGTGGGTTTTATAAGAGAAAAGTTTCTTATTGAAGATGCAAAAGCGGTTATCGCAGAGGCTTATATAAGCGAATCAAGCACGAAGTATATCGTTTTAGGAGCATTAGAATTTAATGCAGTCTCTCAAAACTCACTCTTAAAAGTTCTAGAAGAACCTCCAAGAAATATAGAGTTTATTATTATCTCACCTACAAAATCAAATCTGCTTCCAACTATACGTTCAAGACTTCCTATCGTAAAGTGTGAATCTTTCCATGAGGCTATGCATTTAGATTTAAACTTAGCTAGAATCGATTATGCTCAAATATTTCTATTTTTAAAAGAGCACTCAAGAGCGAAAAAAAGTGATGCTAAATTATTAGTAGAAGCACTTTTTCATAGAGCTACAGTGGTGGATATGCTTATCCTCTCTATAGCACAACTCAATAATTTTGATAAGGCGTATAGACTTTTAGAGTTAAACTCCAGACCACAAAGTGTTCTAGCCATGATACTTATGAGCTTTGTAAGAGAGAAATAGATGCAAATAGAAAAATTATCCAACGCAGTAGATGCAAAGAAACTTCTTCAAACTTTGGGTGTAGATGGTGGAGGGATAAGTATACTTCAGTCAAAAATGCAACAGCATATTCTCTATATAAGAGAGTTGCATGTCGGTGCTGCAAATATATTAAAACAGGATGCGCTTTCTATTGGGGCAGACTTGGCCGTACCTCGTGGGACAGTTATAGCAAAAACTCCCTATGTAGATTGCATCTTGATTGCAACGCAAAAGCAGTTACAACTGCTCTCTAAAAAAGAGTTGGCACAGCCTTTTGGTTTAAAAGAGTTAGCGCAAGAGCTTCAAGAGATAGTAAAAATTCACAAACCTTGGCATGTGGAAATTATGGGAATCATCAATGCAAACGATGATAGCTTCTACTCAGCAAGTAGATTTCATGGATCAAAGGCGATAGAGAGCATAGAACAAATGATTAGCGATGGAGCGAGTATTATAGACATTGGTGGGGTCTCCTCTCGTCCGAACTCGTTGAAGGTAAGTGCAGATGAAGAGCTTGAGAGAGTCAAACCCATTATCGATATGCTTTCTCAAGAGAAGCTCTCTACAAAAGCACAATTTAGCATTGATAGTTATGAGCCAAAAGTTATAGCCTATGCTCTAGAAAATGGCTTTAAAATCATCAATGATATTACAGGACTTCAGAGTGATGAGGTTTGTAGGTTATGTGCTGAGTATGGAGCGACTGCAGTGATAATGCACATGCAGGGAGAGCCACAAACGATGCAGGATAGTCCGCATTATGAAAACATTCTCAGTGATGTTTACACATTTTTTCAAGAGAGAGTATCCAAAGCAGAGAGTTTTGGTATCAAAGAGATAGTTTTAGATGTAGGAATCGGGTTTGGAAAAAGGTTGCAAGACAACCTCATGCTAATCAAGCATTTAGAAAACTTTTTAAGATTGAAAAAGCCTCTCTTGGTAGGTGCTTCACGAAAATCTCTTATAGACACTATCTCTCCTAGCACTATAGAGGAGAGATTAGCTGGAACACTCGCACTGCATTTGGAGTCTGCTCAAAATGGAGCTTCGATTCTTAGGGTGCATGATGTCAAAGAACATGTTCAAGCCATAAAAATTAAAGAAGCTTTGAGCAGAGTTTAAATCATTATCCCTTTTATCATAAAAAAGAGGATTGCAGATAAAATAGCCGCGGCAGGAACGGTGATAAGCCAAGCAGCAACTATCTTTTTAATCGCATCTCTCTTTACATATTGCACTTTTTTTGTATCTTTAATATGTCTTTTTGTTGATTTTATAAGTTGTTTCTCTTCTTCAATTAGTTTATAGAGTCCAACAATCCTCTCATAATCTTCTTTTGATTTATTCTCTTTGGACTCTAAAGTTTTTAGCTCATTATTATAAGCGAATCTATTTTTTCTCTCATCCATAATAAAGAGTCTGTCATCTTCGATTGTCGTACGTTTATCATTTAAATCTAACCACTCTCTTAAAAATCCAACACCAAATACCCCACCGATAGCGATATGCGTTGAACTTACAGGAAGACCAAGTTGTGAAGCAATAATTACAGTAATGGAAGCAGCCATAGCAATTGAAAATGCTCTAATTTGGTCAAGCTCAGTAATCTCGCTTCCAACTGTCTTAATCAGCTTTGGTCCATAAAGTGCTAGTCCAAGAGCAATACCCAAAGCACCTACTCCCATAACCCATAGAGGAATCGGAGCTTTAGAAGAAATACCTCCATTGAGGATAGCATCATTGATAGCAGCTAAGGGTCCTATAGCATTTGCAACATCATTTGCACCATGCGCAAAGCTCAAAAGCGCCGCAGAAAAGATAAGGGGAATTGTAAAGAGAGTATTAACAGACTCTTTTGTATTTTGTAAATGAGAAGATTTTATTCGCAATTTGGTTTTAATAGTAAGATATACAAAAACTGCAACGATAAGACCAAGTGTAAGTGCAGTTTGAAAAGAGGGTGCCTTTGTCATTTGCATTGAAACAAATGGAAGAAGGTTGAAAAGGTCTATAATTTGTGGCCAAATCTTTTTAAGTCCCTTGAGAGTTATGTAAGTAACAAATGCCCATGCCATAATAGCAACAAATAGAGGAACCCATTTTTTTGCTGAGGCTATTTTATCCTCTTGGAAGAGAATTGATTTTTTGATTGCATAAAGAAACACAGCGGCTACGATAGCGCCAAGAAGAGGTGAAATAACCCAAGAAGCGGCTATCTTAGCCATCGTTCCCCAAGAGACAATACTAAAGCCTGCAGCAGCAATACCAGCACCCATAACACCACCAACAATAGAGTGCGTCGTAGAAACAGGTGCCCTCATCATAGTTGCAAAGTTAAGCCATAAAGCAGCAGCTAAAAGTGCCGCCATCATTGCCCATATAAAATGGTCGGCATTCCCATTAAAAGCAGAAATATCTATGATGCCTTTTTTGATAGTCTCAACAACTTCTCCACCTGCAATGAGTGCCCCAGAAGCTTCAAATATAGCTGCAATAATGATAGCCGTTGTAAGTGTGAGGGCTTTGGAACCAACTGCTGGACCAACATTGTTTGCAACATCATTTGCCCCGATATTCATAGCCATATAAGCACCTACGAGTGCTGCAACTGCTAAAAACATGTTATTAGGAATACCACCATTACTCAAAAAACTAAATGTTAAAACAGCTATCATAAAAAAGAGAGCAAAACCTAATCTTGTAAAATCAGTTCCACTCTCTTTTAATGCTTGGGTTTCGAGCTTTTTAATTGTTTGGATTTCCATGGGACACCTTTTTTAAAATATGAGTGAAATTATAGCTTGAATAGATTTAGAATCAAGCCATATTTAGTTCATATTTATTATATACGTCCATAGCCTCTTCGGAATTGGTAAAAGAGAGAACTTCTCGAATAAGTTTTGCGGCTTCTTTACGTGTTCCTCCAGCTTTTCCCATCGCATATATCTCAGCTAATGTTACTTTTGCACTTGCTTCTCCTGCTTCACAGGCGGGTTTTAGAAAGTAAGCCGCCTTCTCAAAATCTTCTGGAACACCCATAGCATTCGCATATGCAAATCCTGCACTCACTTGCGCTGGAACGATTCCCGCTTCCGCTGCGATACTATAGTAGTGTGTTGATTTTTTAAAATCTCTCTCAACACCCTCTCCATTATAATAAATCACACCCAGAGCAAATGCACATTTTGGGTTTGTATCATCTTGTATGAGGTACTCATACGCCTCTTTGTGTTTTCCAGCTTCATAGGCATTCATTCCAGCATTATAAAAATCTAAGGCCACTTACTTCACCTCTTTAATATATGCTTTGATAATCTCTTGACGCTCTTGAGGTCTGTCGCCACCACTACGTCCAAGGGTTGCGACACTATCTAGTTTTTTCAGCGTACTCATAGACTCTTTTGTTGCTTGACCAAAGATTGTGTGGTATCCATTGAGCCAAGATGTTTGAGCTGTTGTGATGAAAAATTGACTGCCATTAGTGTTAGGTCCTGCATTTGCCATTGCTAAGACTCCTATCTTATCAAAAGTTTTGCCTTTAAACTCATCTTGAAAAGATTTTCCCCAGATACTCTCTCCACCACGTCCACTCTCTGTTGGGTCACCCCCTTGAATCATAAAGCCTTGGATGATTCTATGAAATGCAATTCCATTGTAGTAGCCATTTTTTATATGTGTCATAAAATTTTCAACTGCCTTTGGAGCGATATCGGGGTAAAGCTCTAACTCTATAGTACCTTGAGTCGTTTCAAGTACGGCATGTGGATTCTTATTATCTGCATGGAGATGGATAGATAATAATAGGGCAAGTGACAAGATTAGTTTTTTCATTTTATTTCCTCTGATTAATGTTGAAGTTAGCTAGAGACTAGCCAACTAGGTGTGTTTTATCTTTTAAATATTGTATATTTTCACTCTCATGCTCATAGAGTACATAACAACTCTCTTCACACAAGGAAGAAGCATAATCTAGTTGCTCTTTAGAAGCTTCTTGTGCATCTAAAAGCAGTACAAATTTTGCATTTAAACTACTTATCTCTTCATAAGATGCAAGCAATAAAGTCTCTAAATTCTGCTCAACTAAATGTTTTGTACTATCTAATAAAAGAGCTTTATCTTCGATGAAAAATTCCAAGTCATCATTTAATTTTATCTTGTTAATATGATTGCAAATGAGAAGAATCTCATTGGAAGGATTCTCTTGTAAAATATGAGAGATAATTTGCAGTGCTTTGGCATGTGGATTTGCCTTTATAAAAATCATCTGCTGACGTGCTTCTCGGAAACTTGTTTCAAATTTATAGGTAGCTTCATCATGGTTTTTACTACTCACTAAGAGAAGATTAGATTTCTTTTGTGCATGCTTTAAATAGTCTATAAAATTCTCAGGAAGTACATCCGAATCATCACACATAAGTAAATGAGCACTTGCAAAATGATGCGTCATAAGCTGCTTATCTATAAACTCTAGAGTTTGAAGAGGGGGCCTTTTCAATTTAGCTAAATGACGATTGAGTAGGTCTAGTGGAGTGATGATTTCTATAGAAGTTATGTCAACTTCTATAATTGCATATTCTATTGTATTGAGAAGTTTTTGCTTTAGAATATCACATGAGAGAGTTGTAGGTGATATTATGATTACACTTAAAGCAGGATTTTTGAGTTTTTCTAAAATCACTTTTAAAAGCAATGCACTTGTTTTGCCTGAAGCAGACTTTGCACTCAGGGTTTGAAAATCTATGATATCAGAGTTTATAAAATGCATTTGCTCATTTGTCGCGAGATGAACACTGTTCTCTTTTGATAAAATAAGATATTGAATGAGTAAATTGCCCATGATATTGGATATGTCTGGCAAAGTAGAGCTCTCTTGGACTACCTCTTGGAGTTTATCTAGAATCTCTTTTTCTGAGGAGTCATTGAAGATGACTCTATTTTGAGGAAGAAGCTCTTGGAATGAAATATCCAAATGCTCGTACTCTTTTGCATTTAAATTCTCCATAAGTACGAAGTTAAATATGTCAACGCCATCTGTATGCGTTAATTCATTGAACTTTTGTCGCATAAAATCATGCGCTTTGTCAAAAGCAATACTTTTACTTGAGGAGTCTTGGTTCTGGGCTTTACTCACTGTAGCATTTTTTAATTCATCATAGGACCATGGCTTATGTTCAAAAATAGAGATGCCGCGTTGTGGGTCTAAAAGGAGTAAAGGGATATAAAAACTTTGTGTATGGTGATAGATTGTTATGTTCTCATATAAGAAAAGATTGTTTTCAAGAGCAACTTTTTTTAAATTTTTAATTATTATTGAGTCAAGAATTTTAAGTGTTTTTGTTTTTTTTTTAAAGATTGAGGAGAAAAAAGGTATATTCATAAATGAAGATTAAATATTGCCGCTAAGCGGCAATATGAAAAACTATTTGCCAGCAGCGATACGGTCTTTAAGCCCTTTACCAGCTTTAAACTTAGGAACCATTTTATCTTCAGTAGTATAAGTTTTGTCAGTGCCTGGTACTTTACCACTTTTACCTTTTTGAAGAGTAGCAGAAAAACTACCAAATCCAACTAAAGAAACATCTTCTTTACTAACTAAAGCTGATGTTACAGCCTCTGTAAATGCTTTAATTGCAGCTTCAGCTTCAACTTTAGTTTTGTAGTTACCACTTGCTTGTACTAATTCAACGAATTGTGCTTTGTTCATAAAATTACCCTTAGGTTAAAAAGATTTCCGAAATCACTTACGAGCCTTGTCAATAAGGGTGTTCACCGTAAATGCAATTCAGCTACGGGTACTTTATTATTTATTTGCTTAAGAATTTCTTCTTTTTACTTATAAATGCGAAAAAATGCGAAAATCTAGACTCTTTAAGTCCTGCTTTTGCACGTTTTAAGAGTATATACAGGTTTAGGTTCCTATCCTTTACCATAATCAAAGATAATAATTCTCTACTTTTATTCTTAGAATGTATAGATAAAAAAACATCTTCTAAACCATCTCTCTCATTTTTAGTAAGTGTACTCATCTTAAATCCTCAAGTTTGTTTATCTTTCTAACAGTTCTTACAATCTCTTCATCATCTAAAGTTCCAAGCATTTTCATGACAACCACAGCAGCTTGTGGCTTAGCACGTCCAAGCTTCCAATCCTGATAGGTTCTCATAGATATACCTAATGAATTTGCCATATCTTTTAAGGATATTTTTTTTCCATTATTTTTAGACTCTATTGAGTTGTGAAGAATATTAAATAGATCATTGATTTGCATGGATGTATTATACGGATAATAACCTTAAATATACATATTAAATATATATATATGAGTTTAAATATACTTATTGTACAAAATATATATGTTTATATATCTTTTATATGTTTATACATTCTATATATTGTGTTTAATATACGGAAAACCGTGTATTATTTTGTGAGAAAAATTGCACGTAAGATTTTGATTTTTTTTAGCAGAGAAAAAGTTAGAGGTTTATTGGGATAATTTTATTGACAGGATGTAAGATGATTTGATCTTCTCTTGTTTCTAAAAAGAAAGGTTCGTAGGCTTGTGCGCTTGTTTTATAGACTAACTCATCACCGTTATCGAGTGTGAAGATTATTGTGTTTAATCCTAAAAGTGCTCTTTGAATAGTTATAGTTGCACTTTTTGTAGAGTTTTTAACTTTATCTTTTTCAGTTACTAATTTACTGATTTTCTCTTCAAGCAGGGGGACTTTAGATAAATTATGGCGCTTGGCATCTTCTAAAGAATCTTTTAAATCTTGTATCTCTTTATCAATAAAGTAAATCTTAGAAGTGAGTATAGGAACTTCTTTATAATTTATTTTAAAAATATTATCTTCACCGCTAACAGTTTTTACAGTGATTGAGTGAGATGCATACACTTTGAGATTATTTTTAACTGTGCCAATAGTTACATCTTGCGCATATATCACTCCACCAAGGGCTGATTCAACATGCACCGTACTAGCATGAACAATTCCTCCTTCTAAAAGAGTAATATTCGCATCCTGACACCTGAGTGTTCCTTTATGCCTATTGATCTTTGCAATTTTTGCAAATTGGGAAGAGTCTTTGTGGGTAGCTCCATCTATTTGAAGATTTACAGCTTCTATGATACTATTCGCACCAATATGACCCGTAATATGAATCGTTTCTGACGTTAATTCGACTCCAGCACCGACACTATCTTTATTTGTATCAGCTTGTGAGACATAGACCTCTAAATTATTCTCTTCTTGCTTGGAAATAGAGGTGTGAAGGCGCGATATTCCTGCGACTCTTACTTTGTTCTCCACTAAAAGTTTTTTATCAGTTAAGGTAACATAACCTTTTACTTTGCTTATGTAAGATTTTCTTCTAGAATCTTCTTCAATGAGTACACTTGCTTCATCTATCTCTATGTCTAAATCATGTACATTTGTTTTTGACTCAGCTTCTATTATTTTACCAAAGCAGTTAAAACCTTTTTTCCCATATAAAGGTTTTAAAAACTCTATAAGAAGTTCCTCTTTGTCTACTTCAATAAACTCTTTGTCTGATTTTTTCTTTTGGAAGTGCATAATAAGCTGACTCTCTTGAGTGAGTTCAGGTTCTAAACCTTCAAAAAGAGGAATTTTAATTTTTTTAGTAAACTTACCTGCATATAAGTATTTTACAAACTTTTTAAGAGTATCTATCATTGTTATATCAAAGATATTGATTAAAATCCCATTTTGAATTTTTATCTTGTTAAATTCTTGAACTAATAAAATAAAAATCTCTCTAGCTTTGTAATTTTTATATGGGATTTTTGAATCTGGATGAATAGTAATTTTAGGGTGTGTAGAAAAGAGTTCAAAATCTATAGAGTAAATTAAATCTAATTTTGGATGTTTTTTCTTTTTTGCTTCTATAATGTAAACTTGTTGAAACTCGAGATGCTCATTTAAAATTTTTTCTTTCTCTATATATTCTTCATATACATTTCCATTAAAAAGTGTAAAGTCTGGAAATGAAGATGTTTTGATGTAAGTTTTAGCAGATTTTATAGTAAAATCCGACTCTTCAAAGGGAATATTGATGCTACTAGCATAGGATTGCATTGATTTTAAGACATTCTTTGTTTTAATCAATTTTGCTTTTGGTTCACTCATTTTTTCCCTTACTTTAGTACGTTAGTAAATCGCTGTAATCATATTTAGAAAAGTCTAAATAGAGTTTTCCACTTCTTTGAATAATTCTTATATCTGTATCATAAACAGCTAAAAATCTTTTTTTAATGACTTTTCGTTGATACGCTCTTAAGTTGAGTGTTTTTAGATACTCTCTAAGCTCTACACATCCAAGTGTTGCCATTGGCAAAGGTTGTTCACTCTTTTCAAAGCTTTCAACATCATGGATTGTTTGTGTTTGTTCGAGCATAAGTTTTGTATTAACGAGTTCTAAAATATTTTTTAATTGTTCATCTTTTGAAAAATAGACTCTTTGTATTTTATCTATCTCATCACGAAGCATTTGCTCTTTATCATCTATAAGTTTATCTACTTTAGCTTCTAATTGTAAGATTTTATCTTTTAAATGTTGGTTCTCTCTTTGGTAGAGCCCTAATACAGTTGCTACAGTGGTTTTAGGTCGAGCTACTGCATTCTGAACTGTGGCAGGAACTTTTTTTTTGGCTATCTCTTCTTGCTTGTTTGGCTCTAATATCTCTGATTCTACAAAAATGTAAGTAACTCCGTTTTCTATAGTATAGTCAAGTTTTTTTGCTTTGAGTTTTGAATTGACCATCTCTCTTGACATTTTAAAACGTATTGCATACTCATCTGGTGTTAGTCTCATTAAAGTCCCCTTTGTCACTTTCTTAAATCATTGAATTGAATTTGAGATTTGGCGGATTGATGATTCCTGTCTCTCGTAGCCAAATCAAGCACCCTTTTTTCTCACCACCATGTTTATCATGAAAGCTATGCATCGCGGAGTGTTTAAACTCTCTTTGTAACAAAAGAGCATGAAAATCTTTATATATATTTATAAATTTAATTAAGTTTTCATAGGCACTCTCTGAAACCATAACTGTAGAAATGGTGTAGTTTTTAAACTCTAAATATCGAGCACAATCATTTAACCCATCACCGATATAGTTTTTATTCCCCAATATGTCTCTAAATTCATGCACTTCTCCTGTGTGAACAGCAATTTTTATACCTTCGAAATAGGGATATTTTTTAGAGATATGCTCGGAGAAATGATTAAAGCTTAAGCCAAGTATCGCTCCATATCCCTTAAGTTTCGGATTTAATATACAGTAAAAACCATCACCGGTGGAGATAAAACCCAAAACAAGCCTGGATAAAGTCATGTTTGAACTAGTAAGCATTTTTTCTATCATTTTAGAGTAACTTTTTGTTATGTAATCGATTATTTCAAACTGCTGATTTGATGTTAACTTTGAAAAATTTATTATATCCACGAGCACAATATCTGTCGACCACACATTTTTACTTTTTGCTGCCATCTACTCTCTATACTTTTTAGAAATTTTAACATAAAAAACGTTGTTAGTTGTGGGATAAAAAATATTTAAACAAAAGTTCTTTTAAATGTAGGGTGTAATATAATCGCAAAATTAAATTTTTTGGGGATTATTATGAGCAAAGGTATTTTAGATATTGTACAACCAGGAGTTCTTTTTGGTGAAGATGTACAAAAAGTTTACGCATATGCAAAAGAGATGGGTTTTGCTATACCTGCTGTAAATGTTGTTGGAACTGATTCTGTAAATGCTGTTTTAGAAGTAGCCGCTAAAGTAAACTCTCCTATTATTATTCAATTTAGTAATGGGGGTGCTTCTTATTATGCAGGCAAAGGATTGAGTAATGAAAATGAAAGAGCTGCTATTATAGGTGCTGTCTCAGGTGCAATCCATGTTCACATGATGGCTGAAGCTTATGGTGTTGCAGTTATTCTTCATACAGACCATGCAGCAATGAGCTTACTTCCTTGGATCGACGCACTTCTTGAAGCAGGTGAAGGATATTTTGCTTCCCAGGGAAAACCTCTTTACTCTTCTCATATGTTAGATTTATCAGAAGAGCCATTGGCAGAAAACATTAGAATTTGTAAGGCTTATTTTAAGCGTATGAATAAAATTGGAATGAGCATAGAGATAGAACTCGGATGTACTGGTGGAGAAGAAGATGGTGTCGATAACACGAACATAGATAACACACTTTTATATACACAACCTGAAGATGTGGCGTTAGCTTATAAAGAGTTGAGTGAAATCTCTCCGCACTTTACAATCGCTGCTTCTTTTGGGAATGTTCATGGGGTTTATAAACCTGGAAATGTTTCTCTTACTCCTAAAATACTTGATAACTCTCAAAAATATATTCAAGAAAAATTTAAAACTGGTGAGAAGCCTGTGAACTTTGTTTTTCACGGTGGTTCAGGTTCAGCACCGAGTGAAATAGAAGAAGCTATCGGCTATGGTGTGGTAAAAATGAATATAGATACAGATACACAATGGGCGACTTGGATAGGGGTTAGAGACTATTATGAAAAAAACAGAGCGTATCTTCAAGGTCAAATCGGCAATCCAGAAGGCGAAGAGAAGCCAAATAAAAAGTACTATGACCCTAGAAAATGGCTAAGAGCAGGGCAGGAGACTCTTATTTCTAGAATAGAAGAGGCTTATAAAGATTTAAATGCTCTAAACAGAAACTAGGCTCTCTTTGTTTTTACTCTTTTGGCATGTGGAAATTTAAATAATATTTTTCTCAAAGGAAATTCTATCCGTTATGAATGATAAAGTATTTACTAAAGCAATAAAAAAACAGTTTGAGTTCGATGAAGAGGTGGCGGCTGTATTCGATGATATGTTACTAAGAAGTGTACCTTTTTATAGTGAGTCTCAAAAGATAACAGAATTTTTTGCACTTAAACAACTTCAAGAGGGAGGTCTGATGTACGACCTTGGTTGCTCAACGGCAACACTTCTTTTAAATATTAGAAGAAAACTCAACAGTGAGGCAAGACTCATAGGACTTGATAACTCAGAAGCAATGCTAGAGCAAGCTAGAAAAAAATGTGAAGCTTACGGTGCTGATGTTGAAATAAACTATGCAGATATACTAGAATATGAGTATGAAGAAGCGGATGTTTTTGTGAGTAATTATACTCTACAGTTTATCCGTCCTCTTGTGCGTGAAGAGCTTGTTAAAAAGATAGCTTCTTCACTTCAAAAAGGTGGTCTCTTTATATTTAGCGAAAAAGTTATCAGCCATCACCCCAAACTCAACAAAGAGCTCATTGAATGCTATTACGATTTTAAAAAAGAGCAAGGGTACTCACAGTATGAAATAGTCCAAAAGCGAGAAGCACTTGAAAATGTTTTAGTACCGTACAGTGAAGAAGAAAATATAAAGATGGCCTTGAACTGCGGTTTTTCTCATTGTGAAGTTGTCTTTAGATGGGCGAACTTTGCTACATTTATAGCTATAAAATAAAGTGTATCAGCGTAATAGATAGATTCTACTTTATCTAAAAAAGCAGACTACCAAACATTCCCTTTTGGCTTCTCTTTTTTGCCAGTAAAAGAGTCTACAACTTTACCCGTAGCCTCGCCAATCCCTTTGTAGGTTACAATATCATCATCACCACACTTCTTATGGTAGTAGCCTTGAAAATCATAGTACTCTTTACAGTCACTATAGTATTTTGCAGAGATACCATGTTTGTTTACACATCCGCTAAAAAAGAGTGCTATTAAAATTAGGAAAGAAATTTTTATCATAGATTCTCCAAAGCACTTATTATGCCTAAACTTTAAAACTCTCTTTTGTTTTACAAAAATCTGTTAAAAAACACTCTTGGCACTTTGGATTTTTAGCGGTACAGATATAGCGACCAAAGAGTACCATTCCTTGATGCAGGGCATGAAGGTTGTTTTTAAACTTTTTAACAAGCGTTGCTTCTGTTTTGATTGCAGTTTTATCATCACTGAGTCCAAGTCTGTGTGAAACCCTAAAGACATGTGTATCTACTGCCATAAGATTCGCACCTGTATACTCTATCATCACGACATTCGCTGTTTTTTGTCCAACGCCACCAAGTGTCATTAACTCTTTTTCATTCATAGGGATTTCACCTCCATAAACATCGACCACTCTTTTAGCCATTTCGATAATATTTTTTGCTTTATTATTGAAAAATGAACAGCTATTTATGAGTGCTTTTACCTCATTTATATCTGCTTGTGCCATGGCATGTGGATGTGGATATTTAAGAAAGAGTTGCGGTGTTATTATATTGACTCTTTTATCCGTACATTGTGCAGAAAGGGCTACTGCTACTACCAGCTCATACGCGTTTTTATATTCCAATTCCGTGACAGCATCACTATATCTATCAATAAAAAGTTGATGAATCTCTTGAATCTCTTTTTTTGTTGCTTTTTTCATAAATAGAATTTTACTCTCTTATGTGATATAATCAAAATCAAAATTCTGATAGAGGATAGTTTATGGGAATATTTTCACTGTTTCAAAAGTCTGAAAAGTCATTAGAAGTGCCAATCAAAAAGGTGGAAAACTTTAATGATTACTTTACAAAAGATGTATTACTTGAAGTTATTAATACACGTAGTTCTATGTTGCTTTTTTATACAAGAAAAGATGGCTGGATAGGTGCGAATAAGCTTTTTTTAGATACTTTTGATTTTGCTGATATAACTGACTTTAGAAATAGATATGAGAGTATTCGTGAGATTTTTTTAAATGAGAGTGAAGAGGTCTTTACGGAAGATGAAAAAAGTTGGCTGGACTATATTAAAAAGCATAAAAAAGATGGTTATGAAATTACAATTCTTGCATCTAACAATAATTTAAAATATATAAGTGCAAAGTGCCAGACGCTCTTAAATAATCCAGATTTTTATATTTTAGAACTTCAAGACATTACAGCCCTTCATCTCTCAGAAGAGAAAGCTAAGGATGTAGAGAAGCTAAAAACAAAATTTCTCTCAAATATTGGACATGAGTTTAGAACTCCAATGCATGGGATACTTGGATTTACTGAGTTGCTTGGGCAAACAAATTTACAAACGCAGCAACAAGAGTATATCAACATGATTGAGCGATCAGCTAAGAACCTTATGGTAAATATTGATGCGCTATTAGACCTTTCTCAAATGCAAGGAGGGCGCTTACAGCTAGTAAATTCTGATTTTTCACTTCTTGAAGATATGGAAAATGTAGCATCTTATTTCGCTATTATCGCTAAAGAAAAAGGCGCGAATCTTTTAACATTTATAGACCCTAAATTACCAAAAGTAATCCACTCTGATTCTGAAAAAATTACACAAATCATGAACTCTCTGATACAAAATGCGATTAAGTTTACAAACAAAGGTGGCAGAATTATTGTAGAAGTGAAACTGCTTAAAAGGCGAGTTAATGGGGATTGTAGCGTAGGTTTTAGCGTTAAAGACAATGGTAATGGCATATCGCAAGAACAGATCGCACTTATAAATGAACCTTTTACAGCAGGAAACCATGCAGATGAGAGACTTGGTTTTGGACTGAGCCTTTCAAATGGTTTAGTGAATCTTCTAGGGAGTGAGTTGAAGATTCAGAGTGAAGATGGAAATGGCAGTTACTTTAATTTTGTTTTACACTTCACAGCTTCGGAAGGGCAAACTTACAAAATGATGCCTAAAAAGAGAGTGAAAGTTTTACTTCTTGATAAAAAGAAAATTGATGATGCAAGTTTTTTAACTATATACCTGCGTTCTTTTGCAATCGATGTTGTAAAAGCAAATATTTTAGATGAGACAATTTATGATGATGTTGAGAGTGTCTATATTGTAGCAGATCAAAACGACATTGCATGGATGATGAAGTTAGGCACCTTTAGTAAAAAAGCATCGGTTGTGATATTCTTAAATGAATCAGAAAAATTACATACGAAGCTTACTCCTCTTGTGGATCAAGTTTTACGAAAACCACTTTTGCCAAGTTTTATGGCAAATCATTTAGAGCAGATGTATGATGTGAAGTCTTACATAAAAGAGGAAAAATTACATTTAAAAGAGAGTCTAACTGCTCTTGTTGTTGAGGATAACTTGATTAACCAAAGACTTATTCAGATACTTCTCAAAGAGTATAATATCGATGTGTCTACGGCATCTAACGGAGATGAAGCTGTACAAATGTGTGCAAAGCATACATTCGATATTGTATTCATGGATATTGACATGCCTGTAAAAAATGGAATTTTAGCTACAAAAGAGATTAAAAGTATTATTAACTTTAATGGAAAAACCCCAATTGTAGCCTTAACGGCAATGGCAATGCAAGGGGATAAAGAGATGCTCTTAAGCGAAGGATTGGATGATTACATTTCCAAACCATTAACAAGAGAAAAATTAGAGAATATTTTAAACAAATATTTAAAAGTTATATCTTAATTTGGATATAATTTTCTCTTGTTTAACAACCATTAGTATTAGCTTACTAAAATCATTTCTATCTAAGATAACAAAAAAACTTCAAGGAAACACTTTATGAACATAGCGACAAAAATTGTAACGACACTTTTATTGGGATCTGCATTATTAAGCGGACAAACATTGGTAACTGTTAATGGAACAGCAATCTCGCAAGCAGATGTCGACACTGCGTTAATGAATGCTACTCAGGGTAGATTTAATGAAGTGCCTGTAGAAAAACAAGCAGAATTTAGAAAACAGGTTCTTCAGCAATTAGTTGCAAAAGAGTTGGTTTATGGTGATGCTGAAAAAACTGGTATTTTAAAGTCAAAAGAGTTTAAAGATGAGTATAAAAAGGTTCAAGAGAGAGTAAAAAAAGAGTTAGCTATCCAAGTTTGGCAAAAAAAAGAGTTAGATAAAGTGAAAGTTTCAGATAAAGAACTTAAGAGCTATTATGATAAAAATAAAGAAGAGTTTGATGAGAAAGAGAGTGTGCATGCACGTCATATTTTAGTAAAAGAAGAGTCAGAAGCCAATGCGATTATTGGTGAATTGAAATCACTCAAAGGGAGTGTTTTAAAAGATAAGTTTATTGAACTTGCAAAATCAAAATCAACAGGGCCGAGTGGACCAAAAGGTGGAGATTTAGGATACTTTACTCAAGGACAAATGGTTCCGGAGTTTAATGATGAAGTCTTCTCTATGAAAGTTGGAACTGTTACTCCATCGGCTGTTAAAACACAATTTGGATACCATGTTATTTATCTAGAAGATAAAAAAGCCAAAGCTGTTAGAGCATTTACAGAAGTAAAATCTTTTATAGAAGAGAGATTGAAAATGGAAAAATTTAAAACAATTATGAAAACAAAAATGGAAGCACTTCAAAAAACTGCAACCATCAAGTAAACTTCACCCTTGCATAACTCCCCCATCTCTCAAATAGAGCTTGATAGGAGGAGTTTTTTTGTTAAAAGAGATGATTTGATTGACCCTTTTTTAGCAGGAAACAAATACAGAAAACTTCATATACTTTTACAAACACCCTCTAATAAACTGAACAAAATAATCTCGTACGGTGGAACACAATCCAATGCAATGCTTGCTATTGCTGCAATGTGCAAAAAGAAAAATTGGGAATTTATCTACTATACGAAACCTCTAAGTTTTACTCAAAAAGAGAAACAAGATGGAAACTTTTTTTATGCACTCTCTTTAGGCATGCAGCATGTGGAAATTGAAACAGAGTTGTATAGAGATGTCATAGATTCCCTCAGATTTAATTTAGATGAGAAAACTTTTGTCATAGATCAAGGTGGAGCTAACAAAGGCGCTCAAATAGGCTTAGAAGTTTTAGCAAAAGAGATTAGAGAACAGAGTACAGCATCTTTAATAAACTCAAATATAAAATCCTTAGCTACACCCTCAGGTACAGGTACTACAGCACTCTATCTGGCACTCTCTTTACCAGAGTACAAAGTTTACACAACACCCTGTGTTGGTGATGAAGTATACTTAAAAGAGCAGATGCGTGCTTTGCATGAGATTCCTGAAAATTTAGTGATTTTAAAGCCAGAAAAAAAATATCATTTTGCAAAACCCTATGCCGAGTATTTAGAGATATATAAAAAACTTTTGGCATGTGGAATTGAGTTTGATTTACTCTATGCGACTGGCATGTGGAAATGTATGCTTGATCAGACGAAAGAGGATATTCTCTATATTCATAGTGGTGGAGTGACTGGAAATGAGAGTATGTTAAAGCGCTATAAGAGCAAAGGGCTCTCTTAATCTAAGAAAACAACACTCTCTTGAATTGGAGCTCTCTCTGGCTTATATCCATTTATTTTAGCATCTTTATCTTCATAGCCTAAAACAATACTATATAAAAGTGCTAAATTTTCAGGAACATTCAAAACTTCCGTTATTACTTTACCAAACTCTGTAGTTGCACCTTGTGGACAGCTTGCTATTCCAAGCGCATGTGCAGCCAACATAATAGATTGCATATAGGCTCCACAGTCAATGAGTACACCTTGTGCTTCATCAATATTTGCCTTGTCTGTAAAAACAAAAAAGACAGTTTTTGCACCAAACCATCGAAAGTTGTCTTTCCACATCTCGATTCTAGTTTCGTTATCTTTTCTATCCACTTCCATCAGCTCATATAAGCCAGCGCCTGTAAGAACTCTTCTTTTTTTGTAGGGATTGACCCAATTTACAGGATAGTATTGGATAAACTGGTCATTAGGTATGCCTGCATCCATTTTTGAAATGATGGCATCCCCAATCTTTTTTAAGAGCTCTTCATTGCTAATTGCATAGGTTATCCAAGGCTGCATGTTTGCTCCACTAGGAGTCATTTGTGCAGCTTGGAGTATTTTTTCTTGTATATTTTTTGGAACAGGTTTATTTAAAAATTTTCTTTTCGAAGAGCGACTTGTAATTGTTTCTATAACAGTTGGCATGTGGAAATCCTAAAAGTTTTTTAGGATTATATAGTTTTTATGTTTAATTCAAAGAATCTGCAGGGTTTAATCTAAGTGACTAACTAAACTTGACACCATGAGACTCAGTATGATACAATTATCAGATATAAATAAAAAGGATTTACACGATGAATAATATATTTGAAAAATTAACACACAACATGACACAAGCGATTGAATCTGCTATTTCTTTGGCACTTCATAACAAAAATCAAGAGGTTGCGCCAATCCACTTTTTATGGGCGTTACTCGCAAACTCTGACTCTGTATTAAATCAGATGTTCAATAAAATGAATCTCTCAAAGGCTGCTATAGAGTTGGATGTGAAGAGTATGGCAAATAAACTGCCGACATCTTCGACAGTATCAAAAGAGAACATAAAACTCTCTCGTGAATTTGTCTCAACCCTTGAAAATGGTGCGGGTCTTATGACAAAGAATGGCGATAGTTATTTGGCAGTTGATACATATATTTTGGCAAATTTAAAAACTGAGCCCTATGTAAGCATTCTCTCAAAATATACAAATATTATGGAACTTGCTAAAAATCTTGAAGCATCTCGTGGTGGAGCAAAAATTGACTCACAAAGTTCAGATGAGACTTTAGAGTCTTTGAGTAAATATGGAATTGACTTAACTAAAGAAGCAGCAGAGGGGAATCTCTCTCCTGTGATAGGGCGTGATGAAGAGATAACACGTATGATGCAGATACTGATTCGAAAAACGAAAAACAATCCTATGCTTTTAGGTGAACCAGGTGTTGGTAAAACAGCTTTGGTAGAGGGACTTGCTCAAAGGATTCAGAGTGGAAAAGTTCCTACTTCTCTTCAAAATAAAAAAGTGATAGCACTTGATATGAGTTCACTTATAGCAGGTGCAAAGTATCGTGGAGAGTTTGAAGATAGACTAAAAGCGGTCATTGATGAGGTGAAAAAGAGTGGAAATGTCATACTCTTTATAGATGAGATTCATACGATTGTTGGAGCAGGAGCGAGTGAGGGGAGTATGGACGCCGCAAACATATTAAAACCAGCTCTTGCACGTGGAGAACTCCACACTATAGGGGCTACAACGTTAAAAGAGTATAGAAAGTATTTTGAAAAAGATGCTGCACTTCAAAGACGTTTTTTACCTATAAATCTTGATGAGCCAACAGTAAATCAATCGCTTCAAATTTTAAGAGGTATCAAAGAGAGACTTGAAGCACATCATAATGTAACGATTACCGATAGCGCTTTGGTCGCTGCAGCGAAACTCTCAGATAGATATATTGCAGATAGATTTTTACCAGATAAAGCAATTGACCTTATTGATGAGGCAGCGGCTGAACTTAAGATGCAGATAGAATCAGAACCAAATGTTTTGAGTGCTGCAAAAAGAAAAAGCTCAGAGTTACAGGTCGAACGTGAAGCTTTGAAGATGGAGACATCCGTACAAAATACAAAACGAATTACAGAGATAGAAAAAGAGTTGGCAGATGTTGCTGAAGAGGTGAGAAACCTTGAGTCTCAATTTGCAACTGAAAAGGATGTCTTTGATAAAACTTCAAGTATAAAAGTTGAGATTGATGCTAAAAGAAGAGAAGCTGAAATCGCCAAAACAAAGTCAGAGTTTAACCGCGCGGCAGAGATAGAGTATGGAGAGATTCCAGCTCTCATCCAAGAGGAAAAAACGCTTAATGAAACTTGGGCAAAGATGCAAGAGGCTGGAACACTTCTAAAAAATAGTGTGGATGAAGATGCTATCGCTTCTATTGTTTCAAGATGGACAAATATTCCTGTAAATAAGATGCTTCAAGGGGAAAAAGAGAAAGTCTTAAACGTTGAAGAGGAGTTAAACAAAGATGTCGTTGGACAAAGTAAAGCGACCCATGCAGTTGCCCGTGCAATTAAGAGAAACAAAGCAGGTCTTTCAAGTGGAAACTCTCCAATAGGGAGCTTTCTGTTTTTGGGACCAACAGGTGTGGGTAAAACGCAAACTGCTAAAACATTAGCGAAATTTTTGTTTGACAGTGAAGATGCAATGATACGAATAGATATGAGTGAATATATGGAAAAACACGCTGTATCTCGTCTTGTAGGAGCTGCACCTGGATATGTTGGCTATGAAGAGGGAGGACAACTTACAGAGGCTGTAAGACGTAAGCCTTATAGTGTAGTGCTGTTTGATGAGGTTGAAAAAGCGCACCCAGATGTTTTCAATATTTTACTTCAAGTTTTAGATGATGGGCGTTTAACTGATAACAAAGGTGTGACAGTTGACTTTACAAATACGATCATCATCTTAACTTCAAATATTGCAAGTGATAAGATTATAAATAATCCTCAATCTGATGCGCTCAATGAGATGGTTATGGCAGAATTAAAAGAAGCTTTTAAACCAGAATTTTTAAATAGACTCGATGATGTCGTAATATTTAATGCATTAGGACAAGAGCAAATTAGAGGAATTGTAGATATATTTTTTAAAGATATATCTAAAAAAGTAGAGGAGAGAGATATAACGCTTACTCTAAGTGATAGCGCAAAAACCTATATAGCTGAAGCTGGATTTGACCCTGTTTATGGAGCAAGACCACTTAAACGTGCCTTATATGAGATTGTTGAAGATAGATTGGCCGATTTGATACTTGAGGGGAGAGTTGTTGAGGGTTCAAGTGTTGTTTTTGATGCTGTGGACAATGAGATAATAGTAACTATAGCGTAAATAAAATAGTCGCTATAATCCGTTTATGAAATATCTATTTGCACTTCTCTTATTTTCATATACACTTTTAGCATGTACAGGTGATTGTATGACCTGCCATCCAAAGTTAGTTCCTACAATTCATGAAGATGCAAGACATAAACCTATGCTTACGTGCATAAACTGTCACTCTGCAGACCCAAATAAAATGGCAGACTGTGGAGCCGACTGTTTTGCATGTCACTCTATGAAGAAAATCAATAGTGCAAATGTTCGAGAACATGATGTTATTCAGGGATGTCGAGACTGCCATGTGGGTGCAATAGAAAAGATTTTTGATACATCCAACTCTTTAAACCAATCAAAAGAAGAGTCCTTAAAAAACTTTTTACTTAAGTAAGATTTTCTTCTTAATTATCTCTTTTTAGGATAACTCGACCAGAGTTAAAAAAGCTTATAAATAAACCTTAACCACGCTTTAAGTAAATTATGAGTACCATTGCGCTCTTAAAATTATATAAGGATATGTCAATGAAAAGAACATACCAGCCTCATAGTACACCGAGAAAAAGAACTCATGGTTTTAGACTTCGTATGTCAACTAAGAATGGTCGTAGAATCATCAATAGACGTCGTGCTAAAGGTCGTAAAAGATTGTCTGTTTAAGCGGATTTTATACGCTGAAACAGCACCGAGAGTTTCAGTATATTTACAACAAAGGAAAAAATCAACATTCTGATAATGTTGTACTTTTTTTTCTTCCTCAAAATGGAATTCACAAAGTTGGATTTACAGCTACTAAAAAAATTGGTAATGCTGTAACTAGAAATAGAGCTAAAAGAAGGCTCAGAGCTCTTTTTTGTGAATACTCCAATGCACTCAAAGACGGCACCTATATATTCGTAGCAAAACAATCATTAGTTGAATCAGAACATAGTAAATTAACTAATGATTTTGTCAAGGTGTTGACTCGTGCAAAATCACTCAAAGAAAATTTATAATGCTTAGGTGGTTTTTGCTTAAGCTTTTATGGCTTTATCAGAAATTTTTTACACTTATTGGCTTTGGTTCATGTAGATATTATCCCTCATGTAGCGAGTTCGCACGACTTAATTTCGAAAATAATTCCATTTCAAGTGCTTTTTACCACTCTTTTACTAGAATACTGCGTTGTAATCAATTATTTGATGGTGGCATAGAGTATCCATTGCTCGACAAACTATCTTGTAAGCCCACAAAACTAGGGGTTGATTCTATAAAATATTGGTTGGTACCAAATAAAAAAAACCGTTTTTATATCATAAAAAATTTTTCCTATAAAGGGTAGTCGTGTTAGACAAAATGACATCAAATCAAAGACTAATGCTAGCAGTGGCATTATCAATCACATTTTTCGTAGCTTATACAGCAATTTTTCCACCAGTGGAACCAAAAAAAGCAGATGCTCCAAAGAGCCAGAATGTTGCATTGACCAAAGATACGGGAACTACACAAGCAGGAATTTCAACTATCACAACGGAACAAGCAACAGGTCATGCTATTTCCCAAGAAGAAAAAATTGCAGCAACCGCTTCAAGTAATATTGTGACAGTTAAAAGTAAAGAGTTTATTTTAAAGATTGACACATTGGGTCGTATCTCATCGAAAGAGTTACTTCAAGCAAAGTATAATGATGGTAAAAATGAGCATTCACAGCTTATTCCACCATTTGGAACGAAACCTCTTTTTGTTAGATTTCTTGAAGATGAACTCAATAAAGAAGCTGCTTCCATCGCATATACTGCAAGCATAAGTGAAATCACGCTAGAAGATACAGCTCAAAAAGTTATCTTAACGCAAAAGTTACCAGACTTAGTTGTTACTAAAAAACTTACTTTTTACCCTGATGGGCATTATGATGCAGTAGTGACACTTTCAAAAGATAAGAGATATTTTATCTATTTAGGGCAAAGACCAGAGATTACTGAGCAGATGATGACAGTATCGGGTGCTATGATTTATACAGATGATGAATTAGTTACAATCATAGAAGATGGTGATGCTGAGGGTAGAAAAACATTTACTGGCGTAGAATTAATCTCTGCGTTTGATCAGTATTCAGCAACAATCATGTATGAATTTTCAAAAGATACAAATATAGTTGTTGATAGAGATAAAAATGATAATCCAATAGTCTATTTTGAAGCACTTCAAAAAATGAACTTTAAAGGTTATGTAGGACAAAAAAACTATGAAGTATTAGAAGGAATTAAGCCTGTATTAACAAATGCTATAGAATATGGTTGGTTTACTTTTGCTTCCAAACCACTCTTTCAACTTCTCTCATGGTTACATGGTATCTTTGGAAACTGGGGTTGGTCTATTATTGCATTGACTATTCTTGTTAGAGTTGTTCTTTACCCTTTAACATACAAGGGTATGGTTTCTATGCAAAAGATTAAAGAGATAGCACCAAAGATAAAAGAGGTTCAAGCAAAATATAAAGGTGATCCGCAACGTATGAATGCAGCCGTAATGGATATGTACAAAAAACATGGTGCTAACCCACTTGGCGGTTGTCTTCCAATGCTTTTACAAATTCCAGTATTTTTTGCAATCTACCGTGTACTTTTAAATGCTGTTGAGCTGCAAGGTGCGCCTTGGGCCTTATGGATTACAGACTTATCGAGAATGGATACATATTATATTTTACCAATCTTGATGGGTGCTTCTATGTATTACCAACAAAAACTGACTCCAAACAACTTCACAGATCCAATGCAAGAGAAAGTTTTTAAATTTTTACCAGTTATCTTTACTTTCTTCTTTTTAACTTTTCCATCAGGTCTAGTTCTATATTGGTTTGTTAATAATCTTTTCTCAATTGCTCAGCAGTTTATTGTCAACCAACAATTTAAAAATGCAAAAGATGCACAACAAATTGTAGATAAACACCAAGAGAAAAAAGAAATTACGGGAAATAAAGATGATTAAGATTGAAGCTATCACTCTCGAAGAGGCATACAAACAAGCTGCCGCCTCACTGAAGTGTTCAGTAACAGAATTAAAAATTGAAGTAGTGCAGTATCCTAGTAAAGGCATGCTAGGCCTTTTTAGAAAAAGTGCAATTATTGTTGCTATTAAAGAGAATAAAAAAAGCGAAGAACCTACTTCTCAAGTAAAAAGTGAAGAAAATATAGCTGAGAGTGTGACTCGAGCGAGAGTTGAAAGCTCTTTTGAGAAACCTAAGCAAAAGAGAGAGACTCAAAGAGAGACGAGTGGAGAAAAAACTTTGCCTCAGAGCAAGCCTTCAAAGTCAAAACATGAAACTAAGAGAGAGTATCAAAAAACTTCCCATACTATAGTTAATAATACCATTATGCCAGAATCTTTTGTAAGCATTCAAGATGATGAAGATGATCTTAACTATGAGCCTGTGTATGCAGATGAATCGTATGACGATGATGTTGATACTCAGGAAATTTCTGAGATAGCTCTAAAAGTTAAAGAAGAGATAAATGAGCTTTTTAATTTAACATGTTTTCAAATTGATGAGATTGACGTAAGCGTACATGATGAAAATACTTTACTAATTGAATTTAAAGGTGAAGATGCAGCACTTTTAATTGGAAAAGAGGGTTATAGATATAAAGCACTCTCATACATGATTTTTAATTGGATAAATACAAAATATCAGGTGCAATTACGTTTAGAAATTGCAGAGTTTTTGAAAAATCAGGAAGATGCTATCGCTAGATATTTGGTAAATGTTTACGAAAATATTGATAGAGATGGAAGAGCACAAACGAAAATTCTTGATGGCGTGTTAGTTCAAATCGCCCTTAGAGAACTTCGTGAGCGATATGCAGATAAATATGTAGCGATTCGCTCTACTCGTGATGGTTTAAAGTATATTATTATAAATGATTACCACTCTAACTAGATGAACAGTGACACAATTTCTGCTATTGCAACAGCAAATGGCATAGGCTCTATCGCTATTATCCGTATAAGCGGAGATAGAGCTTTAGAGATTGCACTAGCACTCACAAACTCTAAAGAGTTTTCCCCAAGACACGCAACCCTTACAAATATTTACAATCCACAAAATGAACTTATAGATGAAGCTATTGTTATCTACTTCAAGGCTCCATACTCTTTTACTGCTGAGCCAGTTGTAGAAATTCAGTGTCATGGTGGTTTTATCGTAGCTCAAACTATTTTAAAAGCAACTCTACATCATGGAGCAAGACTCGCGAATGCAGGTGAGTTTTCAAAGCGTGCTTTTTTTAATGGGCGAATCGACTTAAGTGAAGCCGAGGCAATCGCGCAACTCATAGAAGCAAAAAGTGAAGATGCAGCTAAAATATTGGCTAAACAGATGAAAGGCTCTTTAAAAGATTATATTGAAAATGTTCGTGATGAAATTATTCATATTCTTGCCTATTCAGAAGTAAGTATCGATTATGCGGAAGAGGATTTACCTGAGGATTTAGTGGCTCAAATAAGAGTAAAACTTGATGAACTTAAACGCTCTCTTGAGAAGACTCTTCAAGCAAGTAAGGCAAGAGAGGGTCTTATGCAGGGCTTTAAAGTTGCAATCGTTGGAAAGCCAAATGTGGGAAAAAGTTCTCTACTAAACTCACTTCTAAATTACAATCGTGCCATAGTAAGCGATATAGCAGGTACAACAAGAGATACGATTGAAGAGCAAGTCAAAATCGGAACACACCTTATAAAAATAGTCGATACAGCAGGAATTAGAGAAGCAAATGATGAGATAGAGCGTATCGGAATTGAGCGTTCACTCGAAGCAATTGAACAGTGTGATATAGTAGTCGCTCTCTTTGATAATTCTCGTGAGAAAGATAGTGAAGATGAAAAGATTCTCTCACTCATTGATTCGTATGCTCAAGATAAAAGTGTTATCTATATAAAAAACAAGATAGATTTAGAAACAAAGTTTTGGCATGTGGAAATGAAATTTGATTTAGAGTTAAACTCTAAAGATAGCGTGACATCCCTTATAGAAGTTCTAGAAAATATCATGGACAGAACCAATAGTTCGGATGAGATGATGCTTATTTCTCAAAGACAAATCTCTGCTGTGCAAAACACTTTAAATAACATCGAAGAAGCATTTAACCCTTTAGGCGACCAAGAACTTGAAATATTCTCTTTTCATTTAAATGAGGCAGTCAAAGAGATGGCAAGTATTACAAGACCATTTGAAAATGATGAGATGCTCGATAAAATGTTTGGTTCATTTTGTTTAGGGAAGTAGAGTTTAAAACTCTACAAAGCTTTTAAAAAAAGCTTCTTTAGTGCCATAGCGGCTAGCGTAGATATATGGGCTTTGCTCATACATCGTTATAATGGAGTAGATTTTGAAGTACATAGCGATTGATTTAGGACTTAAAAGAGTAGGCTTGGCATACTCAGCCCATAAAGACCTCGTAACGCCTCTACCAGCAGTACAGAGAAAAAACAGAAATCAAGCCTCCGCAGAAGTTAAAAAAGTTTTAGCGGAGTGGGAAGTGGACGCTGTCGTCATCGGCATTCCACTTGGCGGCAGTAGTGAAGATGAGATGCGAAGAAGAGTAGAACACTTCATGAATCTTGTTGCTTTTGAGGGTGAAATATTTTATCAAGATGAAGCGGGCTCTTCAAAGGAAGCGGAGGCAATGATGCGCGGCGAGATAAAACAGATACGTGATGGACGCATAGACTCAATCTCGGCTATGATAATTTTACAAAGATACCTATCAAGTAAAAAATAGAGTCTCTCTATTTCCCCAAAATAAAGAGATTGTTACTCTCATGCGTTACTGCTGTAAATCGCTCTTTTAACTCTCTATCAAATGTGAGTATATAGACATTAGAGTTTCTAAGTTTACGTTTACTAAACTCTTCTAAGAGTACATCATCTGCTACATTTTTCCCATGGTCACATTTGATAAAGTTAAATGAATTAAGAGTCTTTCCGTAGTCATATAAATTGGCTTCCCACTCTGCACGTTTTAGATAGAGTGAATCAGGATTTGCTGCTAGAAAAATATTTTCATCGGAGATATTGTAAGGTTCGATAATGTCATTGAAGATAGAGGAAATTGTAGAAAAGTTCTCTATATCCCAAAAGAGATAACTCTCCTCTGCTTTTGATTTAGATTTTTTGTTGATGAGCTTGATTCGTTTTGTGATATTAAAAGTAGTGTGTGCATTGTCATTTGTTAAGAGTATCGAATTTTGTAACTCTTTTGCATCGGCTGTAGAGAAGTTTAAAATCTCGCCTAAGGCAATGTATAAACTTAGGTTTTCCAACTCCTCTGCTGCTCCACCCTTGATGTATCTTTGAAGTTTTGTTTGTTTTAATGGAGAAAAAACTAAATTGATACTCATCTTCTCATGGTTCGCATAGGCTTGTTTGGTGCGAAAAAATATATCTTTTGCCTCTTTTGTGTCGGGGAGTTCTATGGAACCTCTATATTTATACTCTATAGTTATCTTTTGCTTATTCATATAATCTTCTATAAGAGTCCAAAAAACTCTGCGGCTTCCAACTCATCATCACTTAAGAGTTCTTTTTTAAAGAGTGGGTCGTTGGCTAGAGACTCTTTTATTTTGTTGTGACAAAATTCAAACAGTACCTTTTTGGCATGTGGATTATCAGTAATAAATCCTAATCCACTAAACTGATAAGGCTCTTCTTGTTCTATACAGAGAAGTGTTCCCTCAGAGTTCTCTTCTAATCGTTCAACTAGCATTCTATAATTTATTTTAAATTCCGAAGCGTGCCAGCCTATCTCTTCTAAATCACTACAAGAGAAAGAGTCAATTCCATCTCCGCTTGTATCATCATACGAGGCTCTTGTATCATTCATTTTAATAATCTCTTGCCAGTTCGAAAAAGCCTTAATGAGAACTCTCTCCCCATCTTCTACTACTTGATAGTTTTTGCCTAAGATTGAAGAGAACGATGGTGTAGTGTTGAGCAGTAAAGAGGTGCCCTCAACTGCAGAGAGAGATTTTTTATAAATGAGAATGGTATCATCAGAAAAAGGCTCATAAAGTATTTGACCATGAATATCAATGCCAAAAACTTTGGATGTGTTTATTGCTTGAAGCAGAGAATGCTTCTGCGTAACTATTATCTCTTTAAATAGATTGAATTTTTTCAACTGTTTACCCTCAATATTTTTGACATTATACATTCACACATATTAAAGAAAATATTTTCATAGAACTATTCCTTTGGACTAATAAAAGTTTTACTCTTTATTGAGTATAATGCCACAAATTTTAGTTGGAGTTTTAGGACTTCCAGCTTATACTATGCAAGGAATATAGAATGGCATTAGATGTTTACTACGATAAAGATTGTAATATAGAGTTAATTAAAAGTAAAAAAGTTGCTATGATTGGTTTTGGTTCACAAGGTCACGCGCACGCTGAAAATTTAAGAGATAGTGGTGTAGAAGTAGTTGTTGGTCTTCGTAAAAATGGTTCTTCATGGGCAAAAGCTGAAGCGAAAAACTTTAAAGTTATGACTGTTGCTGAAGCATCTGCTTATGCTGATCTTGTAATGATTCTTCTTCCAGATGAAAACCAAGCTGAAATCTATGCGGAAGAAATTGCTCCAAACTTAAAAGATGGTGCGACTATCGCTTTTGGTCATGGTTTTAACATTCACTATGGTCGTATTCACCCAGCTGCGAACATCAATGTTACTATGATTGCTCCAAAAGCACCAGGTCACACTGTTCGTTCTGAGTTTGTTCGTGGTGGTGGTATTCCTGACCTTATCGCTGTTGGTCAAAATCCAAGTGGTACAACGAAAGAGTTAGCTCTTTCTTATGCATCCGCTATCGGTGGTGGTAGAACTGCAATTATCGAAACAACTTTCAAAGATGAAACAGAAACTGACCTTTTCGGAGAACAAGCTGTTCTTTGTGGTGGTGCTGTCTCTTTAGTTCAAGCTGGATTTGAAACATTAACTGAAGCTGGTTACGCTCCAGAACTAGCATACTTTGAGTGTTTACACGAACTTAAATTAATTGTTGATTTAATGTTCCAAGGTGGTATTTCTGATATGAGATACTCTATCTCTAACACTGCTGAGTATGGTGACTATGTTTCTGGTAAACGTGTTATCAATGCAGAGTCTAAAGCTGCGATGAAAGAGATTTTAAAAGAGATTCAAGATGGTAGATTTGCAAAAGACTTTATCCTTGAAGGTCAAGCAGGTTACCCTCGTATGAATGCTGAGCGTACAAATGCAAAAGCTTCATTAATCGAGCAAACAGGTGTTAAACTTAGAACAATGATGCCTTGGATTGCAAACAACAAAATAGTAGATACTTCTAAAAACTAAAACGAAGCGACGCACGTGTTGCGTTGCTCTACATACTCACTTCCTTTTAAATATTTAAACACTTTCCCTTACTATTAACATTACTTAGATACTATTGCATATTTTAAACAAGGATATATCATGTTTGTAGAATCATTTCTATTTTTTGGACTTTTCTTTATCTCTGCAATTGCAATCGTTGGCATTTTTCTTTTTCTTTATGCAATTGTCACACCCTATGATGACTATCAACTAATTTTTAAAGATAATAATACTTCCGCTGCTGTAGGCTTTGGTGGTGCTATCGTTGGTCTTTGTATTCCTCTTTACAGTGCTTTGATTAGTTCTGTCTCTTATGTGGATTTTTTAGTTTGGGCAGTGGTTGCCATGTTTATTCAACTCTTTTTTGCATTTATCATGACTAGAATGAAAGGTAAGTTCGCAGTTGAAAAGCTTATAAATGAGGGTGTTATATCTGTTGGTGTACTTATGGCATTTATCTCTATTTCTATCGGACTTCTTAACGCAGGTTCAATGAGTTACTAATTTATAGTAGCTTTTGAACTCTTATAAGCGTGGAGAGTAAAATTGCACTTTTATCGACATGAGAAGATTTCATTTTCAGTTCACTCTCAAGTAAAAGTTCATGTAGTTTAGAGTAGGTATGGGGCTTAAACTTTAGAGAGAGTGCAGCTTTTTCATCGACTACAAATTTTGGAGCAGGGTAACCAAGTATCTCCAAGGCATTTGGAGTCCCATTTACACGTATATAAATGTTAAACATATAGAGTTGGGTCAAGTAGGCTGTAATGATGGTCAGGACTCTTATTTCATCCTCTCCATGTTCGAGCATATTGTATAAATCCTCTTTAAAGTCTTTCTTGTAGAGCAACTTTTTTACAAATTCATCGATATTGACTTCAGCTAATCCAAAAACAAGGTTATCTATATCTTTTGTTGAGATTGGTTTATCATAAACTCTAAATTTATCTAACTCATTACAGGCGAGAGCTATATCTCCATTATGAATAAGTAAAAGATGTGAAATGGAGTATTTGTCTATAGTTACATTTTTTTCTTTTGCAATTTGAGCCACGATATTGTTCGCTTCAAAATCTTTTGGATGAAAAAATCTTACACTCATAGCAGTTGTTTTTGAAAATCCCTTTGCATAGGATTTGTGGTCACTTCCATAGTAGGCATAGACAAAAATATTATCAGGATTTTTTTCACAAAATTCTATAAGCACCTCAAGTTGCTTCTTATCTACTTTCTTTTCACTCTTGATGATTAAAACATTTCTGTCTCCAAAGAGGGAACCTTGTGAGAGGTGTGCTTTTGCAGAGTTAAAATCATACTCATCATAGTAAAATGTTAGGACTGAAGCATCCTCTATATTTGTCACTACTTTTGTGTACATATCAATAAAAAAGCCACTCTCTCCAAAAAAAATAAAACTGTTTGAGAGAGAGTTGTTTTGTATATGTTTATCTAGCTCACTTTTGTACATTTCTACTCATCATTTTTTATCACACTTGCAAAAATCTTAGCTTTTGCTATATCTACACGCTCGATTTTTGCTTCAATATCTTCAAAAAGAACGACTCTCTCTGTGGAGATAATATTGAGCCTTGCACCCATGATTTCGTCATGGAGTTCTGCTTTGACTTCTGGTTCTGTAGCATTAATACGCGCTTTGAAACTCTCTCCAATATGCTCGTTTGCCCATCTCGCAAATTTTCTTGCCATAAACTCATTCTCTATGGTACTCGCTTCTCTCTCTTTTTCACTTATCGTCATACTGAGTGCCTCTATGTTTCTTAAAACATACGAGCCCTCCTGCGTGTCATTATTATGAATCGCTTTAAGCAAACGATGTACTATAAGGTCCGAGTAACGTCGAATAGGTGAAGTAAAGTGAGTATAAGCATCAAAACCAAGACCAAAGTGCCCAGAATTAAGTGGTGCATATCTCGCTTGCATCTGAGAACGAATGATAAGGGTGTCAACTTCTGACTCCAAATCCATCTCTCTTGCCTGTTTTTGTATATCGGTAATCGTCTCTTTGATAGTGGTTTTTATATCAATATGCATCCCGATACCAGCCAGTTCTTGATACAAAATTTGGAGTTTTGTTTGATTTGGCGGTTCATGTATCCTAAAGATTCCTCGCTCAAATTGAGAGGCAGCTGCTTTATTTGCTAAAAGCATACAATCTTCAATGAGCGCATGAGAAGGTGTCTCCTCCGCATAGGTTGTGTGTGTTATATTTGAGTTTTCATCTATAAACATCTCTAGTTCATTAGAGCGAAAATCATAACCAACTTTTAATCTTTTGTGTTTGAGTCTATCTGTAATAGGTTTGAGTTTTGTGATGTAGTTGAATATCTCCTCTTCATCACTATTTTTAGCTTCTAGTTTACCCTCAAAAAAGAGGTCAATCTCTTCATAATTAAATCTTCTTTTTGAGTGAATAAGAGCCTCATAGACTGTTGCTTTAGTTACTTCGAGTGTCTCTAAATCGAGCTTCATCTCAAAAACATAAGCCAATCTATCCACATGCGGTTGAAGCGAACAGAGTGTCTCACTCAGTTGACGAGGCAACATTGGGATAGAACGATGTGGAAGATAGATAGAAAAACTTCTATAAATCGCTTCATTATCAAGAGCTCCAAAGGGCTCTACATACTCACTCACATCTGCTATGGCAACATAAAGCGTACTCTTCTCATCATCCCAACAAATTGCATCATCATAATCTTTTGCAGTTACAGGGTCAATGGTACAAAATGCCAAAGATCTTAAATCTTTTCTTTTTGGATATTTAGAAGCATCCACAGGTTTAAATGAGCTTGCGATTTCGAGAACTTCAGGTTCAAACTCATCGTGTTTGTTAAACTGTGCAAGAACTATTTTTTCATCTACGAGTGGGTCACTAAGATTGCCAAGTTTCTCCATTACAACATTGTCTTGATTGTTTATTTTAAAAACATCACCAATCTCATAAGAGTTTAACTCTGCATCACTGAGTTGTACACCGATTGCAAAATCAGTTTTTAAATCAACTAAAGCGCGAGAGTTCTCTTTTTGAATAATATAAGCAACTCCATAACTCACAGCACGTCCTACAATTTCTACAACTTTTGCACTTGGAGTGCCGCGAACACCAAGAAGTCTTTGCGCGATGATAAGGTCACCCTCTTTGGCTGTTCCTAAGTCTCCATCGCCTATGTACAAATCTCGAACATTTTCACCTATAACATTTAAATAGGCTGTTCCATTTTGAACAAGTCCTAGAGTCCCTGCGCGAAACTTTGAGTTAAATTTGTATATTTTATCTTTATACGTAAGGTATTTTTTTGTTAAGAATTCGTTGACATGTATGCTCTCTTGGGGAGAGATGTCTTGCTCACTCAGACCAAGAGTGAGCTTTATAAGTAGAGATTTCAAATCTGTTTATTTTGCGTTTTCTAAAGCATGCTCAAAGCTTTCTAGGTCAAGACTATACTTTTGTACCAACTCTTTTGCCTTAGCGATACTTTCATCTGTGAGAACGCCATTGATAGGAACAGCTACTCTAACAACATGAAGGATGCTAGAAGCTCTTTGATTCTCCTCTTTAGCTTGTTCTGGGTGTTGACAATTTCTTATAACATCTACTAAACTCTCTTCAAATTTCCAATGCTCAAATACAGTTGCACTTACTTCTTGTGTATCTGTGCCAACTATTTGTCTTTCCGCTGCTTCAACATCTTGAAGCTCTAAAAGTGCATCACGAAATGCTTCTTGTTTTTTATCTGCCATGATTTGCTGTGCAATAAGTACTTTTCCTATTTCAACCAAGAAGGCAGCAGGGGATAAAACACCCAAAAGCTTATTCTCTTTTTTAAGACACCAAGCTATCATCAATCCATGTTGCTTTTTTGAAAGGGCAGAGAACATATCGTTGTTGATTCCATAAGGTGAAAGGTCGAGAGAGAAACTTTTTTTAACGATGGATGCGAGTGCAAATCCTCGCACTGTTCCCATTCCAAAAAGTCCAACTGCTTGAGAAATAGCATTAATCTCTCGGCTAAAGCCATAAAGCGGAGAGTTTGCTGCTTTTAAAATATCTGCAGTTAAAAGAGGGTCATTTTCTAAAATCTTAACCATATCATTAAAACTGCTGTCTGGGTCTTGATATACAGCTTCGATTTTCATTGCAGACTCAGGCAATGGAGGAAGTTGCTTTATTTTCTTAATTATATCTTCAGTCATTTTATTCTCTTATTTTGGTATTGTGAGCAATTATAGTGAATTCAAGTAAAAATAATACTGAATATTTACAAAAAACTGTTATTATCAATCTCTAAATTTACATAAAGGAAATAGAATGCATAGAGAAGCAATGTTAACACAACTTGGTTACGCGCCCAATAATGCTTTACTGAATCAACTCCAAAAAATTGAAGCAAATACTGCTGGATATGAAAAAATAAGAAAACATATTATGGATTTACATGATGCGTTAAAAGTTGATGGTTCCTTTGTGGCTATGTCAAATACGAATGATTATTTCAAAATAAAAGTGGAAGCTCCAAGTCCAGAAATCGCAGAAGAAGCACATGAAAAAATAAGACATTTCAGTGATAAGTTTAAAGTAAAAATTGATAAATTAAGTGATAAAGAGGCTTACTATATAGTAGGCTTTGATAGCTAGAACTTTTTATGAAAGAACCTATGAGCCTTGAAGGTTATGACCTTTTAGTCAAAGAGTTTAAATTTTTATTAGAAGTTCAAAAGCCTGAAGTTGTACAGGAAAAACTTGTCGCAGCCGCGCAGGGTGATAGAAGTGAAAATGCAGATTATCATGCAGCAAAAGAGAAGCTTCGCTTTATTGATAAGAGACTTTTCTTCTTAAATGAGATGATACAAAAGTCACAAATCATAGACCCCTCAACATTTCCACATGCCAAAGTTGGCTTTGGGAGTACAGTTAAAATTGTCAATCTTGATACAGATGAAGAAGAGGTTTATACTCTCTGTGGAGTTTTAGAGTCTGAGCCTGAAAATGGACTTATCTCTATTCACTCTCCTTTAGCCCGTGCTTTAATGGGTAGAGGTGTCAATGATGATTTTAAAGTTCAACTTCCACATGCCAAAAAAGAGTATGAGATTCTCGAGATAAAATATATCAATATATTCTCTCTTAAGAAAAATATTCGTGGCGAGAATGAGTTTTCTTTTCATTAAAATTCTTTTTACAACTAATTAGATATAATCCCCCTTTAAAAACCAAAAATTAAATTTTTAGGATTCCACAGTGAGCCAACAATTACCAGATATTGAAAAACAGTTAGCTAATCATAAACTTTCTCAAGATGATTATACGCATATCAAAGAGATATTAAAACGTGAACCAAACCTAGTAGAATTGGGTATTTTCTCAGCTATGTGGAGTGAGCACTGCTCTTATAAATCATCAAAAATTCATTTGAATGGTTTCCCTACAAAAGCGCCTTGGGTTATTCAAGGTCCTGGTGAAAATGCTGGTGTTATTGACATTGGGGATGGATATGCGGCTGTATTTAAGATGGAGTCACACAATCATCCAAGTTTTATAGAACCATATCAAGGTGCTGCGACTGGTGTTGGCGGGATTATGCGTGATGTATTTACAATGGGTGCGCGTCCTGTTGCAAACCTAAATGCTCTTCGATTTGGAAATGTTTTAAACGACGATAAAATCTCAGCACATCAACGCTATTTGGTTCGCGGTGTTACTGCGGGAATCGGCGGTTACGGAAACTGTATGGGTGTTCCGACGATTGGCGGAGAGACAAGTTTTGATGAGTGTTACAACGGAAATATCCTTGTAAACGCTTTTACTCTTGGTATTGCAAAAAGTGATGAGATTTTTTACGGTAAAGCTGAAGGTACTGGAAATCCTGTAATGTACGTTGGTGCAAAAACAGGTCGTGATGGTCTTGGTGGAGCGGTTATGAGTTCTGATAGTTTTACAGAGGAGTCAAAATCTCTTCGTCCAACTGTTCAAGTGGGTGACCCTTTTACTGAAAAACTTCTCCTTGAAGCTTGTTTAGAACTTTTCAAAACTGACCATGTTATCGGTATTCAAGATATGGGTGCGGCGGGTCTTACATCAAGCTCATTCGAGATGGCTGGACGTTCAGGTTCTGGGATGATAATGCACCTAGACAAAGTTCCTGCTCGTGAAGAGAACATGACTCCGTATGACTTTATGCTGAGTGAGTCTCAAGAACGTATGCTTCTTTGTGCCAAAAAAGGTTCAGAACAAGCGATTATTGACATCTTTGAAAAATGGGATTTAGATGCTGCTGTTGTTGGTGAAGTAACTGCAACCGGAAATATGGAGCTTTTTTGGCATGGAGAGAAGTGTGCTGAGGTCCCAGTGGATCCAGTAAGTGAAGAAGCACCTATACTCAACCGTCCTATGCGTCGTCCAGCTTATTTGGATGCGCTTGCATCTGTGACAATAGATGATTTTGAAAAAGTTTCAAATCAAGTGGCATTTGAGACACTTACAAAATCGATGGAAGTTGTAGATAAGTCTTGGATTTACACGCAGTATGACTCTATGGTACAAACAAATACTATCAAAAAAGGCGGTATGCTTGACGCTTCTGTTATCCGTGTAAAAGAGAACAAAAAAGCGCTTGCAATGTCGGCTGACTGTAATGTTCGTTACTGCTACATCGACCCTAAAGGTGGAGCTGCTGCTGCAGTTATCGAGTCGGGCAGAAATGTTGCGATGAGTGGTGCTAGACCTTTGGCAATTACGGATTGTCTGAACTATGGTAACCCTGAAAACCCAGAAGTTATGTGGCAGTTTGGAGAGGGTTGTTTAGGTATTAAAGAGGCGTGTGCCGAGCTTACAACTCCTGTAATCGGCGGAAATGTTTCTTTATATAACGAGACAAATGGTGTTTCAGTTTTCCCTACTCCATCTATCGCAACTGTGGGTGTCAATGATGACCAAAACAATGTTTTGATGTCAAGCTTTCAAGGTGAGGGCAATGCACTTTATCTCGTAGGTGAGTCTAAGTCAGAGTTTGGTGGCTCTCTTTATATGAAAGAGATTTGTCATACAGTTGCAGGAGTGCTTCCTGAAATCAACTACAAAAATGAGTTAGCTCTTTGGGATTTAGTTATCGAAGGGAACAAAAAGCATTTACTAGAGTGTGCTAAAGATGCAAGTTCTGGTGGTGTAGCTATCGCACTTGCTAAGATGTCTGCAACTTCAGGTTTAGGCTGTGATGTTGAGATGAGTGTAGAAGACGAGCGTGACATTTTTGCTGAGTCTATGAGTAGAGCTATCATCGAAGTGAAACCTGAAAACTGTGAAGCTTTTGAAGCTATGCTTGATGAGAGTATGGCAGTTGAGAAAATTGGAACTGTTGGTGGGGATGTTATCAAAGTGAATGATGTAACTATGAGTATGACTCAGTTACAGGAGAACTATTTTAATACATTTAGAAGGGTTAT
Source organism: Sulfurimonas sp. CG01_land_8_20_14_3_00_36_23 (assembly GCA_002781365.1). Taxonomy (GTDB): domain Bacteria; phylum Campylobacterota; class Campylobacteria; order Campylobacterales; family Sulfurimonadaceae; genus Sulfurimonas. Next base: position 61,895 of record PETN01000020.1, read on the forward strand.
TGAGAGAGATATTTAATCTTTCTGTTTTAATTCAAGACTTCTCTCTTACTTTTTGCGCCGCCAAAAAGTAAGCAAAAAGCTCTTGCAACGGCTTCGAGCCTGACTCTGTCAGGTTCCCAAGAAAAGACAAATCCATTCCTAAAAATTCAAAACTCACTTCGTTCAAACAGTTGAATTTTCTTAACGTCATTACTTTGTTTATTCTTGGCTCTGCAGGTGTTGCAACTGACGCATAAGTTTTTGCGGCTTTTTATGTCACTTTTTTTAAAAAAAGTGACATAATGCTTATTATTTCATATTAGTTGAATGAAATTCATTTTCAATTTCATGTAAAAAAGTGTTAAACTCATCATAAGAAAATCTAACTTCATCTTTATTATTTTTAAATCTATATCCATTTGAATCTATATAAAAATCATGATGTGAAATAGAATCTCTTATAGTTTTGATTTTTTTAATATTTCCAGACAATTCTTTTTTCTGGTTTTTGTATTCCTCTTTTATTAAGATTAATGGTAATAATCTATATATTCCAAAAAATTGATTTAGCAGTATATCTTTATGTCCAAACTTTTCTTGAAATTTATTTCTAATTTCTTTTAAAGTTATATCTTCATTCTCATTGTCAAATTGATTAAGAAGGTATTCTACATATTTCAAATGTGCATTAATTGCTAGTATATCACTCATTAAAACTCTTCCATCCGAAAAACCTCGAAAGCTACTTCCTCATAAGGATGAACCTCTTTTAAAACTTCTATAGCTTTTTTGATAAGTGCATCACTACAAATCATCTCAACTTTATACTCTTGAACTTTTTCTATCTTGTTCAGCTCGCCTAAGTGTGGGTTGGCATTGTCTATGGGTTTGAACTGACCTGTTCCTTGTGTCTCAAAACTGCAACACTCGTAGTTTTCATATCTTCCGACACCTATCTCAAAGAGAGCTTGTTTTGTTGCCTCTTTCGCCTCAGTAGGAACAAAGTAGTTTAGTTTGTACATATAAAACTACTCACTCAGTAAGAGAAGGAGCTCTGGGTCTAGCTCTTTTACTTTTGAAGTTACTTCTTCTATACTTTTGTATTGAAAGCCGCTTTTTGTGTAGCAGATTACACTTTCATCTTTACCTTGAAGGAGTCCATCTATCGCATAAGTAACAAACTTATACGCCATTAATCTGTCATAAATTGTAGGGTTTCCACCTCTTTGAACATGTCCAAGCACGCTTACTCTTGACTCAACCCCGATTTTCTCCTCAAACCACTCTGCGATTTCACTTGACTCTTGTTCTATTCCTTCACTTACAATCGCTATGAAATATCTTCTGCCATTGTTTATTTGCTCTTTGAAGCTCTCTTCGTAAGATTTTAAATCATATTTTACTTCAGGAATCAAGCAGAGTTCAGCACCAGAAGTGAGATAGGAGATTAGAGCAAGATAGCCACAGTTCCTTCCCATCGTTTCAATAACAAAAGCTCTTTTAAAAGAGGAAGCAGTATCTCTGATGGCATCGATGGAGGTTTTTATGATACTCAGGGCAGAGTCAACGCCAAGACAATAATCTGTTCCATTTATATCATTATCTATAGTAGAGGGAATGCCGCAAAATTTGATTTTATGCTCTTTATAAAAGAGATCCATTCCTGCAAAAGAGCCATCACCGCCTAAGACTAGAAGCATCTCTATATTTAAAGTATCCAAGTTTTTCTTAGCAAGAGCGCGGTACTCTTTGTCTCTAAATCTTTTAGAGCGGGCAGAGCCTATTTTGGTTCCACCTCTGTTGATAATTCCAGAGACATCACAATAGCTTGCCTTTTGTATCTTGTTATCAATCAAGCCCTCAAACCCATCGTAGATAAAGTAGGGCGTTAGAGCTTTTTTTTGTGCATACTCTACAAAATGTTTCAGTGCAGGGTTCATGCCTGAAACATCCCCTCCCGAACATAAAATTGCAATATTTTTCATACTCACTCTTTGCTTTAATTTTGTAGAGTTTACCATTATATAATCTCAAATTAGATAAAATTTCAAATAATTTATATCAAGGTTTGGAATGAAAAGAGCATTAGTGAGTGTGAGCGATAAGAGCGGTGTAGTTGATTTTTGTAAATCTTTAGTAAAAAATGGTTACGAGATAATCTCTACAGGTGGAACTTATAAAATGTTGGTTGAGAGTGGTGTATCTGCTATCGAGATAGACGAAGTTACAAAGTTCCCAGAGTGTTTTGAAGGGCGTGTAAAAACTCTCAACCCATTTGTTCACGGTGGTATTTTACACCGTCGTGACAAGCAGTCCCATCTTGATCAAGCTGCGGAGCTTGGCGTTGAATCCATAGACTTAGTGTGTGTAAACCTTTATCCATTTAAAGCAACTATTGAAAAAACAGATGATTTTGAAGAGATAATAGAAAATATCGACATCGGTGGACCTGCAATGGTGCGCTCGGCTGCGAAAAACTTTGACAGTGTTATTATTGTAACGGATGTGAGTGATTATGCAACGGTTATAGATGCGATAGAAAACGAAAAAAATACAGTTGAATTTCGTCGTGGTTTTATGATTAAAGCGTACGAGCACACAGCCGCTTATGACTCTATGATTGCAAACTATATGAACAGCCGTTTTAACAATGGTTTTGGTGAGAAGCAGTTTGTAGTTGGAAACAAAGTGATGGATACACGTTATGGCGAAAACCCTCACCAAAAAGGTGCTTTGTATGAGTTTGACAAACACTACACAAGCAACTTTAAAACGCTCAAAGGTGAAGCAAGTTTTAACAACCTTAACGATTTAAATGGTGCTGTTAAAATTGCTTCTGCATTTGGAGACGACAATGCTGTTTGTATCTCAAAACATGGAAATCCATGTGGATTTGCTATAAAAGACACTTTGCTTGAGAGTTATGTTGAAGCTCTTAAATGTGACCCAGTATCTGCATTTGGTGGTGTTGTTGCAGTGAATGGAATCGTAAATAAAGAGTTAGCAGAAAAAATTAATGAAATCTTTATAGAGGTTGTTATTGCAGGACGGATTACAGGAGAGGCACAAGAAGTATTTGCGGCTAAAAAAAGAATTAAACTTTTTGAGTGTGGAAGCGATAAACTTGTGTTGGCAAATGACACGAAAGACTTTAAACACATAGATGGTGGTTTTATCTATCAAGATGCTGATAAAGTAGCAGATGATGAAGTTAAAAATGCAAAGCTAATGAGTACAAAAAGTGCAACTGAGCAAGAGCTAAAAGATATGGAGATAGCTTATAAAGTTGCCTCTCTTACAAAATCTAATTGTGTCGTGTATGTGAAAAACTCTGCAATGGTAGCTGTTGGTATGGGGATGACATCTCGTGTAGATGCTTCTCAGTGTGCGCTTAAAAAAGCAAAAGATATGGGACTAGATGTAACAGGTGCAGCCCTTGCAAGTGAAGCATTTTTCCCATTCCGTGACTCTATCGATGCAGCTGCAGCAGCAGGTGTAAAATCTGTAATCGAGCCTGGTGGTTCAATAAGAGATGATGAGATTATAGAAGCAGCCAATGAGTTTGGTATGTCACTTTACTTTTCTGAAGTTCGTCACTTCTTACACTAAAAATCAAAATAACAACATACTTTCCACATGCCGTAGCATGTGGAAATCATTTACCTTTTTCTAAATTATCAATAAAAAATTTGAAGCCCACCTTGATTGACATCCACTCAACCCTTATGATATAATCCCGCTTAATAAACAAATATGTTACAAGATAAAAATTAGGACAAAAATAAAATGGCTAAATCACTATACGAAACTTTAGAAATCCCAGAAAACGCGAGTGAATCTGAGATTAAAAAAGCATATAGAAAACTTGCGCGTCAGTACCACCCTGATGTTAACAAAGACCCAAAAGCAGAAGATAAATTTAAAGAGATAAACTCAGCTTATGAGATATTAAGCGATAAAGAGAAAAAACAACAGTACGACAGACATGGAGATAGTATGTTTGGTGGACAAAACTTTCATGACTTTTCTCGTTCTCACAGTGGTGCTGGAAATGCAGATTTGGATGAGATTTTAAGAAGCATGTTCTCTGGTGGCGGTGGAGGTTTTGGTGGTTTCGGGGGAGGTGGCTTCTCTCAGCAGCAACCAAACCTTGATATTGAAACAAGTGTGACTATACCATTTAGTGTCTCTATCCTTGGTGGTTCTCACTCAGTTGCTGTGAACGGAGAGCGATTTGATATTAAAATCCCAGCGGGTGTCAAAAATGGAGAGAAGATGCGTGTTAAAGGAAAAGGGCATGCACAAGGCGGAAGAGCAGGAGACCTCTTCTTAAAAATCAATGTTGCTCATAATCCTGAATATATTAGAGAAGATGATGATCTGATTAAAAGTTTTGATGTTCCACTTGTTGCAGCACTCTTTGGCGATAAAGTTGCTATTAAGACATTAGAAAAAGAGATAAAATTAAAAATCCCACAGAACACTAAAAATGGACAGAGTTTTCGTGTAAAAGAGATGGGTGCTATGAATCGTAAAACGAAAGTCCGTGGAGATTTATATTTAAAAGCAAATATTATCTTACCTAAGATTGAAGATTTAGATGAAAAGTTAGTTGACATCATGAAAGAAAAGCTACCAAAAGCGTAATGGAGGGATTATAATGCACCACTATGACGAACCTGTATATTTAATCAGTATCGTTGCTAAAATACTCGATATTCACCCTCAGACACTACGTCAGTATGAGAGAGAAAATTTAGTATGCCCATCGAGATCAGGCGGTCGTATCAGATTGTATTCTCAAAGAGATATTGATAAAATTAAACTTATTTTACGCTTAACACGTGAACTTGGAGTAAACTTAGCAGGGGTTGATATTATCCTTCGATTAAAGGTAAATGTTGAAGAGATGGAAGAGGAGATTTCCTCTTTAAAATATGAAGTGATGAAAGCTAAAAACAGTCATGTTGTCTCACCTGATAAAGCTTTAGTCGCAAAAAAAAGCATTTATGAGATGATAATTTTTCAAGAAAAGAAAAAGTAGATTTACTCTTTAAGTCTTGTTATTTTTGCTCCGACACCTTGGAGCTTTTGCTCTAAAGAGTCATAACCACGATCAAGATGGTAGATACGGTGAATGTTTGTCTCACCCTCTGCAACAAGTGCTGCTAGAACCAAAGCACTTGAAGCTCTTAAGTCCGTTGCCATCACATCTGTTCCGCTAAGTTTATTCTTCCCATTTACAGTCGCTACGTTTCCATTTAAACTTATATCTGCGCCCATTCTTTGAAGTTCACTTACATGCATAAATCTGTTTTCAAAGAGTCTCTCCTCTATGATAGAAGTTCCATCCGCTTGTGTAGCAAGTGCTAAAAATTGGGCTTGCATATCTGTAGGAAAGGCAGGGTACTCTTGAGTGATGATTTTTACAGGTTTAATCACTTGTGATGGATGGATTGTAATCGTGTCTGGTGTGATTGTAAAAGTGCTTCCCATCTCTTCAAGCTTTGCAATAACTGCGCCAAGATGTTTCGCATTTACATTTTCAAGTGTGAGTTCTGATTTTGTGATAGCTCCTGCACAAAGGTATGTTCCAGCTTCAATGCGGTCAGGAATCACGGAGAACTCTTTGATGTTTATAAGTTTCTGATTTGTTCCTTGAACTGTTAATACTGCAGTTCCAACTCCATCAATATGGACTCCATTCTCATTTAAAATTTCACACAACTGCACGACTTCTGGTTCTCTTGCTGCATTTGTAATGGTTGTTACTCCGTGTGCAAGTGCGGCAGCCATAACAATATTTGCCGTTCCTGTGACTGTTATTTTATCAAAGTTTATATTGCAGCCTTTGAGTCCATTTGGGGCAGTTGCTTGTACATAACCAGCTTTGATTTTTATAACTGCACCCATCATCTCTAATGCTTTGAGATGTAAATCAATAGGTCTCTGCCCAATTGCACAGCCACCTGGGAGTGAAACTTCACAATGTCCAAATCTAGCGAGAATAGGACCTAAAACTAAGATAGAAGCTCGCATCGTTTTTACAATATCATAGGTTGCTTTTGTCTCACTCAATGTGGAAGTGTCAACAGTAACACTATCTTGAAGAAACTCACATTTTGCACCAAGATTTGATAAGAGTTTTAGTAGGGTTTTAATATCAGCCACATTAGGTAGGTTTTTAATGCTGACACTATTTTTTGCTAAGATGGTCATTGCTATGAGGGGTAAAGATGCATTTTTTGCACCAGAGATTTTTATAGTTCCATGGAGGGATTTAATGCCCTGCGTTTTTAAATAATCCATTCTTCTCTTTTTAAAGCAAATTTAATCTTGTTATTATATCTTTTTTTCCTAAGAGTTTGCCCATTGTATAACTCTTTTTACGATATACTTTTGCATAGATACAATAGGAAAATAGAGGAAAACAGATTGAATTCAGCCTTAGAGAGATTAAAAACATTAACAAATAAAATCGCTGGTTACGAGACGGCTAGAAAGGATAATTTGAAAATTTTGGAAATCTTATATAAAGAGATTGGGATAGATAAAAAAGTTGAAACTTTTCATGATTTATTCTCTTTCAAAGCAATCAATCTCTCTGGTGCATCTCTGCTAAGTGAGAGCCTTGGCGAGATTAAAGAGGGAAAATACCTTCAAGTTCTTGCTATCTCCTATGACAAAAAAGCGCTTGTTAAAAGTAAAAATATTTCCTTGGCTTACTTTGGCCGTGCCGAGAGTGTGGATGTCGAATTAAAAGATAAAGTAGTGGAGTTTATCATTCGTTATAGATTTGAAAAAAGCTTTATGACTTTAGAACATTACTACGACATGTTAGAGCCATTTAAAAGAAATCATGAGTAGGTTCTATTTTTTATTGTGGCTTTCGTGGGCGTTTCGGGTTACACTTGAGAGTCTCATTTTGGCATGTGGATTTGCACTTCTTCTTACACTCTCTTTATACTTTATTCAAGGCATGCCAACATTAAGCAGTGAGGTTTTAGAAGCGCTCCTCAATCTCTTTAAATTTTGGTTTCCAGTCGTTTGGGGTTTGACACTTTTGATTGCGCTCTTTAGAAGTTTAAAGTATATTTTTAATACTCCACATGCAGGATATGAGTTGCAACTTATAGCTTGTAATAGTGATGAGGTCTTAGAAGAGATAGGGTATGGTGATTTAGTAAAAGTTTGGCGACGCTGGTTTATGTTAATGATATGGCTTGTTGGCATTTGTATGATTTTGGCCTTGGGGATTACCTACCTTTTTACATCCTTTAGTGGCATCTTCGAGTGGTTCAATATCTTCTGGATGTTTGGCTTTATACTTATCTGCGGTTATTTCTCTTTTATCTTCTTAGGTGCTCGATGTAAAAAGGCAAAGCTAAGAAAATGTTAATCTTTCTAGATATAGAGACTACAGGTTTAGAAGAAGAGGAGAAGATAGTCTCTCTTGCTCTTATCGCTTTAGAAGATGGCAGTTGCTATGCAAAGTATGACTTAGTCAATGAGGGCAAAAAAATACCAGCGAAGGCTTCATCGATTCATCATATAACAAATGAGATGATTCGAGGGAAGCCAAAACTTAAAGAGAGTGAAACGTACAAGTTCTTACAAGCGCAAAACCTGCCAACTACAACTTTAATCGCACATAACATCAAGTTTGATTTGAAAATGCTTTTGGCATGTGGATTTGAATTTTGTGGAGAGATTATCGATACGCTAAGAGTCACAAAACATTTGATACCTGAGTGTGAAAATTTTTCACTGCAATTTTTACGCTATGAGTTAAAACTTTATCGTGATGAAGAGAGAGAGGCTTTGGCATGTTCAATGGAGAGTGAGATACGTTCACATAACGCACTCAGTGATGCTTTGGTGGATAAACTTTTATATAATTATCTTTTAGAGATTGCTTCAAAAGATGAGATGTGCGAACTGAGTTTTAAAAAGGTACTTATGCAAAAATTTAATTTTGGTAAGTATGAGGGTCGATACATCGAAGAGATTAGCATCTGCGACCGTGGATACTTAGAGTGGATGTTGATGAATATTTTAGATTTGGATGAAGATTTAAGATATAGTATAAATTATTATCTAGAAGAGAACCTATGAGATATTTACAATCTTTAATATACCCACTTCATCTTCTATAAGCTTAAAGATTTTTTTACTCATTTTCTCATCTGTTGTCAGTTTTATATCAACTAAAGGTTTGTTGAGTCTATAAATAATATGGTTATATCCGTTAATAGGCTCGTTGAGTACAATCTTAGAATCAAAGACATTGAAGTTGCTATTGGATGCTTTTTTCTCCAACTCCTCATATTTACTCTTCTTGTACTCTACATCTTCCTTGAGCTTTTTGTAGCGAACTTGCATTATGCGGCATGATTTGAATTTTTGAAGAAGAGAAGCAGAAATCTCAATACCCTTCTCTTTACTCGCAATCACCGCCTCTCTTATTTTTTTACATGGCTCTAGATTTTTTTTGACTTGTTCAGTACTCTGCTTAAAGGCTTGTAATAAAAGTACCAACTCCTCTTTTGTCTTCTTTAAATACTCATCATCATCCTCTTTATTCTCAAAAGCACTTGTAACGAGCGGGTTAATTATAAATTGATTCTCTTCACCTTTTACTTTATCAATCTGAATGTACTGCGAAGCTTCCATCGTAACATGGGAACCAAGTGTCCCAATCTCAATAGTTCTTGCTCTAATTTTCCCACGCATAGCATTTTTTACAATCGCGACATCTGCAATAATCTCACCACCTTCAAGCGTTGTGACTTCAACTCTTCGACCTACAACCTTCCCTTTATGGAGTCCTATATTTGCATTCACACATTTAATAGAGGAGTCATTGTGGGATTGCCCTGTTATTGATAAGTTGCGTGTTTCTATTTTTGTATTAGGTCCAATACTTCCACTAATGGAAAGATTTTGAACGATAACATGCATACCTTCTTCTATAGCATCCTCTAAAGGGTTCTCTTTTATTACATTTATAGAGATTTCTGAATCTAAATCAGTATTAATCGTTCCTGTTGTCTTAAAAGAAATTTCACCTACATCAATACTGTTTGAAATATCATATTGATTTCCAGTTTTGACAAGATAACCACTTTTCGTAGATAAATATTTGATATTTTCAAAACTATCTTGCACTTCAATATTGTTCTCAACTGTAAAGAGTGGAGTTGTATCTAAATCTATAATCTCAACTGCAATGAGTTCTCCTCTGCAAGTTCTTCCATGTTCTCCTTGCTGAGGCTTAATAAATTCAAATAACTCTTCTCCTGGTGAACAGCTAATTAAAAATCCTCTGTTTGAGTAGTTCACTCTCCCCGCTTCATCTTCACTACCTATATCATTTTCATCTTCAATTGTCATGAGAGTTTTAGCATTTACTGCTTCTATCTCTTCTAATCCTTGTGAAAGAAGGATTTTTTTGTCTTCTTTAAATGTTATGCTTTTAATTTTTTCTATAACATCTACAAACTGTTTAATGATGCTTTTATAATCTACATCAAAGAGATAAAGCATGATTCCTGATCGTAACTTTTGCTCTATTATGTAGCTTAAAAAATCCTCATAAAGTTCACTGTAATAGGTCAGCTTTGAGCCTTTTTTTATGACTAAGTAAGCCATTGTGTCACTGTTTTTAAACTCGATTTCACTTATCATATTTCTAAATGGATAAGAGTCCTCTTTGTGTTTAATATCAATATTGTACTCTTGCTGGAACTGCATAGTCTCATCTCTCAAAGAGTCTTCATGTCGATAGGTGTCAAAATCTTTAGAGAAGATTTCAACTAAATTTAAATCAGAATCTTTAAAGAATGTACTGATTGAGCGTACTTTGATATAGAGTTCAGAAGGAGAAAAGTTGTTTTTTGTCGCAATACGTAAGAGTTCTTTTTGAACATTGCTAGTAGTGATATTTACAGGGCTCATCATGTATTGAATCTTTATTGCTTAAATTTTGTTGATTCCTATATTACAGTTTCTAATATAAAATACAGCAATTTGTGAGTGTAAATCGGCAAAATAAGCAATGCATTTAGTAATTTATTATGGCAGAGCTTTCCACATGCCAATAGAAGAGTACTTTTTTTGTAGAGTATATTTGTTATAATGTATAAATTTGATAAAGTATCGGTTACTATTTATAAGGAAGTTCATGAAAGTTGCAGTTGAGTGTAAATCACCACTATTACAAAAATCTTTGGAGATGTTTTTATCTAAATATCTAAGCTCAAAAAAACAGTGCGACATCGTTGTTTGTGATGTTGAGTGCCTCAATGATGCAAGATGTTTTTATATCTCTAGTCATCCAAACGCAGATTTAATCAAACCATTTTCTAAATCTCAACTACTTCTTGCACTTGAAAACAGATATAAAAACTTGAACCTTAGTGCTAGCATTGAAGAAGAAGAGATTGAAGAACCTTTAAACTTTGACATCCTAGAAAAAAGAATAGAGTTTTTAACAACAGAGTATCAAAAAAATATATTAAAAGCGGTGAAAGCATTTTATGAAAAATAGACCAAACATCAAAAAAATAGTTATGGGTAAGTTTAAAGGCAAAACTATTAAATTGCCATCAGGTAAGACAACGAGAAGCTCAAAAAACATCGTTTTAGAATCTTTTTTTAACACTGTTCAGTTTGAAATTATAGATTCAACATTTGTTGAGGTTTTTTCTGGAAGTGGTTCTATCGGACTTGAAGCACTGAGTCGAGGTGCAAAAAAAGTCATCTTTATGGAACAAGACAGAGATGCTCTTAAAGTTTTAAAAGAGAATATCTCTGCAACTGACCCTAGCGCATGCGAAGTTTTTAGTGGTGACAGTTTTGATAACATCAAAGCCGTAGTAAAACAATTGCAAAAAAACAGTTCAATGGCATACTTTTATATAGACCCACCTTTTAGCATAAGAGAAGGGATGGAAGATATTTACGAGAAGATGATAAACATGATAGCCTCTTTTCCTGTTGAAGTTGTAAAACTAATCATCATTGAACATATGACAGGTCTGGAACTTCCTGAAATATTAGGTGAATATGAGAAGAAAAAATCTAAAAAGTTTGGAAATACGAGTCTAACCTATTTTCAGGTTGAAGAGTAGTCTCTAAAAAGAGTAAAGTGGAATAAGTATTGCTATATTTTCATAATTCAAGGACTGTTTATGAAAAAATTTATTTTATTTTTACTTATTTGTACAACTCTATTCTCTACAAAAATCAATGATGTTGCAAATATAGTTGGTGTCCGTGATAATCAGATAATCGGTTACTCTTTAGTCGTTGGTCTTAACAAAACTGGGGATGGAACTACTTCCAAATTTACGCTTCAATCTATATCGAACATGTTAAAAGCGATGAATATAGATATGAATGCTGTAGATATCAAATCAAAAAATGTTGCTGCTGTTGTTGTTACTGCAAAGTTGGGCTCTTTTTCAAGACAAGGGGATAAGCTTGATGTACTAGTTTCGTCTATTGGTGATGCTAAGTCACTCGAGGGTGGAACACTTTTAATGACTCCTTTAAAAGGGGTAGATGGAAAAATTTATGCTCTTGCTCAGGGAGCTGTGAGTATCGGTGGTAAAAACTCAAGAGGTGCTGGAAGTGAGTCGCATGCAACTGCTGGACTTGTTTTTGATGGTGCTATTGTTGAGAGAGAGATCAAGATAGATTTATACAATCAAGAGTATGTTACTTTGTCTCTCAAAGAGTCTAACTTTAAAAATTCTGTAGCAATCCAAAAAGCTATCAATAGCTTTTATAGTACGCAAGTTGCAGTAGCTATGGACCCTAGAACTGTCAATCTAAAAAAACCACAAAACAAATCCATGATAGAGTTTTTAGCTGAAATCCAAGATATAGATATGGAGTACAACACTAAAAACAAGATTATCATTAATGAGAGAACGGGAACAATCATTGCTGGTATTGGCATAGAGGTTAAACCTATCATCATGACTCATGGAGATATAACCATTAAAATCAATGAGCAAGCAACTCCAGATACACCAGCAGGTTCGGTTGTTGTTGATAAAAATTTGGTGATTGGTTTAAACGAAAATGAAGTATATACTAAAGAGGGGACTACAACAGTTGCCAATTTAGTAAGGTCTTTACAAAAATTAGGGGCTACACCAAAAGATATCATAGCCATTTTAGAAGCTATGAAAAGTGCAGGAAGTATATCTGCAGAACTAAAGGTACTTTAATGAATACGAATGGATTGAGCTCTTTGAGCATAGACTCACGTTACTTAGCACAACAACACACTCTGCCTAAAATAGATCCAAAAGCTGAAAATGCAGAGCTTAGAAAACAGACAGATGCTTTTGAAGCAGTTATAGTGAAAATGTTGATGGACAACTCTATGAAAGATGATAAAAATCTTTTTTCACAACAAAATGATCCAGGGGATAAGATATATAAATCCATGTATCGCGATGAACTCAGTAAAGCGAGTGCAGGGGGGTTTGGCTTTTCTCAAATGCTTTATGAGTATTTGAGTGAAAGATAGAATTTAGTGAAGTTTTACTTGAACTTTTCTCCTAATTGTCGATATGTTTGTATAGTAAAAAACAAGAGCGATAATACAAAGGAAAAGTTATGATTTCTCAACTTAATAGTTTGGCTGCTAAAAATGCTTATGCGAGCAGAAATAGTGAGTCAAAGACAGAGAACAAAGAGAGTGTAAATATCTCAAAACAGGGTGATATGAGCAAAGTTGATAAGATAAAAGAGTCTTTATCAGCTGGCGAATATAAAATTGATTTACAACAACTTTCAGAAAAGATAGCTGAAGCGTTATTGTAGAGTATATACAAAACAGGGGTTTAAAATGTTGTCTCATCATTTGCAGGGTGCTTTAAATAATTTAAGAGATTTAATCAGGATAACTGAGTTAGATATGGAAGATATAAAAGAAGCAAAGCATGAACCGCAATTTGAGAGATTGTCCTTAAAAGAAGAGACTATTAAAAGTTTCGAACAAAAAAAAGCTATGATAGATTATGAGATTTCATCTTTAATGACTGCGCATCCAGATAAGGATTTGCCAGAGTTATTAAATGAAGAACAGCATGCGGCTCTAGATGAATTAAAAATAGAGCTATCAAACTTGAGAGATGTAAATAAGCGCTATGCAAAGTTAGTTTTAGCTGTGAGTAATCTTTACAATACATTTTTAGAAAGAATTGTTCCAACTGAAATGCAAGGATATAAAAAAGTTGCATCTAAAGACTCTGCTATCTTGCAGGTAAGGGTATAAAATGGCTTCTATATTTAACTCACTTCATATTGGTTACTCTGGGCTTAATGCTGCACAAGTCGGAATAGATACAACAGGTCATAATATAGCAAATGCTGAGAGTACAGGTTACTCAAGACAAAGAGTGATTACAGCTGCTGCTACTCCTATTACTACGCAGCCGGGACAGGTTGGAAATGGTGCACAAATTGTATCTATAGAGAGAATTTTTGACAACTTTGTTTTTGACAGATATACAAACCTCTCTTCAAGTAAAGAGTTTAGTGATTTTGAAAAAAAAACTTTAACAGAACTCTCTTCCTATTTCCCAGAAATAGATAATGTAGGTATCAAAGCTGATTTAAACGAGTTTTATAACATGTGGCAAACATTTGCTGATAATCCAGACAATGCTGCAATTAAATTAGCCCTTGCAAAGCAGACAGAAACACTTTCTACGCATATCACAAACACACAATCTCAAGTATTGTCTCTACAATCACAAATCAACACTGAGTTGGGTGTAAATATTAACGAAGTTAACACACTTGCAAAAGAGTTGGCTACTCTGAATGTAGCTATCGATACTGCTGAATCAGCTGGTCAATATTCAGCAAATGATTTAAGAGATAAAAGAAATGCTATCGAAGTGAATATGGCAAAATTGATTGGGAGTAATGTAGTCTCAGGGCAATTAACTTCAAATATGCAAATTAATAGCTCTTCTAATACTAAAACAGGAAGTTATACTTTAAGCGTAAATGGTTTCAATATAGTGGATGGAAATACTTTTCATCCACTCAAGTTGCAAAACACAAATAATGTAAGTGGATTTTATAGTATTTCCTATGAGAGACAAGATGGTGCACTGATTCCATTGGAAGAAGTTATCAATGGTGGAAAAATTGGTTCTATCTTAAAGCTGAGGGGCGGTACTGTTGACACGACAAGCGGAGTGCCAACAAATGGTACCCTTCAAAAGGTAGTAAATGAACTTGATGCTTTTGCAAAAGGTCTTATAGAAGCAACAAATAATTTGTATGCTAAAACTCCAACGACAAGTATGACTTCCAATACATTAACAAATGTGAGTGATGCAAGTTCAATTCTTAATTCACCACTCAATGTAAAGCCAGGTTCTTTTGACATTATAGTGCATGATATAGATGGAAATGAAACTGCACGTCGTACGATCAACATTAATTATGTAACTACGATGTCAGGAGTTGCTGGGTCAAATTCAATTCAAGGGCAAATAGAGGCACAGGTTGATGATAATGGCGATGGCAATGCCAACAATGATATAGATAATTTTATTAACTATAATTGGGCGATTTTTGCAAGTGGAGACAATGCATTAGAGTTAACTATGAACCCTCAATCGGCATCTAAAGGATATACTTTTTCTATTGAAGACAGCTTAACTACGACTGCTTTCGCCTCAGGAAGTAACTTTGCAGGTGCTCTTGGATTAAGTAGATTTTTTGATGGTGATACTGCAAAAAATATTGGGTTGAACAATGCATTAAAAACGAATCCAACGCTTATCTCCTCTGGATATGGTTCTACGGCAGGTGACAATAGACTAGCTTTAGATATGATTCAACAACAGTTTGAAAATTATGATTTCAGTGTTGCAAATATTAACTACAACTCTACAACCTATGGAATGTTTGACATTATTGCCACAGAGGTTGGCACAGCTACAAATACAGCTATTACAACAAATGACACTGTTACAGCTCAGTTTAACTCAACTGAGATGGAATACACATCTGTGTCAAAAGTAGCGATAGATGAAGAGATGACAAATCTTATAAGATACCAAACATCATACGGAGCAGCTGCAAAAGTTATAACAACAATCGATCAGATGATGCAGACACTTCTTGGAATTAAACAATAAATTGCCTTTTTTTAGTATAGTTGTCCTTTTATCAGTACTTTTATTCTCTTTCTTTGGCTCTATCTTTTATGATTTTGATGCCTATGCTCTAGATAGTCACTCTATTTTAGTTCCTCCTTCACTGGAACATCTTTTAGGGACAGACAGATTGGGGCGCGACATATTGGCTCGCTTGATGGAAGGCGGTAAAATATCTATTATTATAGGTGTTGGTAGTGCTTTTATCGCTTCTTTTATCGGACTTATTCTTGGTTCCATGGCAGGATACTTTAGAGGAAGTGTAGATAAAGGCTTTATTATCTTAGTAGACCTCTTTTTAACCTTTCCAACCTTCTTTTTGCTTTTAGCACTTGTGAGTTACGTGAATGCTTCGGCTTGGGTTTTAATCGTGATTATCTCCATCACAGGTTGGATGACCACCGCAAGACTTATACGTTCTGAAAGTTTTAGCATCACTTCAAAGCCTTTTATAAAAATTTTAAACATTGCTAATGTGAGTAAAGTTAAAATATTATTTAAATACTATGCGCCAATCCTTGCTCCAATCTATTTCGTGAGTTTTACTTTTGGAGTAGGGGGTGCAATACTTGCAGAATCTGGTCTGAGTTTTTTAGGACTTGGAATCGTAGCTCCTCAAATGAGTTGGGGAACTATACTCAGTAGTGGAAAAGATGTGGTGCAGATAGCATGGTGGGTAAGTTTCTTCCCTGGACTTATGATATTTCTAGTTACATTTTCGCTTATTAATATCTCAAATTATCTTCAACAATTAACAAATCGTAAGCAGATACAAAACCAATAGCAAGTGCAAATTTAAGTTTCGCTAAATCAATTTTTTATTATTAATTTACGAGGAGTTCTTTAGTATACACTGCTATAATATTTGAAAATTAAATTAAAGTTTTGAAATGAATATTTTTCGATTTTTAGCTCTTGCCTTATTCGTAATATCTTCTACTTCTGTGAATGCAAATGATGATTCAAAAAAACAGACACAGTGGGGAGACGTGTCCGGTCAACTTCGTTTTTATTATATCTTTGAACCCTCCTATGTAAAAAGTGGTAGAACAAACGATTATAGTGTGGACGGCAGTGCAATCGGTGGTCACATCCGCTACACTTCTCCTATTTTTTCCAACTTTGGTGCTTCTACTGCGCTCTATTATGCACAAGATAGTGGACTAAACAATATGAATGACCCAGATACAATGGTTGCTGCGGGACGTTTTTTTACAAAAGATTATTCAGCAAAAGCAGTTCTTGGAGAGTTGAACCTTTTTTATAAAGATAAACATCACCATGTTGTTGTAGGACGTCAAAAAATAGATTCACCTTTAACAAATTCCATCTCAACTTACATGCCAAATATGTTTGAAGCACTTTACTACTTAAACTCGCAATTGGATGAGAACCAATTTACCTTATTGCAAATTAACAATATGGCATTTGGCACAAGAGCTCCAGTAGAGTTTGGACTCATAGGGGAGACAACAAGAACAGCTGGCAGTACACAAAGTGCACTTGAGAGCAGAGGAAAATTTCTACCCATAGGCGAGCAAGTTTTAGCTAATGACTCATCCTATACAAATGGAGTTACAGGTGTAGCCCTTACAAACACTTCATTGCATAACACTACTTTTCGAGCGTGGGATTTTTATGCTTACGATATTATCAATATGCTTTATCTAGACGCAAGCTATAAAAATAGTTATGATGATTTGTCTTACTCTTTTTCGGCGCAGTACTTAAATGTTAACAGTGTTGGCAAGAATCTGGCTTCTGCTTGGTTAGATAAAAATAGTGCATATCTCATGGGTGTGAAGGCTGGAGTTACTTATAAAAATATCTCAACTTACATAGCATACAACCACTCAGGCGATGCAAAGTTACTAAATCCATTTGGAGGAGATCCAGCATATACCTCCTCATTTTTTTCAAGAAATGCTTATAGAGCAAATGTAGATGCCTATAAATTAGGGCTTGTTTTTGCAGTTGCTAAAAACTTCAAAGTTATTGCAAGCCATGCTGAGTATGGACAATCAACAACAACGGGAACATTCGCATCAGCACAACCTGTTGAAGCCCCTGCAAAACCAAAAACAGATGCGAGAGAATCTGCTTTACTATTTTCATATAATCCGATAAAATCTCTCAATATTTTAACAGGTGCTATTTATAAAAATAGTGAATATTATTATGCTTCTAAGCAGGTTAATCTTCTTGATTTAGACCTGCTTATTACATATAAATTTTAAAAGAGGGCGTGAGTTATGATTAAGATTATAGTCATTTTTTTACTAACACTCTCATTTCTGCAGGCAACAGATAAAAAACTTAGCATAAATTCAGGATTCCCATATCCAGAGACAAACCTTGTAGAATCCATAGTATCAGAGGGGTTTAAAAGAGCAAACATACCTTTTACATATCAGACGCTTCCTGCTGAGCGCTCTTTAAGAAATGTAAACTTTAGCATTGATGATGTCGAAGCAGGAAGGATTTGGGACATTGCCAAAATCTACCCAAATCTAGTCCGAATCCCTGTTGCTATTCATAGTATCGATATTGTATTACTAATGAAAAAAGATCTTCATATTCATAAAACTTCAGATCTTGCATCATACAATGTTGGACTCATTAGGGGTGTTAAAATTGCAGAATCTATTGCTAACAAAGTGAAACCTCTCTCTGTAACCATAGCTACTTCTTACTTGATGCTTATAAAAATGCTCAACAATAATCGCATAGATGTTATTCTTGCAAGCAAAATAGCAGTGCTAACCATGTTAAGTGAAATAAAGGAAAATGGATTGATTATGACTTCTCAACCTCTTGTCACACTCCCTTTATACACATACCTCAATAAAAAGCATGAGGCACTAGTACCTAAATTAGAGGCATCCTACAAATCAATGAATGAAGATGGCACAATTGAAAAACTGCATAAACTTTTTTTAAATAATTTTGAAAAAAACATTAGAGGTTCTGTGAGTATTATAAATGATTAAGAACTTTTTTTATAACTATTTTGTGAGCAGAAAAATATCGTTTAAATTGATGTTCCTTACAATCCTTTTTAGTGCATTTATAACACTGTTTATTACAATGCTTCAACTCTATATGGACTATAGAAATGGTATTAAAGAGATTAACAATCAATTTTCTCTTGTAGAAAGCGGTTATAAAGCAAGTATTGAACAGAGTGTTTGGGTTTTTGACAAAGAACAAGCACTCTTGCAACTTGATAGTATTTTAAATTTACCTGATATCGAATATGCAAAAATCAAGCTTTTAGACAGTAACTATTTGGAGCGTGGAAAAGAGACAAATAGCACCTTCGTAACAAAACAGATGATACTTACATACCTACACAATGCTAAGGAGATAACACTCGGTGAACTAGTTGTAGTTGCAGACTTAAGTAGACTTTACCAGCAACTCATCGATAAAACTATTGTCATACTCTTTTCCCAAGCAATTAAAACTTTTCTTACTTCGTTTTTTATTCTCTTTTTATTTCAAATATTGGTAACGCGCCACCTAGAGCAAATTGCAAGATTTACAAAAAAACTAAAAGTTGATACAAAACCCGAACACTTGAGCCTCAATAAACTAAGTTCAGATTCAACGCGTGATGAGCTAGACAATCTCACAGAAGCTATCAACGTTATGCAAGATGAGATATATAAATCCTTTTTAAATGTCTCTTCTGAGTTAAAAGCCAGAAAAATAGCTGAGCAATCTTTACTAGAGTACAAAAAAGCTTTTGATGAAAGTGCCTATGTCTCCAAAAGTGATATTTCTGGAAAAATTACTTATGTAAATGATGCCTTATGCCAGATTTCTGGATATACAAGAGAAGAACTGATTGGAAAATCACATAGTATTTTTAGAAGCAAAAGGACACCTACATCTCTATTTGACAATATGTGGGAAACTATAAAAAATAAAAAATCTTGGAAAGGAAACCTTGAAGATATTAAGAAGGATGGCACCTCTTTTTATGTTTACTCGACTATCATCCCTATATTAGATAGCAATGGTGAGACTATAGAGTATATTGCTTCTCGTTACGATATTACAGAACTTGTAGAAAAAGAAAGACTTTAGAAAAACATTATGAAACAGATATGCTTACAAAACTTGGCAATCGTTTCAAGCTTTTAAATGATATTCAAAGTAGTAATAAACCTGCGCTTGCAATTATAGATATTGACTCGTTTAAAGAGATTAACGATTTTTACGGACACGAGATAGGCGACAATGTTATAGTAGAATTCTCTAAAAGATTAGATGATTTTATCAGTGACCAATTTACTGAAGTCTATAGACTTCAAGCAGACCAATTTGCATTTTTATACAGAGAGTGTTCTTCTAAGGAAAGCTTTGAAAGCAGGATACAAGAGCTGATAGTAGAGCTGACAAACAAACCCATATTTTTTGAACAGCATGAGATACTTCTTGGGGTTAGTGTAGGTATCTCTTTTGAGAAAAAAGAGCTCTTTATCAATGCAGATATTGCACTGAAGATGGCAAAACAATCAAAAAAGAATTATGTCACTTATACTAAAGATTTCAATATAGAACAAGAGTATGAGAACAATTTAATATGGTCAAAAAAAATAAAAAAAGCTCTTGATGAAGATAGAATTGTTGCATTTTTTCAACCTATTTACAATAAACGGACCAAAAAAATCGAGAAGTTTGAAGCATTAGTGCGTATGATAGAGCCAGACGAGGAGATAATCTCTCCATTTTTCTTTTTGGAAATCTCGAAAAAAGCAAAACTTTATCCAAAAATCACAATGCTTATGATTGATAAAGCAATTAAAGCTGCTTTATCGCACGACTATGCGATTTCATTAAATATTACAATAGAAGATATCTTAAATCAAGAGGTTAACAACTACCTTATACAAAGCATACAGGAAAGTGGAGTCGGTAAAAAAATAGTCATTGAACTTGTTGAATCAGAGGGGATAGAAAATTTCGAAGAAGTCTACTCCTTTATAAAACAAGTTAAACTTTTCGGTTGTAAATTAGCCATAGATGATTTTGGAACTGGATACTCAAATTTTGAGTATCTTTTAAAACTAGATATAGACTATATTAAGATTGATGGTTCACTTGTTAAAGAACTAGACAAAAATGAGCATATGCGTCTTATTGCAAAGACAATTGTTGCATTTGCAAAAACAGCAAATATGAAAACTATCGCAGAGTTTGTATCACATAAAGAGATAATGGAGATTGTAGAAGAGATTGGGGTTGATTATATTCAGGGCTATTATATTGGTAAACCAGTGCCTTATGATGAAATTTCAAGTTTTAAAAACATCTCTCTATAAAAAAGGTTTACTGGCATACTTAGATGCATTCATATTGATAAGTCAAATGGATTGTTTTGAGATAAGTGTGTATAAATAAAAGTAATAGGGATTAGTGTTTTAGCTACTCTATAGCTACCGTGAGACAAGAAGGCTTGAAAAGTCCCTAAAACAGGGCTTTAAAAGTTTATGGCTCCGAATACTGGATTCGAACCAGTGACCAAGTGATTAACAGTCACCTACTCTACCGCTGAGCTAATTCGGAATGTTTAATTGAGCCGAAATTATACTTTATGAACCTTCAAAAGTCAAGGGAAATTCGCACTAAGAACGTTTTCTTTTGACATTGGCATGTGGAATTAAAAATTCTAGATTTCCGAGCACTTTTTTTTCTATTTTTGCCTCTTCTATAAGCTCGAAAAGTCTTTTTTTACTTGGCTCATCAAAAAGGAGATTTATATCATCCATAGTAAGCGGTCGTTTATCTAAGGTGTTGAGTATCTCCTCTTTAGAGTACTCTGCATTATTCGGTTCCGCATGGACTCTAGAAGCTATATGGATAGGCAAAGAGTTATCAAACAGTAAAGATATTTCATGTAACTCTTTGTAACTTATACCCATCACAGGATATGCAGGAGGTCTGTCTATCGTTCCTAAGTCAACTCGTGTACAATCAAGTGTCAAAAGTACTTCATTAAGCTTTTGTACCTCTTCTGGTGTGTCGTTGAGTCCATGTACAAAAAGTATCTCTATAAAAAGTTTGCCTTTATAGAGTTTAGAGAATTTTTGAACACTTTGTACAACATTTTCTATTTTTATACTTGCATGTGGTCTATCTATCTTTTTAAAAATATCTCCACTTATAGCATCGAGGGAAAGTTTTACCTGATTTAGTTTGAGAAGGGTATTGAAGATTTTTTCATCTACTAAAGTTGCACTGTTTGTAAGAATGAGGGTTTGTGTGTTTTTTTTGATTTTATCTATCTCATCTATGAGTTCACTCAGGTGAGGGTAGAGCGTTGGCTCACCATTGGCTGTAAGTGTGAGCACATCAATATTTGTATTTAAGTGCTTTTTTAACTCTTGGATAATCGCATCCACTTTGACAACTTCACTCTGAATATCGACTGTGTGTGCAGGTGCAAGTTCACAATAAAGGCAGTCAAAGTTACATTGTTTTGTGGATGGAGAGAGATCAATCCCTAGCGAAGTGCCAAATCTACGAGAATTTATAGGTCCGAATATTATATTCATTTAGAAGTTCCACATGCTAAGAAAGATAATTCCACATGCCAAAGATTGGCATGTGGAAATGATTGAAGATTAGATTTTTTTGCTTACTCTGTGACACTCATGTATAAAGTGTTTTGCATTTTCAACTGGTACGTCAGGAAGGATTCCATGCCCTAGATTGAAGATATGGCGTTTACCTTCCATCGTCTTTTGAATCTCTTCTACAGACTCTGTTGTAGCCTCTTTAGAGTAGAGTCTACATGGTTCCATATTTCCTTGAAGAACATATTTCTCTCCAAGTTTCTCTTTCGCAAGTGCCATAGGCGTAGACCAATCCACACCAAAGACATCAAAATTTCCATACACTTTATCTAAAAATGCAGGTATCCCTTTTGGAAACATGATAATAGGAATATGTGGATATTTTGCTTTAAGATAATCAGCAATTTCAACCATATATTTCCAAGAAAATTCATCATATTTTTCTGTTTCAATCGCCGCTGCCCATGAATCAAAGATTTGAACAACATCGATTCCAGCTTCAATCTGTTTTTCCATATAGAGTTTTACAACTTCTGTGACTTTGGCAAGAATTTTGTGTAAAAGAGCAGGGTTAGAGTACATCATCTTTTTACAGATATTGTACGTTTTTGTACCTTCCCCTTCTATCATATAGGTTGCGAGAGTCCATGGAGCACCCGTAAAACCTATAAGAGCTTTGTCATCTGCAAGTTGTTCTTTGATAAGTTTGATGGTATCGTAAACATAAGTAAGTTTACTCGCCGCTTCATCTCCGCCAAGAAGTCTCTCTATGTCAGCTTCACAAGTGATAGGGTCGCTAAACTTAGGACCTTCCCCTTTAACAAACGACAAATCCATTCCCATTTCATCAGGGATAACTAAGATGTCACTAAAGAGTATAGCTGCATCTACACCAACAATATCTACTGGCTGAAGTGTTACAGCACAAGCCTTTTTAGGGTCATGACAAAGGTTGAGGAAATTCCCAGCCTCCGCACGAACTGCCATATACTCTGGGAGATAACGACCCGCTTGTCTCATCATCCATACGGGAGTATATGGAGTCTCTTTGCCGAAGCAAGCATCTACAAATATTTTACTCATTAATGTTTTCCTACCTTTCCTAAAAAATATAAACCGACTGAAACAGCAGTTATTGATAACGCAAGATAGAGTAAATCTAGTGCGCCATCATAGCTTGAGTGTCCAACTTTTTGAAAAAAGCCAACAACTAAAACCATTACGATTACTTTAGATATTTTATCTTTTAATTGATCGAGTGAACTAATCGCTAAAAGCTGATTTGGATTTCCCTTTTCATCTTTAGCCACATCAATTTCTGAGATGAAAAGCTCATAAAGTCCAAAAGAGAAAAGTAACATCACTACACCGATTAAGTATAAGTCCACTGCACCTATAATGCCACCAACTATATCTTCATGAAAATTTTCTGGATGTGCTCCTGTAAAATAAGTAGTAAGAACAAATTTTGCAGTATTGAAAATATCAACACTTGCAACTGCAAATAAAAGAACTGCACCTATTAGACCAAAGACAACAGCCAAAATTATGATAAATCTAGAACTCCATAAGCCACTCTCAAACACTTTCTCAATCATTTATTTCTCCTTGCATTTCTACCCATTTTTGGGCTATACGAACAGCATTTGTTGCAGCTCCAACTCTTAGATTGTCAGCAACAACAAAAAGGTGTAGTATGTTCTTTCTGTAGTTATCTACTCTGATACGACCAACAAATGTTTCATTTAAACCCATACAAAGTGAAGGCATAGGGTATAAACTCTCTTGTGGCTTGTCAAGAATAATGATGTTTGGCGCTTTACTTAGTATCTCTCTTGCTTCCTTCGCATTTACATCTTTATCAAAAGTAAGCGTAAGTGCTTCTGCATGACCTCGAAGTGTTGGAACACGAACACAAGTCGCACTAAGTTCTATGTTTTTGTGCATGATTTTAGTTGTCTCATTCACCATTTTCATCTCTTCTTTTGTGTATCCATTCTCTTCAAATACATCAATCTGAGGAATGACGTTAAGAGCGATTTGGTGTGCAAAAGATTTATGCTCGCACTCGTCAAGTTTAAAAGCAAAGAAGGATTGCATTTGCGTTACTAACTCTTCCATCGCAGTTTTTCCAGCACCTGATGTCGCTTGATATGTGCTTACATCTACTCTTTGAAGACCATACACGTCATTGAGAGGTTTAAGTGTCTGAACCATTTGAATAGTTGAACAATTTGGATTTGCAATAATACCCGTGTTTGTCCATTGTGCAATATCTTCTGGATTTACTTCAGGAACAACTAAAGGAGTGTTTTTGTCCATTCTAAAGTGTGAAGTGTTATCTATCACAACAGCACCAGCTTCTACCGCCGCATGTGCAAATTGAGCACTTACGCTTCCGCCTGCACTAAAAAGAGCAATTTCTATATTCTCTTCTTGAAATATTGTATTTGTAAGTTCTTGTATAGGAACACTTCTACCTTTAAAATCTACACTTTTACCTACACTTCTTTGACTCGCAAGGGGAACAAGCTTATTCAGAGGAAAGTTTAACTCTTCTAAAATCGCTAATATCTCTTCTCCAACCGCTCCATTGGCTCCAACTACTGCTACATTATATTTTCTTGACACTTCTTTTCCTTATAATTTATATGTTTGTATTTTTTTGTTTAAAGCTAATTTACTCATACCTAAGATTTGAGATACCTTCTCTAAATCACCATTCTCTGAATTTAAAACTTCAGAAATAAGCTCTTTTTCCATCACTTCAATACTTTTAGACTCTTTAAGACCACGAGACTCTAAAAAGAGTGCTTCTGGCGTTATCTCATCACCATCACTTAGTATCGTAGCTCGCTCTACAACAGAGATGAGTTCTCTAATGTTTCCTGGCCATCCATACGATAAAAGTTGTTCTTTTGCAGCATCTGAAAAACTTTTTTGAGTAAAATCATACTTCTTACAATTTTGTTCCAGAATTTTATCCGCAATTTGCAAAATTTCATCTTTCCTTTCACATAAAGGTGGAATATTTAATGGAATTGTATTTAAACGATAGTATAAATCTTCTCTAAATTCACCATTTTTTATTTTATCTTGCAGATTTGCATTGGTTGCTGAGATAACTCGAATATCTATCTTCGTACTTTTGGATGAGCCTAATCTTCTTACTTCCTTCTCTTGGAGTGCACGAAGTAGTTTTGCTTGAACACCATAGGGCATTTCCCCAATTTCATCTAAAAAGAGTGTGCCTCCATTTGCTAACTCAAACTGACCAGCTTTGGCTTCACTCGCATCTGTAAAAGCACCTTTTTCAAAACCAAAGAGTTCACTCTCTATAAGATTATCAGGGATAGCCGCCATATTGATAGCAATAAAGGGTTTTTTTACTCTTGGTGAATTTTCATGAATATAAGTCGCAAAGACCTCTTTTCCAACACCGCTTTGCCCTAAGAGCAAGATGCTTGCATCTGTTTTTGCAGCTTTATTTGCAATATGGAGAACGGATTCAAGAGCTTTAGAAGTTCCAAAAAAGCCATTTGCAGAGTTTTTTTCAGTAGATTTAGAAGAAATTTTCTTTTTTGCTTTTTGAACTTCATTTTCTCTTTTAATGGCAAGAACTAAAGTGTCTATATCAAAAGGTTTGAGCAGAAAATCTTTTACACCAAGGTGAATAGAGTCGATGGCTCTTTGAAGAGTTGCATTCCCTGTCATGATGATGACTTCATATTTTCCATTTAAAGTTTTTACAAACTCAATACCATCCATTCCAGGCATATTAATATCTGTAATAATCAGGTCAAAAGTCTCATCTAAAGCTTTTAGAGCATCTTTGGCATTTTTAAATGTTTTGATTTCAAACTCTTGAAAATCGCTCATAGCAATTTCAAGAGATTTTCTCATGTTGATATCATCTTCTACTATTGCTATTTTCACTTAAAAACCCTTATTTTAAAGGGGCAATTCTAACTGAATTATCATTAAAGTCGACTTTGAAGCATGTTGTTTGTAGTGTTAGAATGGTAGTGGAACTATTTTGAAGATTTTCAGTTCGCTCGTTATGCTCTACATGAAGTCCGAGTTTGTGAATAGCATCTATAAATTCATCTGAATTTTCGGCAATAATTTTTTTTAAATCGTTTGCACCGTCGTTTTCCAAAATAAGTTCTGTTTGAGGCTCTCCAACGCATTTTTGCATTGCTTTTGCAATCTGGAGTGTTTCATTGTAGAGGGTCGCATCTTTTACCACATAGCGGTAAGAGATGAGATACTCGTCAGCTTTTAATGTTTGAGAGCTAAAGAGAAGAGAGATTACTGTGCAAATTGAGAGTGAGAAATTAAGATTTCCATCTCTACTTCGCATAGACCCTCTTTAAATGTAGTTTCAACAACATTTGCATTTCTAACCATTGCATTTACAGACGTACGCACTGTTGAACGTTTAACCATCATGTTCTTGATTAAGTCTTGCCCATCAATACGAACACCTTTTACTTTTTCAGCTATAAGTCTATAAGCATCAGCAACAGCAGCTCTTTTAGCAAGTGCATAGGCTTGAGCAGGAGAGGATGTATCCATTGGAGCTACACCTTGACCAGTTACATTGATGAGTATATCTTTTTCTGCTGATAAAACTTGCTCAGAATCAGCTTGCTCTTGCATTGGGGCAACTTTAGTGCACTCTGGACATACAACAGTTATGTTTTTAGTTGGTTCACTTAGTCCAGTATTCTCAGCTTGAACAATATCATCAGCCATTAAAGAAGAAGCACTTAGAAGTGCTGCTAAAAGCAGAGAGTATTTCATATTTTATCCCTTTGATAAGACACTTTTTAAAGTGTCATGATTTAATTATTGATACAAAAGCAAATGTTATTCCAATTATACTTCTGAATTTTCATTCTCTTCCATATCCTCTTCATCTTCCTCTTTTTTAGGACAACGAGAGATGCTTGAGACATCATCACCTTTTACTATATAGACGCCTGATGTATTTCTACTTGATTTAGAGATAGTTTGCATATCTACTCGAATCATTTTTCCAGCATTTGTAAGTGCCATCATATCCATTGACTCATCTACCATGAGACAACCAACAATGTTTTTCCCAGTTTTTGCAGTCATTTTCATAGCTATTACACCAGAACCACCACGATTCGTAAGGCGATATTCACCTGCATCTGTTCTTTTTCCAATACCTTTTTCTGCAACAATCAATATCTCTTGCTCATCATTTGCAATGATATTAGCATCGACTACTTCATCTTCATCATGTTTAAATTTGATACCGCGAACACCACGCGTGCTACGACCTTGCTCACGTGTTTTTTCTATGTCAAACTTAATACATTGTGCAAGTTTTGTTACTATGAAAAGATATTTTATACTCTTATCTGCTATTTTTGCTGTGATAAGTGCATCATCATCATCAAGAACGATAGCTCTAACTCCATTGCTTCTGATGTTTGAGAACTCACTTAAGTTTGTTCTTTTTACAACACCTTTTTGTGTGAAGAAAACAAGCCCTTTCTCTTCACTAAAGTCTGTTGTAGGAATGATGGATTGTATTTGTTCGTCTGCTACAAGATTGATGAGATTTACAACTGCCTTCCCTTTTGCAGTTCTACTTCCCTCTGGAATACGATAGACTTTTAACCAGTGAAGTTGCCCACGGTCTGTTACAAAAAGAAGCGTGTCATGTGTGTTACAAGTGAAGAAACTCTCTATAAAGTCATCATCATAAGTCGTAACAGCAGTTTTTCCTTTTCCACCTCTTTTTTGTTTTTCATAAGATGCTAAAGGAACTCTTTTAATGTAACCACGATGTGTAATAGTGACAACCATAGGCTCATTTGGAATTAAATCTTCGATATCTATATCATCATAGTCATCTTCAATATCGGTTCTTCTCTTATCTGTGTAAGTTTCCATGATTTCATCAAACTCATCACCAATGATTCCATGTAGTATCTCTTCACTTTTAAGGATAGACTCTAGATATAAAATCAACTCGATAAGTTCACGAAGTTCATTCTCTATTTTTTCTCTTTCAAGTCCTGTCAATCTTCCAAGACGCATATCTACAATGCTTTGTGCTTGGATTTGTGAAAAGTCAAACTCTGAGACTAGATTTTCTCTTGCTTCGTCAATACTTGCACTTGCTTTAATCGTTTTGATGATTTTGTCAATAATATCAAGCGCTTTTTTAAGACCTTCTAATATGTGCGCTCTTGCTTTTGCTTTTTCAAGGTCGAAGATAGTACGACGGATAATAATAGTTTTACGGTGATTTATAAAATGTTTTAAGATAGTGATAATACCAAAGATTCTCGGTTCTTGGTTTAAAATAGAGAGCATGATGATACCAAAAGTGTTTTGCATCGCTGTCTGTTTGAAAAGATTATTTAAAACGATTTCACTAATGGCGTCACGCTTAAGCTCAATCACAACTCGCATTCCGTCACGGTCTGATTCGTCACGAATTTCTGATACACCGTCAATGAGTTTATCTTTCACAAGGTTTGCAATGTTCTCTATAAGTCGCGCTTTGTTTACTTGGTATGGAAGTTCATCAATGATGATGATATCTCTGTTGCCTTTTTTCTCAATATGCGTTTTTGCACGAACTTTGATGCGACCACGTCCTGTCTCATACGCATCCATAATCCCTTTTTTACCAAAGATTGTTCCACCAGTTGGAAAGTCAGGTGCTTTAATATGCTCCATGATTTCTGCTAAAGTGATATCTGGGTTTGCAAGAAGTGCTTTAAGGCCGTTCATGATTTCAGTAGGGTTATGTGGAGGAATGTTTGTAGCCATACCAACAGCGATGCCTGAAGAACCATTGATAAGAAGATTAGGTACACGTGTAGGCATTACATCTGGCTCTTTTGTTGTGCCATCGTAGTTTTCTATCATGTTTACAGTGTTTTTATCTAAATCTTTTAAAAGCTCACCTGCATACTTTGTCATACGCGCTTCAGTATATCTCATTGCCGCCGCAGAGTCACCATCGACTGAACCGAAGTTTCCTTGACCATCTACAAGTTGCATTCGCATAGAAAAATCTTGAGCCATACGAACAAGTGCGTCATACACTGCTGTATCACCATGTGGATGGTACTGACCGATAACATCACCAACGATACGCGCTGATTTTTTAAACTTTGCACCGTGAGAAAGATTGAGTTTATCCATAGCGTAAAGAATTCTTCTGTGAACTGGTTTAAGTCCATCTCTTACATCAGGTAAAGCTCGCCCAACGATTACACTCATAGAGTAATCAAGGTAACTGTTTTGAAGGGTTTCTTCAATATTTATGGTTTTTATATTACTATTGTTTAGCAAATCGCTCATTTAATACACCCTAATTATTTAAAATAAAATCCTTTTATAATAGCGAAGTTAGACTTAAGATAGGTGTAATATGAGTGTAGGTTTGTAATAAATAAATGGAATGTGAAAAAGTGAGTCTTGAAAATTTGGTTTATGAAGTAGAGGAAGTTACAGGCTCACTCCAAAGTAAAAACTTTGAAGTGAGATAGAATGAATAGATAGAGTTCTTAGAACGCGATTTCTGCCATTAAAAGAAGATCAGTTGGATCTTTCGAACCAGCAGCAGGAGTTCCCATAGTAGTCATAGAATACTCAGCAACTAAGTCAACATTTTGGTATAAAGAGTAGTTTGTACCAATTGATATAGTAGTGTAATCCTCAGCATCATCTAATTTGTCGTTATAGCTTAAGTATGCAACTTTAACACCTAAGTGCTCAAGTACATTTAACTGTGCATCAACGTGAAAACCACCGTTATCATTTTTGCTTTTAGCACTTCCAGGTGTTGTTAGGGCATTAGTAGTAGTACTATCGGGTGTGTAAACATTAGCAGTAGCTGGTGTAGTATATGTGTTTTCAAGTACATAACCTGCAGTAGCCATAAAAGACATACCAGCTACATCACCCTCAATTTGTAAGTCAACACCACTTGCTGTACGATCTGATTCAGCTACAGAACCTGAGTCTGCCGCTTCAGTAGTGTCTCCACTAAGTGAAAAACCACCAAGAGTTACATTCCAACCAGAAATGCTAGCTGTATAAGCAGCTCTTAATGCTGTGTTGAAACCTTTTGACATATCTGCAGATGCAGCAAATGCTGGTAAAAATTGAGCAGCAGAAACAAATAAACCATTTCCATAGTAGAAAGCAGTAATACCAGTAGTTGCACCAGCACCTATACCAGCTTTTTGGAAGATGTTTGTTTTACCACGGTTTTCAAACTGTCTTACTGGTCTGTAAAGACCTGTTGTAAACATCTCAGTTGCAGCAAATGCACCTAGAGCGTCAGTATTGAAAACACCACCACCTAAACGACCAAAGCTTAACTCTTTAGAGAATAACATTTTACCACTTAGTGCTAAACCATCTCCTCCACCCATTTCAAAAGAGGCACCCATGTTTTCACCGATTTTACCACCAAACAATACCGCACTTTCGTCATATATTTGAACGTCTTGCGTAGTAGCACCTGCAGTATCTGTACTGTTCACAATGCGAGACTTAGTTACAAAAGCAATGTTAAATGTAGCAGGAACGCTTAAGTGATTGCCAGTTACTTCTGGAACGCCACCAGTCATTGTAAAACCTGACATTTTAAAATCTCTACCAAATGAGTTTAGTTTTGGTATGTTTTGGTAGTGACATGACATACACTCTGCATTCATTTGTCTAGCGAAAGCTGGAGTAGCTTCTGCCGCCGTTGTTAATATACCAAGAGCCGCTACAGTAGCGATAATCTTTTTGTTGATAATCTTCATTTATTCCCTTTTGTTTTTGACACTACATAAAGTAGTAATCAAAACTGTTTTATAGTTTGAATGTCAATTCAGTTTATGTAAACACAAGGTAAACACTCACGAAATTTCCATAGCAAAAAATAGTACACTGACTAAGCTGAATAAATTCTGAAAAAGATGGGAGCTTATGCCATAATTTGTAAATGGTGGTGAAATAGAGCTCTATTTACATTTTAACATAAGAAAAGATTATGAAAGAAGTAATTTAAGAATAAATATTAATTATTAGTTGTTTAGTTTAAATTAAATTTAAGCATAATTATAGATTGATTTAAACTCCAAATATGGTTACAATTTTAGCATTAAAAGAGGGGAACACTCTTTACTAATTATAGGAGTAAATATATGAAAAAAGTAGAAGCAGTAATTAAGCCATTTAAATTAGAAGAAGTAAAAGATGCTTTAGCATCTATCGGTATTACAGGTATGACTGTGAGTGAAGTAAAAGGGTATGGTCGTCAAAAAGGGCATAGTGAACTTTACCGTGGTGCGGAGTATGTTGTTGACTTCTTACCTAAGATAAAGATTGAGATAGTGATAGGCGATGAGATGGTTGACCAAGTTGTCTCTACTATAGTAGAAGCATCAAGAACTGGAAAAATAGGAGATGGAAAAATATTTGTTACAAATATTGAAAAAATCATTCGTATAAGAACGGGTGAAACAGATATAGAAGCTATATAAACTAGTCTCTACTTCGCCAATTGAAGTTTTAGCATGTGCTGCCAATAATTTTCCACATGCTAAAAAATTTATGGACAGAAAATGAAGATTGTTGTGGATTTATAAACTGTGGTTTAAAGATATTGATTTTAAGTTGATTTTTTAAGAGCTTTAAAAGAAAAGTTGGTGACCCCGAGGAGAATTGAACTCCTGTAACATGGATGAAAACCATGGATCCTGACCGCTAGACGACGGGGCCAACAATTTTATAAATGGTGTCCTGTGATGGATTCGAACCATCGGCCACATCATTAAAAGTGACGTGCTCTACCAGCTGAGCTAACAAGACAAAAAACAAACATTTCTGTTTGTGGACGGGAATTATAGGCAAATAGATTTCTTATGTCAAGATAAAAAAGCATAAATTTATGTTTTTTTTACAATTTTACAGAATTACTCAAAAATGACTCTCTTTTAGTTAAAATAGTGCTCATGAATTACTACACTTTTGAATATCCTTTATTGATAGTATTGTTACTTCCTTTGCTTTACTGCCTCTATAAATGCAAAGAACACCTCAAGCCAAAGTTTTTTGTGCACTTGCATCTCTTCTCTACAAAAAGAGGTTTTTTGAAACTTGAGTGGATTATAAAAGTTATCATCTTTATACTTTTGTCTATTGCATTGACATCTCCTATCACTGTAGATAAATCAGATCCTCTCAACAGACATGGAAAAGATATTGTTTTGGCTATAGATGCTAGCGGTTCCATGAATGCCTCAGGCTTTGATGAAGAGAATCTTTTAAGTAATGGAAGCAGAGTGAGCCGTTTTGAGCTTGCTAAGATGATAGCAACTGATTTTATAGAGGGGAGAGTGAGCGATAATGTTGGCGTAGTTCTCTATGGAGATTTTGCTTTTATCGCTTCTCCTATCACCTATGAGAAGAACATCATAGTTGAGATGCTTCGTTATCTCTCTCAGGGAATGGCTGGGCAAAATACTGCTATAGGCGAAGCAATTGCCATGAGTGTGAGAGCGTTTAAACACTCGCATGCCAAAACAAAAATCATCATTCTCTTAACAGATGGTGCACATAATAGTGGTCAAATCTCTCCAAAAGATGCGCTCAAACTAGCACAGGAGCAAAAGATAAAAATCTATACAATCGCTATGGGTCCAAAAGGGGAAGCAGATGCGCACTTACTTGAAAAAATCGCACAAGAGAGTGAGGGGAAGTTTTTTAGTGCAACTTCTGCCAAAGAGTTACAAGAGGTTTACGATGAGATTGATAAACTAGAGTCTTCAAAAATCAAAAGCAAAGAGTATCTTCAAAAGGATTTTCACTATCAACTCTTACTTCTTTTGGCATGTGGATTTCTTCTCTTTTTACTCTACAGGGAGATAAGGCGATGAGTTTTGTATCTCCTGAGTATTTTTGGCTTTTACTCTTTTTGGTTGCTGGATTGATAAAAAAAGATTTTAGAAGTTTAAATCTTACTTCGTATGGATACCTCTTGACCTTTGTGTTTATCGTACTTGCTCTGAGCAGACCTGTCATAGAGCAAGAGCCTCTTAAAAGTGAAGAGCTTTTAAGTGATGTCATTTTTGGAGTCGATTTGTCTTACTCTATGCAAGCAGAAGATATAAAGCCTTCACGCCTTGGAAAAGCCAAAGATATTTTAAGTGAATTGGTGCAGGTAAAGCAAAAGAGTAGATTTGGAGTTCTTGGATTTACTACAAATGCAATCATCCTTTCCCCTTTAACAGAGGACTCAGAGCTACTTTTACATCTTTTTAATGCTTTGGATGAGAAGCTGATTGTTACAAAAGGGAGTGATTTGTTCTCTGCTCTAAAATTAGCAAGGAAGATGAGCCACTCTAAAAAGGTAAGCCTTGTTCTTTTAAGTGATGGAGGAGATAAGCTCAGTTACGAAGAGGAGGCAAAGTTTGCACAAGAGAGTGGGCTGATTGTCAATATCTTGATGCTTGGGACAGAGTATGGGGCAACTTTGAGCACTCTCAATGGGGAACTTTTAAAAGATGAAGAGGGTGCTATTGTTGTAAGCCGAGCAAACAGTGCCGCCTCTCAAATCTCAAAGCAATCAGGCGGCGTTTTTACGCAAGATGTTGCTACATTGCTTGATGCTTTAGAGCGTCAAAGTAAGCGAGATTATGAGACAGAGACGACGAGAGTGAGAAATTTGGAACTCTTTTACTATTTTGTTTTTGTAGCCATCCTTCTCTTTTTAGTAAGTGTGACAACTTTGAAAAAATTTGTTATACCACTTTTAGCGCTTTTTGGCTTCAATGCTAATGCCGCAGTTTTAGATTACTATTATGAAAAAAGTGCAAAAGAGGCGTATGTAAAAGAGCATTATAAAGAGGCAATAGAAGGATATGGGAAAATCGATAAGAACCGAGCCTACTTTAATTTGGCATGTGGATATTATAAAAATGGTGCGTATGAGAAGGCGCTTGCTCAATTTGAGAGAGTCAAATCAAGTGATGCAAAGTTCAAATCGGAAGTTTTTTATAATTGTGCAAACTGCTTTGTCAGGTTAAAAGAGTTTAAAAAAGCAAAAGAGGCATATCTTAAATCATTGACTCTGTACTATACAAAAGAGGCAGATGAAAACTTGGAATACATTAAAGATGTGGACGAACAAAAAAGTATGAATCAAGAGAACTCAAAGAGTCAAAAAAAAGCATCAAACGCCAAAGCAGAGCCTTCAGGTGTAAAAAAGAGAGAGGGTGGGAGTTCAAACATGCAAGTGAGTGCAAAGAGTAGTAGTGGAGCAGGGGAGATGGGAAAAAAAACTAAGAGCGAGCAGATGTTTAACCTCAATGGCTCAAAAGCAAAACTGAGTTCAAAACAGTATGAACTTATTAATAAAAGGGGAGTAGATGAAAAAAAACCTTGGTAGATTTCTTTTTCTTCTTGTCGTTGTTTGGCATGTGGAAATCTCAGCCTCAACCTACAAATGGAGTGCTACGGCGAACAAAACATCAGCAAAAGTGAATGAAGCAATCTACTTAAAGTATGTTTGCGAATTTAGTGACCCAAGTGAACTCTACACAATAGAGTTCAATCCTAAGCGAGAGAGTGATGACTATAGCTTGAGACTTTTAAAAGAGAGTGAGCAGATAGTGGGGAACAAAAGGGTCAATAGCTATGAATTTGTTGCCTTTGCAAAGAGAAGCACGTCCCTTCATTTTGACTTTAATGTAACGATGAAAGAGACAACACAAGAGTCGATTGACTCAACTATTTTAGGCAGAGACAATGCACAAGAGGCGCAGTTTACAAGCACAACACAACAACTAAAAACTCTGGTTGTTGATGTTAGCAAAGTGGAGTCAGAGTTAGTTGGAACCTTTACTATGGAGATTCAAAAAGAGAAGCCAACTGTAAATGCGTATGAACCTTTCCACATGCAGATAACTATAAACGGTGTTGGAAATTTTCAAGCTTTAAAGCCATTTGATTTTCAGATAGAGGGCGTAAAAGTTTTTTCTCAGAAAGTGATAGAAAACCTTGAACTAAGCAAAGATGGTTATAGCGGGAGTTGGAGTCAAAAGTTTGCTTTTGTAAGCGAGAAAGAGTTTACAATTCCTAAAGTAACAATACCCTATTTTAACATTGAGCAAAATATTCTTAAAGAGTTAGAGGCGAATGCAATAAATGTAAGCGTAAAAAAGGCTTTTACAAAAGAGGAGCTTTTAGACAAAGAAGAAGAGACTCAAGAGGATTTTTCAACATATATCTACTTTGCACTCACTTTTTTAGCAGGTGTTCTTGTTGGAAAAATGAAACTAAGAAAAAGAGCAGTTCCACATGCCAAAGATCTACTCTTTCAACAGAAGGTTCAAAATGCAAAATCAGTAGATGAACTTCTTATACTTTTGGCACTTGAGGATTCTAAAGCGTATAGTGCACTTATATCGCAGGTGGAGAAAAAAGAACTCTCGCTTAGGGAGATTAAAAGCAAGATTTTAAAAATATAAATATTTAATTTATATGAATTTAACTAAGATTTAACTAAACTGCTTTCGAGTTTAATTTAAGGACAATATAATGAGGGTTTCTCTAAAAGCGTTATTAGCTATATCTGCTCTAGCAGTACTAATGTCAGGTTGTGCACAAAAAGTGCAAATAAAAGCGTTGAATCCAGCTGAAGTCGGTGCAATGGCAACAAAGAAAAAGGTGGCTGTTAGTAATTTCAGACATGATAATGTAGGCCTTGCAGGCAAGATTGAAACAATGATGGCTAAACATCAACTTGATAAGCAAAAATATTTCACAGTTCTTAGTAGACGAGATGTGAATAAAGTGATTGCAGAGCAAAAACTTCAATCCTCTGAGCTTATGGATGAAAAAACATCTACAAGAATCGGAAAACTCATCGGTGCACAGGCTATGATTAATGGTGAGATTGCCTCTGCGAATGCTGAGGCGGGTTCATATAGAGAAGAGAGAAAAGAGTGTTTAAGTTACTATAAAGAGGGTGGCTGTGCGCGATGGAACTTTTACAATGTAACATGTAACACAACGCAAGCATCTGTTTCTGCAAACATCAATATTGTGAATATTGAAACAGGTTCACTTATCTATGGAGACAGTATCTCTAAAAACTATAGTGCAGACTCATGTAAAGAAGGCACTGCACTCTTTGGTATATTACAGACTGCTCCAAAACAAATTCTCTCAAAAGGACAAGCTTTAAATAAATTGGCTTCAGATATTGCGGATGAATTTGTTTATAAATTGACTCCTCACTATGTTTATTTCCAAGTAGCACTCTTAGACTCTATTGAACTTGATAGTGTAACTGATGCACAAAAACAAGCTTTTGCAAACGCGTTGGAATTCATAAAAGCAGGAAGAATTGATAAGGCAGATTTACTTTTATCAGGACTTATGAATGAACTCGATGGAAGAAGTTATGTAGTTGCCTTTGTAAATGGTGTTGTAAAAGAGGCTCAAGGGCACTTTGATGATGCGAAAAAACTCTATCAATTGGCAGACTCTATTACAGTAAAACCAGTGGATGAGATAAACTTAGCGATGATGCGAATTGATGGAATGATTGCTAAGAGAGATGAAGCGCAAAGACAAATCAATGCTAAATAGCAAAAAACTTTTTTTTCTCTTTCTTCTCTCTTTGCCCCTGCTTTTTTGGGGCTGTGGAGCTGCTCCACAACCTCCAAAAGCACCTGAGCCACTTCCTGCTTGGGTTAATCTTCCTGTTACGGATGATGCGCAGTATGTGTATGGCGTTGCTATTGAAGCAGATAGAGAGAGTGCAGTAAAAGCGGCACTTTCAGAGATGGTTTCAAAGTTAGGTGTAAGTATAGAGTCCTCTTTTGAAAGTCAACAAAGAGTAGATAATTATCATGTCGATAATAGCTCGACAAATAAAATAAAATCCGATGTAGCCAAGATTCAAATCAATAACTACGAAGTAATCAAATCACATAGAATCTCCTATAAAGAGTTTGCTGTAATGATTAAAACGGATAAAGAGAAGTTTGCACAAGGTTTAGAGGAGAGTCTCTCAGCTCAAAAGAGTAGTATGGAGTTGAGGTTAGCCTCTGTGACTTCAAAAGATACTCTGAGTAAGTATAATCTCAAACAAGAGTTATCAAAAGAAGCAGATGCAATGCTCTCAACTGTTTTGATAGCAGCTAAGTTGTCCTCAGCGAAAAAATTTGATAAAGGGAGCTATTTGAAGTTTATCTCTCTTATAAAAGCAGATTTTATTCAAGAGCAAAAGAGTTTAAACTTTTATGTGAGCGGAGATGCAAACTCTGTTTCTTTTGTGAAGCATCTAAAAAACTTTCTAGCTCAGAAAAACTTTTCGGTCTCTGGTGTTAAAAAAGCTAATTCAGTGCTTGTAAAAGTTCAAACATCTGATAGCATAGGTAGTGGTTCTATCGCTGTGCTTAAGATAAACATTGATGTTGTGAGTCAGACTCAAAACATAGGTGGAAAATCTATAATCCTTAAAGAGAGATACAACGGTTCAAAATCGAGCGTTTATAAAAATGCTTCCATACACTTCGAACAAGAGATAAAAGAGCTAGGGTTAAATGAAGCTTTAGGGGTTGAGTTAAACCACTAATCTGTTACTCACATACTCACATTTATTTGGCATGTGGAATCCATTTCCACATGCCAGTTATTTACGAAATATTTACCCCCATTTTGTTATAATCTTCCAACATTAAAATAAGGTCCTCCATTTATGATTTCTAAAATACAAACAGTTAAAAAAGAAGTAAGTAAAGTAGTTGTAGGTCAGGAGAAAATGATTGATGGTTTACTCATCGCACTCCTTTGCGAAGGGCATATCCTCATTGAAGGTGTCCCAGGGCTTGCAAAAACCACAACGGTAAATGCCTTAGCCAAAGCACTTGGACTCAACTTTAAACGTGCGCAGTTCACTCCAGATTTACTCCCCTCAGATATTCTCGGTGCTGAGATTTACGACCCTCAAAACAATAGTTTTAAAATCAAAAAAGGTCCTATTTTTACAAACCTTCTTTTAGCAGATGAGATTAACCGTGCGCCTGCAAAAGTGCAATCGGCTCTTCTTGAAGTGATGCAAGAACAGCAGGTTACTTTAGGAGACGCAACTTTTCAACTTGATTCTCCATTTTTTGTAATGGCAACGCAAAATCCTGTGGAACAAGAGGGTGTCTATCAGCTCCCAGAAGCGCAACTTGATAGATTTATGCTCAAAATCATAGTAGATTACAACACAAAAGAAGAAGAGTTAGAGATTGCAAGAAGAATTTCAAGCGGAAGTTTTGAGAGTATTGAGGCAGTTCTCACACATGATGATTTGATAGAGTTGAAAAGAAAAGTTAAAGAGGTTCATATTGACTCTGAAGTTGAAGAGTATATGATAGAACTTGTAAATGCAACAAGAAATCCGAGTCAATATGGCTTAGAAGAACTCAAAGATTTTATTCAGTTTGGTGCTTCTCCTCGTGTAAGTATAGATATGTTTAAAGCTGTAAAAGCGATGGCATTTTTAAGAGGGAAGGATTTTGTTACTCCTGTGGATATTGCTTATGTAGCCAAAGAGCTCATGCGTCATCGTATCGTTTTAACCTATGAGGCTGAAGCTGAGGGCATTACTACGGATGAAATTATCCAAAAAGTTTTAGAGACGGTTCAGATTCCATAAATGTCAAAACTGCAAAAAATATTGGTTCGTGCAAGACGCCAAGTCTTTAGCGAAATGGTCGGAAATAACCCTTCAGTCTTTCAAGGCGAAGGGTATGACTTTATAGAACTTCGCGAGTATATGCCAGGTGATGACATTCGTCATATTGACTGGAATATTAGCGCGAAGATGCAAAAGCCCTTTATAAAAATCTTTCGTGAAGAGCGAGAGTTGAATGTGGTTGTCGTCTCTGTCTTAAACGGGAGTGTTCACTTTGGCTCTAAAAAGTTTAAACAAGAGAGCATCGCTGAAATCATCGCACTTTTAAGTTTTTCAACACTCAAAAATGGTGATTTGCTCAGCTCCTATATCTTTACTGACAAGATGGTTTCAGCACTCAAACCAAGTAAAAAAATGAGTCAGATTCAAAAGAGTGTGGATGAGATTTTAAACTTCAATGCGCTCAACCAGAAAGTTGATTTCAAATTTATTGCAGATACTCTTTATAAAAGGCTCAAAAGAAAGTCGCTTATCGTAGTAGTAGGTGACTTTTTTGAGATACCAAATTTCGCAGTTTTAGCGAAAAAACATGAAGTAGTTGCCGTTGTTGTGAGGGACTTACTAGAAGAGACACCACCAGAGATGGGTTTTTCCTCTTTGTTGGATCCTGAGAGTGGAGCAGTTTTAGAGGGTGATTTTAATGCATCGAGCGTTAAAGCTTACTCGGCAAAAGTTCATGCACACGACCATGAACTCTATAATACTTTTAGAAAACATCAAGTGCGTTTTACAAAGATTTATACATCTAGCAGTGCTAGTGTGGAGCTAAGAAGATTGTTTGAGGGAAGATAATGCAAAACTTTGATATACCGCTGCATGATATAAAACCAATTGTCGAGATTGGGGAGTACTCATTTTACTACTTTTTGTTTCTTTCAACTGTTGCGTTTTTAGTGGCATGTGTAATTGTCTACTTACTCTACTTGTGGTTCAAAAGAAAAAAGGCTTTTAACGTCCGAAAAGAGCATAAAAAACTTCTCAATGGTATTGATTTGAGTGATACAAAAAAAGCCGCATATTTAGTGACACTCTATGGCGCGACATTTAGTCG
The DNA here is from genome assembly GCA_002781365.1 of Sulfurimonas sp. CG01_land_8_20_14_3_00_36_23. Classification (GTDB taxonomy): domain Bacteria; phylum Campylobacterota; class Campylobacteria; order Campylobacterales; family Sulfurimonadaceae; genus Sulfurimonas. The sequence continues at coordinate 101,456 of PETN01000020.1, forward strand.
TGATAGTGCAAGACATGCACAGATGTATCAAAATGTTATGAATAGACTCGAAGCCTACAAATACAAAAAAAATGTGGATGTTTTTGATGCTGAAACTGTTGCTTACATAGAGTTATATAAAGGCATATTAGATGTTTGAGGGTTTATACTTTGAGTTTCCAAGACTAATCTTACTTATCTTTTTATTTATTATTTGTGAAACAGTATGTAGAATGCGAATGCCATCGCTTTATTTTCCACATACAGAGCAGTTTTTAAAAAACTCTGTTTCACGCTCCAAACTCCTTTTTCTGCTCAAGTGGCTTGGAATAATAATGCTTATTTTAGCATTGATGTCTCCTGTAAAAGATGAAACTTTTGAGTTGGATCCAAAAAATGGTTATGAAATAGCGCTTATCTTGGATGCTTCGCAATCGATGCAGGCTAAAGGTTTTGATAGTGCTAACTTGGAGCTTAATAGATTTGATGTTGTTAAAAGTATTGTGAGTGATTTTATAAGCAAAAGAAAAAATGACAATATCGGCTTAGTAGTTTTTGGAGAGTACTCTTTTATAGCATCGCCACTCACGTACGATGCCTATATCTTAAATAAAATCGTGTCACAACTTCAAATCGGAATGGCTGGAAAATATACGGCACTCTATGAATCTTTGGCACAGGGTGTTAACTTGCTTAAAATGACAGAGTCCAAAAGTAAGGTGATTATCCTTCTTACAGATGGGTACAGCACGAAAGAGATAGATAGATTTCCTATTGATGTGGCAATTGATATGGCAAAAAAAGAGTCTATCAAGGTTTATCCGATTGGTATTGGTCTGCCACATGAGTACAACAGAGCAGTTTTAAAAGAGGTAGCAGATAGTACAGGTGGTGTTGCTTTTGGCGCTTCGACAGCAAAAGAGTTGCAAGAGGTTTACAGACAGATAGATACACTTGAAAAATCAGAGATAAAAAATGAGAGTTTTACTTACCTGAACTACTACTATGTATATCCTCTTTTTATCGCACTTATCTCTTTAATGCTCTATGTCTTTTTAAGAAACAAGAGAGGTGCATAGATGACTTTTTTACATCCAGAATTTTTATACTATATGTTGCCACCACTCTTGATACTTTTTGGATTTTTGATTACGCAAAAAGAGACGCATTCTCATTTTTTTAGTGACGAGGTGATTCAAAAACTTAGAGTAAGTTCCAATGCACTTACGCTCAAAGCGAGAAATGCACTCTTTTTATTGATAGGAGTTTGTATCATCGTGGCACTTGCCCAGCCAGTTATCAAAGATGGCGTAGTTAAAGTCAAAGCAAAGAGCGCAGATATTATGATTGCCTTAGATATATCTGACTCGATGCTGGCTGAAGATGTCTATCCAAACCGTTTAAAGTTGGCAAAACAGAAGGCACTTGAACTGCTTAAACTTGCGCCAAATGAGCGTATAGGCGTTATCGCATTTGCGAAGAACTCCTACCTTGTCTCTCCGCTTAGTTTTGACCACAGTGTTGTGAGCTTTTTGCTCTCTCAACTTAACAGTGACTCTATTACAGAAAAAGGAACGGATTTTTTAAGTATGTTGGAGGTTGTCAGTCATTCACTTGATGAGAAAAACAAAAAATACCTTCTTGTTCTAAGTGATGGGGGAGATAGCAGAGATTTTTCCAAAGAGATAGCGAGTGCAAAAGAGAAAAATATAACGCTGTTTGTTTTGGGAATCGGTACAACGAAAGGTGCACCTATCAAACTTGCAAATGGGAGTTTTATCAAGCATAAGGGCGATATTATCATCTCAAAGTTAAATGAGAATATCGCAGAGTTGGCGACTTCCACAGGCGGTGTTTACATCCAAAACTCCAAGTCACAGAGCGATATAAAAGCGATGCTTCAAGAGATAGAAGCCAAGAGTGAGCAAAAAGAGTTAAAGAGTGAAGATGTGCAGCGATATGTTGCACTCTTTTACTATCCAGTGGGTTTGGCACTCTTTCTTTTGTTACTTGCTACGAGTTCAATGACCACGAGAGAAAAGCTTCGTTTGCCCTCTGCTTTTATCCTTTTTGCACTTCTATTTACAAATCCACATGCCGAAGCAGGTATCTTAGACTTTATGGATTTAGCTGAGGCAAAAGAGGCTTATGAAGCAGGGGATTACAACAAATCTGCACAACTTTATAAAGAGTATGCAGAGTCAAATAAAAATGCAAACAGTTACTACAATGAAGGAAATGCTCTCTATAAACAAGAGAAGTATGATGAGGCGATTGAAGCGTATCAACAGGCAAACTTTGAGGATGCTTCCTCCGCTGCAAAAAAATACGCTAATCTAGGAAATGCGTATGTAAAACAGGCAACATCAGAGAGTCTGCAAAAGGCTGTAGAAGCTTATACAGAGTCTCTAAAGATAGAAGAGGATAAGCAAACTCGAGAAAATTTAGAAGAGGTCAAAAAGTTTATTGAGAAGCAAAAGCAAGAGTCTCAAAAACAAGAGAATAAAGAAGATAAAAAGCAAGATAAACAAGAGAACGACAAAGATAACAAGAGTGGCGAGAAAAAAGAGTCTAGTGACAAAGATTCAAAAGAGAAAGAGCAAAAAGATTCTGATAAAGAGAAGGACTCTAAAGAAAAAGAGCAAAAGCAAGATAAAGAGTCAAAAAGTCAAAATAAAAAAGATGAGCAACAAGAGCAACAAAAGCCTAATGATATGAAATCAAAAGAGGCTTCCAAGAGCCAAGAGAAAGATAAAACGCAAGAGAAAGAGCAAAAAGAGAAAGAGAAGCAAGAGGCACAAAAGTCTGATAAAGAGGAAAATAAAGGTAATGAAAAAGCCTCTGCTAACCTTGAACAACAGCCTGCTGGGATGAGTGATGCAGAAGAGCAAAAATGGATAAATGAACTCAATACGCAAAAAAATACATACCTTTACAAACTCAATAAACAAAAACCTAAAGAGGAAAATTTAAATGAAAAACCTTGGTAAGATTCTACTCCTTCTATTTTTAATTCCACATGCTGTAGATGCATCTGTTGTAGCAACTCTAAGTGACAAAAGTGTCTCTGTTGGAGACATGGTTACCTATAATCTAACAATCTCAGGAGAAAACATCCAAAGACCACAGATAAATATCTTGTGTGAGAGTGATATTATCTCAACCGCCTCTCAAACAAGCATACAGATGGTCAATGGAGATTATAAAAAAAGTTATATTTTAAGTTATAAATTTATGCCTCAAAAAAGTTGTGAGATAAAGCCTGTTGAAGTTGAAATTGATGGAAAAACAGAAGTGAGCAATGGAGTTTCTCTTGAAGTTAAAGCGATGCGTGCTGCAAAAGATGCAGATTTTATCTTAACGCTTGAGAGTGATAAAGAGGAGGTTTTTGTAGGCGAACCCTTTTCAGTTACGCTCCTCTTAAAACAGAAAAAAGGGGCGCAGGCAGTGGATAGTAAATTTGTAGCGCCAGAGTTAAAAGGTTTTTGGATTAAGTCTGAATCCGACCCAGTTCGCTCGGATGATGGAGAGTACACCATCACAACTTTAAGCTATCAGATGTCTGCTCAAAGAGATGGAAATGTTACGATAACTCCTGCACAGATGAGAATTGCCTCAAGAAGTAACAGTGTGGATAGTTGGGGTGCTTGGGTTCCAAATATCAAATGGAAGAGCTACTTCTCCAATAAACTTGACCTCAAAGTCAAACCTTTGCCTGCAGGTATCTCTTTAGTCGGAGATTTTACAATAGAAGCAACTGTTGATAAAAGCGAAATTAATGCAAATGAAGCGGTAAATGTCATGCTTAAAGTCAAAGGAGAGGGGAATTTAGAAGATATTAAAACTTTTAAACCCTACATAGATGGGGTAAGTGTTTTTGATGAAAAGATTGTTCTGCAAAAAAGCCTCTTAACGCAGAAAATGGCATTTGTCTCTGACACAGATTTCACAATCGCACCCTTTACCTTAAAGTACTTTAACCCTCAAAGAAAAAAGATTCAAACTATCGCAACAAATAAGATAGAGATAAAAGTAAAAAATGCAAAACCTAAAGAAGAGTTGGTTATTAAAAGAGAAGAGCAAAAGAGTGATGAGGCGGTAGTAACATCTCCTCCAAAGGAGTTTAATCTCACTTGGGTTGTCCTTGGTTTTTTAGCAGGTTTAGCATGTGGAATTGTATTGATGCTCCTTAGACCATGGAAACTATTGAAGAAAGAAAAAAATGTTTCCATCAAAGACCCAAAAATACTTTTAGTAAAACTTTTGCCTTATAAAAATGATGTACAAGTTCAAGAAATCATAGATATTTTAGAAAAAAACATCTATGAAAATGCTGCGTTACATTACAATAAACAAACATTAAAAGAGTGCTTAAAAAGATATAAGATAAGTTAAAACTACTTAATCTTTAAAAATCAAATAAGTTTATAGTACTATTATTTGAGGTGATGACTTAAAGGGGCACTTAGGATGAATAAAATAGTGTTTGCATTTTTAGTGAATTTTATATTTTTAATTCTTTTAGGCTTTGTTTCTATTGACAAAATAGCTGTTTTATCTGAGCTTAATAACAAACTCTATGAGCACCCCTATGCAGTTTCTAACGCCTCTAAAATTATTCAAGCCAATATAGTTTCAATGCACAGTTATATGAAAGATATAGCTTCTGCCCAGAGTAGTGATGAGATTAGGATAGCCAAAGAGCTGATAGAGGCTAAGCAAAAAATTATTTTTGAGCAGTTTGATATTATCTTTCAAAAATATTTAGGTGATCAAAAAGATATTCAAAAAAGTTATGTTACCTTCGTTCATTGGGAACCCATTAGAGATGAAGTTATCTCTTTAATGCAAAATGGTAAACAAAAAGAAGCATTTAGGATAACAAAAGGTAAAGGTGCTAAATATATTGCTGAGTTAGAATTACAAATCAATACTTTAGTGCTTTTTGCAGACAATGTAGCGGCCTCTGTTCATGAACAAACACTTGAAGCTGAGGCAAAAGCAAAAAAAACCATTCTTCTTCTTTTGGTCTCTATTTTACTTATGGCACTCTCTATTTTTACTTTCTTGGTGAGAAATATTTTAACCAGAGATAAAAAAATACAAGAGTATTTGCATGTCATTGATGAAAACATAATGAATGTCATTGTCGATTCTCACTTTAAAATAATTGATGCTAGCACAGCCTTGGCGAGATATATGAAGCTCTCTAAAGAGGAGTTATTACAAACACAAGAGTACTTTTTACTAAGTGAATGTACACCTAAAGAGCGTTCAGAGATTAGAAATATAATGAAACAAGGGAATTGTTGGAGGGGCGAAATTAAAAAAGTAGTAAATGCTCAGACAAAATGGTTAGAGTTTTCCCTTCATCCTGATGGCCTCAATAAAGCTCAATATACAAATATACTTCATGATATTACAGATAAAAAAGAGTTTGAAAAACTCTCAAAGACAGATGCTTTGACCAATCTCTATAATAGAGGCTATTTTGAGAAAATGTTTCCAATAATGATAAAAAATTCACAAAGACACAATACGATTCTCTGTTTTGTGATGATGGATATAGATTTTTTTAAAGAGTACAATGATACGTATGGACACCAAAAAGGTGATGAAGCTTTAAAGCAAGTTGCAAATGCTTTACGCGCGCATATTCATCGTCCAAATGATTCTACTTTTAGACTAGGTGGAGAAGAATTTGGCATCATTTTTAATATCAAAAGAGAGGAAGATGCTTCGCCTTTTATGGAAAAACTTCTTAAAAACATTGAAGATTTACACATAGAACATAGTGGTAATAAAGCTTCAAGTTTTTTAACTATCTCTATGGGAATGTGTATTATAAAAGAGAGTGACACGAGCAGTGTAGATGCATTTTATAGAAAAGCAGATGAACTCTTATACAAAGCAAAACAAAATGGAAGAAATAATATTCAGATGTAAAAAAGAGTTATATATTAGTCTAAAATATCATGAAGTCTATGTCCATCAGCCATCATTTTGTTTACACTTTCCCAATCTTCATCTTTGATACTCTTTTTCAATCGTGAGAGTTCATGTTCAAAGAGTTCAATTGCTTCGAGTACATTGGATTTGTTTTGTTTGAAAATATCCTCCCACATGTTTGGAGAACTCTTTGCAAGCCTACTCATAGAGCGAAAACCACCCGCAGCAAGAGCTAAAATATTATATTTGTTCTCTTGATTCATAACGCTGTTTGCAAGTGAATAGGAGATAGCATGTGGCATGTGGGAAATGAAAGCCGCATGGCGGTCATGCTCATGCGCTTTCATAAAGTATTTTTTCATACCAAGTGCTTTGAATATCTTTTTAGCAACACTGCTTTGAAGCACACCGCTCTCCTCTAAGTCACATAAAACGACAACCTTACCATCATACAAACCTTCAATAGCGGCATAGGGACCAAAGTTCTCTGTACCTGTCATAGGGTGTGCAGCTACAAAGTTTTTTCTTAAACCTGCAGGAACAGAAGAGACTATGAGCTCTTTTGTACTTCCTAAGTCTATAATTGTTGTTGTCTGAGGAACATCTGTTAAGTTTTTTAAAGCAGAGATAATCCCATTGACTGGAATTGCCAAAAAGATAACGTCACACTTTTTTACCTCTTCAAACTCTACAATTTTATCGACTAAATTGAGTTTGAGAGCATCCTTTTTATGTTGTTCATTGTGGTCACATCCGACGATAGTTGTAATAAAATCCAAGTGCTTTAGACTCAGGGCTAAGGAGCCACCCATTAAACCAAGCCCTATAATTGCTACATTCATATCTTCTCTCTCATTAAAAGTAGTGAATTATACAAAATTTACTTAAGATTAACCTCATAGTAGGTAGAATCTCTTCTTATTTTACAATGATGGAACCTTAATGAGAATATTTTTAGCAACACTGCTAACCCTGCTGAGTATCAGTTTACAAGCCATAACAATTAAATCTATAAATTACGAGGGCATGGTTCATATATCTGAATCCGTTGCACTTAGAATGCTTGAGTTTCAAGTCGGTGACACTGTTGATATTGAAGCAATCGATAAATCAATCCAAAACTATTTTAAACAAGGTTATTTTGATGATGTTTGGGTGGATGAGAATAGTGGGAAATTAACCTATCACTTTAAAGAGAAAGCCATTATCTCCAAGATAGAACTTAAAGGTTGGAAAGAGAATGATTCTGAGACAAAAGAGTTTGTAATTCAGATAAAAAAAGGCTCTTTGTATGATGAGAAAAAGCTTGAAGCTGCAAAAAAAAGAATTGAAGCGGCTATCTCTAAAGATGGAAAAATAGATTCAGTTGTTGAGATAGAAAAAGAGTATCTTGATAATGGAAGCATAAAAGTTACTTTTTATGTGAATGAGGGAGAAAAAATCATCATAGATAAGGTTGACTTTTCAGGTCTTGTAGGTCTTGACCAATATGCTTTTGATGATGTTGTTGCTAACAAAGAGCATCAGTTTATGGGATGGTTCTTTGGGAGAAATGATGGAAAAATGAGTCTTGCTGATTTAGAGTATGACCCTTTACGAATCCGTGATGTCTATATGCAACATGGGTATTTGGATGCAAAAGTAGATGTGCCGTTTGTGCGAGTAAATCTTGATAGTTACAAAGCAAAAATGAGCTATAAAATTGAAGAGGGTGAGGTCTATACTATTAGCGATGTAGAGATTAGCCAAACAAAAAGTGTCATCGATAACAGTGAGATACAAAAAGTTATAAAACTGAAAAAAGGTGAACCTTTTAATATCAATAAGTTTCGTGATGATGCAGATAAAATAAAAAACATTATTGCTGATTTAAGTTATGCCTTTGTTCAGGTAGTTCCAGACCTGCAAAAAAATAAAAAAGATCAAACTGTGAAGGTTGTTTTTAAGATTACTCCAGGTGACAAAGTTAAAATAAGAAATGTTGTTATTTCAGGGAACACAAGAACACTTGATAGAATAATTAGAAGAGAGCTTTATCTAGGACCTGGAGATATGTACTCTTTAACTGATTTAAAAGATTCTCGTAACTCTCTTGGTCGTCTTGGCTTTTTTGAGGGCAACACGATAGAAGAGAAGCGAGTAGATAACCAAACAATAGACTTAGTCGTAAAGGTTAGCGAAGCTCCAACTGGAAATATTCAGCTTGGTGGTGGGTATGGAAGTGCAAGTGGATTTTTAGTAAATGTTGGACTTAGTGATAAAAATATCTGGGGCTCAGGTATCGATGTAGGTGTAAAACTTGAGAGATCAGAAACGACTGAGAACTACTCTTTTAATATCTCAAATCCAAGACTCAATGATAGTGACTTTAGTGGTAATTTTAGTCTCTTTAAATCGATTGCATATTATGAAACAAGTGGCTATACAGTAAAATCAGATGGTCTAAGTACAGGAGTCGGGCATAAATTTTCTAGACATATTTCTGGTTACATGGGCTATAACTATTCAGGTAACACTTATATTTTAGATGCAGCTTTTGACAATAATCTTACAAATCAATATTTTGAAAATTATGGAAAAAGTTCTGTGAGTATGAACTTAAGCTTTGATAATACAGATGACTATTATCTTCCACGCGAAGGCTTTACTCTAAGCCAAAGTTTTGAAAAATCAGGACTAGGTGCGGATGCGAATTATTTTAAAAGTAGAACAAATTTTGGAAAATTTATAGGCTTGGAAGAGTATGTAGGCATGGATGTTATCTTTAGATATAAAGCAAGACTCTACTATGGAGTGGACACAGGATACATGCCAATTGCTGAGAAGTTTTATATGGGTGGAATGGGCAGTGTAAGAGGGTATCAATCTTACTCTATAGCTCCAACAACGACTGAAGCTAATGGGTATATAAGAAGAGTAGGCGCTACACAGACTTTTTCAAATAATCTTGAACTGAGTTTTCCTCTTGTTCCAAAAGCGAAGATGCGTTTAGTTACCTATCTTGACTGGGGCTTTATCGGTGAAAACTCTATAGATGAGTTCTCTCGTGGGGGTTATGGGGCAGGGTTGGAGTGGTTCTCTCCAGTTGGTCCTATACAGTTTATGTTCTCTAAAGCAATTAACCCAGAAGTTGGGGATAAAACGACTGGCTTTGAGTTTACTATGGGACAAAGATTTTAAATTTCTACTTTTAAATCTGTAAGAGAATTTAATCTTTTTACAGATTCTCTACTTAAATATAAATTTTTACCTGCTTGTATTGGAACAACTTTCAAAACACCATTATCAAATGTTAATTCAAAATCTATGTTTAGAGGTCGATGACTTAGCAGGGCAATACTTAATGAAAGTAGATAGCATAGCGCTTCTAAAGTTTTATATTCTGGAAGTAAAATTGCATATTTATTGATATGTGAATTGGATGGTAGCTTGATTCTAGCATACTTTGTAAGCGTTGCTATAAGCATTATCTGAGAATGTGTAAAACCATACTCTAAAGCACTCTGAATCAAGTAGTAGCTATGTTTATTCTTTGAGAAAAAGTGAATGCTTGTCCCAATAGGGTTGAGCTTTGCCGCAATACCAAGTTCATATCGGTAGGAAGCATCTATATTGAGATGTGTATGCATTAAATCAAATACTTTTTTACTTATAAGATTAAGTTGATTTGAGTAGTTATTTTCACTTATATAAGCATCAAGCAGATATTTGACTGAAGTGTTATAGTTTGCAGGGAATTTATCTTTAGAGCCTCTGAGTAAATCTGCGAGATAAACACCTTCTCTCACACCCACACCACTTGTAATTATCTTCTCTGCCGTGAGTTTTTTTAACAATCTGCTTAGTATCAAAGCGCCAGGTTTTATAACATCAAATCTCTCCTCTTTGATGCTAAGGTTGCTTAGTCCTACTTCATCTGCTTCTAAAATCGAGACTATAAAATCTTTAAAATCTATAGAAGAACACTCAAAGCCATGAAGTTTATTGAGGGGATACTTTTGTTGCTGCATGATTGCAGTAGAAATTGCTCTGAATGTTCCGCCTATACCGATAATTGTAGTGGCTTCAAAGTTCTCTAGGCGTTCTAACTGGGAGTCTATATAAGCAGTAGCTTCTTCTATCTTATCTTTATCAAAGAAGAGCTCTTTGAGTCTTACAGTTCCAAGTTCTAAAGAGATAGTGTTGGTGACATTTTTTTCATTTATGATTGAAAACTCAGTTGAGCCACCACCGATATCTATGCTGATGGCATTTGTTTGTAGAGGAAGAAGATTTGCACATGCAATAGCACCGTAATAAGCCTCTTTTGAACCCTCTATTACTTTGATATTTAATTTTAACTCTTTTGAAACTTTGTTTAAAAAATCTTTTTTGTTTGGGGCATCTCGAAGTGCAGAAGTTGCAACACATAAAATTTTTCTTGCTTTAAATGAGTTGGCGATATGAATGAAATCTGAGAGAGTGTCAAAGGTTCTCTGCATTGGTAACGCTTGGAGGTTTCCACTGTTTTTGTATGCATTTTCCGAAAGTCTTACTTTGCTTTTTGCTTCATGAAGCAGATGAAAAGCAAAACGGCTACTTTTTTCATAGACAACCATTCGAGCTGAATTGGAACCAATGTCTATGACTGCGACGCGTTTTGCCATAAAGGAGCTTTAATCCTCGTCTTGGAGGTTTTTATATTTGAACTGGAGCTCTGCTATGGATTCAACATTATCTTTATCAGGGACAATACAGTCAACAGGACAAACAGAGATACATGCAGGTTCGTCATATATGTTGACACACTCAGTACATCTATCTGGGTCAATAAAGTAAATTGGGTCACCCTCTTCAATCGCTGTCGTTGGACACTCTTCACGACATGCATCACATGCTATACATTCATCATTTATTATTAGAGCCATTATAAACCTTGTTTTTAGATTCTAGTATTATTAGATCTATTTATATATCATTTTGTGTTCGATTTATATCGCAATTAAGCTTTATTATTTTTGAATTTGTTTAATTATATATGTTTATTGGATTAATGCACAAAAGTTTGTGCGTTTAATTGTAATGAAGCAACTGCTCCATCTATACCATCTTCTCTATTGTGAAGTGTTATTTTTGCTCCCAAGGCATCTGCCGCACTTTTTGCCAAGAATAACCCAAGTCCAACACCAGGCTTATTCCCTTGTCTTTTAAAGGGTGCAAAGAGGTCTATAGTATCATCAATACCACACCCTTCATCGATAACTTCAATAAGGAGCCCTTTGGCATTATTAAGAGAGCTTCTAATCGTTACAGAACTCTTGGGTGGAGTGAATTTTAAAGCATTTTGTAAAAAGTTTTGAACAATTTGATTTAAGAGAGTGACCTGAAGTGTTGCCATAAAACTATGAGGCTCAAGAGAAATATGTAAAGTTTTTCCTTCATTCCCAGCTAAAAGTTTAAAATCATCTGCTTTTTGTTTTAAGACAGAGATAACATCTACTTGAATAGGTTTATCAAGTTGTGCACCCTCTTGGCGCCCTATATTTAGAATATTAGAGACAATGATATTCATCTCATCCACTGTTTTATTTGTAACCTTTAATGCCTCAATATACTCTTGGGGTGAGCGTGTTTTTATGAGTGTAACCTGATTTTTTAACTTTATAACTGCAAGAGGAGTTTTGAGTTCATGCGCAGTACCTATGAAGAGCTCTTTTTGATACTTCACAAAGTTTTGGATTCTTGCAATAAAATGGTTGATAGTAGCTCCAAGAGGTTCAAACTCTTCTGGTAACTCACTTGTCTTTATGGGTTTCATCAAGTGCTCATTCATATTGGATAATCTCGAAGAGAGGGTTTGTACAGGAATAACGAGCATCTTTGAGAGGGCTATCGCATAAAGGATAACAAGAATAAATCCAGCGATATTTATAATGAATATATAGTTAAGAATTTTGTGCAGAAGCAACTTCATCGGAGTAATCTCTTTTGTTATTTTCAAGTAGCTTATGTCATTGATATTAAAAGGATAAATAAATATGAGGTACGTTTTGTTATTTCTAGTAGATTCATAAGTATCTACATCTGCTTTTGGAGCTTTAAGGTAGATAATTTCAACGCTTAAGTTTAGATAGGAGTCTGACATTAGTGTATCAGCTTGATAAAGTGATTTGTTACTTGCTATGTTTTTTGCTACTTGGCGTAACTCTTGACGTTTTTCATCATAAATAGATTGTTCAATGTAAAAATATAAAATGGATGAGAATAAAAAGATAAGAGAGAGAGAAGCAAATATAAGTTTAATAAGAAAACTGCGTCTAATACTTCTTTTTGCTGACATACTAAACCTTAAATGACAATTGTGTGCAATTATAACAAAAGTAAATTTAAAAAGATAAGGGTTTTAAAAATCAGCCCAAAAGGGCTGAAGCGGAGAGATAAATTAGTTTATTTCTTTAGGAAAACAGAAACGGTAACCACGACGACGAACTGTCTCAATTGTAGTGATTCCTAATGGTTTATCCATCTTTTGTCTAATTTGATTAATCGCAACTTCAATTACATTTGGAGTTACTAATTCTGGTTCTTCCCAGATTGCGTCAAGCAGTTGCTCTTTAGATACAATTTGGTCACGGTGACGAGCTAAGTGAGTAAGTACTTCAAAAGGTTTCCCTTTAAGTTCTATCTCTTGCTCTTTGTAAGTAATTTTTTCTTCTTCAGGGTTAATAATAAGGTCTTCGATTTCAATGATATTACTTCCACCAAAACGAAGTCTAGCCTCAATACGAGCCACAAGAACATCAAAATCAAATGGTTTACGAATATAATCATCCGCACCACTTCTAAGGGCTTCGATTTCACTCTCATTGTCATCTCTAGCAGAGATTACAACAACAACAGTTTTTGGAGTTTTAGATTTAATATCACCAATAATGTCAACAGAATTTCCATCTGGAAGCATCCAATCCATAAGGACTAAATCATAATTACGAATATCTAAATAATACTCACCATCTTTAAGAGTCTCAACAACATCGCTTTGGTAACCATATTCTTTCAGTCCCTCTGCAAGCATTTTGTTTAATGTAACTTCATCTTCTATAATAAGAATACGCATGAATAATGTCCTATAATGTAAATAATTTGGCGGAATCATACCATAATTTTAGGTTAGTTTAAAGTTTTTTTCAATTTAATTTAAAAAAACTTTAACATTAGATTAAGATTTGAAGGTTGAATGGCTCTCTACACTTACCCTGCACTCGGGTAATATAGATGGTTTTGTTATCTTTATTTTCATAGAATCTATGAGATAAAATTCTTTTTTTAATTTTTGAGAGAGACTCTTTAGAGCATCTTCAATGAGTAGATATTTAGTCTCTATTAAATCCATTTTTATACAATGAACAACTTCAGCATAGTTTATAAACTCAGTTGTGTACTCATACTCTAATGTGAGGTTAATAAGAACATCTTGCGGAGTAGTTCTCTCAAAATCTAAAATTCCAAGGATGCACTGGAATTTCAAATCTTCAATATAAATCGTCATTAAACTACTCTTTTCTCTTGGCCTTTAAAGAGACGAATGATATTAGGCAGATGTTTGTAAAAAAGTAAAAAGACTATGAATACAACAGGTGCATGTGCCATTTCAGGGTGAATGTAAAAGCTCGAAATTAAAAGAGCAGTTACTCCTGTAAGAGAGGATACGGATGAGATACGGATAGTTTTTGCGCCAATAGCCCAAACTACAAGAGCGATGAGTGTCTCGTAAGGAAGCATAAACATCATAACACCCATACCAGTAGCGATACCTTTTCCACCTTCAAAGTTTAAGTAAGGAGAGTAACAGTGACCAATCACAGCTAGTACTGCTATCCCCCAAAGTGTTGCTTCACTAACGCCTAAAATCGAAGCAACAAGTAAAACAAGCACCCCTTTGATTGCATCAAGTGCAAGTGTTGCCGCTCCAAGTTTTTTAGCAAGAGCGGGATTGCTCTCTTTTACAACTCTTAATACATTCGTAGCACCGATACTTCCACTTCCACTTGCTTTGACATCGACACCTGCAAACTTTTTCGCAAGGAGAAGACCAAAAGGAATCCCACCAACAAGATACGCTGCTAGAAAAAATTGAACATTTGTGTTAAATAAAAAATCCATACAATACCTTAACGTTATAATTGCGACATCTTACTTCATATATATTTATAATCTAATAAAAATCTATATTTCCACATGCCAAGATTTTTTTACTCTTTTAGTTCTACCAAGAACAGACTCTGTTCCTACCCAATCTTTTTGCTTCATAGAGTGCTTTATCTGCATTTTCTATTATCGCCTCTAAAGTCATGTTTTCATCTTTAGGGCTACTCACACCAAAGGAGCAGGTTACTCTGCCGACATGCTCAAAAGTGGTGCTCTCTATTTTTGCTCTAAGTCTCTCTGCACTCTCTTGCGCGATGAGAAGGTTTCTGGTTCGAAGTGTGACTACAAACTCCTCTCCACCCCATCGTGCGAAGTAATCCTCTTGACGGAGGAGTGGAGCTATAATCGCAGCAATCGTTTTGATGACTTCATCTCCCACACTGTGTCCATAAGTGTCATTGACCAATTTGAACTTATCTATATCCAAAATAACAATAGAAATTTTATCACGGTAAGGATTTTTTTGAAGTACTTTTTCATACAACCCTCGTCGATTCATGATTTTTGTCAGAGGGTCGGTGATGGACTCTCTTTTTAAGTTTATGTTTGAATTTCTTAGCTTTAACTGCTCTTGATTGAGGAGTGAGAGAAGATAGTTGAAAAATCTGGCAACGATTCCGACTTCAGTATATCTCTCCTCATGCACTTTTCCGTTAAAGTTTCCTGACTTCATGATTTTTATAATACTCTCTATCGTCTCAACCCATGGCATTCTTGCATTGTGTTCAGCTACATTGAGACCGATGACTTCATGCTTTTTTGAGACGCGTAGCGCATTAAATTTTAACAAACTCCCAAATAGAAGCAAGCCTAAGGTAAAAGCAAAGACAAAGGCACTCGCCACTCCTATAAGTTGCACACCTATAAACTCTCCTCTGCTCATATTCTCTGGTAAGCTCGCAAAGAAACCTACAGCCATCGTACCCCAGACACCAGCAAAACCGTGAATACTTACAACGCTTAGCGGGTCATCTACTTTCATGATTTTTAAAAGTAACTGATCAGTCGTAAACATCACGACTGCGGAAATAAAGCCAACAAAGGCAGCGACTGGAGTTGAAAACTCATTACAGCCTGCCGTAATCCCAACAAGCCCCGCAATAATTCCAAAACTAAAGATTTCAACACCGATTCTCTCTTTGAAAAAGAGAGAGATGATGTAGGCAGCAAGTCCACCGAATGCTCCGCCTATGAGTGTATTTAGTAGAATTTTAGAGACAGATTTATCGTAAATAATAAGCGAACCTGCGTTAAATCCAAACCAAGCAAACCAGAGGATAAAAACACCAAAAACTATGAAGTTATGATTACTTGGAGCAAAATAGAGCGCTTTCCCTCTTCGGAATTTTCCAAGTCTCGGACCAAGTAGAATCGCTCCAGCAAGTCCTATCCAAGCACCTACGGAGTGAACAACGGTAGAGCCTGCAAAATCACTAAAGCCAAGATTTTTAAGCCAACCACCTTCACCCCAGCTCCAGTGTCCAAAAGTTGGATAGATAATCCCCGTAACTATAATGGCAACAAGAACATAGGCATTAAATTTGATTCTCTCAGCTACTGCACCAGAGACAATTGTTACGGCTGTTGCTGCAAACATTGCCTGAAAGAAGAAAAAGGCATTGACATTGAAATCTTCTCCATCAATAAAAAAGTGGCTTGTTCCAAAAATGCCCAAACTGTCAGTTCCAAACATCAGTCCAAAGCCTAGAATCCAAAAAACAATTACACCCATAATGGTATCTATGAGATTTTTCATAGCAACATTGATAGTATTTTTCGAGCGTACAGTTCCTGTCTCAACGAGTGCAAATCCAAGCTGCATCAAAAACACCAAAAATCCTGTTAACATCATCCATAATATATCTATATTGCCATATTCACTCATTGAGTCTCTTGCCTTTAATTCTAAAGTGCAACATCTTACGTAATATAAAATTACAATCGGATAAAAATTCTCCATTACTATATGTAAAGAAGTTAAAACAGTAAAAAAGCACAGATTTAAGGTAAAATTTTTACTAATATGATTTGGAAGGCTTCATGATGAAAAGAAAAATAATTGAAAGATATGAACGCACAGCAGAGAATGAAGTTATCATTGCCATCTCGGCTACAAAAATAGAAGATTTATATGATGATTTTGACAAAAAATCTACTTTCTTAAAAAAAGATTTGAACCATGATTTGGTTGAATATATCATAGAGAGTGTCAAAGAGATAGAGCAAGAAAAGTTTATAATAGAGTTTAACCTTGAAGTGATGGCGAGTGATGCATCTATATCAAGAGTGAAAAACAGTGTAAATAGCTTTTTTATCTATATGCAAGAGTTAGAAGCGAGAAAAATGAGTGATATGATTAGGACATCTCTGATTTTACTTCTTATAGGCGTTGTGCTAGCTACTTTGTCAGTAATTATCAACAAGAACTTAGCAGAAGATACAAGTGTCGTTACAGCTGTAGTTGCTGAGGGGTTGACAGTTGCGGCTTGGGTCTCCTTATGGGAAGCACTGGCTACTTTTCTCATAAAATGGATGCCCTATAAAAAAACAATCTCACTCTTTAAGAGGATTGCAACTTCTACTATCAGAGTTGAATTTTCTACACAAAAGAAATAATCGTTTCCACATGCCAAACGAGAAGTTGTTTTTTTATTTTGATATAATAACGCGACTATAAATAAGGAACCTTTTTTGCAATTTACGAACGAAGAATTAAAAGAGAAAATCAATGCATTAAAAGATAAACTCAGTGTGACGGTTGTTGCGCATTTTTATCAGAGAGATGAAGTTTTTGAGATGGGAGATATTACAGGTGATTCCCTTGAACTTGCAATAAAAACAAGAGATGATACTGCGGAGTTTGTACTCTTTTGCGGAGTTGGTTTTATGGGGCAGAGTGTTAAAGTTTTAAGTCCAAACAAAAGAGTCGTTATGCCAAAAATCGCTTGTTGTGCGATGGCGAGAATGATAGATACTCTCTACTATGATGACTCGGTAAAATTCATGCAAGATTATGGTATTTTAAAAGAGAATATTCTCCCGATTACCTACATAAACTCCAATGCAGAAGTGAAGGCAAAAGTAGGCGAAATGGGCGGTATGGTCTGTACAAGCTCCAATGCGAAAACTATTATAACAACAGCGCTCAAAGAGGGTAAAAAAATCCTTTTCGTTCCAGATAGATGTTTAGGTCAAAATATAGCAAACCAGATGGGACTCAAATCTTGTGTAATCGGCGATGGAACGAATCCTATCGATGCGGATATTATCTGTTATAACGGTTTTTGCTCTGTTCACCAGCTTTTTACCGTAGAAGATATTGAGTTTTATCGTAAAAAATATCCTGGAATTTTAATAGCAACGCACCCCGAGTGTGACCCTGCTGTTTGTGAAGCTTCTGATTTTGTAGGTTCAACTTCGCAACTTATTAAGTTTATAAAAGAGTTGCCTGTAGAGCAAAAAGTTGCTGTTGGAACAGAGTTTAACATGGTAAACCGTTTAAGAGAGAAAAATACCTATGTACTCTCGTCCACAAAACCAGAGTGCCCAACCATGAATGAAACGACTTTAGAAGATTTATATTTGACTTTAAAAGCTATTGATGATGGTGAGCCAATCAATGAGATTTTTGTGGATGAAAAAACACAAAAATGGGCGAAAATAGCACTAGAGAGAATGTTGGCACTATGATAGAAGCATTTGTAAAAGCGACATTGGCTGAGGATGTTGGACGAGGTGATTTATACGCTTTAGTTGAGCCAAGTGTAGATGCTACTGCAAAAATTATTGCTAAAAGTGATGGCGTTATTGCAGGTGTGAAGTACATCACTGTTTTAGCAAAGCTAGAAAACTTTGAAATACTCTGGCTGAAAAAGGATGGCGAAAAGTTTCTAAAGGGCGAGACTCTGGCAACGCTCCAAGGAGATTCGCACACGCTTTTAAAGATAGAACGTACTCTTTTAAATATGCTTTTACATGCAAGCTCCATAGCAACTTTTACAAGCAGATATGTTGCTATTTTGCAACCCTATGGAGTGAAACTCTTAGATACGAGAAAAACAAGACCTATGCTAAGACTCTTTGAAAAGTACGCGACAAGAACAGGTGGAGCAGTAAACCATAGAATGGGATTAGATGATTCTTTGATGATAAAAGATACACATCTCAAGACAATCAAAGATTTGAACTCCTATATACTCCAAGCTAGAAAACAGATTCCTTTTACTGCAAAGATAGAAGTCGAAGCGGAAACATTTGAAATTGCATGTGAGGCTATGGCATGTGGAAGTGATATTGTAATGTGTGATAACATGACTCCCAAGGAGATAGAAGAAGTTGTAGCTTATAGAGATAAAAACTTTAAACATATCCTCTTAGAAGCGAGTGGAAACATCTCACTTGAAACCATAGAAGCATATGCAAAAACAGGAGTCGACGCAATAAGCAGCGGCTCTTTAATCCATCAAGCAAATTGGATAGACCTATCAATGAAGATAGATTAATTTTCCACATGCCAAACAATTTCCACATGCCAAAAAAAGGTACTTTAAATGGCTGATGATCAGGAAAAAACAGAAGAACCCACCGCCAAAAAGATTGAAGATGCCAGAAAGGAAGGGAATGTTCCCAAGTCTCAAGATGCATCTGGGGTTATCACTCTTTTTGTGGCATTACTCTCTTTTTTAATGCTCTTTCCTTATATGACCGCGCATGTTTTTTTTCTCTTTAAATACTATTTTTCCCTTATCGGAATGCCTCTTGATAAACTCTTTATGGTTGATATTGCGATAGTAACTATCAGAGAGTTCCTTTTAATTATTATGCCTCTTGCAATTGTTGTCGCGATTGCAGGTGTTGTTGCCGCATTAGCTCAATTTGGATTTTTATTTACAGTCGATGCAATTCAGCCAAAATTCAGCAAAATAGATCCAATCAAAGGAACGAAAAATCTTTTTTCTATGAAGAAAGTGATAGATGGGATGAAGGTAACTTTCAAATCTTTTACAACCTTAGGCGTAGGATTCGTCTTTTTCTTTTTGTTTATTGTTGAATTACCAACCGTTGCTCTCTTTGGGCTTGACCAACAGCTTGAATGGCTTAAAGACAAGGCAATTATTATAGCTTTTGTAATGCTTTTAATCATATTTGTCTTTGCAATTATCGATGTAGTCATCGTGAGAAAACAGTATTTTGATGATCTTAAAATGAGTAAGCAAGAGATAAAAGATGAGATGAAAAATGTAGAAGGGGACCCGATGGTAAAGGGAAAAATTCGTCAAATTCAGATGCAGGCAGCGCAAAAAAGAATGATGGCAGATGTTCCAAATGCGGATGTCGTGATTACCAATCCAACCCATTATGCTGTAGCAATTAAATATGAGGAAGAGAAGTCTCATGCTCCTATTGTAGTTGCAAAAGGAATGGATAACATCGCCTTGCAAATAAAAAAGATTGCAAGAGAAAATAATGTGCATATCGTCCAAAATCCACCGCTCGCCAGAAGTTTATATGCCGAAGTAGAGTTAAGCAAACCTATCCCTGAAGCACTCTTTGGAGCCGTTGCAGAAGTGCTTGCTTATGTGTATAAAATGAATAGAAAATAGGAATGATTGTATAATCGTAAAAATATTAAGAAATCTGAGTTAGTTATGAATAAAATTATAGAGAGAATAAATCAAGCAAAACACATTGTCGTCATAGCCCATTTAACTCCTGATGCAGACTCACTTGCAAGTGCGAGTGCTGTTTATACCTATCTTCTTACGCTGCATAAAAAAGTCTCATTTTTTTGTGCAAGTAAATCTATAAATCCAAAGTTACTCTTTTTGCCATGGAGTGAGAAGATAAGAGACTCTTTTCCAAGTTCCGCAGATTTAGCTATTTCTCTGGATTGTGGAACTAGAAGTAGGTTAGGCGTAGAACTTAAATGTGATTTGATTAATATAGACCATCATGCCAGTAATGATAAATTTGGTACATTTTCTCTTATAGATAGTAAATGTATTAGTACCACACAAGTTTTATATAATTTTTTTAAATTCAACAAGATAAGTATCAACAAAAAAATGGCGACAGCACTCTATGCAGGAGTGTTAGATGACTCAAATGGTTTTTTGTCTGATGAGGTCGATGGTACAACTTTTGCTTTAGTTCAAGAGTTAATAGCTGCCGGTGCGGACTTTAAATTGTGTAATAAATATATTATGAAATATATCTCACTGGGTGCCTTTAGACTTAAAGCTATTATGCATAAAAATATGTGTTTACTGCACAATGCAAAAATAGCCGTTTTTTGTGTCACGCAAGAAGATATGAAAACAAGTGGAGCCATCGGTGAGGATTGTGAATCTGTTTTGGAAGAGTCACTCTATCTAAAGAGCGTTGAAGTTGCCCTTTTACTAAGAGAAAATCCTGACTTTACACTCAAAGGTTCACTACGTTCAAACACTCTTTTAGATGTCTCTAAAATAGCATCTAAGTTTGGTGGAGGCGGTCATACAAGCAGGGCAGGATTTGTAATTGAGAAGCCCATGACACTAGAAGAGGCGAAAATAGAACTCTTAAAATTAATTAGCAAGGAAATATAGTTGAGAAAAAAAAATAGTAAATCATTATTCGGGTTTTTGTTCTTCTTTGGAGTCTTGATAGGCGGCGCACTTTATCTTTATAATTCACTTTTATTTGAGAGAGAAGCTCCTGTAATCACACTTCAAAGTAATGGTTTTTGGAACTTTAAAGAACCTCTAAAAATTAATATAAGTGATATAAGCGGTATCAAATCTTACAAGGTTATTTTAAAGAGTAAAGATGATGATAGACCTCTAAAATATGAACAATTTATAAATCCATTGGATTCAGTCACAATTGATGTTGAACCAATACGAAGTGCATACACGATGAAAGATGATAGTGTAAAAATCATTATTGAAGCTGTGGATGCAAGTAAGTGGAACTTTTTAAAAGGAAATAGTGTATCCAAAGAGTTTGAACTTAAAATAGATAAACAAAGACCACAAGTAAGCGCGCTTGGACACTCCTACAAGATAACAAAAGGTGGTTCAGCACTCGTTATATTTAAAGCAGAAGATGATAATTTAAAAGATGTTTATATTGATACAAACTTTGGTAAGCAGTTCAAAGTACAGCCCTTTTATAAAAAAGGGTATTACATCTGTCTCTTGGCATGGCCAGTTACAGTAAGTAGTTTCAAAGCGACCATTATCGCAAATGATATGGCTGGAAATGTAACTAAGAGCTATGTGCAGCTCTATCTAAAAGAAAAAAGCTATAACATTTCAAAAATTAAGCTGAGTGACAAATTTTTAAAAGGTAAAATTGCTGAACTTGCCGCTGAGTTTGAAGAGACACAAGGGATAGAAAACTCTCTCGAGCAGTTTAAAATTATCAATGAAGATGTAAGAGCAAAAAATGAAGCTTTGATTCATGATGTGACATCAAAACTATCCTCTAACATGATAAGTGATTTTGTAGTCAATAAAATGTATCCTCTTAAAAACGCACAAGTCGTCGCAAATTTTGGAGATCATAGAAAGTATTACTATAATGGAAATTATGTGAGTGAGTCCTATCACTTAGGCTTAGATTTAGCAAGTAATGCTATGGCAGAAATAAAACCGCAAAATGGTGGAACTGTAGTTTACTCAAACTTCAATGGTCTCTATGGTAATATGCCACTTATTGATCATGGTCTTGGACTCTATACTCTTTATGGACACTGTTCAAGTGTGCATATTAATTCTGGTGAGAGTATACCTACAGATTTTCATGTAGCAAACACAGGTAAAAGTGGCTATGCTATGGGTGACCATTTACATTTTGGTGTTTTAGTTCAGGGTATAGAAGTTCGTCCTGCTGAGTGGATGGATAAGACATGGATGAAGTTAAATATAACAAACGTTATCAAAAATGCCAAAGAAATTATAGACCGAAGCTGAGGGATTAAAGATGTATCAAACAACTATAAAAAAATCTGTTGAATTAGTCGGAATTGGTCTGCATAAGGGTTCTCCTGTTAGACTTAAACTTGAGCCCTTGGATGCGAATAGTGGAATTGTCTTTTATCGTAGTGATGTTGATGTTTCTATTCCCTTAATTCCAAGCAATGTAGTAGATACAAAAATGGCAACAGTTATAGGCAAAGAGGGGTATGTGATTTCAACAATTGAGCATCTTCTCTCTGCAATTTACGCGTATGGAATTGATAATTTAAGAGTAATCGTAAATGCAGATGAGATACCTGTAATGGATGGAAGTAGTGCAAGTTTTTGTATGCTTTTGGATGAAGCTGGAGTTATTGAACAGGATGCACCTAAAAGAATCATGCGAATAAAAAAAGAGATTATTGTTCAAGAGGGAGAAAAGTATGTGAAACTCTCTCCTTCTCCTGATTTAAAATATGACTTTACTATTAAATTTCCACACCCTGTTATCAGTAAGCAAGAGTATGTTCTAGAGTTTACAAAAGAGAGCTATAAAAATGAGATAGCAAGAGCGAGAACTTTTGGTTTTTTACATGAAGTTCAGTACCTTCGTTCCAAAGGGTTGGCACTTGGAGGCTCTTTGGAAAATGCAATCGTTTTGGATGAAAAAAAAATCTTAAACCCTGAAGGATTAAGGTTTCCAGATGAGTTTGTAAGACATAAAATACTCGATGCTATAGGAGATATGTCTTTAATTGGAATGAACTTTATTGGAAATTATGAAGCGATGGCAGGAAGTCATGATCTCAATCACAAATTGACTCTAGAACTTTTAAAAGATGCTGAAAATTATGAAGTGATAGAGCTTGTGGGTGAAAAAGCAAAAGAGTTAGAAAAAGCATATGCCTAAAAAGGTAGATATACTTCTTATTGCTCTCTCATCTCCTATCCTTATAGGGGTATATGAGAACAGGCAATTAATTGACTCAATTGAGAGCAAAGAGAAAAGTTCAGATGTCTTACCTCTACTTTTTGATGAACTCTTAAAAAAATATGAGGTACAAAATCTTTTTTATGCAAATGGCCCTGGAAGTTTTATGGCTATAAAAATTGCTTATATATTTTTGAAATCCATCAGTATCTTAAAAAATATACCACTCTTTGCTAGAGATGCATTTTATTTTAATAATAATCAACCTATAAAAGCGATTGGAAAGCTATATTTTGTTAAGATTTCCTCAGAAATAAAAACTCAGAAGTTAGAAACAGTACCAGAGATGACTTTCTCTCTTGTAGATGTACTCAAATATAACGAGTTTAGCAAAATAGCGACACCACTTTATGAAATAGGTGCTGTTGGATAAAAGGGCAGTAATAAGCATGATAATAAGTGTTCCAGCAACGAGTGCAAATCTTGGACCAGGATTTGACTCTTTAGGTTTGGCAGTGGATTTACGAAATAGAGTTGAATTTCACGCATCAAAGTTTTTTAGTGTTTCCATCAAGGGTGAAGGTGAAAATAACCCTAGATTAAAAGGAAATAATCTTTTCGTAAGTATCTTCAATGAGCATTACACACGCTTAACCGATAAAAAACAAAATTTTAAATTTACATTTTATAATCAAATTCCAATGTCAAGAGGATTAGGTAGCTCCTCCGCTGTAATAGTAAGTGCAATTGCAAGTGCGCATGAAGCCGCTGGTATTAGAGTCTCTAAAAGAAGAATTTTAAACCATGCGCTTCATTATGAGTCACATCCAGATAATATTACTCCCGCAGTTATGGGTGGCTTTAATGCGGCAACAGTTGAGAAAAATAAAGTTTTTTCTCAGCAAAAACATATGCCAAACTACCTTAAAGCAGTTGTTGTAATACCAAATAAGCCCATAAACACGTCCAAAGCCAGAACACTTTTACCAAAATCATACTCTAAAGAGAATGCAATCTATAACCTTTCTCATACGGCATTAACAGTTGCTGCATTTTTTAATGAAGATTGGGAGATGCTAAGATTAGCAACTGGAGATAGGTTTCATCAAAAGGCAAGAATGAAAGTTTTGCCAGAACTCTTTAGTGTGCAAAAAGTCGCCTATGAAAGTGGTGCACTAATGAGTACACTCTCTGGAAGCGGTTCCACTTTCTTTAGTATGGCGTATGATGATGATGCTAGTTTAATGGCAAGTAAATTTACTCAAAAATTTCCTGAGTTTACTGTTAAGATTCTAGACTTTGATAATGATGGTTTAATAATAGAGCGATAAACTCTATTAAATAAAGTAAGATTAAGATATAATGGCGAAAAAATTTCATCAACCTGTTAGAATGTGCATCTCTTGTAGAGAAAGAGATTCTCAAGATAAGCTACAAAGGCTTCAATGTGTTGAAGGTACTTTGGAAACTTATAACGGGATAGGGAGAAGTTTTTATGTCTGTGCAAATTGCCTTTTAGAAGATAAGAAGATTTTAAAAGCACTGATGAGACAGTGCCGAAGTGGCGATAAAGAGAAATTTATGAATAGACTAAAGGAGATCATCACTGATGATAGAAAAAGTTAGAGTACATGAGATAGCAAAAGAGTTAGGAATAGCTTCTAAAGATGTTGTAAAAAAAGCTTCAGAAATGGGCGTAGATGTGAAATCTGCACAAAGTTCTGTAAGTATGGAAGAAGCTAATAGTTTGATGAATTATATAATGAACGGTGATAATGTTGCGACTGCACAAGAGCCACAAACTAAAACTACTCCTACATCAGAAAGTGAAACTCCTAAAGAAGATATTCAACCTAAAAAAGATGCTACTAAAGAAGATGTTTCAACGCTCACTACTCCTAAGAGTGAAGTAGAGAAAAAGAGTAGTAGTGATGAGAAGCAGGTAGAAAAAGAGAAAACAACAGAATCTACTGAAACTAAAACAGAAATAAAAACTTTTGAACCTGTTGTTCAAGAAATTAAAAGATCTGGTCTTAAAATTGTCAAAAAGAAGAGACCAGTAGTAGAAGAGAAACCCAAAGAAACATTTATAATGCCTGAAAAGCAAACAGCTGTATCTTCTTATGGGAAAATGAGTGCTGAAGTTTTAGAAGAGTTGGCACAAAAGAAAAAAGCGAAGCAGAGTTCAAATACAGCAAGAAAACAGGAACAAGGAACCAAAATAGATATTTTTGGCGCTTCAATGAGTGAAGTCTCCATGGATATGGATAATCAAATAGTTTTACTGGATTTAAACTCAACTGAGAGAGCTAAACTTCCTGTAGAAGAGCAGAGAAAACCAAGAGAGCCTAAGCCTATAGGTAGAAACTCAAATAAAAAAGCAGCTCCAAAAGGGAGAAAAGTTCGTAAAGATACAAGAAAGAAATATACGAAAGATAAACAAATAGATGAGATTATTACGCATGTAGAGATTCCTGAAGATATTCGTGTATATGAGTTTGCTGAAGCGCTCAATAGACCAATCTCTGACATCATAAAAGTTCTTTTTGACCTTGGTCTGATGATGACAAAAAATGACTTTTTAGGTAAAGATGAGATAGAGATTTTATCTGAAACATTTGAAGTTGAAGTAACAATTGTAGATCCTAAAGATGCCTTTGACTATGAGAGCAACTTAGAAGAAGAGATAGATGAAAACTCAACTGAGAGAGCTCCAGTTATTACAATTATGGGTCACGTTGACCATGGTAAAACTTCATTACTCGATGCGATAAGAAAAGCAAAAGTAACTGAGGGTGAAGCGGGTGGAATTACGCAACATATCGGTGCCTATACAATTGAGCAACATGGCAGAGCAATCACTTTTATAGATACTCCAGGTCACGCGGCATTCTCTTCTATGAGACAACGTGGTACTGAGATTACAGATATTATTATTATTGTTGTTGCAGCAGATGATGGTGTAAAACCTCAAACTCTTGAAGTTATTAAATTAGCAAAAGAGTCAGGTGCTCCAATTATCGTAGCACTGAATAAAATGGATAAAGAGACTGCACAACCAGACTTGGTTAAAGGTCAAATGGCTGAAAATGGTCTGAGCCCTATTGATTGGGGTGGGGATATAGAGTTTGTTCCTGTTTCTGCAAAAAGCGGTATGGGAATTGAAGATTTACTTGAAAACATCCTCTTAACTGCAGATGTGTTAGAGTTACGTGCAAACAAAGATGCAATGGCAAAAGCTGCCGTAGTTGAATCTTCACTTGAAAAAGGGCGTGGTCCAGTTGCAACTGTAATCGTTCAAAACGGTACACTAAGAGTAGGGGACTATGTTGTATGTGGTAGCTCTCATGGTCGTGTTAAAGCTCTGATTGATGAGAACAATAAGCAGATTAAAGAACTTCTCCCTAGCCATACAGCAGTGGTTACAGGCTTGAATGAAGTTCCATCTTCTGGTGAGATAATGATGGCTATGGACAACGAAAAAGAGGCTAAAGAGTATGCACTCAAGCGTCATGAGTATGATAGACATAGAGAGCTCTCTAGAAGTACAAAATCTACATTAGAAGATATGACTTCAATGATTGCAGAAGGCAAACTCAAATCATTAAAGGTAGTACTCAAAGCAGATGTTCATGGTTCTCTTGAAGCAATCAGAACAGCATTGAATGAGCTTAGAAATGAAGAGGTAAAAGTAAATGTTATCTCTTCAGGTGTTGGTGGAATTACGGAAAATGATGTTGAGTTAGTTGCAAACAGTGAAAACTGTGTCCTTCTTGGCTTTAATGTTCGTCCAACGGGTGGTGTCAAAGCACTTGCAAAACAGAAAAATGTAGATATTAGAACGTACTCTATTATTTATCAACTTCTTGATGATATTACTGGAATGTTAACAGGTATGATGGCACCGAAATTCACTGAAGAGAATACAGGTCAAGCAGAAGTTAGAGATACATTCAAATCACCAAAAGGTATGGTTGCAGGATGTGTTGTGGTCGATGGTAAGCTTGTTCGCGGTGGTATGGTTCGTGTTATCCGTGATGGTGTTGTGGCTTATGAAGGTAAACTTACTTCACTTAAACGCTTCAAAGATGATGTGGAAGAGATTGGTAATGGTTATGAGTGTGGTGTGATTATTTCTAACTACGATGATGTGATTGTTGGCGATGTTATTGAAACATTCAAAAAAGTTGAGCAAAAAGTATCTCTGTGACCGAAGCTCAAATAAAGTTAAAGAGAACAGAATCTGTTCTCTCTCAATTGATTCCAGAAGCACTTGGCTCTCTTAACGACAAAAGATTACATGAGTTAGATATTATCGAAGTGAAGTGTTCGCGTGGTAAGAGTGATGCAAAAGTCTATATCAACCCAAATGAATATAGTGATGAAGAGAAATCTCTCTATCTGAAATTACTTCGAAATGCTCGTCCTATTATAGAGACCTACTGCCTCAAAGATCAGGGTTGGTACCGTTGTCCAAAGTTCACTTTTGAGTTCGATGCGCAATTCAAACAATCACAAAATATAGAAGATTTATTTAAACAGATTGCAAAAGAGAAGGGAGAAGAGTAATGTCATTACAGAGCGATATTAATTCACTTGTTAAGTCACTTGATTTAGAACTTTACGACACAGCAATTGTCAATGAAAATGATGAGACAATCTATCGTGTGAGTGTAACTACAACTGAGATAGTAGATGGAAAGAAAAAGGGTGTAAGTATGGATGCTTGTGTTGAGCTAACGCATCTTATCTCTCCACTACTTGATGTAACACCCCCTGTTTCAGGCGACTACAGATTAGAAGTTGGAAGTCCTGGAATCGAGAGAAAACTAAGCAATATTGCTCATTTTTCAAAATCTATCGGTGAAAAAGTATCTATACTTGCATCGAACAAAGAGAAGTACAAAGGTCTCCTCACTAAAGTCGAAGGCTCTAAAATTTTTCTTGATGTTGATGGAGAAGAGATTGTTCTAGAATTCAACGATATTAACAAAGCTAAAACTTACTTTGAATGGTAATAAACGCTAGCTTTTATATGAACCTTGCCTTGAGAGAGGCTTGGAAATATCAAGGTTTAACCTACCCAAATCCAGCTGTGGGTTGCTCTATAGTTGGGAGTAGCGGCGAACTTCTGGCTGTCGAAGCACATCAAAAGGCTGGTTTTGCACATGCCGAAGTTCTAGCACTCCAAACCGCATACGCAAAACTTACAAACGAACCTACAATTTTAAATCTTACGCTCTCATCCGAGATTCACACCTTTCTTTTAAAAAATCATCATAATATTTTTCATGGAACTTCACTCTTTACGACACTTGAACCATGCGCACATCAAGGGAAAACGCCCTCTTGTGCTTCTCTAATTGCACAACTTGGAATTAAAAAAGTCTATGTTGGCTCCCCTGATTTGACAAAAGAAGCGGCATGTGGAAATGAGAAGCTTTTGGCATGTGGAATTGAGGTTGAGAGTGATGTTTTAAAAGAGAAGTGTGATGCTCTGTTAAAACCTTTTAGCATGTGGAAAGAGAAGCAATTCGTTTTTTTTAAATGGGCACAAAGATTAAATGGGACAACGGATGCAGGCATTATCAGTTCTAAAAAATCAAGAGAAAATGTTCATGCTATGCGTGATGTTTGTGATTTACTTGTCATCGGTGGCAATACAGTTCGAGAGGACAGACCTACGCTCGATGCAAGATTGATGAATGGAAAAGCACCTGATGTTTTAATCCTCTCAAGAGGCAAAATATTTGATAAAACAATTCCTCTCTTTAATGTTGCAAACAGAAAAGTAATCATCTCAGATGATTTTACTCCTTGTAAAGATTATAAAAACATTATGATAGAGGGAAGTTCTCAAATGTTTGAGCTTAGTAGAGATATTGTGGATTATTATCTCTGTTATCAAGCTCCTCTCTTAGGCGGAAAGAGCGGATTTGAAATAGAAGAGGATAAGTTGAAAATTTTAAATCTACTGCAAGTTGATGAAGATATAATTATGTGGATGAAAAGGATATAAACTTATGAGTAGCAACGGTAAACAAAAAGAACAAAAGCAAGAAAAAATTGTATCTATGTTTGACAATATTGCACCAACGTACGACACAGCAAATCGTGTTATGAGTATGGGTGTTGATAAAAGCTGGAGAAGAAAGGCCTGTGATTTAGCGTATGCGTACTACGCAAAAGACTCTATTGACAAAATAGTCGATGTGGCATGTGGAACGGGTGATATGATGGATTTTTGGCGTAGCCGTGCGGAGAAATCTGGTATTGCTATTGGTGAAATCGTTGGAGTAGATCCCTCTCAAGGGATGGTGGCTGTCGCACGTGAAAAGTTTCCCTCTTTTGTTTACCATATTTCAAAAGCAACAGAGATTCCTCTTGAAGATGAGAGCAGTGATATTCTCAGTATCACGTATGGAATCAGAAATGTAGTTGAGAGAGAAGCAGCACTTAAAGAGTTTAACAGAGTCCTCAAAAAAGATGGTCTTGTAGTTATTTTAGAGTTTATGAAAAATGAAAATCCATCTTTTTTAGGAAAAATTAGAGACTTCTATATGAATAAAATCTTGCCAAAAGTGGGCGGTTTTATCTCTAAAAACCTTGAAGCATACGAGTACCTTCCAAACTCTATCGAAGATTTTTCTACAGTTGCAAATATGCAAAATGAACTACAAGATGCAGGATTTGAGATGCTTTACACACAAAGCTTTTCTATGGACATCTCTACGCTTTTAATAGCACGAAAAAAATAGGCACTTCAAACTATGCACACGCTTAGTGTTTCTGCACTAAACGAGCAGATTAAAACTCTTTTAGAGACGAGTTTCAATCATGTTTTTGTGGAGGGAGAACTCTCCCGCATCACTTTCCACAACAGCGGACATATCTACTTCACACTCAAAGATTCCACCTCCACACTCAAAGCCGTTATGTTCAAAGGCAATGCCCAGAGGCTTAAATTTGACCTCAAAGAGGGACTCAAAGTTATTTTAAATGGTGCGATAACCCTTTATAAACCCCGAGGCGAATACCAGATACAGTGTTTCTCTATCGAGCCTGCTGGGCATGGGGCTTTGGCTTTAGCGTATGAGCAACTCAAACAAAAACTCTCAGCACAGGGCTACTTTGAGCCTACAAGGAAAAAAGAGCTTCCAAGATTTCCCTCTCGTATTGCACTTATCACCTCTGCAACAGGTGCGGCACTTCAAGATATGCTTCGCGTGGCACAGAGTAGATATAGACTTTTAGAGATTGATGTTTATGATGTTTTAGTGCAAGGCGAGAGTGCGGCACAAGCGATAGCCAATGCTATCATCGTAAGTGATGGCAGAGAGTATGACATTCTGGTCGTAGGTCGCGGTGGTGGAAGTATAGAAGATTTGTGGGCGTTTAATGAAGAGAGAGTTGCAGATGCTATCTTTAGAGCCAAAACACCGATTGTCTCCGCAGTTGGGCATGAGATAGATTGGGTGATAAGTGATTTCGTCTCTGACATGAGAGCGCCAACTCCAAGTGCCGCGATGCAGATGATACTCCCTGATACAAATGAGTTGTATCTTACTTTAGACTCCCTATCTTCGCAATTTTCACAGATACTTTCTCAGAAGATTTTTGCATCAAAGCAGGAAGTCACACACCTTTTAAACTCCTATGCACAGCACTCTATTGAGAAAAAACTCGCTCAAAGAAGTGAAGAGATTCAAAAATTAAAAGAGAGGTTTTCTCAAGTGCTCTCTTTTAAGATGCAAAACTTTACAAAAGAGCATGACCATATAAAATCAAGATTTCCACATGCCATAACATTTCTCATAAATCATAAGCTAAATCAACTTTTAAATCTTCAAAAGATGTTAGAATCGAACAATCCGAAGTTTAAAAGTAAAAGTGGTTTTGCGCAAATTTCTAAAGATTCAAAAGTGATTGATTTATCACTGCTCAATGTGGATGATATTTTTTATGCACAGAGTGCAGAGGTGAGCATAGAAGCAAAAGTGATTCAAAAGAGTCACATCTAAAGGAGTCCAAATGGTCTATCCAAATTTTTTCGATACTATAGAAGTTATCAAAGTTCAAGACCCTCTCTCAAATGTTTTAGGTGTATTTGAAGGGGGCGAGTATGCGTTGAGTTATCTCGATGTCGTAAAAGCTGCAGGGCATAGTTGCCCCACTGTTGCGGGTGCTTATATCATCACACTAGAAGCTTTAAAAGTGCTCTATCCAAATGAGAGAGCTGTGAGAGGGAATATTAAAGTTGAGTTTGAAGAGGCACAAGAAGAGGGTGTGGCAGGAGTGATTGGAAATGTTATTTCTCACATTACAGGCGCAACGGATAAGAGTGGTTTTAAAGGTCTGCAAGGGCAATTTGCAAGAGACTCTTTGATGCACTTCAATGCAGATATAAACTCCTCGGCAAGATTCACAAGAGTGGATAACGCTAAAAGTGTTGATGTTACCTACAATCCAAGTAGTGTAATGCCAAATCCTGATATGCAGATTTTGATGGCTAAAATGTCAAAAGGTGAAGCGAGTGCAAATGAGGTAAAAGAGTTTGGCGCTCTTTGGCAGGATAGAGTTAAAAGAATCTTTGAAAACATCAAGAGTGTTGTGGAAGTTCAAAAAGTTTAATTTTGCAAAATAAAAATATTCCTTTCCACATGCCAAACAACTCTTTGGCATGTGGA
Organism: Sulfurimonas sp. CG01_land_8_20_14_3_00_36_23; assembly: GCA_002781365.1. GTDB lineage: Bacteria > Campylobacterota > Campylobacteria > Campylobacterales > Sulfurimonadaceae > Sulfurimonas. The sequence goes on from PETN01000020.1 coordinate 133,129, forward strand.
AAGTTTTGAAAAAAGAGTCTATTTTAAAGCAAGCGCAGGAAAATAGGTATGGAGTGTAAGTGCAGTGGATGCTGAAATCTTCTTCATAAATTTCTCAAACTTATCCTCTTGATTCCATGAAGGATTTGTTACACCGCTGAGTTCAATGAGCCTTAATTTTGCATCATACCCAACACCAAGTGCATCCACTAAACCTACCTCTTTTGCCTGGTGGGCTGTAAAGATATGTGCATTGGCATAGAGGTCTCTTTTTCTGATATCTAAACCTCTTGCATTCGCTACATCTTTAGTAAACATATCATAGGTTCCCTGAATCACTTTGTTTAACTCATTGACCTCATAATCTTCCCAAGCTCTATCTGGCGTGCCTACTTTTTTGTATTTACCAGCCTGAACACTCTGTGTTTTGATACCTATATTTTTCATAAGTTCACTGAAATCTGCTCCTTGCATCACAACACCAATACTTCCAACCATAGAACCAGGATTGACAATAATCTCATTCGCCCAAATACTTGCGTAGTAACTTCCACTCGCAATCGTTCCACTTGCGTACGCAACCACAGGTTTTTTCTCTCTTAACCTTTTGATGGCATAGGCTAACTCTATAGAAGGGGCAACCGCACCACCTGGTGAATCAATTACAAATAAAACACCCTTAATATCTTTGTTTTCTGTCGCTTCTTCTATTTGTAGCAAAACTTCAGAGATTTCTAAAATTGGTCCAACTAGGCTGATTTTTTGTAGATTGTTTGTGGCTAGGTGATCCTCATTTGTAGGTGCAAAAATCAGAAAAAGCAGAAGTAAAAACAACATTGCCTTGAAGTGATTTTGAATGTAACCCAGTGTCGCTCCGATGGGAGAGAATATTTTTTTGATAAATTCCATTAATTGCCTTTTTCTAGTTTTCCATTGATATAAACTTTGGAGACATTATATCTATGAAGTAATAAATGAATGGCTAACTCAGGAGTGGGTGTGGCATCGAGGTCTAAGACAATCATATCTGCATTTTTACCTACAGCTATTTCACCTGTGTTTAATCCAAGAGCTTTTGCTGCATCGAGAGTTGCTCCCTTTAAAAGTGCTTTTGCAAACTCTAAGAGAGGTGCATCGCTATGCATAAAAAGAGAGATTTTCATCTCTTCAAACAAATCTAGTTTATAGTTGGAACTAAGACCATCTGTTGCTACTATCCACGGTATATTGTTTTCAGCCAGTTCTTTGATATTGAGTGTTTCATTTCCTAAAAGTCTGTTTGAAATAGGGCAATGGATAACTGTATGTCCATTTTTTGCGAGGGTAGAGAGTTCACTTTTGTTGGCTTGAACAACATGTGTAAAGAGTGTTGGAATAGCATTGAAATGCTCTAAAAATTCAGCTGAATCGCTTACACAAGTATTCTGTTTTAGAAGGCTTTCAAAGAACTCTTTAAAGTCACCTTCACTCTTGTCAAGCCACTCTCGCTCCGCCTTACTCTCCATAAAATGCGCTGTAAGTTTTAACTTTTCACTCTTGACAATAGCGAGTGCTTTTTTTATTAAAACGGGATGAACTGAGTAGGGTGAGTGGATAGCAACTCCAGTATGAAATCCCTCTCTTGTTACACTTTTAGATGCATCAAGACGAGCAGAAAAATCATTAAAAAGAGCATCCGCCATCGTTGCTTGCGAGCCTATAAGTTCATTAAAAAAGATGACATTTTGAGGGGCATCTGCACAAGCTTGCAAATCCATTCCGTGAGAACTTACCGCTCCAAAAGTGGTGATTCCACATGCCAACATAGAGTCTATTGCTTGCGCCATACACGCAGTGTCACAGCCTCCAATCAGCTCTTCACGGTTCTCTATGACGCTATAGAGCCAAGAGATAAAATCACCATAGCTAAGATGTGTTTTATTGGCTGAAAACTCAAGATGCACATGGGCATTGATAAGTCCAGGCATAAGAAGTGAGTTCTTTGCTAAAGTAGTAATCTTGGCATGTGGAAACTCTTGGAGTAGTTCTTCTAAGGGAGCAATTTTTAGGATTGTTTTCTCAAAGGCAATCGCTCTCTCTGTAACGATGGAATCTGACATGAGGATAAAATGAGGGACTATTATTTGCATTTATTATCTTTGAAATTGAATTTTATATAATTTAAAATAGATTATGCTTAATTTAGATAAAATAAGTCCTTAAAAGATTTGAATATATCGCTAAAAAGGTACAAAATGAAGATTGTCGTTATCCAAGGTCCAAACTTAAATATGCTAGGAATTCGTGAACAACATGTTTACGGTCCAATGAAACTAGAGCAAATCCATGCTCAAATGAAGGAATTTGCAACTCAAAACAATATTGAAATTGAGTTTTTTCAAAGTAATTTAGAGGGTGAGATTGTAGATAAATTACAAGAGTGTTATGGGGATGCACAAGGGATTATCCTTAATGCCGCAGCGTATACACATACTTCAATAGCGATTCGTGACGCTATCTCAGCTATCAGTATTCCTACAATAGAGGTTCACATTAGCAACATTCACCGTCGTGAAGAGTTTAGAAAAACAAATATGATAGCACCTGTGTGTACATCTTCAATCGTTGGTTTTGGTCCGTTTGGTTACCATTTAGCGATGATGGGTATGTTACAAATCATGCAAGAGATTCAAGCAGTGCAAGCCTCACAAGAAGCACAGCAACAAGCTCCACAAGCGTAATATATGTACATAAAACGTAAGCTAAATGAGAGTTTAACTACTTTTAAAGGCTTACATTATGGATACAAAACTTTTCAAAAAAGTTCACATAGATACAGAGTGAGTGTTGGGATAGGTGGAAATATTGGAGATGTCAAACGAAGGTTTGAACATCTCTTTTTTGTGTTAAAAAGAGACAAAAGAGTCGAACTTTTAGAAACATCGTTGATTTTAAAAAATCCTCCTTTTGGTTTTAAGAACCAAGATGATTTTTTTAACTCAATAATTGTTCTTCAAGTGAGTATGCAGCCAACTTATTTTTTGGACTATTTAATGAGACTAGAAAAAAAGTTTGCTAGAAAAAGAAGCTTTGCAAATGCCCCAAGGACTTTAGATTTGGATATTATTTTTTTTGATAACAGAGTGATACAAACACCAAGGCTTCAGATTCCACATGCTAGTTGGTCTCAAAGAGAGAGTGTTGTAATCCCTCTATCTGGTTTAAAAATATGAAGATACTTACATTTACAGGTCGAACACCTTCTGAAGCTCTAAAAAAAGCAAAACTAGAAGTCGGCGATGAAGGGATGCTGATTGAAACAAGAGAGATTCAAAAAAAAGCTCTTGGACGTATGCCACTTTATGAAATAGTGATAGGTATAGAAGAGGGCGCACAAAAAAAAGTAAACCAGCACAATACCTATACAAATACTCCTAAGCCGTTAAATAAGCAAAAACCGATTACTAGAGAGAGTGAAGAGGTGCTTTTTGATATATCAAGCGCAGCACAACAAATCTCTAAAATCGCGGATGTTTCAGCACCTATGTATGAGTATGAAAATGCTAGAACAGAATCGAGTAGCTACGAGCCAAAAGAGCTTAAAGAGATAAAGTCTGAAATTTTAAAACTTGGCGATAAAGTTAAAATAATCCAAAATATGTTTTGGAATGAAAAATCACCTGATTTACAAAATTCTATTCCCTCAGAATTTTCTGAAATCTACCGTTTAGCTTCTCAAAGTGGTATGAATAAAGAGCATCTTGACAGCATTATGCAAATCACCTTGGAGCATATGCCCTTTAAGATGAAAGAGAACTCCTCTACGGTAAAAAGATATTTTCAAACACTCCTAAGAAAGATGATTCCTATCAGACTTGAGAGTGTTCCTACGCCAGGAAGTAAGAGGGTCATAATGCTTGTGGGTCCAACGGGTGTGGGTAAAACAACTTCGATTGCAAAATTAGCCGCACGCTACTCCTTTTTAATGCAAAAAAAATATAAAGTAGGTTTAGTTGTTTTAGATACATATAGAATTGGAGCAGTTGAGCAGTTAATGCAGTATGCAAGAATGATGAAACTCGGAATTGAGACAGTAGTGGATCCTCCAGAGTTTGCAGGTGCTTTAAACTCTTTGAGATATTGTGATTATATCTTGATTGATACGATGGGTTCGAGTCCTTATGATAAAGGTAAAATAGAAAAGATTTATGAGTGCCTTGAAGCAAATGACACAGAGTACAGTGTGGATGTTGTTTTAGTGATGCCTAGTTCTATAAAGTATGAAGATTTAAAAGCGACTTATGATAATTTTGATAGTTTAAATGTAGATACGATGATGTTCACAAAGCTTGATGAAACAAGAGGATTTGGAAATATTTTCTCTCTAGCCTATGAGACTAAAAAACCGATTAGCTACTTCTCAGTTGGTCAAGAAGTACCAGAGGATTTAGTTTGTGCAAGCAGTGACTTTTTAGTTGAGTGTTTATTAAATGGTTTTAACAGGAGTAAAGCATGATAGGGCATCAAGCAGAGAAGCTTGAACAATTAGTTGCTTCAAACTCTAAAAAAAGATCAAAGAAAACTAGATTTGTTGCCATTACAAGTGGAAAAGGCGGAGTTGGAAAAAGCACAATTAGTTCAAACTTGGCTTTTGTTTTAGCGCAGAGCGGATTGAATGTTGGTATCTTTGATGCAGATATTGGACTTGCTAACTTGGATGTCATGTTTAATGTAAGAATCAAAAAAAATATTTTACATGTTCTAAAAGGCGAAGCAACAGTTGCTGATATTTTAATTCCTATAACTAGAAACTTGATTCTTATCCCTGGCGAAAGCGGGGATGAGATACTGAAGTACTCAAGTATGGCACTTTTTGAGCGTTTTATGGAAGAGGCCGAGGTCTTAGATAAACTCGATGTAATGATTATAGACACAGGTGCAGGGATAGGAGAACATATTCAAATGTTTCTTAATGCAGCAGATGATGTCATAGTTGTAACCGTTCCAGATCCTGCGGCAATTACAGATGCGTATGCAACCATAAAAACGATTGCAGTTATTCGTGATGATGTAAGCCTTATCATGAATCAGGTAAAAAGTGAGAAAGAGGCACAGGCAGTCTTTGATAAAATCAAGAAGGTTGCACATGCCAATATTGGACCACAATTAAATCTAGAGTTGATTGGAAAAATTAACTCGGATCTAAAAGTTGCATCTTCTGTAAAGAAGAGAGAACTTTTCTCTCTTGCTTATGCAGGTTCCTCTGTTCATAAAGATATAGTGGCAATTGCTAATAATATTACAAAGCGATTGGAACGTAATGTGCTAGTTACATCAAATGAGAGTGGTCTGACTGGGCTATTTAAACGTTTGATGGAACATTTTTAGTATATTTTTGGGGTAATTTATGTTAGGTGAAAATTTTGTATATTTTTTTACAGTTCAAGGTTTTTTTGTTGGACTCATTTTTGGTATATTAAAATCTTTCGATGCTGAAGGTTTACTTGTATATACATTTTTAATCACGATATTTTTTTATCTTTTTTCACATGTTATTATCGCGTTGTATTTCAGAACCATTGTAGCTAAAGGCTACTACTTTCCAAAAGATATGCATGAAACAGAACTCGATTTATTTGCCAATGAAATTAATAAAAGAGAAAAATTGATTGATTCCGTCTATAAAATAACAGATGCTGCAATGAACCTCAATGCAACAGACCTTGCAAGGGATAAATCATGAGTGCGAGTGCCTATGTAAATGGTATGAAACACAAAGAGGATGAGTTAGCAATTCAGTATCTCCCAGCAGTCAAAGCGATGGCTTATAGGCTTAAAGAGAGATTGCCAAGTTCTATAGACTTCCTTGATTTATCAGCGATTGGAACGGAAGAGCTTATAAAACTCGCAAGAAGATATGATGAAACACTCAATGACTCTTTTTGGGGTTATGCTAAAAAGAGAGTCTATGGCGCAATGCTTGATTATTTAAGAAGCTTAGATATCTTGAGCCGTGCAAGCAGAAAATTGGTAAAAGCAATTGACTATGCAGTGGAAGAGTATATACTTCTTCATGATGAAGAGCCAACAGATGAAGAGCTCTCTGTACTTTTGAATGAGAGTGTAGAAAAAGTTCATGAAGCGCGCATTGCTTCTAGTATATATACAGTTATGCCTTTACATGATCAACTCCATGTCGGAGATGAGGGTGCGGCTTTAATCCAAGTTGAAAAAGATGAGTTGATTGAAGTTATAAAGAGCATCCTTAACTCTTACAATGAGAGGGAACAGTTAATAATCCAATTTTATTATTTTGAAGAGCTGACATTAAAAGAGATAAGTGAGATATTAAATATTACAGAATCAAGAATTTCACAAATTCATAAATCAGTGCTTCAAAAAATCAAAGAAAGTGTAGGTGCATAGATATGGCAGATATACTTTCCCAAGAAGAGATAGATGCTCTTTTAGACGTTGTTGAAGATGAAGGTGAAGATGTATTTGAAGGAGATGAAAGCCATCTTCTTCCGCAAAGACAAGTAACTTTATACGACTTTAAAAGACCAAATAGAGTTTCAAAAGAGCAACTGCGAGCATTTCGTGGTGTTCACGATAAAATGGCAAGGTCTTTAGCTTCACAAATTTCTTCTATAATGCGTTCAATTGTTGAAATCCAATTTCACTCTGTAGATCAGATGACATATGGTGAATTCCTGATGTCTCTTCCAAATCCAACAAGTTTTAATGTTTTTTCAATAAAACCTTTGGAAGGAAGTGGGGTTATAGAGATAAACCCCTCTATTGCTTTTCCTATGCTTGATCGTCTTCTTGGCGGTAAAGGAGAGCCTTTTGATGCAAATCGAGAGTTCTCAGATATAGAATTAAGTCTTTTTGAGACAATCCTTAGAGTTATGATGAGTACCCTTAAAGAAGCATGGGGACCTGTTATGGAAGTTTTTCCTAACATAGAGTCTAAAGAATCAAGCCCTAATGTTGTTCAGATTGTTGCTCAAAATGAGATTGTTGTTATGGTTGTTATGGAAATAATTATAGGTCATAGCTCCGGTATGATGAATATCTGCTATCCAGTTATTGCCTTAGAACCAGTTCTACCAAAGCTTGCGAGTAGAGATTTGATGCTCAATGAAACAAGTTCTAAAAAAAGTAGAAATACAGAATTACAAGTTTTACTTGGTGGTGCAAAAGTAAATGTTGAAGCAAATTTAGGTGGAGCAGAGTTGACACTTCGGGATGTTTTAGAGTTAAAAACAGGCGATGTCTTAAGGTTGTCAAGTCCAGCGAATGATATGGTAACAGTGAGTGTAGATGGAAAAGATAGATTCAGCGGTGAAATTGGTCTTAGACGATTTAGAAAATCTATTCATATAAAAGAGATGATAGATACAGAAAAAGATGCAGTCAAACGAGCACTAGAAAACTTTGAGCAGTTAAGACATGACAAAATATCTGGTGTTCAAGATATTATTCATGATGATAAAAATAAATACAGTTATGATGATGAGGAGTAGTTAAATGAATGATTTTATGAAGTTGTTTGAAAATGAAACAGTTGGCACTATAGAGGCACTCATTGGGCAAGCTCCAGTAGTTTCAATTAAAGAAGAACAGGATTTAAGCATAGTCTCCAATATTGTTCCTCCTATCGTACTTGTGAAATTGAAAGTATCAGGGGCCGTGGATGCCACTGCTATGGTTGCTATACCACCTAATCTTGCCACTTCATTATCTGATATGATGATGGGTGAAGAGATAAGCAATAGAGAAGATGTCGGTGATGATGATTTAGATGCAAATAAAGAGATAGTATCTAATATCTTTGGTGCGATAGGGAACAGTCTATCTGCACAAAAAGAGATGCCAGTTTTATCTTTCACAGTAGAAAGTATAGAGTTTATAGACGATGATTCGGAAGTCTCATTAGAAGCTTTTAGAAAGATGTTTGTTTATAAATTTAATCTAGATAGCTTGAATTCATTATTAATGTTTATAATGGATGAAACAATGCTAAATGCATTCCTTGGTTCTTCTGCAAGTTCAGCTTCAGCTACTCAAACAGGCGCAGTGTCATCAAGTAATAATGCAGTAGATGATTTGAAACTCAATACGACTGAGATGAATAATATCTCTTTAATAATGGATGTGAAGCTTCCCGTAAGAGTAAGAATTGGAAAAAAAACCATGCTATTAAAAGATGTTTTAAATATGGATATCGGTTCTGTGATTGAACTCAATCAATTAGCGAATGATCCATTGGAAATATTAGTGGATGATCATGTGATTGCACAAGGTGAAGTTGTTATTGTTGATGGTAATTTTGGTGTTCAAATTACTGCAATTGGTACAAAAAGAGAAAGATTAACAAAGCTAAAATCTTAACTTGTCATGAATGATATAAAAAAAGAGCTTACTAAAAGATACATAAAAGATATAAAATCAGCAGATGTTTGGAGTGTTTTTAAAATAATTGCTGATTTTGTAAAGGGTTTTGATGAGCTTGGAGACTTAGGTCCAGCTGTTACAATTTTTGGAAGTGCTAGAACAAACGAGAAAGATTTCTATTATCTTCAATCGCAAAAACTAGCTTCCATGCTTGCTGCAAGAGGTTTCAATATTATGACAGGTGGTGGACCTGGAATAATGGAAGCAGCCAATAGAGGCGCTAAAGAGTATAATGTTCAATCCATTGGTCTTAATATTGATTTAACGAAAGAACAAATTTCAAACAAATATACAACCAAAGAGTTAAATTTTGACTATTTTTTCTCTAGAAAAGTTATGTTGGTTAAATATTCAATTTCTTACGTTATATTCCCTGGTGGCTTTGGAACCTTAGATGAGCTTTTTGAAGCCTTGACTTTAGCGCAAACAAGAAAGATAATAGGTATCAAGATTTTTGTAGTAGGTGTTGAGTTTTATAAGCCACTTTTGGAGTTTATAGAAACAAAATTATATGCAAACGGAATGATAGAGTTAGAAGATTTACAAATGATTCGCTTGACAGATGATTTAGATACTATAGTAAAAGAGGTGGAAGAGTCCTTATCTAATCAGATAGAGGTTCTAAAAAGTGTTGGCTTGGAAGAGACAAACTATTATAAGTCATTATCAGAATTTAAAAATAACAGCGAAGTGTTACAAGAGAGAGATTTATGAAAAAGAAAAAAGTTTTAGTTGGAATGAGTGGTGGAGTTGATTCTACAGTGTCAACACTTTTATTACAGGAAGAGGGTTATGAAGTTGAAGGTTTATATATGAAACTTCACTCTAAACCTGGATATCATGAAATTCATCAAGCGCGTGCTCAAAAAGCAGCGGATTATGTTGGTATAAAACTTCATGTTTTAGATTTACAAAAAGTATTTAATGAAAAAGTTTTTCAGCCTTTTATTACATCTTATGAAAAAGGAAATACTCCAAATCCATGTGCACTTTGCAATAGAAATTTAAAGTTTGGTGAAATGATGAAATATGCTGAGACTATAGGGGCAGATTATTTAGCAACAGGACACTACATAAAAACAGATGGTAAAAATTTTTATATGGCTGAAGATGATACAAAAGATCAAAGTTATTTTCTATTTTATGTAGATAAAGCTATCTTGCCAAAATTACTCTTCCCTTTAGGAAGTAGAAAAAAAAGTGATATTAAAAAATTTGCTTCATCTATAAAAGGATTAGAGAGCTTTGCTTCACAAGCTGAATCAAGTGAAATCTGCTTTGTAGAAACTACCTATACTGATTTATTGAAAGATTATGTAGATGTGGACAATGCAGGAGAAGTTTTAGATAAAGATGGAAATGTTGTTGGAGAGCATAAAGGTTATATGCACTATACCGTTGGAAAAAGAAAAGGTTTTACAGTAAATGGTGCGCATGAGCCGCATTATGTCTTAAGTACAAATCCTGAGACAAATCAGATTGTAGTAGGAACGAAAGAAGATTTAGCATGTGGAAGTGTAATTTTAAATAACCTTAATATGTTTAATGATTTAAAAGAGTTTGATACAACTGTAAAGTTAAGATATAGAACACGTTCTATAGAGTGCCATGTGAAGATTGAAAACGATAAAGCATTTGTAACTTTAAAAGAGGATGTTTTTGGTGTTGCAGTTGGACAAGCTGCAGTATTTTATGATGAGGATAAGCTCATTGGTGGCGGTTGGATAGCAGAAGCGAAATAACTCTTTTTATTGCAAATATATTGCAATAAAAATCAACATAAATTTTTTTATAAAATCTCTTCACAGATTAAGAATCTTCTAAGCAACCACTCCCTATAATTCCCATCCACAAACAAAGAGACCTTGAAAAAGGTTAAGAGATACTTCGAGTTGAAGGCA
>PETN01000049.1 GCA_002781365.1 Sulfurimonas sp. CG01_land_8_20_14_3_00_36_23
TTACAAAATACTCAAATAATGAAACACATTTTCAATGTCTATAAAAAATAGCTACTCGTTTAAGCTATTCTTTATAGGATGGTTTTTTGATTTTACTAATTGACACGATAGTTAATATTAAATACATTGCCTACATTGCCTAAATAGTCTATACCTCTTGCTTTTACATTACAGTTGCCAAGAGCATCATTATTGTAACAAGATATATCGAGCGTGATACTTGAGTTATAAATTCCATACTCACTTGCTAAATCTATCTGTGCAGTACCACTGCCAGTAGGAACTATTTTAGTCACAGCATTTACTTTTTTAAGACCTTTTTCCCCTATAAACGCAACTGAATCAAAAGTTGTAAAATTTCCTACAAATCCAAATGTTCTAAGCGCCGCTATTAGATTGTTATGTCTTGCAAGAACTGAATCCCGCCCATTTTGCTTCACCACGAAGGCTATTGTAGTGCCAGTTGGAAGAGCGTTTAAGTAGGTTGTAAATGCATTTACATTAGTGGCTGCAAAAGTTTGTGATGAACCAGAGATAAGAGAAGAGTTTGTAGAGTTTATTTCCACGACATTAAAGCCAAAGGCTCCATTAACAGCATTCACTCCATCAAAACTTATATCTGCTGTATTTCCATCAACTTCTCCACCAGAAGTAAGCGTTAAATGAGAATCACCTGCAAACCAGCTTGAACCTCCATCTACAGAGTATTCATAGGTTCTAGCACCACTTAAGGTATCTGCAATATTCAAATGAACTGTCGTATTTTGAGTAATGTTACTATCATTCACAAAATCAGATAAGGACAGAGTTGCTCCTGTGTTATCAAGGTTCAATACACCATAGTTTATATTATTCATAATTGTCGCATTGTTCACATCGATTGCGGAAATATTGATGGTATGATTTCCATCAACCACGCTATTAAATGCATCTAGTGTCACTGTATAGTTCTGTGTATACCCATTTTTTAGAATATTTATCGTCGAAGCTGTGCTATCTAAGTTTGTACTATCGATGCTGATATCCATATTTGGCAGTGCCGTTTTTATAGTTCCATTAATACTCATCCCATTTTTCACAAAACTATCACTATGACTTCTTTGCACATCACTTCTGAATTGTGCGATATCTGTATCGACATAACTTATAAGGTTATAGGCTCCCATTTTTGAACTATATGGTGTATACGTATCATAGGCTGGATGTGTCGTATTATAATTATCTACATTTAAAATATTTCCATAAATTCCATGGCCAATATTTGCTTTTGTAAGTGCGTGACTTACACCCGCGTAGAGTGGTCCTTGGACTAAGTCTGGATATGAGGAAACAGTTGAGGCTGCTATACCACCGCTATAGCTCGGTGCATTCACGTCAAAAGCATTTACAGCAGTGTCATAATTGTTTGTAGCATTGATAGCTGCTGTTAAATTGTTTGTTATTACATTGTACTTAACACTGTTCCCATTGTTCGCCATACTGATACCATAGTTTGAATTATCTATGGTGTTGTAGGTTATCTGTGCTCTTGGGTAATTACTAACTGTGTCATAGTAAGTATAGATTCCTATCTCATTGGAAGCTAAAATATTGTGATTTATATCTATGGCTTGTGTTGTTAAGCCAGAGATAGAGACTCCATGCTTTGCATTACTTACTACATTTCTTTGTATCGTTGCATCTCCAGTGACTCGTATTCCAACACTCAAACTACCCAGCTCATTTCGTGTTCCCCAAACTGAACTATCTTCAACTACGACTCCGCCTGTTGCAGTAATACCAGTACTATTTGCATCTATTACGCTAACATGAGAGAGTGTCACTCCTGTAGAACCTGTTGTGTCTATACCATTTTGAGCGTTTTTCACTATGATATAGTCCAGTGTTCCACCTATTGATTTTATCTTTATTCCATCCCAACTTTGACTATTTGGTGTTGCACTTGAACTATCAAAGATAACTTCATTTGCTTCTGTTCCAAGAACAAGCATTTCTCCCTCTATCACCACTTTGTTCCCACTTGGTAAGAAGAGTTGTGTATTGGCTTCTAGTTTAAGTATTTTACCTATCGGAACAACCAAATCACCACTTAATGTGTTGTTTCCATCCCAGTACTCATTTGTTACGATCGAACCAAATTTTGTTCTCTCTGCATTTGGTGTTATCCCTGGATTGCTATAAACTATCCAAGGAAGTGCATTTGCCACGCCACCGCCATACACACCTACTTCACCACTTGTACTCGAGGCTACTTTTGCAGGATGCGTATTTAAGACATGAAGGTTCCCTATATATCTATCCACATAAGGGTTGGATGTTATTTGTTCTGTAGCATTTGCATATTCACCACTTTTATTTCCAAAGTAAACATTATTCGTATGAGTCTCTACATTTGTTAAGGCTATATTGTTATTTGTAAAGAGTGAGTTTTCCACATGCCAATAA
>PETN01000012.1 GCA_002781365.1 Sulfurimonas sp. CG01_land_8_20_14_3_00_36_23
AGATTTCCACAACTATAATACAAAATAAAAATTTGATTTAAAAATATTGCATTTTGAAATATTATTTTACTTTATGATTTTTTGATAAGATAAATTCACACAAACCCAATCTTTTTCGTTCCCTCTCTAGCTTCATCGTGGATGCTCTGCATACTTGAAACCACCTGCACCACTTTTTGAAGTAGTTCTGTTATATCTTTGTCGTTTGTTTCTGGTTTCTAGTTTTTTAAGCCTTTAAAATTAAAATTGGGATACTAGGTATTGGGAATTGCCTTTTCCAAGAAAAAGATGTTTCTGGTTTCAAAGTTTGACTTTGGAATCCATACTTTATGAATGAACCTCTACTTTTTCCAGTGGATTATGATAGGTAAGTAAGAAAATTCGTCAGCACCATTTTATAAGATAAACCAAATTATGCTAAAATACACTCATAAAATAACTGCAATAAAGGGGTTACAATGGCTTTCAAATACGAAAATGGTAAAGTAATTCAAGTATCACCGCCACATGTAACAGGTAAAGATGCAAAAAAAATGCTCAATGCAAAAGTGCCTAAAGAGCTCGTAGCAAGGGTAAAAGCTAAGAAGTTTATTACCGAAGCAGCTTAAACGCTAGATGCCGTATAAATTTAACTCTTACTCCTCTTCTAAAATAAAATCAGAAAAAAGGTCACTTTTAAATGGTGTTGAATTTAGCAGCGACATCAAAAAAGCAGAGCGGGAAAAAGCACTTTTAGCTCAGGCAATATCATCGGCTCAAAACAACAGCACGAAACTTTACTCCATGAGAGATACAAATTCAGTCCTCAGCGGGATACTCGGATACATAGCCCTATCAGCCTCTGAAGTGATGATAGAAAAGAGTAAAAAGCCCGTCGTCTTGATAGATTTACTTTTTGTTAATAATAATTATAGGTCAAACACATACGAACATTTTGATAACTCAAAAGTTTCTCAGTTGCTACTTGAATATTCTGTGTCAAAATTCTATGAAGTACGAGAACATATTGGAGTTAGCTATCTCATTTTATATCCAGATGGTGGAAAAGAAAACAAAGTGTTAGTTGACTTTTATAAGTCTATGGGATTTTCTTATGCCACTGATAAACATGAATGGATGTATATCAAACTCTAATTTTTTCTTATTCTAAAAGTTCCAGCTTGGGAACTTCATTCTGCTAAAGATTTACCGTTATTCAATTAGCGGATACGATGGTGCGCTTAACTTGTTGACTTGGATTACTAATAAAGTTCTTGATCAACTTGATGAAGAGACGAAAGGTATCGCTTCAACGGATTATTTCTTCGACTTAGTTCGTTAATTTTTTATTCCATTCTCCAAAAATGCCACCCTCCTGATAGGGTGGCTTTTCCTCAAAAACAATCATGTTTTATATATAATAATCTCTCAATATATCTCTACTCTTTAGCTTGGCTTGTGAAAAAAAGTTTCCATAGAGTTTGATTAGTTTCTAAATAGATGCTACAATACTTTTAAAAGTACTATTAAGGATACTATTATGACTATCAGTGCAAATGAAGTTAAAACAAAAGGTGTCTCAATATTTGCAACTCTTTTAGAAAAATTTGATGAACTTGTTATCAATGTCAGAGGTCGAGATAAGTTTGTTGTCCTTGATATTGAGAGATATAAAGAGTTAAGAGCAAATGAGCTTGATATGGCACACATCAAAACCATGCAAGAGATTCAAGAGGGCAAATACAAAACACAAAGTGCAGCAGAGCATATCGAAGAGTTGATGCATGAACTACAAAATAATTAGAACGGACGAGTACCTCAAAAAACTCAAAAAGTTTCTAAAAAAACACCCCGATATGCTTGAACGCTATATCAAAACAGTTGAGATACTTGAAGTGAATCCTTACCATCCATCACTTCGACTTCATAAATTAAGAGGGAAGCTTTATGAGTTTCATTCAATCTCAATCAATATGGATTACAGAGTAATTATTGACTTTATTATTCAAAATAATGAAATAATTCCCATTGATATAGGGATACATGATGAAGTGTATTAAAGTGAATGATGTAGTCCGTTAATTTCTATCCCATTCTTCTAAAAGAGACTCTCTTGAGAGGGTGGCTTTTCCTCAAAACATCTTTATAATCAAGCCATCACAAAAAAAGTATATTGTTTCGTATCATGGTCTTCACCAAATCCTATAACCTGCATGAGTGGATGCTTATCTGAGATTTTTACCATCACTTCATACATCATCGCTGACATATCTAAAGAGTTTACAGACTCTAAGAGGGTTTTTGTCGTAGCATCTTCCTCTAAAAATCCTAAATGCAACTCTTTTGTATTGTCGTTAATGTAAAAAGAAGTGATTCTCTTCTCGCCAACATTTTGAAGATTTCCCGAGCTATCCTCTTTTAAAAGCATAGCTAGAAGTGTGTAGTCCTCAGCGTTTTGTATATTTTCTCGCATGTCATCTATCATATCTATTATATATTTCATTATTGCCCTTTGTAGAAGCAGAATTTTACCCATTTTTGATAGGTGTAGCAATTTCCACATGCCAAAAAGCGTTCTAAAACCTTCAACTAGCACACTATATGCAGTACTCTTAGCAAAAGGAGTAACATGAGCGTACAAGAAACAATCAAAGCAAATATTTTGAAAGATATATATACCGAGATAGATAAGATGTATGATTCTATGGAACAGCGTTTTATCCTGAGTCCAGAACATCATGATTTAATCATCAAACAGTTAAACAAGCTCAAAGACCAACTCTATGTGATTGCTCAAACGAGCAAATTGTCTTAAGTTGTGACATATAAATTTAGTTAAAAAATAAAAAGGTTGAATTATGGAGTACCATATAGTAGTAGAAAAACTTTGTGCATGTGCTAGACGTAAGAATATGCCACAGATTAAAACACTTAGCGATAAAGAGAGCGCATTGCGTGTTGCACGTGCTTGGGCGCAAGAGTTAAATGAGACATTTTGTGGCAAACATGGGTTTGAAGTTGTAGAAGTGGATGACAATTTTGTCATTACGGTTGGAGAGGGAAGTTACTAAACTTCTTTTTTTTCAAAAGGAGAGATTATGAAGATAGGTGTACCAAAAGAGATTAAAACGGATGAGTATCGTGTTGCTGTGACACCCGCTGGTGTAAAAGAGTTAGTCCATGAGAAACATATGGTTTACATACAACGCGGGGCAGGGGAAGGGAGTGGTTTTAGTGATGCAGAGTATGCAGATGCAGGTGCAGAACTCTTGGATGATGTTGCAGAACTTTTTACTTTGGCAGAGATGATTGTAAAGGTGAAAGAGCCTATTGCCATAGAGTATAAGCTTTTTAAACCAAACCAGACGCTCTTTACCTATCTTCACCTTGCGGCAGATAGAGAGCTTACAGAGTTTTTACTTGAAAAAGGGATACGTGCTTTCTCCTATGAAACTTTAAATGTAAATGGGCGATTGCCACTTCTTGAACCTATGAGTGAAGTTGCAGGAAAGATGGCTTCGCTTATGGGAGCTGTGCATTTAGGACGCTATCACGGTGGAAGTGGGTTGTTGATTGGAGGTGTTGTCGGAACTCCTCGAGCAAAAGTGATGGTGCTTGGCGGTGGTGTTGCAGGCAAAGCAGCGGCGGAAGTTGCGGCAGGTTTGGGTGCTGATGTGACCATCATGGATATTAACACACAAAGATTGCATTATCTTAACGATGTTATGCCTGCAAATGTGGCGACAATTTACAGCTCCTCTGAAGCAATCTCTAGCCTACTTCCACATGCTGATATTGTAGTGGGAACTGTCCTTATTCCTGGAGCAAAAGCCCCAAAGCTTATCTCTAAAGAGATGTTGAAGGGGATGAAAAAAGGGAGTGTTTTAGTAGATGTTTCCATAGACCAAGGCGGATGTTTTGAAAGTTCTCATCCAACCACACACTCGAACCCAACTTTTACACAAGAGGGCATCGTGCATTACTGTGTAGCAAATATGCCAGGAGCCTATCCTCGCACTTCAACCTATGCTTTAACAAATGTGACACTCTCTTACATTAAAGATTTGGCAAAGTATGGAGCGGAGGAGATTTGTTCTCAAAGAGCGGTAATGATAAGCTCTTTAAATACCTATGATGGAGTGCTTCACAATCGTGCAGTTGGTGTAGCTCTTGGGATACCAAGTGTCTAAGTAGCTAAGAGGCTCTTATCTCTCAAAGAGAGGAGCTTCTAATGGCTCACTGAAAAAATATCCTTGAGAGTAGTCAATTCCCAACTCTTTTACAATCTCATAAATAGTACTGTTTTCTACATATTCAGCTATCGTCATCATCCCAAGTTCTTGTGCAAAACCCACGATGTTTTTTACTAAAATCATTGCATTTTTGTCTGTATCTAGGTGCTTAATGAGTGAGCCGTCTATCTTTATGTAATCTGCTCTGAGTTTAAGTAAGTAGTTAAAGTTTGAGTAACCTGTTCCAAAATCATCTATTGCTATTTTGCAATTATGTGTTTTGACTTTGTCTATAAACTCGATTACTTCATCAAAATTTTCAATTCCCTCTGATTCAACAATCTCAAAAACAAGTCGATTGTCCAAATTATAGCTCTCGAGCATATCACAAAGATAGTGCTGTATGTTTGGATTTATAATATCTTTGATAGTGAGATTGATAGAGAACTCTTTATCAGAATCTTTAAAAGTATCAAAAGATTTTTTGATGACAGTTTTAGTTAAAGTCTCATAGTACTTTGTTCGTTGTGCTATCTCAAGAAAGAAAAAAGGTGAGATGATTTTGCCATCTTCATCTATCATACGCACGAGACTCTCATATTTTTCCCATTTTCCTGTTTTATTATTGACGATTGCCTGATAGTAAGGGACAAGATTGTCACTCTTTATGGCATTGCGGAGCTTATTTGTCCATTTGATATTGTTTTCATAGAGGGCATCAAGGTTTAACTCTTCATTGTAAATAATCAGGCTTGTTTTTCTTTTTTTAGCACTTTTGAGTGCCATATCAGCGGTTATAAAAAGGTCATCTTTCTCGAATGAGATACTAGAAGCTAGTTGAACCATAACCTCCTCGCCATCGACTTCATAGGTAAGACTCTCGATTTTTTTAATCATCTCATTTATATTTTCAATAAAGTCAGTTTGAGAAAGTGAGATATTTAAAATGGCAAAGACATCTGCCTGTAGTCGATAGAGCTTTTTTATCTCCTTATCCTGTAGAAGTTTTTCTATAGTGGCTCCGACCTCTTGTATGAGCACATCCCCAAAACTATCCCCATATAAATCGTTGATTTCACTAAATCTTTCTATATCCAAAAGTGCGATGGATGGAGTCTCAGATGACTCAATATCCTGTATCAATTTATATCTATTTCCAAGGTTTGTCAAGGTGTCTGTAGTGGCTATCTTCTCTATAACTTCTCTTTGATCCACAAGTTCTGTAATATCATGACGAATCGCCATATATTCAAGAACCTCCCCTCTCTCATCAAAGATAGGTAAGATATTTATATCTACCCAGTAGTAGCTCCCATCTTTTTTTCTATTTTTTAGAACACCATGCCAAGTTCTTTTTGCTCTTAGCTCTCGCCAGAGTTCTCTAAAAACTTCAGGGCTTGTATCTGGATGTCTTACAAGACTGTGGGGTCTTCCGATAACCTCCTCTTTGGTATATCCCGTAACTTCGCAAAATTTATCATTTACATAGGTGATACTGCCATCCAAATCACTTTTAGAGACGATACTTGATTCATCCATGGCACGCTTGTAGGATTTTAAAAAAGCAACATTTTTTTGCAGTTTATCCGTTTTTGCAAGGAGTAATGACTCAAGATTCTTATTTGTATTTTCAAGTTTCTCTTTAGCTTCTACATGTTCAGTAATGTCACGAAGAATAGAGAAAATATAATCTAAGCCATTTCTGTGAATGAGCTTTGCTTTGGCTTCTATAGGAAACTGTGTGCCATTTTTTCTTAAAATCGAAGTATACTCTGTAGCGTAACTCTTCTCTTTTAAATCTTGGATGTACTTAGAAAAAGTGTCACTGTGATTTTTAGGTATTCTAAAGGCATCGATACCCATAGCATTCATCTCATCTAAGGTATAACCAAAGTTGTCAATTACAGTCTGATTAACATACTCTATCTTTCCATCATCGACACTGATGATAAAAATCATGTCATGAGAATCATTAAGCATACTGCTAAGAAGTTCTGACCTGTCGATTTTAATCATAGTTTATACGCCTGTAGATTTTTTGAGTTATTGTATCCATTTTAGATTAACTTAATATTATCAAAGGTCGTCCAAAAGGGACTTTAGCTTTTCGTGAGAGTGCCCAAAGCACTTCATACGAGGGAGGATACTTTGGAAACCAACCATCTCCATCTGTGAAGTAAAGCAACATCGTACTCATGGGAAGATTTGCATCTATGTAGTCAAATACAGGTCTGTAATCTGTTCCACCTCCACCCTTAAGTGCAAAATCCATTCTCTCACCACCTTGAAAGGTGTAGTGTGCATGTACTTTTGCATCTGCTATGATAAGCTCTATTTTCACAGCAGGAAAATTTTGCATAATAGTTTTAAACTCCTCCATAAATGCACCAAGAAGAGCATCGTTGATAGAACCTGAGGTATCTACAGCGACACAAAGACTCAGTGTATCACTTGTCAATGAGGGGAGACAAAACCCACGATAGAGGTGTTTCTTGTTTGGTGGCATAAAGGCGTAGTTATTTCGCATGTGGCGGTTGATTGCATTGTAGAGTTCAAACTTCCAGTCGATGTCACTGGCAATTACCTTTTTAGCAAGTCGCTCCAAGCCTGAGGGCATAACACTTTTTCTCAGTGTAAGCTCTTTAGAAACAGCGGAGGCATAATCCCACTCTGATTCTGTTTTTGGGTCAAGGTCATCTTCGATATTTTCCATGTTCGAGAAGGCTTTTTCATCTTGTGGCTTTTCATCTGAACTTTTTTGTTCATCAAAAGCTTCGTCTATCCCCGCAAAGTATTCGTTTTTGAGTAACTCATAAATCTCTTCAGCAAACATATCCTCAAACTCTTTGTTGTAGTTTGCCCCTTGGGGAATCGCGAGTCCATTTTTGTGTAAGATACTGTTGATAGCATAGTCGGTAGAGAGTTGCCACAAAGAGCCGCGGCGACCTAACTGACGCTGTTGATGCGAGAGCACATGATGCATAACGCAGTTTGTCAAGATAAACATTATCTCATCAAGCGTGCGTCTGCTTATAAAGTCGGGATTGTATAAAAATCTTTTCCCATTACTGGCATAGGCGCTGATTGTTTCACTGCTCTCATCTTTGAGTCGTGAAGCGAGCATGCCAAAGTAGGGATGTCTGAGCATCAGTTGACTTTTCGCCTTGAGTAGAAGTTGTTTCGAGTGCATTAGTGAAGCAGGTTGTTAAACTTACGCATCCAAAGTGTCCAACTCTCTATATGGTCAAGCTCTATGTGACGCTCTCTTAAATCTTGAATAATCATAACAGCAAACTCACCAGGAAGTGTGAGTGAATATTTTACAAGGTTGTTGAGCTTTTTAGAACTTGTGCTATCATTGATACGCATACTAAGGGTTGTGCATAAGATGTGCAGAGCAGAGGTGTCGCTTGGAACATCACTGCACGTTCCATCTAAGATAGACTCCAAGTCAGGTATCTGGTTTGCAACCGCGCGAAAGCCAAGATACGAAGCGGCAAGCTCCTCTCCGATTGCACCACTCACCATCGGCATAATTAAATCCTCCTCAGGTGCAGAGGAGAGTATCTCATGGACATACGCCCAAGTTCTAGGTGTAGCAAAAGCGCGGCTCTCCTCTTTTGAGTTAAAGGTAAAAAGAGCATCAGGACGATGGGAGATAAAGGCAACGATAGAGGGGTCTATCTCTGCTTGAATCGCCCAGTTTCTCCACTCCTGCGCATCGGCTTCCATCTCTAAATGCACAAAACGATTCGCAAGCGGTGCCGCCATACGAAAAACAACACCTCTGTCACTCTCACGATTTCCAGCCGCTACAATCGACCACCCATCAGGCAGAGTGTACTCTCCAATCTTTCTATCGAGGATAAGTTGGTATGCCGAAGCTTGAACCATTGGTGCGGCGGTATTAAGCTCATCAAGAAACAAGATTCCTCTCTCTTGGCTTCCATCGGGCAAAAAGGAAGCTGGCGCCCATAAAGCAGTGTTCTCAACAGGGTTAAAAAAAGGAATCCCTCTTAAATCGGTAGGGTCAAGCAAGGATAAACGCAAATCAATACAGGCAATGCCTTGTTCTGCCGCTATTTGAGCCACGATTGAAGATTTACCGATACCTGGAGGACCCCACAAAAATACAGGGACTTGTCTTTCACACAGGTGGGCAAGGGAGCGTTTCGCACTTTGAGGGTTCATTTTTTTCCTTTCTCTCATAACATATAATTTCTCTAGTGCAATTATGATGCGAGTAGAAGGCTTTTTTAATAATTTCAAGGTAAAATGCTTTTTCTTTTTACTTATGGGGTATTAGCTCAGCTGGGAGAGCGCTTCGCTGGCAGCGAAGAGGTCAGCGGTTCGATCCGGCTATACTCCACCATAAATAAAAGTCTACAATCAAAAAATTCCAATCACTCTCTTTTTTAATAGCAATGTTTTATGTTTTGATTTTTAATGATGCTGTTTTCACATGCCAAACATCATAGTCTAAAATAAAGTGAAGCAATTCACTTCATTTGAGCCGTCTCATGCCAATAGCCAACCTCTCTTTCATAAAGCAACCTTTTTTGTCGATTTTATTGTTCATTAAACGCAAGGAGGCGGTTATGAAAATTGAACACTCAAGTGTGGCGCTCTTCTCTTCACACTCTAAACATGATGAAGTGCAGGTGGTGGAGTCTCTTAAGATGTGGGATAAACCAAAGAACAATCCTGAGTTTGCGCCTGGGCAAGGGGACAGGCTGGTTTTGAGTGATCTGTACAAATCTCTCAAACATAACAATACGGCACCAAAAGTAGATGGTGGAGAGTTAGATTCGGGTATTGACCCGAAACTTATGAATATTATTTATATACTTGAAATGCTTACAGGGCAGAAGATTGACAGCTCTTTTTTAAGAAAACTTCACACAAACACAGAGGCTGGTTCATCGAGTGAACATGCTGTTGCGCTTGATAGGGTGATGCCTGTGGGATGGGGGATTGACTACAATTATCAGCGAACACAAATCCATGAAGAGTCTTTGAACTTCTCTGCCCAGGGGAGTGTCAAAACAGGAGATGGAAAATCTATAGAGTTCTCTCTTGCTCTGAGTATGAAAAACTCTGTGCATGTGAGTGAGACTCTTAACTTTAGGGCAGGTGATGCGCTTATAGACCCCTTAGTTATAAACTTTGGAGCAGAGAGTGTGCATTTAAGTGAGGTAAAAAAAGAGTTCGATTTAAACCTTGATGGTAAGAGCGACACTTTCAACTTTGTAGGAGCTGGAAGCGGATTCCTCGTACTGGATAAAAATAGTGACGGCATTATCAACAATGGAAGTGAACTCTTTGGTCCGACACAAGGAAATGGTTTTGAGGAACTCTCAGCCTACGACAGTGACCATAACAATTGGATAGATGAGAATGATGCTATCTTTAAAAAACTGCTTATTTGGACAAAAGATGAGACAGGAAAAGAGTCGCTTTATTCTCTCAAAGAGAAAGATATCGGAGCGATTTATCTAGGCAGAGCAAATACAGAGTTTACGCTCAACGACACTACGCAAAAGATGCAAGGTGTGATGAAAGAGAGTTCTATTTTTCTCAAAGAGAGTGGCGGTGTTGGCACAATCCAAGAAGTTGATTTACGAATCTAATCTAGAACCCTTTGGCATGTGGAAACTATTTCCACAGGGAGTGTAATAAATTCTGTGTCAACACCTAATTTCTCTTAAAATTGTATCATAAAAATGCTAGCCAATGGCATTTTACAGACCTAAT
>PETN01000033.1 GCA_002781365.1 Sulfurimonas sp. CG01_land_8_20_14_3_00_36_23
TAAAATAATCTATGTATCTTAACTCTTTTGGAATTAGAAATTGATTTTTCTTGTGTTGTTTTCTTGGGGTATTATATAATGCCCTAAAGTTTCAGGGTCACTAAAGAGCCTATTTAGGATTTCAGCGGCGTTGCTATAGATAGCCAATGCCTGTTCTTCAAAACTTATATGTTTTATGATTTTTTGCTTTTGAGCCTCTATAATGTTCTTTCTATATTGTTCATATTTTTCATGTTCTGATTCTGCGACATAGAGATGTTTTTGTGTTGCTATAAAGAGTATGTCTTCACTTGTAACAGAGACTCCACTCTCTTTAAAAGAGTGCATCTCTGCATTTGAGTTAGAAGCGCTAAAGAGAGTAAAGTCACATGCCATACCCTCTTGAATAACACTCTTATCTATAGGGATATATTTAGTAGATTTCTTATTCACTCAATTCCTTGTTTATATAATAACCTGCACAGACAATATCTATAATAGACCCAATATTCAAGCACACGAAATTAAATTATTTAATTCTGCTATATTACGATACATTTTGTAACAGTAGTTTTCTACATGCTTACAATAGGTGCTACAGATGGATGTATTTGGTTGAAAGCACTTGCTTCTTTTCTTCTTTTTTCATATTATACAGAATTATACGAAGCAAGGGAGGATTATAAAAATGTTTGAATATATAAACATGGGGGATGTCATCCTAAGCGCAGTTATTATCTCGATTATCGCCGTGCGTTACGGTTTCGATGCTTTTAAAAAAGAGCGTGATGATTTATCCATATCAGTCAGTAAATTTACTCTTGTGCTAGTCATCGCCGCACTAATTGCTCCCTTTGGGTTTTCTGCAATGACAAAGAGCAGTATAAAGACCAATCTCAAACTCTTTAAAAAGAACAAAGAGCTTCAGTGTTCTACTCCTTCTGAAAAATATTCAGTCTCAAGCAAAAGTGATTGGAGTATTAGTGGCGATACCTTTTTTAAAGGTGCTTTGTTCATTCGAGCAGATAAATGCGAACTCCTACAAAAGTGAAACAGTGAGTTATGCATTTGAAGAGGATGTAGAACCTACTTGGCTCACTAAACAGAGAGAAGATGCCCTCCTCGCCGAGAAGGCGTATGCAAAAAATGAGAAGATTACCTATAAAGAGGGTGATCAGGTTGGAAACTTCCTCTTTGTAAACTACAACAAATTTAAAAACCGTGCTACTTTTAGATGCCAAGATTGTGGCAGAAAGTTTACCTACAACATCTACTCCATCAAAAATAAAAAGCGCTGTAAATGGTACAAGTTTCATGATAAGAAGTTTAAATAGCCACCCTTGCCTTACTTTTTCTTTTCCATATACTCAATTTTTAGTTAGAGGAGAGAGTTTTAGTCTTGCGCTTTTTTCGTTTTTTTATCATTGCGTTTTTCTTTCAAACTTTTTGTTGCAGTTTTCTTAACTGTTTTTTTTGCATCCTGACCTTTTGCCATAGTATCCCCCTTATTTGGATTTGTTAATGTCGTCAATACATTTTATATGACTTATACTTAAAGCTAAGGCGAACATAATTTCTTAGAAACTAGCTATTGCATTTCATCCACGCTAAGTGTTTTCTGCATGAGACGAACGTTAACCGACAGGAATGAGTTCACGTTATTAGACTATGATGTTTGGCATGTGGAATTAAACAAGTTCCACTCTCATACGCTTCATAATCTTTCTCACTTCCACAAAAGAGAGTACGTACATTCCCATATATGCAAGCGCTAAACCAAACACTACAGAGACTGAGTTCTCTGAGTAAAGCCTTGTAAGATAAAATGCGACTATAAAAAGCGCTATGCCGCTTACTCTCACAAACAGAGCTTTCGCGAAACCTCCAGAAGCTTTAATGAGAGCGATTTGAAAAGCGTTTAACATGATAAATATAAAGAAAAAGCTCAAGTGTGTTAAGTAGAGATATGCTCCATGATACTCAGGTTTAAACACAAAACTTACAAACTCTCCAGAATAAAAAATCATCAGAAGCACAAAAGAGCCACTTACTAAAAAAGAAAATTTGTAAAACCACCTCTGTAACGCTACTATCTCTTTGTAAGCGTTTTGAGCGTGAAGTTTTGAGAGTTCTGGAAGCAAAAACCGAAATACGGGAAATACAAACAGCGTAATCATATACATCAAAATAGGTTTCGTAACTACTTGAAAGTCTCCCAACTCTTCGATGCTATAGTAGTGCATAAGAAAAAATACGGCGGTATATATCATAATGATTCCAGAACCAAATTCTACAGCCGAGAGTACAGCATTTTTAAGAAATGTTTTTGTATCTGCGTCGAGTTCGACTTGAGCCAAGCGTGCTTCACGCATTTCACGACGTTTTTTTAGCCAGATGAAGATTGAGAGTCCCATATAACTCATAATAGTCATGATAAAAAGGGACTTAAGTCCATTTGTATTGGCTACGTAAAATGCTATCAAAAACCAAATAGCCCCAAGAATAGGTTCTAAAAAGGTACTCTGCTTCATTATGGAGTAGAGTCTATACATCGCTAACTGGTTACTCAAGTAAGCATAAGAACTCATAGTAAGAATGGTAAAAACTAAATACCAGTAGTGTATCTCTACACCAACTCTATGTTTTAAGTAGGGAAGTATAATCCCCCAAGATATAATGACAAGAGCTATGATGAAGTATCGAAAGATGTTGATGATGTTTTCATCTTTTTTACTCTTTGCGTAGGCTACAACCATCGATGAGCGAAATCCTATAAGTATCAAAAGTGAGAAGGAGAAGATATCTATAGCTGTATAGTAGAGAGTGAGTACATCTTTTTCTATGATTCTGGCTAAAAATATTTTAAAAGAAAAACCCGCCACTACGGTAAATATAGAAATCAATATCGCGTGGTAAAAATGGTTTTTAATCTCTTGCAAACTTTACTTCCTTCTTAGCTTTAATATATTTTTATTATTGCATAATAAAATAACATTTTGTAAAAATTTTTGAAAATTTTACTAAAACTACATCCATCTCGTATGCTATAATGCAATCTATATAAAATAAGGTAACAGCGTGCAAAACCCATCAAAAGATACACAAAAATTCATCCTTAAATTTTTTCCAGAGATTATGATTAAAGGCTCTTCGGCAAAACGACAAATGGTAGGACAACTCTATACAAACTTGGTCACTTTACTAGGACGCATAGATGTAGATATAAAAGTACGAAAGTACTCCGACAAGATTGAAATCCTCACACCTCTGAGTGTTCTGCCTGAAGTGAGAATCACTCTTATAAATACTTCTGGAATCGAGCAGATTCTTGAAGTCTTACAGTTTGACGACATGGATACTCTTGATAAAATAAAAGTCAAAGTTGGTGAGATAGTAGCTGAGAGTTTAAAAGAGAAGAGTTTTGTAGTTAGAGCAAAGCGTTCAGGGACACATAGCTTTAAATCTACGGAACTCGAAAGTACTGTAGGCGGTTATCTGCTGGCACACTCAGATGCTTCAAGAGTGGATCTGAGTAACCCTGAGGTAACTGTAAGACTTGAACTCATTGAGAGTCAGCTCAATATTATTACTACAAAGTACAAAGGTTTAAGCGGTTTTCCTATCGGTACGCAAGGTGATATTTTATCTTTGATGTCAGGAGGGTTTGACTCGACTGTGGCATCCTACCTCACAATGAAAAGAGGGATAAAAACACACTTCATCTTTTTCAACCTTGGCGGTATGGCACATGAGATAGGAGTCAAGCAAGTAGCCCTTTACCTCTGGTCTAAGTTTGGCGCGTCGCATAGAGTGAAGTTTATATCTGTACCTTTTGATGATGTCCTTACTGAAATCTTTCGCTCTACTGCACCGACATATATGGGGGTTACACTTAAACGTCTTATGCTTATGGCATCTGAGAAGGTAGCCGATTCACTTGAGATAGATGCACTGCTTACGGGGGAGAGTGTTGCACAAGTATCATCGCAGACACTTAGAAACCTTGCACTCATAGACCAAGTAAGTAACAAGCTCATACTACGTCCACTCTCTACCATGAATAAACCCGAGATTATCTCTATAGCAGGTGACATCGGAACACGCCACTTTGCAGAAAGTATGCCTGAGTACTGCGGTGTAATCTCTCAAAATCCTATCACTCATGGCTCTTTCAAGCGTATG
The DNA here is from genome assembly GCA_002781365.1 of Sulfurimonas sp. CG01_land_8_20_14_3_00_36_23. Lineage (GTDB taxonomy): Bacteria > Campylobacterota > Campylobacteria > Campylobacterales > Sulfurimonadaceae > Sulfurimonas. The sequence continues at coordinate 4,162 of PETN01000033.1, forward strand.
GAGAGAGAAGCTAAAAAGTTCAACTATGAAGTATTAAACAAGGCAGTAGAAGATGCACAGCATATCTATGTAGATGAGATAGTAGACGACATTAGCAAACAAGCGCCCATAGAAGTTGTAAGCGACTTAACAGAGGGGAATTTTACAATTATAGATATTAGAGCTGAGGATGTATGCATAGAGACATCTTGTGAGTGTATAAAGATACCCTTTCATAAACTTAAAACCGAGTTCGATAAACTTCCACAAGATAAAGAGTACCTGCTCTACTGCGAAAAAGGCATCATGAGTCAACTCCATGCACAGTATCTAAGGGATGCCAAAAAAAGTATGAATGTTAGGGTTTATAGACCTTAACTCTAATGTTTTATTGCGTAATGTGTGTTTATATTTACGGCATGTGGAAACTATTTTTTATTTCCACATGCCAAAGTGAGCGAAGTGGCTACTGTAAAAGCTTAAGGGAAACATAGATAAAAGTATTGGCTATAAGTGTTCCGTTATTTGTTAAATAATCCATTAAAAGGACAAAATGTCCCTTAAATAGTAACATTTGGAACTATCTAAAATATGAGCTATTTATAATTGACAAGCAGCTCATATAATGATACGATTAGGAAATTAATCAGCTCATGAGGTAAAAATGCAAAAGAAACAACTATGGATTTGGCAACATCCCAATTATCCAAAATTTAATTACAACCTTCGTGAACTTCTTCCTAAAATCACACAAATATCTCAGAGTGTCGGTCAAGTAAAAGCATTAAGCACGCTTCTTGATAAAGATACTCAAACCAACATTAAGATAGATCTTTTTACAAGCGAGATTGTTTCCACTTCTGCAATAGAGGGGGAACATCTTCAAAGAGAGAGTGTAAGATCTTCAATAAGAAAAAAACTAGATGCAACATTTGACAAACTATATGACAAGTCTACCCATCACACTGACGCTCTCGCGGATATTTTGATGGATACCATACTCAACACAGCGCCACTAGAATTAGAGCGTTTACATAAATGGCATATTTCACTTCTTTCCCAGATTCCAAGCCGTTTTACTAAAATCAAACTGGGAGTGTTTCGTGATTATGATGACTTGCAAATTGTTTCAGGCGTAATTGGAAAAGAAAAAGTACATTTTGTAGGGGTGCCTGCTAAGAGAATAGATAATGATATGGATGCTTTGTTGAAGTATATTAATACAAGCGATGACGATATCTATATTAAAAGTGCGATAGCACATTTATGGTTTGTAACTACTCACCCTTATGATGATGGCAATGGGAGAATGGCAAGAATCATAAGTGATTACATAATCTCAAAAGATTTTGGGATAGAATATAAATATTTTTCTATCTCTAGTGCAATAGCAAAGGATCGTAAAAATTATTATGACAAACTAGAGATGTCTCAAAACTTGATAGACAATCCAGATTTAGATTGTACAGCTTGGGTATCATGGTATTTAGATAGATTTAACGACTCACTTCAAGAGACACTTGATGCAATCAACAGAGTTATACAAAAAACAAAGTTTTGGGATAAGGTGCGTCAAATTACTTTAAATCAGCGCCAATTAAAAGTGCTGAGCAAGTTATTAGAGTATAACGAAGGAGAATTTCAAGGCGGGCTTACTACAAAAAAATATGTTGCAATGACCAAAACATCTTTGGCAACAGCAAAAAGAGATATACAAGAGCTTGTGAAATTGGGTTGTTTACATCAGATTGAAGGTACTCAAGGAAGAAATATCAGATATGAGAGACCGTAAAATAAACTGTGTAAACCCACCTCTTATCCTTAAATCACTTCGTATATTTTGACATAATTTCACTGAAAAATATACAAAGTTGAGGATAAATCTCAAACTAGATTTAACACTCAAACTACTGGTTTAACTTAAAAATTTTAATACAAAAAGCCAAAAAGCCAAAGAGGAATCTTCGCACCATATCCAACTTCTATATCGTCCAAAACGAGATAGCTGTTTTTTATATCTTTGATTTGAGAAAAATCTTTATTTTTGCCACCCACTTCAAAGGTGTATTTATCATTCACTAAAAAGTCGCCTTTTTTTGAACTAAAAATCCTATCATCTATAAGTCTGGTTTGTGAAAATAGTGCATTTTTTATCTGATTTACAAAAAAAGCCTCTCTCGCACTTCCTGTGTCAAGTGAAGCTGTGATAGCATAAGAGATATTGGTGTTTTGCATAAAAAGTTTTTCAGGTTTTGCCATAATGTTGTAGCCTTTTTCTTTGCTTTTTATACTGTTTATTACTTTAGCTCGCTCTAAATATTCTAAGTAGTCATACACTTTTGGTCGTGAGATATTGGTAGCTTTTGCAATATCTGTGATATTTGGAATAAAAGGCACATTGGTGGCAAGCAGATAGAGCAGCTTTTTTAGTTTTGCTATTTGTGAGATGTCTATGTGGTTTATATGTGGCAAGTCCGTTTCAAGTATGAGGTTTATCATCTGGATTATTTTTTGGTGATATACTTCTTTGTCTTCTAGGATAAATGGGTAAGCTCCATATTGAAGATACTCTTTGAAGTGCATAAGCGGTTTGATATGCTCTACTACAGTTTGTGCTATAGGTATATGATTTTCTAAAATATTTTCAAGTGTAAAGCTCTCAAACTTATAAATATCAAGTAGTTCAAGGTATTCTCTAAAAGAGAGATTTTCTAAAGTATAGACGATGCTTCTTCTTGAGAGGTCGCTGTTTTGCTGTGAGATTTGAAGTATGGAAGAGCCTGAAAAAACCACTTTGAGTTCTAGTGTATCGTAGATGTTTTTTATGTGAGTTGACCAATCTTCATATTTATGCACTTCATCTACAAAAAGCACTTCACCGCCATGCTGTTCAAAAAATTTGGCAAATTCGAAAAGGGAAACTGACTGCATATATGGATTGTCCAAACTTACATAAAGTGCTGAATTTACTTTAGTAAAATTTTCTTTGATGTGCTGTAGCATCATAGTTGTTTTTCCAAGCCCTCTTTGCCCTAAAATTCCTATCGATTTTAAACTCCAGTTTATTTTGGAATAAAGATATCTTTTTTTGTCCAAGTTGACTTTATGGAGGAGTTTTGTTTGCTCTTCAAAGAGTATTTGTAAATTCATATTAATGCCTTATATTATGAAATGTAAATATATATTAACATATTTTAAATGATTTGTAAATATATTGTATTAGTCCACAACATTTTGCACTGAGGATTAGTTTCAATCGCCAATTCAAGTTTAAAGTGCAACACATAAAATTTTAAAAAGTCTTTTAGTGAAATAAGTGGAAATTGTGCTTGATATTAGAATTTTTGCTTTGAAAGTTCGTTGTATAGGGAGTTTAAAAGTGGTGGGTCCTGAGTGACTCGAACACTCGACCACTCCGTTATGAGAGCCTTAAATATCGCTAAAAATCCCTATAAATAGGGACTTTAAATTTTAGTGTAACCGCAGATAACCGCTCTTTGTTGCATAATAGTGACAAACTTTTATTACTATTTACAAGGATAAATAGTTATAAATAAATTGTTTTTACAAATTAAGCATAGACCTCCTTTATCTAATATCTTTAATAAAATATTTTTTTCATACTGACCTTTTAATATAAGATCTTTGATATGTTTTGAGACCGTAAAATAAACTGTGTAAACCCACCTCGGGTAAAATTATATTTTCCCTACTATAATTGTTTATAGTAGGATTTGCATCGCTCATCATTTAGATATATCTGACCTATTAAATAATTACTTTTATCATAATATGCTAGCCAGTATATTAATCCATCTGCTAATATTTTTTCTACACCTTTCCCCTTGCAGGATACCTTTAACTCTCTATTTAGCTTCTCTTTTTCAAAATTATCACTGCGATTATCATAGTCTAATAAAATTTCATTTTTTGTATAGTTAATAAATTTTAAATGTAATTTCACACTATTACCACTATCACTAGTATATTTTAGTACTTGTACTTCTTCATTTGGCATTCTTGGATATATTTTATTTTGTTCTAGTAATTTTTGTACTATCAACTCTTGTGCATTGTTTCCAAATAAGCCATAAAGAGATATAAACGAAAAATGAACTACAACTGATAAAAAATTTGTTGCAAATTCACCTATAAAAAACATTCCTAACTTGCTTAAGAAATTAGCCTTAAATTGTACAGCCATTACAATTCCCATTATCAAGCCAACTAGCTTTATATTTGAGAGTGAGTATGTCCCTGTTTGACTATAATCCACTCCAAATAGTAAACCTATAACTATTGGGAAAATATAATATTTCCAATTAAATAAATGTCTCCAAAATGATTTTACTTCTACAATTAAGTCTACTCCACACTTGCTACAAATCTTTGCATCTTCCCTATTTTTTGTATTACATTTTGAACATATCATATTACTCTACCTATAATTAGAAATGGTGTAAATTCTTTTATTTTGCTATATACCATTGATTCTTAATAACCTTTACCACAACACCCTTCACACTCATAAACTTAACAGGAATAGATTCTCTACCTTTTCCATCTGTAGCTTTATAAACGATAAAGTGCAAATGAGGTCCTTGTGAATAGCCTGTTTTACCGCTGTAGCCTAAGAGCTCTCCTTTCTGAACTTTATCACCAACTTTTACAACTACTCCTTTTTGTTTTAAATGAGAGTAAGTTGCCAGGGTTCCATCGCTGTGTTCTATAGTGACATAGTTTGCATGTTTTTCGAAAGAGCGGTTTACTCCACCAATATTAGAATCAGATTTTGTTTGTACAACTACACCTTCTCTTGCAGCATAAACTCCAGTACCCTCTTTCATATTAAAATCAACCGCATACTGACTTTTACCATAATGGCTAAACTTCCCATTAAAACCCTGAGACACCATCTCTTTTGTGCCTAGCTTATAAGGAAATCTGTAGACATAATTCTTGTCATGTTCAGCATCTTTAGAGCCTATCGTCCAATCATAATCTGCTTTAAAAGAGAACTTATTCTTGTCTATATGAAGTTTTAATATCTCTTTTTTACTAAATGGCTTTAATACAAATAATAAAGGCAGTTCTATGTTGCTAGTTAAATTTACATAGCTTGCCCCATATGAGACTGTAATGCTAAATGGATTTTTATTTATTCCATCTACAATAACATATTCACCAGCTTGTCTCGCTTTAACCTTTACTCCATCCTCAGATGCAACTAAGAAGCTTGTACAAGCAAAGAATAACAGGACAATAAGTGTGATAATTCTGTTTTTAATCATCGTACACTCATCCCTTCATCCAAATACTTAATTAATGGATATATGAAGAACTCTATTACACGTCGTTTTCCTACTTTAAGTTCTGCTGTTACACTCATCCCAGAGTTTAAATATACTTTTTCACCATTCACTATAAGAAAGTTTTTTGTTGGTTTCAAATAAACTTCATATATTGGACCGAGCTTTTCATCCTCTATCGCATCATTTGATATGTGACTAACTTCTGCAGGTATTAACCCATACTTTTGAAAATCAAAGGTATCTACTTTGACAGCTGATTCCATTCCCTCTTTAATAAAGCCTATATCTTGATTCTGTACAGTTGCTTTAATGACTAATGGAACATTATTTGGAACTATGAATATTAGCTTTTCAGCAGGAGTCACAACTCCCCCTATTGTATGAACCATAAGTTTAGATATATAACCATCCACTGGTGATGTCATGCTTTGTTTAGATTTTTGAAACTCTATTGATTCTATTTCAACTTTTAGGAGTGTAGCTTCTTTTCTTTTTTGAGTTAGTTCTTCAAGTAACTTGTTCTGATACTCTTGAGTTATTAAGAGCTTCTGCTCAGTCAACTCATTTAGTTTTTCATTTAACTGAATCACCTCATGTTCTTTCATCCGAATCTGTTCTTCGTACTCTATTACTTCCTTGTGAATTTCATCGTACTCACTTCTTGCAATAATATCTATAACCTCTTGTAACCTTTCCTCTTTCTTTTGAGCATTCTCTAAATGCTGTGTTAAACGACTTTTATCTACATTCATTGACCCTATTTGTTCTTGCACTTGTAAAACCTGTTTTTCAATCAATAAATGCTGTTGCTCATACCCTAATTTACTTGTTTTAAAGATAAGTACTTGTGTAGCTAATACTACCGTATCTTTACAGAAAGCAGGAGAAATAAAATCTTTATTTTCAATCAAAGCCATTAGGCGTATTATTTCGATTTCTAATAGTTCTAAATTCTTCTCTTTAGATTCTAAATTTGTTTCAGTTACAGAAGGATCTATCTCCATTAGAACTTGTCCCTTATGAACTAATTCACCCTCTTTTACTAAAAGCTTGCTTATGACACCTGTCTCAATTGGCTGAAGAACTTTAATCTCACCATAAGGGATAATCTTTCCTCTTGCACTTACTACAATATCAATCTTGGCAAAGAAAAGCCATAAACCACCAAGAACCATAAATGCGACAATCGTCCAAAGTAGCATGCGACCTAATGGATTTAACGGACGATCTTCTATCTCAACAAGCAGTGGTTTAAACTCATGTCTGTCTTTAGTATGAAAAAGTCCCATTTCTAATCCTGTTGTGTATAGAGTTTATGGTAATACCCATGAAGTTTTATGAGTTCATCGTGTGTTCCACTTTCGACTATATTCCCTTTGTCCATAACTAAAATAACGTCACAGTGCTTAACTGTTGTAAGCCTGTGAGCTACTATGAACATCGTTCTTCCATTTTTGATTGTATCCATATTATTTTGGATGATTTTTTCAGATTCATAGTCTAGTGCTGATGTTGCTTCATCAAATATTAAAATACGAGGGTTGATAATAAGTGCTCTCGCAATAGCGATTCTCTGTTTCTGCCCACCGGAGAGTGAACCACCACGCTCACCTACTTGTGAATCATACCCTTCTGGCAGTTCTGAAATAAATTCATGAGCTCCAGCCATTTTAGATACATGAATAATATCTTCGATTGGTGCATCCGGACGAGAGAGAGAAATATTATCTTTAATCGTACCACTAAAGAGAAAGTTCTCTTGTAAGACTACCCCTATATTATTACGTAACCATTTAGGATTCATATGTCTTATATCAACACTATCAATATATATAGTTCCACTATTTGGTACGTACAGACGCTGAATAAGTTTGGTTATCGTACTCTTTCCACTGCCGCTTCTACCAACTAAACCCACACTTTGTCCTGCTTTAAACTCAGCACTAATACCATTAAGGACGTTTGGCATCTCTGGTGTATAGGAGAAGCCAATATTATCAAACTTAACACTTCCCTCAATTCTTGGTAATGTAATAGCTTTATCATTTTTTTGTTCTGTTGGAGTATTTAATATATCACCTATTCTATCAACTGAAAGCAGAGTTTGTTGAAATTCATTCCAAAGATTTACCAAACGCAGTACAGGTCCACTAAATTGATTAGCGAACATTTGAAAAGCTATTAACTGGCCAACACTTAGCTTGCCCTCAAGGACTAAAGTTACCCCAACATAAAGCATAGAGATAGTCATGAGTTTTTGTAACATTCCAGATAAACCGCCAAGAACATTAGAGAGATTACTTAGATGAAAACTAGAGTTTATATACTTCGCTAAATAGTCTTCCCACTTACGTTGCATAGAGCCTTCCAATGCTAAAGACTTAACTGTTTGCACACCAGTAACAGACTCCACTAAATAAGCGTTAGATTGTGCACCCATTTGAAATTTCTCTTCAAGGCGCTTACGAAGTTGTGGTGTAATAAAAAAATAAAGGATTCCTATTACCGATACAAAGGCAACAACAAGCATCGTTAGTTTAACACTATACATAAGCATTACAGCTACAAATACACCTGAAAAAAGTACATCTAAAATAACACTGATTGATTTATTTGCTATAAATTCACGAATAGTATCGAGTTCACGAACTCTGGCTATGATATTACCAACTTTTCTTTTTTCAAAATAGGCAATAGGAAGAGCTAAAAGATGATAAAAAAGTTTTGCTCCTAACTTTGCATCTATTTTAGAAGTAGTATGTACAAATATATAATTTCGTACCAGATTAATTATAAAGTCAAAGAGTGCTACTGCCACAAATGCAATAGCCAATACATCCAAAGTAGTCATAGAACGATGAACTAAGACTTTATCTAAAATAACTTGCGTAAAGAGTGGAGTTACTAAACCAAAAAGTTGTAAAATAAGTGAGGCAAGGAGTACTTCACCAATTATCTTTTTATAATTAAGCATCTGCGCATAAAACCATCCAAACCCAAACTTTACCTGCTGAGAGAGCATTTTATGTCTTAGAACTATTGTCTTACCACTACTGATATTTTCACAATCTATATAATTCATAACATAGGGTTCTTTTGAACTTGTATCAAACACCAAGAGCTCTTGCTTCTCTTCATTAACTTGTATAATACTCATATAAGAGCCATCTTTTTTTAAAACAATAGCAGGTAGCGGATAGTTTTTTACTATTTTTTCAATCGATAGTTTTTTGATACTACTTCGAAATCCTTGATGTTTTGCGATACGAGTCAACTCTTCGATAGATGGCTCATTTTCACTTAAAGCATACTCTTTAACTATACTTCGGCTATCTATTGGAATACGATTTAGTTTGCCAGCAATTTCTAAAGCTGTTAATGCGGACTGCATTGATTAGTTCCTCGATGTAATATATTAAGTAAAGCGCTCTCAAATGCAGCATCTATATCTCTAATCTCAATATTTAATGCTCTTTCTAAAAGTTCATACTCTGCATTTATTTTAGTGATGCTGTCTATCCTTTTAAGCTCATATAATCTATTCAACATATCTCTCTTTTTATAATTTTCATCCAACAAATTCTGCTCATGCTCTTTTAAAGCCTTTAGTTCTTCTATTCTCGTTATTTTAGATTTTGCTTCATAGGCATAGTTATGTTTAGCTTCTTCTAGTTCCTGCTCGAGACGATAGAGTTCTAATTTTAAGCGTCCTTCATTAGAAGAGTGTTTAAAGCCTTCAAAAATATTGTACTTCAAGGATATTCCTACATTCCAACTCTTTTTATTAATACGTGAAATCGTATAATCATAATCCTTTGGATCTGTGCCATAATAGTAGTAACTACTATAGAGCCCGAATGATGGTAGTTGTTCACGAAATTGCAGAGATATCTCATCTTTTTTTTGTAGTATTTTCTTATTTATAATAATACCCTCTGTGGTCTCATCATATCCTTGAGTAGAGCTATCCTCTATATTTGTTTTAAGAGGAAGAAGTACCACACTCTTTGGAATATCTTTATGACTTAACTGAGATAGCTTTATAATATCTTCTTGGTACTGCATTGATATATTTTCAATATCTCTTTGAAGAGAGATGACATATATTGCCTCATCCCCTAAGTCAACTTTAGAGTATTTGCCGGCTTTGTATAATCTGATTTTCATGTCATATAACTTTCTACGCAGTTCAAGCATTTGTGTTCTATAGTCTATTTCGATAGTGCCTTTACATGCACCGGCATAATGCTGCAGAATTTGTTGATGAAGTTGCTTTTCTTGCGAACACCACTCCATTTTTTTTATATCTAACTCTGTTGAGGCAACTTCAACTCGTTTGTCAGTAGCCCCAAAGTGATAAAGATCATAATTTAGTTGAAGTGCTAAAGAGCTTTGATATCTTGTTCCATTTGAAATAGTAACACCCCCAACAGACTCAGTACCAAAAGGAACACCATCTTGTGCTTGATTGTACTCACCGGTATAGACAACATTTAAACTTGGATAATAAGCAGACTCAGCACTTTGAACATTCTTTGATTCAATTAGAACATCTGTTTGCTTTATTTTTAGGGTTACTGCATTCTTAGTAGCATAAGCTAAAATCTCTTGCAACCCTATACTCTCAGCCCATAGGGTTGGGCTAAGTAATATAAAAATTGTTATGAAAGATTGTCTCAAAGCTTTTAACAATTTACGCATTCCACGCGGTGCTAACTATATTCATTAGATTGGTGTTGTTTTGAATATCGTTGTTGCTTATATGGTGCATACCGTTATCATGTCCATAAGAGTTAATCTGCTGGATTACTAAATCTACATCATCACTTGTGAGATAGTTGCCATCAGATAGTTCTATGAGTTCTATCTGATGTTTTTTACTATCCTGACTTCGAACTTTTATAGTATCATTATCACCATATTGAATGAGAAGATCGCCTCTGTTCATAGTAAAGCTAATATCATCTTTAGTTACCTCTTCGCCAAATACTATCTTGTCTATATCATCACTATAGTTTTGAGAGTATTCATCTATAGTGTCATTACCATCTCCTTTATTGAACTTATAAGTGTCATTTCCATTGTAACCTTCTAGTCTATCATCTCCCACTCCACCGACAAGTGTATCATTCCCTTCACCACCATATACTCTATCATTCCCAGTTCCAGCATCTAAGAAGTCATCTCCTTCATAGCCATAAAGTCTATCATCTCCTGCGAATGCATAAATCTTATCATCTAAGTTGTTTAAACCTATAAGAGTATCTCTATAATCTGTTCCTTCTAGTACTACCATAGAGTTAATATCATTAATAGATAGTGATCTGTTATCTGCAAACTCTATATTCTCAACTTTGTACTTATCATCAGAGAACCAAGACTCTATTCTAATAGAATCGTTTGCATTTACCTTTAATACTAAGTCTCTATCGTCTCTTGTAATACCTAGACTCTCTTGTGTTATCTCACTGCCAAAGACTATTTTATCTACATCACTGCTTTGACTTTTTGAGTACTCAGAGATAGTATCTTGTCCATCACCTTTATTGAAGTAGTAAGTATCACTTCCTGTATTACCTTCTAAGATATCATTTCCAGTTCCACCAAACAGTAAATCATCACCTTGACCACCGTAGAGTCGGTCGTTACCGATAGCTCCAATTAAAGAATCATTTCCTTCATCGCCGTAGAGCTTATCATCTCCAGCATCGCCATAGAGGTTGTCATCTCCTTTACCACCATACAATTTATCTTTATAATCTCCACCAATAAGTAAATCGTTACCATCTTTACCTTCTATATAATCAGATCTGCCATCCCCAAATACGATATCATCTCCAGCATTACCTTTTATATAATCACTAGAGGTAGTTCCGTAGATAAGAGTATCTTGATTACCTACTAGTTGATAATCCTCATCATTCTCTTTGTTTATTAAATTCTTTATGACATCTCTTGAAAGGTTCATATCACCTTGAGCTGTATGAAGCGTTTCAACACCAGCATTTATATCATTGAAGTAATTTTTCAGAGTGATGACTCCGCCATTTTTAACACTTATTTCTAAATCATCTAGATTACGCTTGAAACTTAGCTCATCTTTACTAACATTGTTCATTGTTAAAGTATCATTGCCACTTGCTTCATCAATAATTAAATCTACGCCTTCATAAATATAACCATCGACTTTGAAGTTTAATATACTTGTAACAGTACCTCCATGACCATCATCAACTAAAATAGTAGCACTATCATTACCATTAAAGGAACCTTCTGCTTTATAGTGCCAGTTACCATTTTCATCTACAGTTACTACTCCGTTATTGGCTTGTGTTGATACACTATAGCTTAGTATATCCCCATCAATATCATTAGCTTCTACCTTACCATCTATATTACGGATGTTTTGGAGCATAAATGACTCACTTACATTTAGTACTGTTGGTACATCATTCGTACCTGTTACACTTATAACTAAATCTTTTGTGTCGATTGCACCTTTATCATCTGTAACTGTTACAGCAATTGTAATCTCTTGAACTTCACCTTCTGCTAATGATTGGTATGCATCATCTGCTGGGTTAAAGCTGTAACTTCCGTCACTACCAAGTGTAAATCCTGCTACTGTTTGTTCAGTAGAGTAAGTAGCTGTTGCATTATCATCTACATCTGTTGATGTGATATTTCCTCTCACTATTAAATCATCTTCGTTTGTGTTTACAGGTGTGATATTCTCTATGATTGGTTTATCGTTTGTGCCTGTAACGATGAAGGTAATATCTGTTGTCACTGATGCATTATGTTCATCTGCTATTGTCACTGGGATAGTTACTGTTTGCGTAACACCTTCTTCTAAATGTTGGTAAGCACTGTCACCTGCATTGAAGCTATAACTTCCATCACTACTAAGTGTAAATCCTGCTACTGTTGCTGCGCTATAGCTTAGTACTGAATTATTATCTACATCATTCGCGTTTACTTGTCCTGTTACTACTGTGCTGTCTTCTAATAGATTGACTGTTTCTATAACATCTACTGTCGGTGCGTCATTTATAGCTTCAATATTAAATGTTAATGTACTTGTTGCACTTAGTCCATATTCATTTGTGACTTTAATCACTACAGAATCTGTACCGTTATAATCTTGGCTTGGGTTATAACTGTATGCACCATTTGCATCTACAGTGAATCCTCCATTTGAGCTTGGTGTCAATACTTCATATGTAAGTCTTCCACCAACTGGGTTGTTAACATTTAAAGTTTCTGTAGATATATTATCTTCTTGTAGAGCGTAAGAGATAGTATCTATGCTAGGTTCTGAAACTTTACTCTCAAAGTTTAAAGTCTTAGTTACACTTCCTCCATTTCCATCATCTACTGTAATAATTGCTGAGTCTGTTCCTATATAAGTACCTTCAACATTATATGTCCACATGCCATTCTCATCTACGCTAAGTATTCCATGTCCTGCAGCTGTTGATACTGTATATGAAAGAGTGTCTCCATCTGCATCTGTTGCTGTAACTTCTCCCGTTTGTTCCCTTACATCTTGGAGAGTAATGGCTTGTATTTCATCTTTTAATGTAGGTACTTGATTCATCAAATTGTTTACACTACAACTTGAGCCATCGCTGAAAACAGTATGTTCTATTTCAAATCCGGATTGATTCCAGTTTTTTATTATGATGGTATCATTTAGTTCATCAAAGTTTTTACCATCTTCTTTGATACCTAAGATAAGATCTTCTCCGACTATCTTTGCTAAGATGTCTTTTCGTGTGATACCTTTGCCAAAGGCAAGAGTATCTTCCCCCAACAAGTCCATAATTATATCTTGTCCATCGCCTCTACTATAAATGTAATAGTCATTTCCACTTTCTCCTTGCAGAGTGTCATTTCCTAAGCCGCCTACAAGAATGTCATCACCCATTCCTCCGATAAGAGTATCATTACCCATTCCACCATCTAGTACATCGTTTCCTACTCCGGCATCTATATAGTCATTACCATTGCCTGTTGTAACTACATCGTCTCCAGCTAATGAATTAATGACATTATCACCTTCTATCCCATATTCTACATTATCTCCCTCTGTTGAGAAGAAATGATTATACAAATCCATCGCGCTTAGTACAGTCCCATCACTAAATGTAAAGTTCTCTATTCGACCCTCTTGTGATACCCATGATTCCAAAGTTATTCGTTCACTCAGTGTATTAATATCCGGACTATATACCTCTCCGTTAGCCTCGGCTTTACGCTTTTGAACTTCATCAACCAATGCAAGAGTCAATGTTCCTGTGTCTATATCTAAATTTGCAACGAGATCCGACAGACAAATATCAGTTCCAAACTTTAATGTATCAGAACCTGAAGTTTCTGTAATAACATCACTACCATCCCATCTATTATAAATATATGTGTCATTTCCATTTCCACCTTGAAGTGTATCCGTTCCAAAACCACCATCTAACGTATCATCACCTCCTCCTGCGATAATTACATCATTTCCTTCTCCAGAACTAAGCAATTCACTCTCATCTGTTCCTGTTAATGTTTTATCTACTCGCTGCCATGCATTTAGTATGAATTGATTGACATATCCTTGTGCATCGCGTCCTTCATCCTGAATCGCTTGCAGATAATCACTATTTTCAGCAATATAGTCTGCACTCTCTAAAATAGCTGTTTGAAGATCTTCATTCATCATCTTTGTACCGTCATTTAAAACAAACTCTTCAATCGCCGCATCATCTTGAAACTGACGATCTAAGACGATGTTGTCTTTATACGCGATTAACGGTTCATTATTGTAATGCCCGTTTGTGCCTGTCACATAATTAAAATCATTTGAATTGCCTAGGTCAACTACCTGCCAAATGTAATCACGAAAATCAACGACCGCTTGTTCTCCGTAACCAACATATAAGCCATCTATATACGTTAAGACAGAAAAACCGATATTTTCTATGGTAATCCCATCTCCAAAAATAACTTTGTCATAACCACCACTAAGTCCCATAGAAGGTTCTTTCGGCAGATCAAAAAAATTATTGTACAATGAACCTTCGCCGCCATAATAACTTTCTGTTGTCGCTATCGCTTGAGAACTATTTCCGTTATAATCTTCCGATGCTGCCGATACTTGAGTATAGCTCTCAGCCGTATCTTCAAGTACATCACGTCCATCACCGACATTAAAATGGTAGACATCATCACCTGAGCGACCATTAATAAAATCATTTCCTGTTTGACCTGTAATATCATCATTAAGATTTCCGCCAATGATTGCATCATTACCGGCTTTCGCACGAATGACATTATTTTCCCAATCAACACCGCGGATAGTTTCTGAATTGTCTGTGCTCATGATATCAAGGATATCTTGATTGGTTAAAATTTTACTTTCTACATCTACTACAATATTTTCTATTGTAGAGCGTTGGTCATAATAATTTTCTAAACGAATCGTATCTGCTTGTGCGCTATATTCTTCGTTATAATAAGCACTGTCAGTGAGACTTTGAAGTTCTTCAATAACAGCCGTATAGTCAGTATATGAAGCAACCGATGAATTATTATCTATCAAATATACCATATTACGTAAAGCTTTATCACTGTACGCTTCAAGATCCTTAGCAACTAAGTTACGGCTCAGTTCAACATATGTTTGTAAATTTTCATCATATATCTGTTCAGTCAATCCTTTGTCAGTATAGTTATTGATGATTTTTTCAATATTGCCTTCTCTAGAGTTCAACTCTGCACCGTTTACTGGATTTATCTTTAAAATCAGATCGTTAGAACTTCCTGAATCCCAGTAGAACTCCAAATCTTTGGTTCTAATATCATCTTTCAAAATCAAAGTATCGTTACTAGATGCTTCATTTGGGTTATATTTCCATGTAACGTAAATATCTGCTTCTCCGTCAAAATTAACTGATTCAACGGTTGTCTGATTGGAAAGATCTGTGATGACATCATTATTATCTCCACGTTTATAGAGGTAAGTATCATCTCCATTTCCTCCATTTAGCCAGTCATCACCTTTTTTTCCTTCTAAGACATCATCTCCGCTAAATCCTTCTAACTTGTCACTACTATCTGTACCTACTATAATATTGTTATTATTGTCAGCTGTTTCACCTACCGATATAGCTGTATATTCATTACTCCAAGCATGATACATCATCGATTTCAGTTCAGTATCATTTACTATATCTTCAGTACTAATGGCAGTAACATCTACTCCCAGCCGAGTAGCTATGTTTTGTAAAACAGACACTATCTCTGCACTGCTTATTTGTGTACCATCATTCATAATAAAAGTCTCAACAGTATTATCAAACACAACCAAAGAATGTTGTAATTTGACACCATAATCTACATATAAGTCATAAGTTCCGTTTTCTCCATTGTCAATAGTAAAGATGATATCTTCTTTTGCGATGTTACTGTCAAAGACTACTGTGTCTTTCCCAGACGCATCCATTATTTCATCATGAGCTTCATTAAGTACAAGTGTATTCCTATTTACATGTGAAAATTCATTATCTACACTTATTACATAAGTATCATCTCCATTTCCACCATCTAGAATATTATTACCATAATATCCATCGATAATATCGTTACCATCTCCTGAGATTATCTCATCATCACCATAACCTGCTCTTAGGGTATCGTTCCCTGAACCTGTTATATATACATCACCTTCCATGGAATCATAACTGGTAATATAATCTGTATTGTCATAATCGTTTCGTTCATTATTCTCAATGATATTATCACCATCACCTAAATCAAAAATATTTCCATACGCCCCAAATCTATCATTCAAGTATACAACATCATTACCATTACCAGCAGTGACAGCATTCATTGCAAAGTACTGAGTACTATCTAAAGTGTTGTCTCCATCTCCTAAGTTGATAGTATTGTTATACATATTACTATTAGATTCTATAATATCATTCCCTATTCCTGTGCTTATTGTGTTATTACGGACCGTATAACCGTTACTATAAATATTATCATTACCTTCATCAGTGTTTATACTGTTGAATTGAAAATATCCATTAAGATTTACACTGTCAGCTCCACTACCCGTATCTATTTCTGAAGTTTCCACAAATGTTAATGTAACCATATCATCTCCGTTACCTGTATTTAACGTAGATGTATCTAAGTTAGATACAGTAGCAGTATCATTTCCATCACCCATACTTATGCTATTCCCAGATGATTGATAAACCTTATTATTAGCATTGTAAAGACCATCGAAGTTTAGAGTATCGTTTCCAGTTCCAGTATCTATGTAGTTAAAAGAATTTGCTGGATTTAAAACAGAGTTTCTGAACTTAAAGTTCACTACATCATCACCATCAGCAGTTTCTATATGATTTGATTGACCTCTACCCGTGATATTGTCATCGCCACTTTGTGTAAATACCGTATTTGAATCACCATCTATTATTACTGAGTCATTACCATCTTGCGTATAAATTGTATTGCTATTACCTATGTTTACACTATCATCTCCGGAAGCAGTATCGATTGTATTGCCATCAATCACATTAACTATATCATTCTCGCTACCAGTGCTTATGCTATTATTACTTCCTGCATATACAGTGTCATTTCCATTATTTGTAAAAATGCTATTAGTATTGCCTGCATATACGATATCATCTCCTGATTCCGTTACGATTGTATTGTTATTTTGAACGCTAACCGTGTCATTATCGCTACCTGTGTTTATATTATTATTACTTCCTGCAGTGACACTGTCAACGCCACTGCTCGTATCTATACTGTTATTATCCCTTGCATGAACACTATCATCCCCAGACTCTGTAAAAATAGTATTATTGTTAACCACAGTGATACTATCACTCTCAGTTCCTGTATTTATTGTATTGTAAGATTGTGCCGTTACTTTATCTACGCCCGATAAAGTCAAGATGTTATTATTGTTTAAAGCATTAACCGTATCATCTCCGTTACCTGTATTTATATCATTACCGTCTTTTGCATTGACGCTGTCATTTCCTTCAGCAGTGTCTATACTGTTTTCACTCCCTGCAGTGATGCTGTCATCCCCAGACTCTGCAAAAACAGTATTTCTATCAATGACGTTTATACTATCGCTGTCTGTACCCGTGTTGATATCATTACTGCTACCTGCAAAAACAGTATCGTTTCCTGATTCCGTTAAGATTGTATTGTTGTCTTTTGCAGTAACACGATCTATATCAGCACCCGTGTTTATAGTATTGTTACTGTTGACATTTAGTGTATCATTTCCAGATGCAGTTGTAATAGTATTATTATCTATTGCCGAAACACTATCATTTCCAGCTCCTGAAATAATAGTATTATCATATTCTCCAGTTACACTATCATCTCCACCTTCGGTACTAATAGTGTTATTACTCATAGCAACTACACTATCTGAACCATCACCAGTATTTACATCTCCATTATTTTTTATATTTACGCTGTCAGAACCATATCCTAGTGTTATAGTTGCACTATCACCTGCTGTCACATTATTCGCGCCACTTTTTGAGTTTACTGTTGCGTTATCACCAACACTAGCTCTATCATCACCACTATCTAAATCTACTATCGCATTATTCCCTGCTACTACAACATCAGAACCACTTCCCGAATTAATATCAGCATTATCTCCAGCTCTAATATTATCCATATGTGCACCTGATAGTATCTTTGTATCATTACCTGCAACTACAATATCAGCACCATTTCCTGAATCTACTATTGAGTTATTTCCAACAGTTATAGAGTCACTACCACTACCACCAAATACAGTTGCTTGATTTCCTGTTGATATAGTATCGCTATGTGTTCCACCATCTATATAGTTATTATCACCTGCAGCATTGATAGTATCTTTACCAACTCCTCCATAAAAAGTATCGTTTCCATCTGAGGAAGTAAAAAAGTCATCTCCAACACCTCCATCTATAGTGTCTACCCCAAAACCAGCATTGATAGCATCATTACCTTGAGTCCCGATAAATATATTGTCACCTACCCATTTAACTACATAACCGCCTAAAGCTATGTAGGTATCGTATGCTTCTTGTGTACTCACTTCTATATATTTTAGACCTGCAACAGTTATTAAATCTTCTTCTTGTTCTACATCTTCTAGTATTATTCCAATAGCTTCATAACTACTATCATCTTTGTTTCCATTTAACAAAAAGTTTTTAATAACAAATCCTTCGTTAATTGACTCATCTAGTACTATAAGGTCATCTCCTGACTTAGTGAAAGTATAGTTACCTGCTATATATACATTTGGATTGTTTTTAGAGTTTACAGCTGTTACACCTTGTAAGCTTCTCGTATTAAAGTATATCTTTCCTGTTGCATCACTATCTTCTATAATATCACCGTTTCCTGCATAGTAAGTATCATCACCCTCTCCACCTTGAAGAATATCTGTAGCATTATCTTCTACTGCGGAATCTGAACCGCCGTTTAAGGTGTCATTGTCTGAACCGCCGTAAAGAACATCACTTCCTGCTCCGCCACTTATAACATCATCGCCTCTTTCTCCGAAGATTAGGTCGTTTTTATCGGTACCTTTGAGGTTTTTGTCTGAATCAACACCCACGCCATCTGCATAATTTTCTGGAATGGTTCCTATTCCTTGTCCTACGATGATGTCGCCGTCTATTGTTACATCTTGGGCGTAGTTTGTGATGAGGAGAGTTTTAGCGGGAGCTAAGGAATTATTCAAATCTTCTATATCACCTTTAACCACTCCTTTATCGTTTTTCACTTGACTTAGGTAGGTTTTAATGGCTTCTCTTTTTTCTTCAAGGAAACGTATCGCTTGTTTGGCTTCATTGTCGCTTTGGGGTGTTTTTCCATCACTAGAGCTGTAAAGACCAAACATATTTGATTGTTCTTCGCGGCGGTTTTGGAGTCCGTAGCTTCTAATTTTAGTACCATCTGCACTTAGTATGTATTCATCTTTTGCATCTTTTTTAGGTGCATTTGAGGCATAGCGTATCTCGTACCATGCCGCTGCTCGGTTGTCATTTTTTATAGCATTGGTTAGGTTATCGCCTATGAGTCCCATACCACCGTTATATGCCATATCTACAAGGGCTATAAGCTCATTTGATTCAGTTAGTCCTGTTTTATTTTTCACTTGGGTTTCAAGAGAATTGAGCTTTTTGAGCATGAGTGTTTCGGCATTGGCTTCAGTGGAGAGGGTGATGTAGGAGTTGATTTTATTACGCAATGTCGTAAGAGAATCGATATCTCCACCCGCTTGAAACTGCCAGTTATTGCCTACTTTTACTTTATGGGTATTGATTAGGTCTGCCACGGCTTGGAGTGCCTGAGCATTTGTAAAATCACTATCGACAGATGTAGCCAATCCTGACAAATCAGTTGTAATTGTAGAGTAGTTTTGGAAAAGGTCGTAACCGTAGCCCATAGCGATGCTGTTGGCGGTTTCATCGGCGTGGGCGTTAAGATTATCAAGATCACCCCCTTTTAATTCTGGATTCTCACGACTTTTTGTTAGATTTTTCAAATCATCCTTATAACTGTCTGTGTAGTTTGTGTGTAAATCTGAGAGTGCCATTAGTTATCCTTTTTGGTTGTTTTTTGAAATATTGGACTAGTAAAAACACGTATCATGTAGCAGATGTCGTGTTGTTCATTGTTTGCGTCGTACTTGCTTATGGAGACCATGTTATTATCGTTTAGGTCTTGGCTTCGATAACCAAGACCATCCCAATTATCACGCCCATGGGTATTGAAAAATGTAGCGATATAAAAGGTATAGGCTATTTTAAAAGGGTAAAGTAGGACGTGCTCACCTGATAAAATATACTGTTTGAATCCATCATTATGAATTTTTTGAACTGGGAGCTCTTTGTATTTGTGAGAGCTTGATCCTTTAAAGCCTACTGATATACCTTTTCCGTATTGAAATCTCAAAGAATTATTAGCATCTCGTGCTACAAAACGCATCGTCATACGAAATGGGGTTCCATTCCAACTTGCTTTAAAATGAGTTACTAATTCATCTTTACCATCATTATTGATATCAAAAATGCCACTTTTACATTCTTGTTCTCGCTTTGCATTACACATATCCATAGATGTACCATCTATCCCATAAAACTCAAACTCCTTATCCCACACCACGGCATTGAACTCTTTATGCTCTTCTAACCGTAACTCTTTGTAATCGAAGAGGTCTTTATTGAACATGCTGTTGATGTTTTGGCACAAATTGTCATCTTTACTCATGATGAGCAAATAAGCATCGGCTTGTAAAAGCGAACTCAGTGTTAGTAGAACTGTAATGATTGTGTTGAACTTTTTCATTTAAGCTACCTCTCTCATATCTGTTTCCACATGCCATGGCATGTGGAAATGATTATTGATACTTTTCATCTTTTGTTTTTTATTTCCACATGCCAAGGTATCGTATGCTTCTTGTGTACTCACTTCTATATATTTTAGACCTGCAACAGTTATTAAATCTTCT
>PETN01000031.1 GCA_002781365.1 Sulfurimonas sp. CG01_land_8_20_14_3_00_36_23
TCTTAACTCTTTTGGAATTAGAAATTGATTTTTCTTGTGTTGTTTTCTTGGGGTATTATACTATTTAGTATTCCTACTAACATACAGATTGTGTTATAGCCCCCTTTCTCACTCGGATACGCTATACTCTATAACAAATTACGTTTCAACTTTAAGAAGTTATAGCCCCCTTTCTCACTCGGATACGCTATACTGATGCTCTATTGATAGCAGATGATTTCATAGTTATAGCCCCCTTTCTCACTCGGATACGCTATACTACATCTCTTCATCTTTATTCATTTTAGAAGGTTATAGCCCCCTTTCTCACTCGGATACGCTATACTCCATGCTACCCTTATTATCTTTTCGTCTTCGTTATAGCCCCCTTTCTCACTCGGATACGCTATACTTGGACAGGGTAAGGCTACAAAATGGGTGAGGTTATAGCCCCCTTTCTCACTCGGATACGCTATACTACGGAAGAGATAATTAGTCACTTGCTGCTAGTTATAGCCCCCTTTCTCACTCGGATACGCTATACTAAGAATCATCTTTTTATCATGTGGCAATCTGTTATAGCCCCCTTTCTCACTCGGATACGCTATACTAAAACGATGGCAATGCTCTACGATACGTAAGTTATAGCCCCCTTTCTCACTCGGATACGCTATACTAAAATGATGGCAATGCCCTGCAATATGTAGGTTATAGCCCCCTTTCTCACTCGGATACGCTATACTTTAACAGACAATGACAAAATATTATTACTAGTTATAGCCCCCTTTCTCACTCGGATACGCTATACTCAAATGACGTTCTCTGTTGAACAAAATGTAGTTATAGCCCCCTTTCTCACTCGGATACGCTATACTTATATCTTCAATCTCTTGTTTGTACTCTTCGTTATAGCCCCCTTTCTCACTCGGATACGCTATACTAATGCTACCAGTCTATCATCAATTTCGTCGTTATAGCCCCCTTTCTCACTCGGATACGCTATACTAACGCTTATTGTCGTTTAAAGCGTACGTGGTTATAGCCCCCTTTCTCACTCGGATACGCTATACTGCGGTAGAGGTTAAATATCTATATCTATATGTTATAGCCCCCTTTCTCACTCGGATACGCTATACTTATATCTTCAATCTCTTGTTTGTACTCTTTGTTATAGCCCCCTTTCTCACTCGGATACGCTATACTGCAGAGCATTGCCATCGTTTTCGACCGCTTGTTATAGCCCCCTTTCTCACTCGGATACGCTATACTTATTAAGTCTTTTTTGCCATCTTTCACATAGTTATAGCCCCCTTTCTCACTCGGATACGCTATACTAATTATGGAGTAGATTGTGACCAACGAGGAGTTATAGCCCCCTTTCTCACTCGGATACGCTATACTCATACCATTTAATTTTCTATAAACCTCAAGGTTATAGCCCCCTTTCTCACTCGGATACGCTATACTAAATTGGAAAAAGGGAAGACCTGAACTATAGTTATAGCCCCCTTTCTCACTCGGATACGCTATACTCAAGTCTATCGGCATCATCTAGCTTTTGAGGTTATAGCCCCCTTTCTCACTCGGATACGCTATACTCCCAGATTTAAGAGACAGTCATTCTTCTGAGTTATAGCCCCCTTTCTCACTCGGATACGCTATACTACGAGTTTTACACTAGGTTGTTAAAATGAGGTTATAGCCCCCTTTCTCACTCGGATACGCTATACTTTAGTCAATTTTCTTATCAAGGTCAGATTAGTTATAGCCCCCTTTCTCACTCGGATACGCTATACTTTGTGATAGGTGCATGATAATCATAAAGTGGTTATAGCCCCCTTTCTCACTCGGATACGCTATACTTACCTTCATCTGCAATCCTAAGCATTAGCTGTTATAGCCCCCTTTCTCACTCGGATACGCTATACTCTAAACCTATTAGTGTGTTGTTGCATTCTAGTTATAGCCCCCTTTCTCACTCGGATACGCTATACTTCTAGCTTCTCTAGCCCTTTATCCTTGGGTTTTTGAGGCTATTTATTCTGTAAAAAAATCTCTAAAAT
The DNA here is from genome assembly GCA_002781365.1 of Sulfurimonas sp. CG01_land_8_20_14_3_00_36_23. GTDB lineage: Bacteria > Campylobacterota > Campylobacteria > Campylobacterales > Sulfurimonadaceae > Sulfurimonas. The sequence goes on from PETN01000031.1 coordinate 2,043, forward strand.
CTTTGTAAATTAGATAATTTTTCGATTTTTTTTAAAATGGAAACACTCCAATCCTTCTACAATTTTGGAAAAATTCTGAAAAAAATGTTTCATATTTACTCAAAAGAGTAAAAGTTGTCTTTTTTCTAATTTTTCTTCTTGGGTCTTGATTCCTATGAGTGTTTCCATTTTGGAATATTGTAAATCTGTTATGGAAATCATCCTGACATTTCCTTTTGGCGGAATGTGCTCTTTGACTCTTTTTTTATGTGTGTCTATGCTGTCATCGCCTTTGCATATCCGTGTATAAACGGAAAACTGCATCATGATAAACCCGTCTTTTATCAGATGATTTCTAAACTGCGTATATTTGCGTCTTTCTGTTTTTGTTTTTGTCGGTAAATCAAAAAATACAAATAGCCACATAAACTTTTGCTCTTTCATTGTATCTCTGGAAGTTTGAGGCAGTTTGCATCATTGAGCTTAACTGCTTTTACAAAACTGTGAGCCATAATGTCACATATACTTACCAAAGTAACATTTTCATTGTTAAGACGCATTTGCATGTTAAGCACATTGATAAGAGCAGATTTGACACTTACACCTAAATGCACATCAAGCTCGTCCTCTATCTCCAGTTTTTTTACTACCATATCTACCATAGGTCTAAGCGGTTCTATAATGTCATCGGCTAGGTTATAAGCGTTTAACTCTGAGTTGTGAAATACTCCAAAAGTCGGCAAAAGCCCATACGCTACGAGCGATCGGGCAACGGCACCTCTTATGATGGCGTAGCCGTAGTTTAGAGCGATGTTTCGAGGGTCGAGTGCTTTTTGGTCTCGCAAGAAATCTTTAAAGAGGTTTTGCCAATATCTTCTCGCGGCGAGTGCCTCCAAGTTTTCGCTATCTCCCGACTTTACTTTGTCTTTTAGCACTTCTAATTGCATATTGTCTTTATCGAAATAGTGTAAAAGTTCAGATTGATTTATGATTTTTTGTGTAATTATCTTTTGCCAAAGTTGCTTTTTGAGAGGGAGTTTCATATCTCTTTGAATATGGGCTATTTGAGAGAGTCTTGAGTGTTGATGAAAAGGTGTAAAGCAGCCGTTTGGCATGTGGAAACTATCACAACTAAACAGAGCAATGTTTTTTTCGGCTATCTGGCTTAGAAGAGCCGTGGTAATAGAGGCTTGGTTTGTCTCTATTACGATAACGGTAATGTCCTCTAGCGGAACTTTGATTGTCTCTTCGTCATGCGGTTCATAAATGAGTTGAAGGTTTTTTACACTCAACCTGCAAGGTTTTGTTACAAGTATGCTTCTCCAAGCTGCCATTGCTACTCCTTTAGAATTTATCTGTTTTGTTTTTTGGTTCCTTGTCGTTTTTCGTTTTTGACTTCTATGTAATTTCCTAGTGCATCTACTTGATATTTTTTAACAAAGATAAGATTTTGGGTGCCATATCTATATTCTTCATTTCCATCATGTGTATCAATAACTACTTGAGCAGTTGAACTTACAGCCGTATTAAAATACCCCAGAACCTGAACAGACTCTTTTGTTGCAGTTTTCTTCGTTTTGACTTCGATGAGGTCGCTTTTATAAAAAGAGAATTTAAACTCATACTCCTCATCCATCTCCAACCACGGTTTGTTGCCCGCTACAATCGCTTTGTTTGGCAGAGTTTCTTGAACAAAGTCACTTACATAGATTGGTACAAGATAGTATTTGTTTGTTTTTTTGTTTTGGAACAAATCTACTCTTGGCATTGAGTCGTTGAGGGCTATGCCATGTTTGAGTTTGACATTGTTGTTTACGCTGTTGCCTTTGAGGTACTCTACTTTTCCGTCTGCTTTTTTCACGCTATGTGTTTTATTGCTGTAGACTGTCTCTTTATGTGCCGAGCCACTTACCTTTCGTCTTGGCATGTGGGAAACAAAAATATTTTCAATGCTTTCTTTGACTTTTTCGTTAAAGTTCTCCATCGGCGGTTCAAATCTTAGCTCTTTTGCTTTTTCCTCTTTGTTTTTAAAACTAAAACCCTCTCTTTTTGCCGAAGTTGTCGAGAGTTTTTGTACTTGTGCTTGCGTTGCAAAAGCGAGGATGATAGCATCTTCCGCATGGTGTAAATGATTTTCTCTGTTTTTATCGCCTACGCCCCATTTGTAGCGAAGTTGTGAGGTGAGCATGCCATTCATGGTATAGACATGGCGCTTCATTTTTGACTCTTTAAATTCCACATGCGATTCTATATAGTTCTTTACAAATTTTGAGATGTACGAAGTATCGTTTTTGTTTCTCTCTTTAAAAGCATTTTCACTACTCTCGTCGAAATTAGTTTTAGTGAGTCTGCCCTTTTTGGCACCCTTAATATTTTTTAAACCTTCTACTCTTCCTGTAAATTCTTGCCATTCTTTAGAATCTTTGTCTGCTCCAAAATACTCAAAAGGGGTTTTGTTGCCTTTGTCTTGATTTTGCTTTGTGAGGCATAAAACTTTGTTATTAAGCGAATCATCAAGAGAGCGACTGTATGGGAGAATATGGTCAACTTCTGTTGCATAAGGGTCGGCTAAAATAGAAGGGCTTATGTAAGCTCCACTATAAATACACTCTCCATTTTGCTCTTTCCAAAGTCTGAATTTGAGTAGCTCCTTTGCACTTGGCTCTTTGCCTAATATTTTTATGGCTTCAGCTTTTGCCTCTTCTTTGAGTGCTTGAAACTCCTCTTGCGATTTTTTTATGTCGTTTCTGTCTTTATGTGATTTTTTAATATCTCTTGTAAATTCCACATGCACGGCATCAATTGCACCGTATTTTCTTGTTATGGCGTTATAAACAAGACGCATCTGTGCAATAGCGCGCTTGACGACAGGGTTTGTCATTTCTAAGTTTTCCTGTTCGCTAAGAGGTGGAAGAAGCGTTGATTTGTCCCCTTTAAATATAGCTTTAAAATCATACCCTGCCATTTCACAGGCTTTATCATAATCGATACCCTCTAAAAGATATGGATTTATTTTGCGCATAGCTTCTACACTTATATGTCCGAAACCTGAAAAAGACAAGCTTATTAGAGCGTTACAAACAGATGGATTATCAATAATTTTGTTTAGCTCCTCTAAGCTTTTTTTGTCATCTTTGTGTGTGCTTAAGATTTTCGCAATCTCATCAAGAAGATTAACACTCTCTTCTATTTTGTTCCAGTATAGATTATCACTGCTTTGAATGGCATCTTTAATTTTTTGGTAAGCACTAAAATCTAAAAGTTTTGCACTCTCAGGCTCTTTTGCCTCTCCCGTTTTGTGGTCAAAATAGGTAAGCCCTTTAAATTGAACCTCTTTTGGAAGAGCAAAAAGAGTTTTGAGTGTTTTGTAAGTAAAGCTTTTTGCGGTTTTTGCCTTTTGTATTGCTTGGAGTATCTGCTCTTTTGTGAGAGCACTTTCACCCTCATTGCTAATCATTCTAAGATTTTTTAGTTTTTGTAAGGCTCTAAAAGTCTCAAAAGTTGAACTTGCTTTGGGTGCTCTTTTTTTGTTTGTTTCAAAAGGGCAGTTCGCTACCATACCTTCGACAGATTTTAAAGCTCTTTGAGTAAAGGCTATGTTTTTATACTCCTCTAGTAGTTCCTCTTTGGCATGTGGATTTGAAAATTCTTTTTGTCTTTCAAAGATAGTCGTTATCTCGTTTATGAGCATCTCTCTAGAGACAGAATTTTCATAGTTGAGTTTACCTTCTGTATCTTTTCCATTTCTTTTTTTGGTTTTTGTGGAAATATACTCGCCTATTGTTAAATAGCTTTTTTCTTGAAGAATTGTTTTGTTGTGCGTAATTCCAGACAGAACGGCTTTCCCTTCACTATCTGTAGGCTCTTCGCTTTTACGGTTTGAAGCGTACCCTCTATGTTTTGCTAAGTGCACCATTATGCGGGCGAACTCTTTATTGTTTAGTTCTCTATAAAGAGCCTCTCGCCTTAAATCCCAAACATCTTTTTGTTTTTTATTGCCGATAAAAAGATTGTTAAGCTCATTCGCTGTTACTACTTTTTCTTTTATGAGCAACCTTTTAACGGCTTTTATCTTTTGAGCTTTTCTTTTGGTAGTTCGCCTCGCTCCTCTAGCTTCTCGTCTTGGAAGTGCTAGTGATTTGCCGTCTTTTGGGTGTTCGGCTATTGTGAAAATTCGCACACCGCTATCAATTATTTTGTTGTTTTGAGCATCTTCATCATCAACATTTACGAGTGCCCAGCCTATAGAAGTAATCCCTAAATCAAGTCCTAAAATCATTTTTGACATTTAATCCCCTTTTAATGAAAAATATTATAACATAACATCAATAGTTTATCCGAGTGAGAAACGAATGGGCTATAATAAACAGGTTATGGTTCCTGTGCAAGGCTCTGAACACTGTTCATCCTTAAAAAAACCAATTTTCTTTTTTCAATCCACATGCCAATGATATTAAATCACCCATCACATCATTTTCTCAGCAATTTAGTGTTATCCTACCATCATTAAAAACTTCACAAAGGCATTAGAATTGTCCAGTAAACAAGATACAGATTTTGAAAACGCCGTAAAAACGATGATGCTTCATGTGGGTGAAAACCCAGAGAGAGAAGGGCTGCTAGAGACTCCATCTCGAGTGAGAAAAGCGTATGAGTTTATCTATGGCGGATATAAAGAGAATCCAAAAGAGATTTTAGAAAAAGCACTTTTTACAAGCTCCAATGATGAGATGGTTCTCATAAAAGATATAGAGTTTTACTCTACTTGTGAACACCATTTACTCCCGATAATAGGGCGTGTGCATGTCGCTTATATTCCTGATGGAAAAGTAGTGGGTCTCTCTAAAATTCCTCGTGTTGTCAATGTATTTGCCCGACGTATGCAAATCCAAGAACAGTTGACTGAACAGATAGCAGATGCGATTATGGAGTCAATAGCTCCAAAAGGTGTTGCAGTAGTTGTTGTTGCACGTCATATGTGTATGGAGATGCGAGGGGTTGAAAAGATAAACTCTACGACAACTTCTTCAGCACTTCGCGGACTCTTTAAAAAAGATGAAAAAACGAGAAGTGAGTTTTTCTCACTTATCAACTCTCCTTCGGGCACGCGTTACTAATTCCACATGCCATTCACTTCATTTAAAGAAAAGATATCCTCTCAAAACCACTCTATACCCTTTGGTGAAGTTGTTAAAATCAACGCCACCGTTATTACGGCTACAGGGCTCAAAGTAAGCATAAGCGATATGGTAAAAATAGTTTCAAATGATACAATTCAAGAGACATTTGGAATGGTTACAGAGATAGACGGAAAAACTTTTTTTATTACTCCTTTTAGTTTTGTGGAGGGATTTTGTTCAGGGGACAGAGTCTTTTTAGATCAAGCAGGAATGAATATCCCTGTAGGTTCTTCTTTGCTTGGTCGGGTAGTAGATCCATTTATGCGACCGATTGATGGAAAGGGAGCGATTATCAGCTCACAACTCTCTCCAATTATTAAAGCACCTATCGCTGCTATGAAGAGAGGAATGATAGATGAAATTTTTAGTGTAGGTGTAAAAAGTATAGATGGACTTTTGACATGTGGAAAAGGGCAAAAGCTTGGAATCTTTGCAGGGAGTGGAGTCGGTAAATCTACTCTGATGGGTATGATAGTACGAGGTTCTAACGCTCCCATCAAGGTTGTTGCTCTTATCGGAGAGAGAGGAAGAGAGGTTCCTGAATTTATAGCAAAAAATCTAGGTGGAAATTTAGAAAATACCGTTATCATTGTGGCAACTTCAGATGACTCTCCTCTGATGAGAAAGTATGGGGCATTCGCTGCCATGAGTGTTGCAGAGCATTTTAAAGATAAGGGGCTTGATGTCCTTTTTATCATGGACTCTGTGACAAGGTTTGCGATGGCACAAAGAGAGATAGGTTTGGCTCTTGGTGAACCTCCAACCTCTAAAGGGTATCCACCATCTTCGCTCACACTTCTTCCACAGTTGATGGAGCGAGCAGGAAAAGAGGAGGGCAAAGGTTCTATTACAGCCTTCTTTACTGTTCTTATAGAGGGTGATGACATGAGTGACCCGATTGCAGATCAATCAAGGTCTATCTTGGATGGACATATCGTACTCTCTCGAGAGCTAACGGATTTTGGGATTTATCCCCCTGTGCATGTCTTAAATTCCGCTTCAAGGGTAATGAGCGATATTGTCTCTTCTGAGCATCTACAAGCTATTTTAAAGTTCAGAAGAATCTATACACTTTTAAAAGAGAACGAGGTTTTAATTCGCATTGGAGCTTATACAAAGGGGACTGACCCTGAACTTGATGAGGCGATAAGCAAAAAAACAGGGATGGAGAAGTTTTTAACACAAGATGCAAGGTATCAGAGTGATTACAAAGAGACAGAAGAGGCATTAATCAAACTGATGAACGACCCTTCATGATGATATCAGAATGAATCCAGTTATCTCGAGAGTTCTGCTGATCGTGTGTAATAGCTAGCTTTTTGGATGAAGCAGCTTCATACTTTTTCATAATCGAGCTGATTTCACTGTCACGACCAAAGATGTCCGCGTAGGAGTAGATAATATTTTCTGCTTTTTTAAAACTTTTTTGAGCGAGCAATGTTTTTATCTTTACATGGAAGCTCAGTCTTAATAAATCCCCAATTTTACTTCGTCTCTCTGTTATGTGTATAAGTTCACCAAGAGACGCTTTAATATCTCTTATATTCCCCTTGAGGGCAAACTCTTCACAGTTGTGGACTATTTTGAGCCAATGTCTCTCTAAAAGCAAGCCGAGCTCTGTAGAGTAAAGATTGTCATGCGTGTCTAAAATATTGTAGCATGCTAAAAAATCACTCTTTTTATAAGCTTTTCGCAACTCTTGAATATTTTGACATTTTTCATAAAGCTCTGAAACCTCTTGGGCAAGTGTAGGTAAGTTTTTAAGCTTTAAAAGCATCTCTTCTGCTAAATCAACATCACATTTATTGATATGCCCTTTTATCTCATTGAGGTCTTCTTGAAGCTTCTCTTTGAGTGCTTTATAGGTTGGGATTTGTGTAAAAGTTTCATTTTTAAGCGCTAAATGATGTACTTTAAAATAATCCTTCTCTCCTATAGCTTTTAAAAATTCGATGAACTCTTTGTTTTGCTTTAAAATGAGTTGAATAAGAGGTCGCTTGGAGCTTACCATCATGTAATCGTTTAAACAAAGTTTTGCATTCTCTTCTCTTGAGAGGATCATCTGCTTTTGTGCGGACATAAATGCTTGCTTCCAAGTTTGCTCCATTCTCTTGTATTGCCAAGTGTGTTCCAAAGGAGGAAACCTAAGCACAAGAGCATAAGCTAAAGCGTGGTTCTTCTCTGTAAAATAGGATTGGAGTTTCGGATAGTTGTTAAAAGCGGTAAAAAGCTCTCTGATTTGCACTTTTTTTGAGAGAACATTTTTAAATATATCTGTGAGTTGCAAAGCTAACTTTTCATTATGGTGAATAAGGGCATCAATTGCTTGAAGATAAATTTTATCAAATGTAGCTTCCAACTCTTGGTGCTCTAAAGAACCTCTTAGCATCGGCTCTCTTGCAATGAGTTCATAAGCAAGGTCAAGAGAATTGTGAAGAATAAAAGATTTAAGCTGTTTGAGACTTGGAAGAAATACGTTTAAAATTTGTGCATTCTTAAGTGCTATAAGAAGTGTCTCATCATCAAGAAGAGAAATCCTTTGTATCTCAGCTTCGCACTCTATATATTTTGTATGGACAATTTTATAATTTTTTATATCAATCACGGCAAGCGTATTTGTTTGACCACATACCATGATGTAATCTTTGTTAGGCATTAAAATAATTTGCTTCACCTTTGTAAAAGGAGTATTTATTTTTTTATGAACCCTTTTGTCTTTGAGGGATCTGATATGTATTACACCATGGCAGTCGCCATTAGCGACTCTATCTTCATCTAAAAAGCATAGAGCATCTGAACGAATTCTATTGTGGGTAAATACCTCTTTTTTTATGTGTGAGTGCAAGTCCAAAACATAAATTGCACCACCATAACCCGTACATGCAAGTTTATTTGAGTGAAAAGCAAAAGCACTGACAAAATTTTTGTCAACTTTATCTTTGTCTTGAACTTTAGAGTACGGAAAGGAACATAATCTTGAAAGGAGGGAGACATCATTGCACTTATATTGTAAAACGCGTCCTCTCTTTGTTCCTGCAATGATGTAGCTTGAGGAGAGGTCAAAGGATAGAATCTCTACGACATCTTCTTCAATAGGTATCTTCTTTATAATCTCATTTGTTGGCATGTGGATAATGAAAATATAGGTCTCATTTGCAAACGTAACGAAACTACCGTCATTGCTAAAAGCGATTGCTTTTGTTTGCGCATTGAGGTGTTTAGTGATGAGGCTTAGTTTTAATTCGGATTCATGTACAGCAAAAAGTTTGATTCCATGTGATCTTGTACTAAAAGCTACAATCTGGTCATTGAGTGCTTTTATCTCTGTGATTTCTGAGCGGGCATCTAAGTTGTTGATTATTTTTGGCATACGTACCTATGAATAAGGAGGTTTATGATTTAGGATAACTTCAAGCTTACGCTTGAAGTTATAATCGAAGTTTTAATTAGCAAGACGGCACATTTCCGCTGTCACTGCCATACTCATGAAAGAAGTCATAGTAAAATGGTAAATACTTCTCTTTCAAAGCACCCCCCTTTACATTTGGACATATTTTTTTTATCTCATCTGCCAATTTACCCTCATCTTGAAGTTCTTGCCACTCATCTTGTGTATGCTTTCCAGCCATTGCTGCGCCAGTCATTCCACAAACAGCTTTTAGATTTTTGAGATAGAGCTTCTGACCTTTTGCAGGATCAGCACTGAGTGCTGTAGCACTCATTCCTAAAACGATAAGAGCAGTAAGTGCAATTTTTACGATTTTAATCATTATCTCTCCTTTATAGAATTTACATATTGTAGCCAAGAAAGAATAAAATAACTATTTATTATTTACTTGGCATCCCTGTTGTCTCTTGGAATGAAGGGGGTAAAGCCATCATAAAAGAAAGCTAAATTATGCTCTACCTGAAAGCATTCCGTACATTGTCATTGGTTTGAGTGCATAGACTTTTAAGAGCCACCAAATCCATCTCTCTTTTGTTGGGTCAAGAGGAAATGATGGAGTTGGCTTTTTACTCCAGTCAAACTCTGCAAGCATAACTGTACCAATACCTGTGATTAACGGACATACAGTATATCCACCATACGCAGAAGGTAAAGCGCTTTTACCCTCCATAGAAGCAACGATATTATCTACTAAAACTTTGTACTGTTTACGAACAGAACCACCTGTTTTTCCCATAGGTATAGCCGCAACATCTCCAAGAGACCATACATTGCTGAATTTCACATGCTGAAGAGTCTCTTTTGTAACAGGAACCCAGCCTTTTTCTGAACCAATTTCAGAAGTTGCAACGACTTTAGGCGCTTGCATAGGAGGTGTAATGTGAATAAAGTCATACTTCACTTCTACTCTCTCATTTTTATTCACCATAGAGTACTCTTCTAGGTCTTTGTCGTATTCACCTTTCTCTTGCCAGTGATGTTTGAAGATTGCTATTTTATTGGCTGTATCTATTTCGACTAAGTTATGTGCATAGTGCCATTTAAAGTCTCTATCTTTATACTGTTGCAAAATAGCTTCATGGTACTCTGGAACACCAAACATACTTTGTCCATTTGGATAGAAAATGAGTTCAACTTTGTCACGCACACCAGCTTCTTCAAGTCTAGCATGTGTAAGATACATGATTTTCTTAGGTGCACCACCACATTTAATAGGGGTAGCAGGGTGTGTAAAGAGTGCTTGGAGCTTTTGACTTCCTGTGTGTGCTTTTGCTTTTTCTATCAGCTCTTGAATACCTTTCCATGTATCTTCTGCTCCATTAGCAAAATAGAGTGAGTAGACACCATCTTTACCAACACCGCCACTTTTAACAACACTACTGTCTGCATCTGCTGAAGTTGTTATACCCTTAAGCCCTTTGATTTTTCCATAGTTAAGTTCAACACCTGTTGCAACGATGAGTTGATCATAAGTAACTTCTTCTGCGTCATCCACAGTGACTTTATTGTTTTTTGGATCAAAAGCAGTCACGCTTCCTTTGATGAGTTTGACTCCACTTGGAAGGTAGTCATCTCTATTGTAAAGAATATCGTTCTTCTCCCAAAGACCTGCTGCAACAAGTGTCTGCCCAGGTTGGTAAGAGGTAGATAGGGGATTAGGTTCGATTATAGTAATGTCCGCATCGGAGAGAGTGTTGTTGAGACGTGCTGCCGTACTCATCCCAGCCAAGCCACCGCCAACAATAACAATTTTACCCTTCGCATTGGAAGCTACTGCAGATGTAGCCCCTACAGTTGCACCTGCTAAGATGGAGGCCGCTAGTGGGGAAACAGTTAGATACTTTAGAGCTTCACGACGAGACATAATCTCTGGATGCTTATCAACTTCAGCTAGAATTTCTTCTAAAATTACATTCTTCTTCATAGTCTTCCTTTTACGCGATTTAAGTGCGTTCATTGTACAGCTTGGTGGCTTAAGAAAAGTTTTAACTTAAGATTAGAAGATGAGCGGAGGATTAGTATATTTTGTTGATAAGAAGTTGCACGGAGACTCTGTTATTAAACTCATTTTTTGCCACGCTGTAACTACATGAAATTTTCCTATCACTTGGCATTTGAAAAACAGTTCTAAAGGCGATAAGTTCTAAACTCTTTTTGGCATGTGGAAATTGTAGTATCTCAATTCTAGAGTGGGACTTATCTGCACCCATAAGTTTTATATTGAGCACTTGGGCATCATGGAGTAGAAAGGTAGGACGAGGGTTTGCTTCGCCATAAGGTTCAAAACTCTCTAAAAGATTTAAAAGTTCAAGGTCTATATCCTCTGATGAGAGTATGCCTGTAATCTGCTCTTTTGGAATGAAATCATCAGGATTAAGGCGTGCTGCTGTTTGATTAATAGCAACTCGAAATGCATCTATATCTTTTTTCTGTAATCCAAGTCCTGCCGCCATTTTATGCCCACCAAATTTGCTGAGGTAGCTCTCATTTGCTTTTATAAGTTCATAAATATTGACATCACCTATGCTTCTTGCACTCCCTTTTGCTACTCCATCGGAACAACTTAAAACAATAGCAGGTTTACTGAAATGCTCTACAAGTCTCGCCGCAACAATACCTACAACCCCTTCGTGCCAATCATCTCCTGAGACTACAATTACATCGTCAAAGTGATTTCCACATGCCAAAGCTTTTTTTGTGCACTCTGCTTCGGTCTCTTTTCTAAATGCATTTAATTGCCCCAAAAGTTCAAACTGCTTATAGGCTTCATTTGTGGAGGAAGCTGTATAAAAGGCTAACGCAATCGATGCATCTTCAACTCTCCCTGCTGCGTTGATTCGAGGGGCTATTTGAAAGGCAATGTCATCAGAGGTGATGGAAGATTTATTGAGAAAATCTCTGATGATGATAGAGGAGGGTCGATTTGAAGTCATTAAAACTTTTAGGCCCTCTTTGACGAGCGTTCGATTGATGTCAATAAGTGGCATGATGTCGGCGATGATGGCAATTGCTAAGATATCGAGAAACTGCCGCATATCGATTTTTAGATTTAACTCTTTTTTGAGAAGCCCTAAAAGAAGCCATGCGACCTGTGCACCACATATCTCTTTGAAAGGGTATTGGCATGTGGAAAGTTTAGGGTCTATAATGGCAAAAGCTTCTGGCAAGATTTCTGAGGGAGTGTGGTGGTCTGTAATAATGAGGTCAATGCCTCTCTCTTTACAAACTTTTGCGGCTTGAATGGCTGCTATTCCATTATCTACTGTTATGACTAAATCTGCATCGACTCGGTTTAAAACATTTGGACTTACTCCATAACCATCGTTAAAACGGTTCGGGATGATTGCTTCAAGTGGATATGGAATTTGTCTGAAAAAATCAACCATAATGGCTGTGGAACTTACTCCATCTACATCATAATCCCCAATCAGTGTGATTTTTTTCTTCTCTGCGATGGCTGAAGCGATTTTTTTTGCTGACTTTGTAGCATCTTGAAGGAGGGCAGGGTTGGGTATTTGTGAGAGTTTTTTATCTTCGGCGGAGAATCTTTTAGAAAGCAGCTCAAAAAGAGCTGGCTTATCTAAATGCGGATAGTTATTCTGCACTCAAACTAGCTTCGACAAAAGCTAAAATAGAAGGGTTTGGAGTTTGTAGTCTTGAAGTAAACTCTGGATGGAATTGAACGCCCAAGAACCAAGGGTGACCTTGAATCTCAACAGTTTCTATAAGTCCATTGGACTCCCCAGTAACAATCATGCCTGCTTTTTCAAGTTGTTCGCGGTATGCAGGATTTGCCTCGTAGCGGTGACGATGTCTCTCATAGATTGTTTTCGCACCACCATAAGCTTTTCTTAGGATTGAACCCTCTTTTGTATCGCAAGGATACTCCCCAAGTCTTAGCGTTCCGCCCATTGGTGACGTATGTGTTCTAAGTTGCATGCCACCTGATTGGTCTAAAAAGTTGTCGATGAGGTAAATCATTGGGTGTGGTGTATTTTCATCAAATTCAATCGAGTTAGCACCCTCAAGTCCAAGAACATTTCTCGCATACTCAACGAGAGTGAGTTGCATTCCAAGACAGATTCCAAGGTAAGGAACTTTGTTTACACGTGCATACTCAATAGCTTGTATTTTTCCTTCGATTCCACGGTTACCAAATCCTCCCGCTACTAAAACGGAGTCACAATCACTTAAAAGGGCTGCGGCACCTCTCTCTTCAATCATTTCAGAATCTACCCAACAAATCTCAACTCTTGTATCAAGATGTGCGCCACAGTGGATAAGTGACTCTGTTAAAGATTTGTACGCCTCTTTAAGTTCAAGATATTTTCCAACAAAACCGACAACTGTACGATTTTTAGGTTGAACAATCTTTTTCACCAAAGAGTCCCACTCTTCCATATCAGGATTAAGTTCCCCAAGGTCTAGCTCTTTAGAGATAGGTTTTAAGATATTTTGTCTTAAAAATGTAACTGGGATGTCATAAATAGTAGCTGCGTCAAGTGCTTCTATAACACTGTCGTTTGCAACATCACAACTCATCGCCAGTTTTTTCTTGAAAGTTTTCGGAAGTGGATTTTCACTTCTAGCAATAATCATCTGTGGAGTAATCCCGATACGACGAAGCTCTTGAACGGAATGTTGTGTCGGTTTAGATTTTAGTTCACCAGCAGCTTTGATGTAAGGAATAAGCGTAACATGAATAAAAAATGTTCCTTCGACTTCATCATCATGTTTCATCTGGCGGATCGCTTCCATAAAAGGTAAACCTTCAATATCTCCAACGGTTCCACCAAGCTCTACAATAAGGATGTCATGCCCTTCACCGGCTATTTTAATACGCTTAACAATTTCTCCAACAATATGAGGGATAACCTGAATCGTCTGACCTAAATAGCCACCCGCTCTCTCTCGCTCAATAACGCTAGAGTAGACTTGACCCGTTGTAAAGTTACTTGACTTTAAGTAAGAAGTATCAAGAAATCTTTCATAGTTTCCTATGTCCAAGTCCGTTTCAGCACCATCTCTTGTAACAAAAACTTCACCATGCTCAAGTGGGCTCATTGTTCCAGGATCAACATTGATGTAGGGATCTATTTTCAACATGCCAACATTTTTGCCTGAGTGTTTAAGCAATGTGCCAACACTTGCTGCCGTAATCCCTTTTCCAAGAGAGCTTAAAACCCCGCCGGTAACAAAAATGTATTTCGTCATGTATAACTCCATAAAATATATTAAATAAGTATCGCGATTATAGTGTAGAATCTCTTAAATTCTGTATAGATTCTTGGCATGTGGAAAGAATAGAGTCTGTTTTGTATGCTCTAGAATGATTGAGTGGAAATAAAATGTTTGGGGGAGGTGTTTGAGAAAATGAGCGGCGAACCGCTCATAAGAAAAATTACAGACCTGTAACGTTTTCTGCTTGTGGTCCTTTTTCGCCTTCACCAATCTCAAAAGTCACTTTTTGACCTTCTTGAAGTGAAACACGGTCGTAACCTGTGTTGTTAATTTGACGGAAGTGTACGAATACATCTTTTCCACCATTTTCTTGCTCGATAAATCCATAACCTTTTTCACTGTTGAACCATTTAACTGTACCGTTTACTAATTGTGCCATTGTCTAGCCTTTTGTGTTGAAATACACCTCACAAGGAGGTGGTTGAAAATATAAAATGATGTTTCTCTCAGGTTAAATGTACTGCAACACGAAGGTTATCAATATAAAACAAACTAAAGATGTAACAACGAATCATCTTTCATTGGCAAAAGTATATCTCATTTTTGAGAAAATACAAAATAGTAACACGTTTTATTATATAATGATTTAAAAATTTAAAGGTACAAAATGGGAGAACCTCTTCTCTATGTAATCGCCGCTTTAGGCATATCTATAGTATTAAACATTCTTTTAAAAAAGATAGGAATATCTCAAATAATCGGTTATATATTAACGGGAATTATTATCGTATATGCTTTTGATTTAAGTTCTGCTAAAGATTCTCATACACTCGAACTCGTTGGTGAATTTGGTATTGTTTTTTTAATGTTTACCATTGGACTTGAAATCTCTCTCTCTAAAATGGGAAGTATGAAAAAAGAGATATTTGGAAATGGTTTTATGCAGGTTGCTTTTACCGCTATCGTGGTTTATGCAATATGTGTTTATATTTTTGGACTTGATTTTCACTCTGCTGCTATCATATCCTTGGGCTTTTCGCTCTCTTCAACTGCGGTTGTGTTAAGTTACCTTAAGAGTTCAAAAGAGATATACAGTCCCTATGGACAGAAATCTACAGGTATTCTAATCTTTCAGGATATCGCAGTTATCCCTATCTTAATCTTTATAGGTTTTTTGACGAGCGGAGCGAGTGAAGGCGTATTTGAAGTTTTAAAAAACACTCTTTTAAGTGCTGTTTTTGTCGTAGGTCTTCTTTTTGTTGTAGGGAAGAAGCTGATGACTTGGCTCCTGCACTTTTCTGCTTCTTCTGAACTCGAAGAGCTTTTTATGGGCTCTGTACTTTTAATTGTTATCTGTGCCTCTTTGCTCGCACATTATATGGGATTTAGCTACTCTTTAGGAGCATTCGTCGCGGGGATGATTATAGCTGAGACGAGATACCATCATAAGGTTGAATCTGACATTCTGCCATTTAAAGATATCTTGCTTGGAACATTCTTTGTAACAGTGGGTATGAAAGTGGATATGTTGCTTTTTCTCTCAAACCTACATATCATTATTGGACTTTTTGTATTTATATTTATCATTAAAACCATCATTATTTATGGCGTGCTTAGGGTGACTTCTCAGCATGTGGATTCCCTCAAAAGTGCTTTAGCCCTCTCTCAAGTTGGGGAGTTCTCTTTTGTTATCTTTGCGGTAGCGAGTATGGGTGGGATTATTGCAGAAGAGCTAGTCTCTCTACTGGTTCTTGTGGTTATCTTTTCAATGGTGGTTACTCCATTTTTTATCGCAAAAATTGGTCGGATTGTAGAGTTCTTCGGTTCAAAAGAGCAGATTGCAGATGACCTCTCTTCTCTTGAAGGAATCAAAGATCATGTTATTGTTTGTGGATATAGTGTTGTCGGAAAGTTCGTGGTTCAGCATTTGGATATGGTAGGAGCAAAATACATTGTCGTAGATAACTCACCAAAGCATGTGCAAGAAGCAAAAGCAGATGGACTAGAAGCTTATCTGGGTGATGCTTCAAAAAGCTCTATCTTAAATGCACTTCGTGCAGAGAACGCAGCTTCTGTAATCGTTACTCTGGATAACCTAGAGAAGAAAAGATTAATATGTGAAGGCGTTTTAAAATATAATAAACATATTAATTTAGTTGTAAAGGTCGTCTCTTTGGAAGAGAAGCAAAAGTTGAGCGACCTTGATATAACTTTTGTGGTAGATGGGAAACTCGAAGTTGCTAGAGTACTTGTAGAGAGGATGCTTAGTTGTCAACTAAAATATAAATAATCTATACTTTAGTTTTTCTTTTCTGCTACGAGCCATTGAAGGTAGTTAATGCTCCAAGTTAAGTCAGTATATGCCTCTTCAACACCTTGTTGTGGTGTTTCTAAGTGAGAACGAAGCTCTTTTATTCTCTGCTTTAGATACTGTGCCATGGAGTAGTAGGTGTTAAGTGAATTATCATCCTGTGCTTTGATAATCTCCTCTTCGAGTGTTGCAACAAGGGTGCTCTCATTTGGAAAAATATTTCCTGCTTTTCTGATAGTTCTATGTACTTTTTGAAGATGCTCAATATCTACTTTAAATTTCTCAGACATCTAGTTAATTTCCTCTTGAACCAGGCTTGATTGCTTCGCTTCCATCTTTACAAAGTGGACATGCTTCAGGTGCATACATCTCAAATGTAAAATCAGCCAAAGCAAAAAATGGAATATCTTGAGGAAGTTTACAGTTAGGTTTTGTCTTTACATCACTATGCTCGCGTTTACAAAAACCACGATTTGCTAAAGCTGCAACACCGACGATTTTTCCGCCAAGACTCTCTACAACCGCTGCTGCTTCCATAGCAGAACCGCCTGTTGTAATAATGTCTTCACACATAAGTACTTTTTCGCCTTTACTTACTTCAAAGCCACGACGAATGCTCATCTGACCCTCTACTCTCTCAGCGAAGATATAGCGACAATCTAGTGCTTGTGCAAGAGCAAAACCAGCTATAAGACCACCAAGTGCAGGGGCACATACGGTATCTATCTCTAAGCCACTCTCTTTGATTTGTTTAGCCAAAGCATCTGCAAGCAGTTTTGCAGTTTTTGGCTCTTCCAATACTTTTGCAGATTGCAGATAATATTGAGAGTGATTTCCACTGCTTAATTTAAAATGTCCTTCTAAAAGAGCATCTGCATCCATGTATATTTTTTTAACATCCATCTGTTTTCCTTGGTGTTTCCACATGCCAAACTTTGGCATGTGGAAATGAGATTAAACCTTAAGAATTTCTACTTCTTTGTCTTTTAAAATTTGTTCAATTTTTGCTGAATATTTATCAGTGATTTTTTGAATTGCATCTTGAGCTGTTTTTGACTCATCTGCAGTTATCTCTTTATCTTTTTCTAACTTTTTGATTTTATCATTTGCATTTTTTCTATCATTTCTGATGGAAACTTTAGCGTGTTCACCCATCCCTTTCATCTGCTTAACAGATTCTTGTCTCTGCTCAACTGTCATAGCTGGAAAAAATAGTTTGATTTGTTCACCATCATTATTTGGTGTAGCTCCAACATTCGCTTTAGAGATAGCGTTTTCAATAGAAGCGATAAGATTTTTTTCCCAAGGGTTTACAACAATAGTTGTAGCATCTGTTGCAATAACAGAACCAACCTGATCAAGAGAAGTCATAGTGCCGTAGTAATCAATCTTTACATTATCTAAAACAGAGGTCGTCACTTTACCAGTTCGGAGCGTTTTAAAATCTCTTAGCATATGGTCTGTACTTGCTTGCATTTTTGTTTCGCAATCGGTATTTATCTCATCTAGCATTTTCTTTCCTTATATCTAAAAATAATGCGTAATTGTAGCAAGAAATATTTTAATTGATATAAAAGTACTTAAATAGAGAGGGGTAAAGGGATAGTTGCGAGATGCAACTATTTTGTAGTGTTTGTTTCGCTTTTTTGTGCTGGAAGAGCAGTAGGAGCAAGAACATTTGTAGTTTCAACAAGGTTGTCAACTACTGAAACGTTTTTTTCTGTAGAGTAAAGGTAGCCTAAAGAGAGGGTATTTACAACAAATAAAAATCCAATAATGAAAGTAGTTTTAGCCAAAAAACCAGCTGGACCTTTTGCTCCAAAGACAGATTCATTTGAACCACTGTACGCGCCAAGACCTATGCTTGAACTTTTTTGCAATAAAACTGCGATAACTAAGATAACAACTAAAACTATTTGAATAGTAAGTAAAAGACTAGTAGTCATTTATAAATTCCTGATATAAAAAG
The DNA here is from genome assembly GCA_002781365.1 of Sulfurimonas sp. CG01_land_8_20_14_3_00_36_23. Lineage (GTDB taxonomy): Bacteria > Campylobacterota > Campylobacteria > Campylobacterales > Sulfurimonadaceae > Sulfurimonas. Next base: position 20,111 of record PETN01000031.1, read on the forward strand.
TGGCGAATTATATCTAAAAAAACTCATATAACAAAATAGCTTATGAGATAAATATCTTTTTATCTCTATTCTCTTCGATTTACAATGCACTATTTTACGTCCATAAGAGTCAAAGGTACTCTCCTAAGTGTATGAAAGGTAAAATTATTTTTAAGCTGATATAATCGTCGCAATAGTTTTAGCTTGGCTTGTTAAATCGTTAGGAAGCACTTTTTACTCCCTCTTGGAGTGACTATAATCTCTTTGGACTCAACTAGAAAATGAAAATAAGTTCGGAATTTTCCAAATATGCAACACACTATGGTGCGCTCAATATAATTCAAAATAAAGTAGTTGCAAAACTTCTCTCTATGTTATCTATAGAGCCTAAAAATATTCTTGATTTGGGCTGTGGAAGTGGAGGCGTATGTAGAGGTGTTAGTTGGGAGTATGAACATTTCGTTGGTGTAGATTTTGCACAGGGAATGCTAGATTTGCACCCAAAGTCAGAAAAAGTAGAAGTTGTTTATGGTGATTTTAACGATAAACTTTTTTTAAAAAATCTTCTTTCGTCTCATTCATTTGATTGTGTGCTCTCTGCATCAGCACTGCAGTGGGCAGAGAACCTTGAAGAAGTGTTTCAAACCCTGCAGGATTTAGATGCTCCTCTCTTTCTCGCTATTTTTACATCCAATACTTTTAAATCTTTAAATAATACAGCATCTTTGAAATCAATTTTAAGAAGTGCGAATGAAGTCAATGCCTTGCAAAAAAAGTATTTCGATGTAGATTTTGAAGTTGTTGAGTATAAACTAGAGTTTGAATCTACACGAGATATGTTTAAGTACATAAAGCAGAGCGGAGTAAGTGGCTCAAGAAAAGTGCTTAACTACAGGCAAACCAAAAAGTTAATGCAAGAGTATCCAGTGAATTATTTAGAGTTTGAAGTGGTTTTTATCACTTCTCATTAAGCGATATTATCTTTTCAAGATTATAAAGTTCATAGCGTATCTGCTTAAAATCCTCACTCTGTTTGTGATTGGAGAGTTTATAAATCTCTTCTAAGACTCTTGCAGACTCCTGCGCTCTTTTAAAGTTAGCTGTTATGATACTCTTGATATCTGTACGGGTAATTTCACTTTTTGTAGTTGTTCGGAGGACATCGTGCATACTGTCACGATTCATTAAAAGCGCAGAGGTCTCTTCTACACGAGCAAGATGTCTTAATGATTTTAGTTTTGATGAGAGCTCTTTGTTGTTATCTCGATATCGCATTATATCTTCTACAACTCTAATACCCTCTTTAACTCGGTTGAGATTTGCATCTATCACCCGGAGTAGCCCGGGTGAAATATCTTTAGTCATCGTTGTTAAAAATACCAAATAACTGCAATAAAGCAGTAAAGATGTTTAAAAAGTCTAAGTAAAGTGCAATGGCACCATCAATAGGAGTTTCATACGCACCCCTCATAATGTTCTGAGTGTCATAAACTACTAAGATACTAAAGAGTATAACGACTGCACCAGAGATAATAACATGAAGCATAGGATTGCCAAGGAATATGTTAATGATAGAAAATCCAATGATAACAAAAAGTGCAATCATTAATGGTTTTCCATATCCTGAAAAGTCTTTTGTAGTTTTGATAGCATAAAAACTCATCGCGCCAAAAACTACAGAGGTCATTGCAAATGCATTTCCAACTATTGTTCCACCACCACTCATTCCAAGTGTACGAGAAAGTAGAGGCGCTAACATCAAGCCTGTCATAAATACAAAACCAAACATAACAGCCAAGTTAATACCTTGCTTATGCTTTACAAAATGCAAGCCAATCAGCAATCCTATCTCCAAAGCAAAGAGTGGCCAAAAATAAGCCGCTATTGTTCCCGCCATAGGTACTCCAACATACGCTCCAACGGCACCAGCCATCATCGATGCGGCAAAAAGCTTGTATGTCTCTTTGACGAAAGTGATAATTTGTGTATCACTTTTTGAAGCGTTTTCGTAAGTAAAAGAGTTCCCTCTCGCATAATCACGATCATATAATCCCATAACTTTCCTTTTTTAATTACTCTTATAGGGTAATTGTTTAAATTGTAGACTTTGAATTTTATATGTAAAGAGTTAATACATAGCAACAAAGTTAAAGAACAATCAATAACACATATATGTATAGTAAATATTCTAGGAAACAAGAGTTAGATATAGGATAGAAATATAAGCAGAATTGATGAAAAATAAACACTATATTTAAAATGTAAAAATTCCTCCAACAAACTATTGACATTTAAGATTGAATCTCCTATAATTCCCATCCACAAACAAAGAGACCTTGAAAAAGGTTAAGAGATACTTCGAGTTGAAGGCATCTAAATAATGTTTGAGATCATTGAAAACTAAGCAAGTAATAGACTTAATAATAACTATTAAGTTGAAGAATATTACTTAGAAATAATTAATAAACAACAACCGTCTATTCTATTTGGTTCATAGTAATATGAATACCCAATAGATATAGGTAACTATACAAAAGAAATCCATTGAAACTAAATCTCAAAGCTTAGCTTTGTAGCTTTAGTGAGAGGAATTATAAAGGGACTCGTTTCTTTATAAGGAGACTTAAATGGTAAACAAAGCCAATGATTAATAAATCTTGGGCAAAAGATCAGTAATTTCACAGCAATGTGATCTTTACATAATCTGACCTTCGGGTCAACAATTATGGAGAGTTTGATCCTGGCTCAGAGTGAACGCTGGCGGCGTGCTTAACACATGCAAGTCGAACGATGATTAAGAGCTTGCTCTTATGATTAGTGGCGCACGGGTGAGTAATATATAGGTAACGTGCCTCTTAGTCTGGGATAGCCATTGGAAACGATGATTAATACCGGATACTCCTTCTGATTATAATGTCAGTCGGGAAAGTTTTTTCGCTAAGAGATCGGCCTATATCCTATCAGTTAGTTGGTGAGGTAATGGCTCACCAAGGCAATGACAGGTAGCGGGTTTGAGAGGATGATCCGCCACACTGGTACTGAGACACGGACCAGACTCCTACGGGAGGCAGCAGTGAGGAATATTGCACAATGGGGGAAACCCTGATGCAGCAACGCCGCGTGGAGGATGACGCATTTCGGTGTGTAAACTCCTTTTATAAGGGAAGAAAATGACGGTACCTTATGAATAAGCACCGGCTAACTCCGTGCCAGCAGCCGCGGTAATACGGAGGGTGCAAGCGTTACTCGGAATCACTGGGCGTAAAGGACGCGTAGGCGGGTTTTCAAGTCAGATGTGAAATCCAATGGCTCAACCATTGAACTGCATTTGAAACTGGGAACCTAGAGTATGGGAGGGGGAGATGGAATTAGTAGTGTAGGGGTAAAATCCGTAGATATTACTAGGAATACCGAAAGCGAAGGCGATCTCCTGGAACATAACTGACGCTAAGGCGTGAAAGCGTGGGGAGCAAACAGGATTAGATACCCTGGTAGTCCACGCCCTAAACGATGAACACTAGTCGTCGGGATGCTTGTCATCTCGGTGATGCACTTAACAGATTAAGTGTTCCGCCTGGGGAGTACGGTCGCAAGATTAAAACTCAAAGGAATAGACGGGGACCCGCACAAGTGGTGGAGCATGTGGTTTAATTCGAAGATACGCGAAGAACCTTACCTAGCCTTGACATTGATAGAATTCTGTAGAGATACGGAAGTGCCCTTCGGGGAACTTGAAAACAGGTGCTGCACGGCTGTCGTCAGCTCGTGTCGTGAGATGTTGGGTTAAGTCCCGCAACGAGCGCAACCCTCGTCTTTAGTTGCCAGCAGGTTAAGCTGGGCACTCTAAAGAGACTGCCTTCGTAAGGAGGAGGAAGGTGAGGACGACGTCAAGTCATCATGGCCCTTATGGCTAGGGCTACACACGTGCTACAATGGGGCGTACAGAGAGTTGCGATACCGCGAGGTGGAGCCAATCTCATAAAGCGTCTCTCAGTTCGGATTGTTCTCTGCAACTCGAGAGCATGAAGCTGGAATCACTAGTAATCGTAGATCAGCAATGCTACGGTGAATACGTTCCCGGGTCTTGTACTCACCGCCCGTCACACCATGGGAGTTGATTTCACCCGAAATTGGGAAGCTAACCTTCGGGAGGCTACCACTTACGGTGGAATTAGCGACTGGGGTGAAGTCGTAACAAGGTAACCGTAGGAGAACCTGCGGTTGGATCACCTCCTTTCTAGAGTAAAGAGAAATCATTCATTTGATTATCTCATACAAAGAAAATCTCACGAAGAGATATGTTGTTATTAATGTTTATTACTTG
>PETN01000011.1 GCA_002781365.1 Sulfurimonas sp. CG01_land_8_20_14_3_00_36_23
AACTTTCTTTATAGAAGTTCAAAAGAAAGTCAAAAAAATAGAGTGTGCAAATTTAGACAGCTAAAAGAGTTGTTTTTAGAGGTGCCCTTAAGTGATTATGAACATACAACTATACTAAAAAACATTACAAGTTATCATCATGAAAGGATGAATGGTGAAGGATATCCTCATAAATTAAAAGGTTCTCAAATACCAATGGAAAGCAAAATAGTCGCCGTCGCCGATGTATTTGATGCTATGAGTAATCCACGCCCATATCATAAGGGACACAGTATAGAAGAAACCTTTGAGCATTTACAATCAAACATCGGTACTCTTTTTGATTCGGACTGTGTCAACGCTCTTGTAGAACGCAAAGAAGAAGTTTCCGAAATCAGAAAAATATTCGTGTCAAAAGAATATAACTTTAAATATCCGTAGTATGGCTATAGATGAGATTCATGAAATAAAAATTTCATAAAATAAAATGATACTCTTTAGAGTTCAAAATGTGCAAAAGCACCTTCTACACTTAACACATTTTTATAGCTACTCTTTGAAATTCTTACATTTTTTGTATTTAAGTCACACACCGCGATACGAAAGTTTGAACTCATGTATGGTTCAATAATGCATATGATTTTATCATCAATCTGTCTTGTTGCATGGATAACACCCTTAAGAGTGTGAAAAAAATATTTTGGATAACTTAAAGGTGTAATCTCTACAACCTCTGCAACTGTTTTTTTATCAAGGTTTTGTCTAATAAGATTAGCATCTTCATAGTTATCAAACTGAACACACCAGTCGTCAAACTCTTTATTGAAGCGTTTTAAACCTTCATCCAAAAAACCGCCTGCCGCTGATTGTAAGGCAAATATACTCATTTGTTAAATCCTATAAGAATGTTCATAATTATACTTGTTAGCCTCTTTGATATCCTTTACAACCCAGCATTTACTGTTTTTCAAGTTTTAGCAAAATATCTAAAGCATCCATCTCAAACTTAGAAAAAGCAAACCACTTTTTGCCGAGGTCTTTCAGGCTTGCGCCGATGTGATAAACAGTATCGCCGTCAATGATTAAAAATCTGTCATGAGAAGAGTCAAACTTTTTGAGTTCTATTTTTGGATACTGTTCGTTGTGTTTTTTGAGGTCAAGTTGTAGTTGTTTTGTTATGTTTTTTGTGTATATCTTAGCATCAACATGTATACCTCTTTTTGAGAGTAGGGTAAGCACACTCTCGTCACAATAGTTGTCTATAAGCACGATACTTACTTTTGCGTTTTTTATAAGTTCTGAGACAAACAGATAAGCATCATAAATCTGTTCATCGTAAAAGATGCCTTGTTTTGGTTTTAACTCTTTGTTTTCTAATGCGGTAAAAAGTAATTCAAACTTTTTGTCACTTTCAAGCTTGTGTTCTAAGTGTTTAGTTTCTATTGATTCCAACCTATGAAATATTGTGGCATTTTGAAAAATAAACTTTCTCATTTGAACAAAAGCTCTCATAATTTTTATATTAATTTCAATTGCTATTTTATTTGTTAATACTCCAGAAATACTGGCGACACCTTGTTCAGTAAAAACATAAGGTAAGCTGCCACCTAAGTGCTGTTTTGAAGGTATCGCATTTTGCGACACCATAAAATCCACCTCACTATCATCTAGTTGAAACATGAAATCATTGGGAAATCTATCAATATTTCTTTTGACTTGTTCTCTAAGTCTTATAGGTTTTACTGCATAAAGCTCCGCCAAATCTCTATCTAGCATTACCTGAAACCCTCTTATAGAGTAGATTTTACTATTGATACTCTCTTCGTTTATGATTGATACTTCGTGCATGTCATATCCTCAATATTTTTACTTATGGTAGCAGTAAAAGCTATTTGGATTAAAAAATATTGCATATTGTAATGTTTATTTGGAAGTCGCAATTTGCGACCTAAAGTTTGACGAGTGTAAATTACATTTGAGAAAAGTGGAGATTCATTCTCAGGGGCGAATGGCTGTTCGGCATGTGGATTTCTGAAGAAACATTTTTGCTTTGCAAAAAGCGCTTCGCTTGTTTTGTTCGGCATGTGGATTTGTTCGGCATGTGGATTTGTTCGGCATGTGGATTTGTTCGGCATGTGGATTTGTTCGGCATGTGGATTTGTTCGGCATGTGGATTTGGCTGATAATAAGTTATTATCAGCAATCTAAATTAAAATTTAGATTATTTAAAAAAGAGGATATTTACTTAAGCAGAAGGTGTAATTTGAACTTTTTGTAAAATCAGTTTTATTGGGACTGTAAATAATTCTGTGTCAATTTGGTAAAATTAACACACAGAAGGAAATACAGATGAAAATAGAAATAGAC
>PETN01000001.1 GCA_002781365.1 Sulfurimonas sp. CG01_land_8_20_14_3_00_36_23
TTGACTCAACTTTCTTTATAGAAGTTCAAAAGAAAGTCAAAAAAATAGAGTGTGCAAATTTAGACAGCTAAAAGAGTTGTTTTTAGAGGTGCCCAGTATTATCAATAATATTAAATTTTAAAAAATAAAATAACAAGAAATCTAAAGTTTATAATTTATTTTATAAGTATTAACCAAGAAATTAAAGAACTCAAGAGTAAATTGATTTGCACGTATCAGCCACATTGGAATATAAATAAAATCTCTAATATTAAACATTAACTAAATAACTAAATAACTAAAGGGGAAGAATGTGGACTTCAAGCAAGAACTAGAGAACTTAGTAAAAGCGAATATACCAGTAATTCAAGTTGTAACTTATGAGTGGCAAAGATTATACGGTTTTTGTGTCGGTGTAGCTCAAGAAAATGCTTTAGAACTATATACATGGAGTGTTATAAGTGGCTTGAAAAAATGGAACAATGGAGAGAAACAATTTAATGAAGAGAAGGATGAAAAAGATCCACTTGATTTATTGGAATGGTTCAAAGAAAAAGATACAAAAAAATGTATTTTAATTTTAGAAGATTTTCATCCCTATCTAACAAACGAAAATTTTGGAATTATTAGATTTATAAGAGAACTCTGTAGAACAGACTCTGGATATAAGAAAACTTTGATTATTCAAACACCATCAAATATGAATGTAAAAGAGTTTGAAAAAGAGGTGCCTGTTTTAGAACTTGAACTTCCAAAAGATGAAACTATTCAAGCAGTATTGGATGGAGTTACTAAAGATTTAGCTTATGACATGAAGCCAAATAGTGCAGATATAAGAGATATTGTTGCAGCTTCAAAAGGATTGTCTATTATGGAGGCTGAATGGACATACAGAAAAATATTAGCCAATAAAAATAGACTTACAAAATTTGAAATACCTCTAATAGTAAAAGAGAAAGAGCAGATTATTAAAAAAAGTGGGATACTTGAATATTTTCATCCTCAAGGAGACTTCAAAGAGGTTGGAGGAATGGAAAATCTTAAAGAGTGGCTAGGTAAAAGGGGAAAAGCTTTTACCCAAGATGCAAAAGATTTTGGGTTGGTTTCACCAAAAGGTGTAATGCTTTTAGGAATACCTGGGTGTGGTAAAAGTTTGGTCTCTAAAACTATTGCAAATGAGTGGGAACTACCACTGTTGAAACTTGATCTTGGTAATGTGTTTGCTTCTTTAGTTGGTGAGAGCGAAGCCCGAATGAGAGAAGCGTTGGCACTCAGTGAAGCTATCTCCCCATCTATTTTATGGATAGATGAAATAGAAAAAGGGTTAAGTGGTATTAGTAGTAATAGTGATGGTGGAACAAGTGCTAAAGTTTTTGGTACTTTACTTACTTGGATGCAAGAGAAGAAAAATGAAGTTTTTGTTATAGCAACTGCAAATAAAATAGAAGCTTTACCACCTGAACTTTTAAGAAAAGGTAGGTTTGATGAGATATTCTTTGTAGATTTACCATCTGCCAAGGAAAGAGAAGAGATATTTAAAATTCATATAGAGAAAAAAGATAGAGATATAAATGACTTTGACCTTAAAATATTAGTAGATAAATCAAATGGTTTTAGCGGTGCAGAGATTGAAGAGTCCGTCAATGAGGCACTCTTTATCGCTTACGACAAAAGCAAAGAAGTTGAAACAAAAGATATAGAAAAAGCATTAAATGATACGTTCCCATTATCTCGCACTATGGAAGAGACAATAAAAGATTTAAGAGATTGGGCAAAAGTCAGGGCAAGATTTGCATCTTATGGAGATAGTAAAGCATTGCCAAAATTTGATGAGAAAATACCTACTCTTGCTCAAGAAAAATACAATCCATTTATAAAGTAAAAAATATGGCAAAATATAAAAAAAATAACAGCTTACAATTAGGTGATAAAGCATATTTTACGTGTTTTAATAATAATGAGAAAGTCGTTGACGCACTTAGATTTACAACAAAAGAGGCTTTAACTCCTTATTATGATTTTTTGAATGAAGCTATAAAAGCAGAAGAGAAAAAAGGTTCCTATCAGATAGATTGGAAAATTATAGAATCTAATTTTTCTTTATCTATCACACCTGTTTTTAGTAAATTTAAAATAGAGAAACCAAGAACTATTTTTAAAGTCTTTATTGAAGATATGGAAATAGTAAAAGATACAAGGAATAAGTTATTTTTTGATATACAAGATGAGACTATTAGGTTTGACAATGTAAGCCTCCCCAAAAACAGTACCACTTAGAACGGAATAATTCTGATAAAATAAATCAGGAGTATTCATGCGAAGAAGTAAGTTTAGCG
>PETN01000094.1 GCA_002781365.1 Sulfurimonas sp. CG01_land_8_20_14_3_00_36_23
CTATGGTGTACACTTTTCTAAGCCAGCTATTACCACTGTTACCGATAAATTAATACCTATGCTTGAAGAGTGGAAAATACGACCACTAGACGCAATTATAATGCCCCTAAAAATCAAGACAACTTTTCAGCCTAATTAATTTCCACCTCTAACTGTTACCTTACTTCTTAAAATCTCTTCCTGCGCACTCTTCTCATAATTAAACTTAAACTCAATCTCCTTCAAATAGTAAAAAAAGTTCTCACTACTCACACCTTTGTACTTCAAAATAGCATCTTCAAAAAAGAGCCAAAACTGTGTGATGATATTTTCTCTTTTTCTTGTTTTTGAGATTTTGTTGAGCATCATAAACTTGGAGAACTCTTTGAAGTATACTCCATCCGTTCCCTCTTCTAAAAACTGATTTTTGTATTTGTTTAGGTTTGGCATGAGGAGGTTGTATACTTTCTCTTCATAAGCAAAGGTGAGGAAGTTTTGCGCATCGAAGATGTTCTCTTTCACTTTTTTCTTGCTTTTTTCTAGGTAGATGTATTCGTCGTACTCTATAACCGCTTTATCTCTGTACTCCTCTTCTAAGAAGTTTGCGATGAGCTGACGGAAGAATTCGTAGCGTTTTTTCACGGTGATGTAGTTGATGGAGAGTTGTTTACTTGCTTCGTTGACTGTGAGGTTTTCACAAAAAGCTTCTATAAGTTTTAATTGTGTGTCTATCTTTTTAGGAGAGAACTTCTTTTTGCACTTTGCACACTTCATCTGACCTGATTTGAGGGTGTAGAGTTTTGCATGGTTACAGTAGATACATTTCATACTGAATTTTATCCTATTTAGTACCAAAAATATATAAGAAATGAGTGAATTTAGTTTACTTTTACAATAAAGATATAGAATATGAACAGCTATTCAGTCGAGTAGAAAAAAGTTAAGGAACACATCATGAAAATATTATTAGTGCTTTTATCTTTGGCGGCGCTTGCTTTTGGGCATACTACAACTTTAGAGAGCGGGGGATTTGGAGACGGTTATTTACATCCCGTGAGTGGATTGGATCATATTTTGACTATGATTGGTGTGGGTATGGTTGCTTTTTTTGCATCTAAAAAAGGGTATCTACTTCTTTTGGCTTTTATGGGTGCAATGGTTATCTCTGCAATCATAGGTTACTCAGGTGTAGAGTTCTTATTTGTTGAAGAGGGCATACTTCTTTCTATCGCTGTTGTTTTTGCTCTTATTGGCTTTGCAAATAAAATCTCTATTAACATCATTGTTGCTATCGTTGCATTTTTTGGAATGTTCCATGGTTTTGCACATGGTGCTGAGTTTCAAGCAGGAAGTTTTGTGACTTATATTGCAGGATTTACACTCTCTACGCTTATTTTACATGTTTCAGGAATCCTTTTGGCATACGGTTACAGTAAAAGTGTTGCAAAAAAAGAGACACTAGCAAGAGAAACAATCTAATATACACATACTAAAGGTTACGTCGGAAGCATGAAGGCTTCCGCTAAACCTAAGAACCTCACGGTCATACCGTTTTTCATCTATAATATACTTCAAACAATAAAATAAAATCAAGGGATAACAAAACTATGTGTAAAGATTGCGGTTGCAGTATAACAGGACATTCACACGAAGAAGTACATTCACATGCGCATGATGCAGAGCATTCACACGACCATCATCACGGAGGGTCTCACGCGCATCAAGAAGCACATCAACATCTCCATGACAATCCACAACTCAATGACCCAAAGACGATTTCGGTTATCACAAAAATTTTGGATAAAAATGACCAAGAAGCACAGCACAATCGCGAGCATTTTAACAAGCATGATGTTTTGTGTATCAACCTCATGAGTAGCCCTGGAAGTGGAAAAACGACTTTGCTTGAACATTTAAGCAAGGTGGCTGATTTTAAATTCGGTGTAGTTGAGGGTGACTTAGAAACTTCTCGTGATGCAGACCGACTCTCGGCATGTGGAATCCAAGCGCACCAGATACAAACAGGTTCTGCTTGTCACTTGGATGCGTTTATGGTGCATAAAGCGCTTCATCATATGGATTTAGAGAGTGTAGATGTATGCTTTATTGAAAATGTAGGCAATCTTGTTTGCCCTGCAAGTTATGATGTGGGAAGTCATCTCAACATTGTGCTTGTCTCTGTTCCTGAGGGTGAAGATAAGATAGCGAAATACCCTGTAATGTTTAGAACTGCGGATTTGATTTTGTTTACAAAAACTGACCTTTTACCATACTTTGAGTATGACATGGAAAAAGAGAAAGAGATGGCAAGAAAACTCAAACCAAGTGTAGATATACTTGAAGTGAGTACCAAAGATGCTGAGTCACTCAAAAAAGTAGCTTCATGGATTAAGTTCAAAATGGAGATGAGATAATGTGCCTCTCAATACCAAGTAAAGTTGTTAAAATAGACCAAGAACAAAATGTAGCAACCGTAGATACTATGGGTGTTCAGCGTGAAGCAAGTTTAGACTTGATGTCAGAGGGAGATGTAAAAGTAGGCGATTATGTACTTTTGCATATTGGTTTTATTATGAACAAGATTGACGAAGAAGATGCACTTCTGAGTCTGGAGACCTACAGAGAAATCATTGAAGCTATGGATGAAGAGGAGAGGCAGAGGGCGATACTCGAAGACGACGAGTGTGAGAATCGAGGCGCATAATGGCACTAGAACTTAAAAATCTTTACGATGATTTTAGAGATGCCGACACCATCAAAGCCTATGCAAAGAGAATTAAAGAGGATTCAAAGAAACTTCCACATGCCATAAATATCATGGAAGTGTGTGGAGGACATACGCATACGATTATGAAATATGGCATCTTGCAACTCCTACCTGAGAACATCAAGTTTGTTCATGGTCCTGGTTGTCCTGTATGCATCATGCCAAAAGAGCGGATTGACCATGCCTATGTTTTAGCGATGCAACCAGATGTCATACTTGTGACTCTAGGTGATATGATAAAAGTGCCAGGAAGTAATGGAAGCCTGCAAGATGCAAGAAGTAAGGGTGCAGATGTAAGGTTTGTTTACTCTCCTATGGATTGTTTAAAAATTGCCCGTGAAAATCCACATGCCAAGATAATCTTTTTTGCCATTGGTTTTGAAACAACCACACCAATGAGTGCTGCACTTTTAGATGCAGTTATTAAACAAGATATAAAAAACATTTACTTTCATCTTAACCATGTTACTGTTCCCGAAGCGATGGCAGCACTTTTGTCGGATAGCGATTGTAAGATAGATGCCTTTTTAGGACCAAGCCATGTGAGCGTGATTACTGGAAGTAAGATATATGAAGAGTTTCCTCGTGATTTTCATAAGCCTGTAGTCGTTTCAGGATTTGAGCCTGTGGATGTGATGCAGTCGATTAGTATGATAGTTAAACAGTTTATAGAGGGCAGATGTGAGCTTGAAGTAGAGTACAAACGCGCGGTAAATCGAGAAGGCAACTTAAGAGCACAAGAGTTAAACGAAAAGTATTTTGAAAAAGCGCAAAATTTCCGTTGGCGCGGACTTGGTGATATACCAAAAAGTGGCTTGAAACTAAGAGATGAATACAATGCCTACAATGCAGAGATACTCTACAAGGACATTTTGCCAAAAGAGCCGATAGATGATCATAAACTCTGTATCTGCGGAGATATACTCAAAGGCAAAGCCTCTCCCCCAGAGTGCTCTATATTTGGTACTGCATGTAAACCTACAAGCCCTATAGGAAGCTGTATGGTAAGTTCTGAGGGTGCATGTGCGGCCTATTATAAATATGGAAACCTGCTAAAGAGTTAAAAGCCACCTCGTGTAAAAGATTTAAAATTTACAAAAGAGTATAAAACTAAACCTCTTTTGGAAGAGTGTTTTTATGTGGATAAAGTTACACTAAAAAATGCGTTGAATATTTTCAATGAGAGTAGCTAAAAAGGATACGAGTTAATGCAGTACAGATATATAGGTAAAACAGGACTCCGAGTAACACCGATTTGTTTAGGAACTATGAGTTTTGGTTCTTGGAGTGATGAGGCGGAGTCTTTTAAGATAATGGATAAGGCGTATGAGAGAGGGATAAACTTTTTTGATACAGCTGAACTCTATCCCGTTCCTCCAAAAACATCATGGGCGGGAGAGACTGAGAGTATCATTGGTAAGTGGCTCAAGACAAAACAGAGAGATAGCCTGATTATTGCTTCAAAAGTGGCAGGAGCTGCAAACGGTTGGTTCGTTCCTCCTATCCGTCATGGCTTTACGGCTGTGGATAAGTTCCATATAAAGAGAGCTATCGAGGGGACACTTAAAAGATTGCAAACGGATTATATTGATTTGTATCAGATGCATTGGCCTGATACTGTTGTTCCTATTGAAGAGTCACTCAAAGCTTTTGATGAGTTGGTTCAAGAGGGGAAAGTGAGATATGTGGGGACTTCAAATGACAGTGCGTATGGACTCACTAAAGCGAATGAGACTTCTAAGAGATTAGGGATTGCAAGATTTGAGTCTATTCAAAATAATTTTTCTCTTAACAATCCAAGATTTTTAGATGAGTTAGCGCATGTCTGCAGAGAAGAGCAGATTTCACTCTTGCCTTATTCGCCAATCGGTGGTGGAGTTTTAAGTGGAAAGTACAATGGAGCTTTTTATCCTGATAATGCAAGATATTCAGAGTATCTCAAAAGTGATAACATTCGTGTACAAGCACAAGCGACACGCTTTGTAAATGAGAAGTCTTTACAAACAACTGCAAAATATATGCAAATAGCAAAAAGACTTGAAATATCACCCGTTACTTTGGCAGTTGCTTACTCAAAGCAATTTGATTTTGTTGCCTCGACTATCATCGGTGCAAGAACTGCGCAACAACTGGATGAATCCTTCGCAGCTCTGGATTTAGAACTGACACAAGAGACTATGAAAGAGATTAAAGGGATACAAGAAGATATAATGTATCCAATGGGTTAGGAGGTAATGGTATGAAGATAGTTCTATTTATTTTATCACTTTTAGCAATATTACAAGGAAGCGGAACGGGAATCATGAAAAATCAAATCTGGAATGAACTTACACAAGAAGAGAAAAACGTTATAGAGCATAAAGGGACAGAGAGACCTTTTAGCGGGAAATATTATAAAACAAATGAGGAGGGAGTCTATCTCTGTAAAAGATGTAACGCTCCTCTGTATAAATCAGACGCAAAGTTTGATAGCGGATGTGGTTGGCCAAGTTTTGATGATGAGATTGCAGGCGCAGTTAAAAGAGTACCTGATGCGGATGGAAGAAGAGTTGAAATCATCTGTGCAAATTGCGAGGCGCACTTAGGACATGTTTTTGAAGGAGAGGGTTTGACCGATAAAAATGTCAGACACTGCGTAAACTCCCTCTCTATAGATTTTAAGCATCAAGATTTGAAACCCTTAATGCTTTCTAAAAATAAAAAAGCTTACTTTGCAGGAGGCTGTTTTTGGGGAGTTGAGTATTACTTTGAAGATGTAGATGGTGTCATTAGTGCTGATTCAGGCTATATGGGCGGAGCTTTGAAAAATCCAACCTATAAAGATGTTTCAAGAGGAGACAGTGGGCATTTAGAAGTTGTTGAGGTAACATACGATCCTACGAAAGTAGATTATGAAACTTTGGCAAGGCTCTTTTTCGAGATTCATGATCCAACGCAAAAAAATGGGCAAGGACCAGATATTGGCGAACAGTATCTCTCAGCTGTATTTGTCTCCGATGAGAGTGAGAGAAAAATCATAGAAAAACTTACAAATCTTTTAGAGTCAAAAGGTTTGGATGTAGCTACAAAGATAGTTCAAAGCAGTGAGTTTTATAAGGCTGAAGAGTATCATCAAGACTACTATAAACATAAAAATGCAAAACCCTATTGTCACATATATATTAAAAGATTTTAAAAATAACAACTTCAAAGGAAGTAGCCATTGAGCACAAAAACATTTATAAAAGGTAAAGATAGAGATTTAGAATCCTCCATAGAGAGCATGCTTGAAAAATTGAAAAGTTTTAATATCGAGATAGAGGAAGCTTCTTGGCTCAATCCAGTTCCCTTTGTTTACTCGGTTCACATTCGAGATAAAGAGTGTGGGCTTATGTTTACAAACGGTAAAGGAGCCTCAAAAAAAGCTGCGCTTGCGAGTGCTTTGGGCGAGTTCTTTGAGAGAATGAGTTGTAACTACTTTTTTGCGGATTTCTATCTCGGAAAAGAGTTTGCAAATGCTGCATTTACACACTATCCAAATGAGCGTTGGTTTGAGATTTCAGAGCGCATGCCACAAGAGCTTTTAAATGAGACTCTTTGGGATTTTTATGACCCAGATGGAGAACTTTTGCCTGAGCAACTCTATGAGCTTAACTCTGGTGCTGGAGAGAGAGGAATCTGTGCGCTCCCCTTTACACGTCTGAGTGATAACGAAGAGATACTTTTCCCTGTGAATCTTATAGCAAACTTGTATGTAAGTAATGGAATGTCTGCTGGAAATACAAGAGCAGAAGCGAGAGTTCAGGCACTCTCAGAAATATATGAACGCTATGTAAAAAACAAAATCATTGCAGAGGGTATCTGTTTACCTGAGATTCCACATGCCGTAATAGAGAGATTTCCACATGCCAAAGAGGCTATCGATAAACTCACAGAGCATGGCTTTCATTTACGCGTTGCAGATGCTTCTTTAGGTGGAGTTTACCCAGTCATAAGTGTAACACTTATCAATCCAAAAGATGGTTCTGTTTTTGCCTCCTTTGGTGCACATCCATGTTTTGAAGTAGCATTAGAGCGGACGGTAACGGAACTACTACAAGGCAGAGGGCTGAATCAACTAGACTCTTTCCAAGCTCCTTCGTTTAACATGAATGAGGTTGCAGATAGCAATAATCTTGTAGAACATTTTATAAACTCGACGGGTCTGATTTCCTACGACTTTTTTAAAGATAGCCCTGATTATGCGTTTGTTGATTGGAACCATGATTCGGACACTGAGAGTGAATTTGAGTACTTAAGCAGTATCATCCATGAGATGGGACATGAAATCTATATCATGGAATATGAACATCTTAATGTATATGCTTGCAGAGTTCTTGTACCTGGTATGAGTGAGATATATCCTGTAGAAGATTTGGTATGGAGTAACAACAATGAAGGCGCACAATTTCGTGAAGCGATTCTCTCTCTAAAAAGTTTAGACAAAGAGGAGTGGCAAGATTTACTCGAGCAGCTAGAAGAGGGTGCTTTTGAGGATATGCGAAAAGTGTTAGAGTTTATAGGCATAGCATCGGATGCAAATACAGCTTGGGCAAACTTGCAAATCGGTGAGTTAAAAGGGATGCTCTGTTTAGCTCTTGGAGATTATGAGGGTGCTAAAGAGTGGAACAGTTGGTCTTTGCTTATGGAGTATGACGATGATAAACGAACGAAACACTATAGATGTTTAGACGCACTTTTAGAGATAGAGTTGGAGGATGAAAAAGAGTTTTCAAACTATGAAGCCTCTTTAGTTCTTATGTATGGCGCAGAAAAAGTTCAAGAGTGTTTAGCACTCATTGAGGGAAGGGAAACTTTTTATGGACTCCATACACCAGGCTTAGATTTGGACGGCTTTGAGACACATAAAAAGCTCTTAAAGGGTTATGTAAAAGCAAATCAAGCAAAAATAAAATATCATAACGAAAAGGGAGTGGCATAAAAGCATGAGTGATGAGCACAAAAATAATCCTTTACACGGTATAAAACTACAGCAGATACTCGAAGAGTTAGTCGAACACTATGGCTTTAAAGAGTTATATAAGCATGTGGAAATCCGTTGTTTTTATAATGACCCTAGCATCACTTCTAGCCTTAAGTTCTTAAGAAAAACACCTTGGGCTAGAGCAAGAGTTGAAGATTTATATCTTCGTATGATTAAGGGTTAAAGAAATTAGTATATAATTTCGAATTAAAAAAAAGGTAAATTATGAGTAGAGCAAATACATCAAGCGTAGATACTACTGACGGCTACAAGATAGCACACTTAGGAAAAGAGAAAAAAATTGCTGATTTAGCAAAATATTCTCAAAAAGAGAAAGATGAAAATCAAATTGAACAAATTGTAAATGCGAGAAAAGTTGCATTCTCGGCGCTTAACAAAGAGAAGTTAAAAAGAAAAGCTAAATTAGCAAAAGCGTCAAGAAAGAGAAATAAGAAATAGATTAAAAGTTAAAAGCTAACGAAATAAAATGCTCTGTCTACAAGTGAAAGACTATTACTTATTAAGACAGAATCCTCCAAACTTTTATCGTTAAAATGGTGTTTATGAACAAACTTTGAGCCATCTTCTGCGATAACAATATCATTCTTAGAGATAATCATTGTTTGATTATCTTCATTTACACACTCATACGCTCTCGTAAAATCTACAGCTTTTACATCGGTTCTTAATTTTATAAATATGCTTTGTGAATTTTTCATTTTATTAACTCCCTATTTTGATTTTAAGAGTTTATATCAAATAAGTGTAGATATAATGTATCTAAAAATAATTGATGATAAAAATTCTCTTTTAGTATAGAAAGCTGGAATATTTTTGGATATAATATTTTTTGTTAAAGATTCTTAAAGGTTATAGTAAAGCAATGGGTAAATATGAGCAAATTTCAGACTATCTGCAACGATTTTTAGAGAACGAAGTTAAAAAAACGGGTATCCATAAAGTGGTAGTTGGTTTGAGTGGTGGGCTTGATTCTGCCGTTGTAGCTGTTCTTGCTCAAAAAGTTTTTCAAGATGATTTATTATGTGTGAAAATGCCTTCACACTACTCATCTCAAAGCTCTTTAGATGATGCAGATGAGCTCTGTAGGGATTTTCAAATGAACTCTGTTGTCGCATCTATTGAGCCAATGCTCAAAGCGTATGAAGCGTTAAATCCTGATATGGACAACTTAAGAAGAGGAAATTTTTCTTCTCGTATGAGAATGGCAACACTTTTTGATATCTCTGCCCGTGAAAATGCTTTGGTTTTAGGGACGAGTAATAAAAGTGAACTGATGTTGGGATATGGAACACTCTATGGGGATTTATCGAGTGCTGTAAACCCAATCGGGGATCTATATAAGAGTGAAGTCTATGCGTTAGCAGAGCATCTCAATATAAGCAGAAGCATTATCAAAAAGCCTCCTTCTGCTGATTTATGGGATGGACAGAGTGATGAGGCTGATTTAGGGTATAGTTATGCCAAACTAGATGAGGCAATGAAGCTTTATGTTGAAGAGAGACTTAGTAGAGAGGAAATAGTTCAAAGGGGCATAGATTCAAAGATGTTAGATATGATAATACAAAAAATATTTCGTAATCATTTCAAGAGAAAAATGCCAGTTATTGCCAAGTTGACTTCAAGAACACTCAACCATGATTTTAACTATCCAAGAGATATAACTTTATAAGTACAAGGAGATTAAGTATGAGAATTCCATTTTATAGATTAGAGAGCGGACGAGAAGAAGGCTCAAATGTAAACGATGTTTTAGAACATGATGAGATTAATCAAGTAAAAGAGCTTGAAAAAGAGTTTGCAGCTTATATAGGGGTAGAGGAAGCACTTGCAACTTCACATGGTACATCAGCACTTCATTTAGCAATGCTTGCACTTGATTTAAAAAGAGGAGATAAAGTTGTCTGTTCTGTAAATGCACACCCTAATGTACCTGAAGTTGTGCGTCATTTTGATGCGGAACCTGTTTTTATTGATATTGATCCAGAACATTACAATATGAATCTAGACCTTTTAGAAAATTATCTAGAAGATAATCAATCTAAAAAACTTAAAGCCGTGATTCTAACTCATATTGCTGGTAATACAGTGGATTTAGATAGAGTCTACTCTATGGCTACAATCTATGATGTTAAAATAGTTGAAAATGCTTGTGACTCTTTTGGTGCAACCTATAAAGGTAAAAAGATAGGTTCAACCGGTGCAGATATAACATGCTTTGACTTCTCAGCACACCTAAAAAAGAGTATTTGCAATGGAGGAATGATTATCTCCAATGATGATGAGATGATGAAAAGAGCAAGACTTTTACTCAACCATGGTATCGTTAAAGAGGATGATGCTTTAGAATATATCTATGATATTGTTGATATTGGAAATGATTACTCTTTAAGTCAGCTCAATGCAGGTTTCATCAGAGCACAACTCAAAAAACAAGATAAAAATATAAAAAGACAAAGAGAAATCGCTAAAATGTATAACGAGGAACTTGATGGTGTGGAGCATATAACTCTTCCTGCGAATGTAAGTGATGAAACTCCTTTCTCTTTGTATATAATACAAGTAGATAAAAATCGTGACTCTTTTGCTCTGAGTTTAAGAGAAGCTGCGATTCAAACAGGTCTTTATTACATACCGCTTCATCTTTTAGCCTATTATAAAACAAAGTACTCCTTGCGTGTAAATGATTTTCCTATAGCTCTTAAAGCGTATCAGAAATTTTTAGCACTTCCAATCTATGCAAGTATGGATGATAAGCAGGTCAAATATGTAATTGACACAATTAAGAAAATAGCAAAAACAAGAGTTTGAAAAAACATCTAGTCTTTTGGGTTGAAGAGTATTTCTACAACCCAACTTCATTCCAAAAAATTCTCTCATTTTTACTGTTGCCACTGAGCTGGCTTTACTGCTTTGGTATGTATCTTAGATATAAAAACAAAACTCTAGAAGATTTTTCTCTCAAGATAGTGAGTGTTGGAAACCTCAGTGTTGGCGGAAGTGGTAAAACACCCTTAGTCAGTGCCCTAGCTTTAAGATATGAGAATGTGGCCATCGTTCTTCGTGGATATGGCAGGGAGAGTAAAGGGCTTGTTGTAGTAAAAGAGTCTCAAAAGATTTTATGCGATGTGCGTATGAGTGGCGATGAAGCGATGATATATGCACATAAAATTCCACATGCCATAATCATTGTGAGTGAAGATAGAAAAGAGGGGATACTTAAAGCTAAAGAGTTGGGTGCAAAGTTACTTTTTTTAGATGATGCTTACTCTAAACATGATATAAAAAAGTTAGATATACTCATTGAAGTAGAGAGTAGCAACAAAAGCTGTTTACCCTCAGGACCCTTTCGAGAGAGATTATGGGATTCAAAAGATGTTCTTCTTTTGAAAGAGGAGCGAGATTTTAAAAGGGTTGTAGAACTTAAAAATCAAAAGCCTAAAATGTCACTTGTTACAGCCATAGCAAGACCTAGCCGTTTAGATAGATTTTTACCTGAAGTGATAAGCAAGAACTATTTTGAAGACCATCACGCTTTTTCTGAAAATGAGCTCCTTGAAGTTTTAAGAAAAGATAAATCAGATTCACTTTTGGTAACGTATAAAGATTTTGTAAAGATAGAGAACTATAATCTGCCTCTTTCATTGTTAGACCTATCTATGGAAGTGGATGAACGTGTATTTGAAGCCATAGGAAATTATATTGCAAAAGAGAACTAAAATAGTAAAAACAATTTTACAAGTTTTTATCTTTTTTTCAATGTGCTTTAGTACAATGTTGGAAGCTGATTTTATAGATGTTAAAGTTATAAAGTTAAAAAAGGATGAACAAAAGAAAATTCTTGTAAAATATGACTCAAAAGAAAAACTTTTTCAATTTAGATGGACATTATATAAAAATGATGGACTTGTCGTATTTAGATCTTATGATAAAATAGTTGCTCAAAATATACTCTATATAAGAAATAAAAATCAGAGTTTTAGGTTTTACTTGAAGCCAAAAGGCGGTAAATCTTACGATGTGCCTTATGTGTTAGTTAAATTTAAAGCATTTGACTATGAGACGAATGAAGCTACATTTGAGCTTTATTTATCTGATAAAAATATGCAAATCAGTTTAAAATATTTATGAAAATGTGAAGAGGGTGAATGCAAAGAGTTGAACTAGAAATTGCAAGGTTAATAAAAGAGATAGAGTATGACGAGGTTACTAAACTCTTTGCTATGTTAAGCGGAGGGAAGAGACTTCGGGCAAAATTGATTTTAAAAATAGCACCAAATCATGAAAAAGCTCCTCTTTTAGCAGCAATTGTTGAGTTAATCCATGGTGCAAGTCTTTTGCATGATGATGTGATTGATGATTCACATACAAGAAGAGGAGTAGCATCAGTGAATGCAACAGAGGGGAGTAAAACAGCAGTCATGCTAGGAGATATACTCTATTCAAAAGCCTTTACGGAACTTCTCTCTTTTGATAAAGAAATTGCTAAATGTGTTGCCTCTTCTGTTACGGCTCTCTCTAAGGGTGAAATGCAAGATGTTAAAATGGCAGATAGATTTAACTCGGATGAGAAAAAGTATCTTGATATGCTCTATCTCAAAACTGCCACGCTCATAGAAGCTGCCGCAACTGCTTCGGCACTTTTGGCTGGTAAAGATGCTCAAAAACATGCTGTTTATGGGAGAAACTTGGGGCTTTCATTTCAAATTATTGATGACATTTTAGATATTACATCGGATGCTACAACACTTGGAAAACCTGCAATGAATGATTTTGTTGAAGGGAAATGTACACTGCCCTATATCTACCTTTATGAAGCTCTCAATGAAGAGGATAAAAAAAGGTTAGAGCGTTCACATGCTCAAAAGACAGAAGAGAGTGAAACTCTTTGGATAAAAGAGAAGATGAAAGAGAATGAAAGTATAGAGAAATCTTTTTTGTTAGCGCAAAAACTTTCATACGAAGCGATGCAGGCTGTTGAAGATGATAAAGAGCTTGTATCGATTCTAGAAACCATGATAAAAAGAAGTTACTAATGCACTATCTAGTTATAAGTTTTACACATAAAAATTCGACAATGGAGATAAGAGAGCAATTATCTTATCCAAATGAACAGAATAAACATGAATGTTTAAAAAAATTAATGAGTTGTGATTCTATCTTTGAATCTATTTTAATCTCAACATGCAACAGAATGGAAGTATTTTGTAATTGTAATAATATTGCACTCGCTACAGAGCATATTTTTGATATGTTAAGTAAGCACTCTGGCATTAGCATGGAAGAGTTACATGAGCGTGCCGACGTCTTTGATGATAGTACTGCAATTCACCATATCTTCAGTGTTGCATCTTCATTAGACTCTATGGTCATTGGTGAAACGCAAATTGCAGGGCAATTAAAAGATGCCTTTAGATTTTCATTTGACAATGGCTACTGTGGGAAAAAACTTGCTCGCGTTATGAAAAATGCTTTTAAGTGTGCAGCTAAAGTGAGAAATGCAACAGATATTTCATCTAAGCCTGTTTCTATAGCGAGTGTCGCTGTCTCGAAATTGAAGTCTGTTGTAGATGAAATTAAAGATAAGAAAGCACTCATTATTGGTGTGGGTGAAATGTCTGAAATTAGTGCAAAACATTTAGTCTCTGCTGGTGCTGATGTTTACATCATGAATAGAACAAAGCACAAAGCAGAACTTTTAGCAAAAGCGTGTGGGGCAAATGTTATGAACTTTGAACAACTTCCACATGCCGTAAATGGTTTTGAAATCATCTTTACAGCAACTTCCTCCCCTGAACCAATTATTACAGATGAGATAATAAAGCCACGTGATTTTAATCGATATTGGTTTGACTTAGCGCTTCCAAGAGATATTCAACATACTCCTAGTGAGAAAATAGATCTTTTTATTATAGATGATTTAAAAAATATTGTCGATGAAAATATAGGGCATAGAGAAGAGTCATCAAGAGCGGCACATGGAATTATAGGTCGTAGTGTTGTTGACTTTTTTGAGTGGCTTAACACTTTAGATATAGAGCCAATGATAAAAGAGATTTACCAAAAAGCGTATCTTTGTGCATCGAATGAGAGTCAAAGAGCTATTGAACATGGTTATATTCCAAAAGAGTATGAAGAACAAGCGAAAAAAATGTGTGAACAGGCGATTAAAAGATTTTTACATGATACAACAAAAAAAATGAGAAGTGCATCAGAGGATGAACAACCTGATCTGTTAAGTGCTTCAGTATCGAGTATGATGAAAGATAAAATTGAGATGAGAGAAGGAAACAAGTGAGAAGAAGCAGAGCGTTTATTCCAACAACAAAAGAGGCACCCTCAGATGCGACTCTACCAAGCCATCAGTTTTTAATTCGAGGCGGCTTTATAAACCAACAAGGGGCAGGACTTTATAACTTTATGCCACTTGGAAAAATTGTACTTGAAAAAATCCGAGCGATTGTAAAAGAGGAGCTGGACAAGGCAGGTTGTTGTGAAGTACAACTGAGTTTTGTAACACCTTTAAGTTTGTGGGAAAGAAGTGGTCGTTCCGAAGCGATGGGAAAAGAGATGCTTCGTATATCTGACAGACATGAGAACAGTTTTGTACTTAGCCCTACAAATGAAGAGGCTATGGTAGAACTTGTAAAAAATAGAGTTACAAGTTACAAAGATTTACCTCTGAACTTATACCAAATCAATACAAAGTTTCGTGATGAAGCGAGACCAAGATATGGACTGATGCGTGGCCGTGAATTTCTTATGAAAGATGGCTACTCTTTCCATGCTTCGACAGAAGATATGGTCAGAGAATTTGATCTCATGGAAGCGACATACAAAAAAATCTTCACGAGACTTGGGCTTGATTTTAGAGTTGTTGCTGCTGATAGTGGGGCAATTGGTGGAGAGGGAAGTAAAGAGTTCCATGTTTTAGCAGATAGCGGTGAAGATACGCTTGTTGTTTGTGAAGCTTGTGAATATGGTGCAAATATTGAGACCATTTTTGAGAGTGAAGAGGAAGTGGATGCTCTCAATGAGAAATCTTACGAATCCTTACAAGAAGAGAAGATTGCAGAAAAATGTTCTTGTGGTGGAAAACTTAGCTTTAAAAAAGGGATTGAAGTTGGTCATATTTTTCAGCTTGGAGATAAATACTCTAGCGCGCTTGAAGCACACTTTAACGATGAAAATGGAAAGCCAAGACCTTTTGAAATGGCAACATTTGGCATAGGTGTAAGCAGGCTTGTAGCTTCTGTAATAGAACAAAATCACGATGAAAGTGGTTGTATCTGGACAAAAGCAACTGCTCCGTATATGGTCAATATTTTAATCTCTAACATCAAAGATGAGGCACAAAACAGTTTAGGTGAAGCGCTTTATGCAGAGCTTCAATCTCAGCATGTGGAAGTGATGCTAGATGATAGAAAAGAGAGATTTGGTTTTAAGATGAAAGATGCAGAACTTATCGGATTTCCATACACAATCGTCATAGGAAAAGAGCTTGAAAATGGACAAGTACAAATTTTTGACAGAAGAGCAAAAGAGAATATCTCTGTAAATAAAGATGAGATTATTGAAAAGATAATGGAATTAATATAAGATGATTTATTTTATTGTTTACCTCTTTTTTGAAGTACTCATATCCGTGAATCTCTCTTCCGCTATTGGCAGTTTGATGACATTTTTTGAAATACTCATAAGTGCTGCTTTTGGAATAATGAT
This sequence comes from Sulfurimonas sp. CG01_land_8_20_14_3_00_36_23, assembly GCA_002781365.1. Taxonomy (GTDB): domain Bacteria; phylum Campylobacterota; class Campylobacteria; order Campylobacterales; family Sulfurimonadaceae; genus Sulfurimonas. Next base: position 15,489 of record PETN01000094.1, read on the forward strand.
ATTAATAAACTTCAGAAAAACATTAGCAGAAAATATGTCAGCTGTCTCTTACAACTGCATAGATTTAAAACAGTTTCAAAGCTTAAACCTTTTTACAATCTTTGGCGCGATTTTATTAATCCTTCCAGGATTTTTAACGGATATAGTTGGTCTTTTAATGCAGTTTAGTGTTTTTACGACTATGCTTGTTAACCGTTATCATGTAAAATCGGGCAGTTGTAAAACAGATTTTGAAGCAAATACTATAAAAAAGGATTTAGATGTCATTGATGTTGAAATTATTAGCGATAACACTCTTAGTAAATAGCTCTGTTTTCGCACTTACTACAGATGAAACGGTTATAAAGTTTTTAGAAAAATCATTTAAGGGCAATCCAAAAATTGTTGCTTTAAAGGTTAATATTGCAGATAAAGTTGCAGTCCAAAGTATGCAGGGTTGGAGTGCCTATATTGTGGATATTGACGCAACGGTAAAGGCTGAACCTAAAGAGCGTCAAGTAAAACAAAAAATGATTTGGTTCTCAAATGGTCAATTGATTACACAGGATTTAATTGATTTGAAAACTGGGGATTCCTTAAAAGATGCTGTTTCTCCTGCTTTTAAAAAAGAATACTACAAAAAAGAGAACTTGATTTATGGAGATGCAGATGCGAAGCATAAGGTAGCAATCTTTTCAGACCCACTCTGTCCCTATTGTAAAAACTTTGTGCCTAAAGCGATAGAGTTTATGAAAAAAGATGCGAAAAAATTTGCAATCTACTATTATCACTTTCCACTATCTTCACTCCATCCTGCAGCTGTGCAACTTGTAAAAGCTGCAAGTGTACTCCAGATGAGAGGCTACAAGGATGTTGTACTTAATCTTTATAAAGTAGAGATTGATGCGAGAGAAAAAGATGTCAATAAAATTTTGGCAGCATTTAACAAAACATTTAAAACAGAGCTAAAAGCAGAAGATTTAACCTCGGAAGCTGTTGTGCAAAACTATGAAAATGACATGAAGATTGCTGATGAAGTTATGGTTCAAGGTACTCCAACAATGTTCTTTGATGGAAAACTTGATAAATCTAAAAGAAAATATGAAAAGGCTGAGTAAAATATGAAAAAACTAACAATCGCAACAAGAGGTTCACAACTAGCGCTATGGCAATCAAACCACATTAAAGCTGTTCTAGAAGAACAAAACCCAGGTCTCGTAGTAGAGTTAAATGTAATTGTAACTACAGGAGATAAAATCATTGATAAGCCTCTTGCGGCAATTGGTGGAAAAGGTCTCTTTTTAAAAGAGCTTGAAGAAGCAATGTTAAGAGGTGAAGCACAAATTGCTGTTCACTCTCTCAAAGATGTTCCTACAGTAATGCCTGAAGGTCTTATTTTAGCGGCAATTACACAAAGAGAAGATGTAAGAGATGCTCTTTTATCTGAAAAGTATGCTGACATTGACTCTTTACCACAAGGGGCTACTGTTGGAACTTCTTCACTGCGTCGTCGTATGCAGATAGAGAAGATTAGACCTGATTTGAAAATCAAAGATTTAAGAGGAAACGTTGATACAAGAATCAGAAAGTTAAAAGAGGGTGAGTTCGATGCTATCATTCTTGCAGCTGCTGGTATCAACAGACTTGGCTTTACAGGTTCGGTTACGCATGTTTATCCTATTTCTCTTTATGAGATGATTCCATCTATGGGGCAAGGTGCTCTTGGCATTGAAGCTGTAAATGATGAAAAAGTTTTAGCAATAGTAGCTAGACTTGAAGATGAGTTTAGTAGAATTGAAACAACAATTGAGAGAGAGTTTGTAGATGAGCTCAACGGCGGATGCCATGTTCCAATCGGTGTAAATGCAACAGTTTTAGAGAATGATGATGTTGTCATTAAAGCAGTTCTTGGTCTTCCAAATGGAACAAAAATCCTAAGTGATTCTAAAATCATTTCAAAAGATGACTTTAAAGGTGCTGGAAGAGATATGGCAAAAGAGTTTATAAGCAGAGGTGCTAAAGAGATACTTGCTCTTGCTGAAGAGATGCAAAAAGCAGAGGAAGCAAAGAAATAAATGCAAAGAACTATTAATCTTCTAAAAAAAGAGAATGAACTAAAAATTATTGAAGATGAATTAGATATATATCTCGAAGTTTCACATTTAGCGTATGCCGAGGTGAAGAAAAAAGATGGTGGTAAAGCACTCCTCTTTACAAATGTTATAGATAAAAAAAGCGGTACAAAGTTTGAAGAGCCTGTTCTTATGAATGTTTTTGGCTCCTATAAACGATGTGAGTTACTTTTTGGAAGAAGCATAGAGTCTGTTGCAGATGAGATAACGAAACTTCTCCACATGAAACCACCTGCAGGATTCATGAATAAAATTTCTATGGCAAGTGAACTTTTTTCTCTTAAAAATATTTTTCCTAAGCGCTTAAAAGGTGAGGGTGCTTGTCAAAAGGTTAAATATTTAAATGAAGAGATAGACCTATATAAACTCCCTGTTTTAACGACTTGGGAGCAAGATGGTGGTCCTTTTATTACTATGGGACAAGTCTATACACAGAGTCTTGATGGAGAGTTAGTCAATCTTGGCATGTACAGATTGCAAGTTTATGATAAAAATCATTTAGGGATGCATTGGCAGATTCATAAAGACTCTTCACACTTTTTTGACCAGTACCAAAAAGCTGGTAAAAAGATGCCAGTAACAGTTGCTATCGGAGGAAATCCTCTCTATACTTGGTGTGCAACCGCTCCTCTTCCTTATGGAGTTAATGAGCTCCTTATGTATGGACTTATCACAAAGGAGCCTGCGAAACTTGTGAAATCTATCACGACTCCACTCTATATTCCTGAAGATGTAGATTATGTTATAGAGGGTTGGGTCGATTCAACACAGATGAAAGTAGAGGGTCCTTTTGGTGACCATACGGGTTACTACACTTTAAAAGAACCCTATCCTGTGATGGAAGTAAGTGCGATTACGACCAAAAAGAAGAGAGTCTTTTTAGCTACAGTTGTAGGAAAGCCACCACTTGAAGATAAATATATGGGTTGGGCGACAGGAAAGATATTCTTTCCACTTTTAAAAACAACTGTTCCTGATTTGTTGGATTACCACATGCCAGAAAATGCAGGTTTTCACAACCTTATTTTGGCAAAGATGCAACCACATTACAAAGGACATGCAAAGCAGTTTATGCACGCGTTCTGGGGTGCTGGACAGATGAGTTTTGTAAAACATGCTATCTTTGTAGATGAGAAGGCACCAAGACTTGATAATTACGAAGCTTTTGCTACCTATGTCCTAAATAGATTTACTCCTAAATCGATGTTTATCTCAGAGGGTATTTTAGATGCACTTGACCACTCCTCTCCTGAGTCCTTAGTTGGAGGAAAACTAGGGATAGACGCTACAGCTTCACACAGAGTTGAACCACCACAACTTTTAGGGGATGAAGAGCTTTTTATGCAAGTAAAAGAGCTGATTCCTGATGCTGTGAATCTGCATCAATTTATGAGACGAACCAATAACCCAATTACGGTTATAAGTCTCAATAAAACAAAAAATGCACGAGAATATTTTGAAGCCTTAGTTCCACTCAGTCCACATCTAAGAGTAGTCATTTTTGTAGATGAAGCGAAGAATGATCTCTTTAACGCATATATGCTAATTTGGAGAGTTACAAACAATATAGACGCTGCAAGAGATATCTTTGTATCAGGATTGATGGTTGGAGTTGATGGAACAAATAAAACGCCTCTTGATGGCTTTTTACGTGAATGGCCAGATGATGTTGAATGCACGCAGAGCGTTGTAAACTCTTTAAAGCAAAAAGGCCTTTTTGATTTGGACGAGACGCTTTATAATAAATTTCAGTTATAGTTTTTTATTGCAATCTATCTAAGTTTATAATGCAAGGTTCGTGTAATATCTTTTGATGTAATATCACTCTATTATATTTTAAAGGGCTAAAAATGAACCACTTTTTCTTCTTTATACTATCACTCTTTTTTTTCACTGCAGCTACATCCAGTGCTGCGGTTTACAAGGGTCAAAAACTCTTTGTTAAACAGTGTACGACTTGTCATGAAACAGGGCAGACATTTGTCGCCAAAAAAAAGATGAAAGAGTGGAAAAAAGTGATGGAAGAAGATGGTAAAAAGTTAGCTACATTACATCTTAAAAGTGAAAAAGCTAGTAAATCATGGAAATATTTTGAGAGTAAGAGTTACAGCAAAAACGCTAAACATCTTAAACAGTTTTTAGTAGAGTATGCTAAAGATAGCGGAAATGTCCCAGCCTGCAATTAGTAAAAAACTTTCATAAATTCCACATGCCACTTTGTAAAACAGCTATATTTAGCTAAAATACCAAACTTTTTATATCGGAGAAATTATAATGGATAAAATGTGGTCTGGTCGTTTTTCTGCAAGTGCTTCAACTCTCTTAGACAAGTTTAATGCTTCAATTATGTTTGATAGAAAACTTTATCGTGAAGATATTGAGGGCTCTATAGCACACGCTACTATGCTTGAGAATCAAGGTATCTTAAATAGTACCGAGCTACTTCAAATTATGGATGGCTTAAATCAAGTGTTGCAAGAGATAGAGTCAGGCGAATTTGAGTGGAAAATCTCTGATGAAGATTTACACATGGCAATAGAGAAGCGCTTAACCGCAATCATTGGTGACGCTGGCAAAAAACTTCATACAGCAAGAAGTAGAAATGATCAGGTTGCAGTTGATTTTAGACGTTTTGTTCTTCGTAAAAATAGAGAAATCATTGAAGCAATTAAGCTTCTTATGCGTGAAATCTTAGTCGTGGCAGAGAAACATACAGAGACGCTTATGCCTGGTATGACACATCTTCAACATGCACAACCAATTAACTTCGCTTTTCATTTAGGGGCGTATCTCTCTATGTTTAAGCGTGATATTGAGAGATTTGAGAGCTCTTATACGCGCAATAATGTATCTCCTTTAGGGTGTGCAGCATTAGCGGGAACTCCACATGCCATTGACAGAAGCATGACAGCTGAATTACTGGGGTTTGATAGTGTAAGCGTCAACTGTTTAGATACGGTAAGCGATAGAGATTTTGCCTTAGAAATTTTGTTTAATATCTCTACGATGATGATGCATATTTCACGTTTAAGTGAAGAGCTTGTTATGTGGTCAAGTTATGAGTTTGGTTTTGTTGAGTTAAGTGATGAATATTCCACAGGCTCTTCTATCATGCCACAAAAGAAAAATCCTGATGTACCAGAGCTTCTTCGTGGGAAAACGGGTCGTGTTTATGGCTCTTTGATGGGACTTTTAACAGTTATGAAAGGCTTGCCATTAGCTTATAACAAAGATACGCAAGAGGATAAAGAGGGTGTTTTTGATGCAGTAGAAACTGCTGAAATATCACTGGAAATTTTAAAAGAAGCTATCAAAACGATGCAAGTCAAAGCGCATAATATGAAAAATGCTTCTAAAATCGGACACCTCAGTGCGACAGATTTAGCTGATTATTTAGTAGAGAAGTGTGGCATTCCATTTAGAGAAGCACACTTTATTACAGGTAAAGCTGTAGCCAAGAGTGAAGAGTTAAAGATTGATTTGAGTGATATAGAACTTCACTATTTGCAAGCGATAGATTCGAGAATAAATGCAGATGTATTGAAATTTTTATCGATTGAGAACTCAATGAATGCAAGAGTCTCTTTTGGTGGAACAGCAACTGTTCGAACCAAAGAACAACTAGACTATTTTAAAAATTATATAAAGGATTGATATTTATGCAAGTAACTATTTCTCATCAAGAAGGGATGAAATTTGAGGCGAAGACCTCTAAGAGTAGTTTTATTATTGATTGTCCTGTTATCTCTCCAGTAGAGTATTTTTTAGCAGGAATTATCACATGCAGTGCAACCGATATTGTACTTATTCCAAAAAATCAAGATAAAACTGTTACAGACTTGGTTGTCTCAGGTGATGTTGTTAGAAATGAGACTGCACCATGTAAATTCAACACACTTCATTTAACATACAGTTTCAACTCGGATGGAGATGATACCATGGCGGCTCGTTGGGTTATGGCATCTCTAGAGACCTATTGCTCTACTATCAATACTATCCGTGATACTACGGCTATCTCTTACTCTATCACGCACAATGGCAAACTTATCCGTGAGGATGAGAAGATGATTTCAGGTGGCGGAACAAACATTGATTTTGGCACAATCGAGAGTTGTCCAAGTTAAAACTTTTTGGCATGTGGAAATGATTTCCACATGCCAATACTCCTTTGTGTAGTTCCCAATACTTTTTTAGTAATCCTTCTCTCTTCTCATAAAATAATTTTTAAATTTCATGACAAATTGCAATGCTTTTCTCTTTTTTTAAATTTTCAATATAAGATATAAAAAATGAAGGAGTTCTAAATGTTAGTCATGGCAACAGTTTTAATAGCATGTGCAATTTTAATGATTTTAGCGTATGAGTTTAGTTTTGTATGGAAAAAAAGAGAGTGGGGCGAAAATTCTAAAAGTTTTTTTTAGCTTTTAAAGAATAGAGTAAAGGTCTATACAATCAACTGCCATAAACCTTATGATAAGTACTCATTCTTTGCGTGACATTTTTTAAGTAGTGTTTTGGCTCCTCAAATCTTAAATCTTTGAGAAGTCTCTTGTAAACTTCATCTGAAGATAATCTATTTATAAGTGGTGCGGCTTTAGTCATGTTGTATTTTTTTGTAAAAGCCCATGCAATATTACCAGCGCCTGTATTGTAGGCTGCGATAGTGCAGTAAAGTCTCGAATCTGGGTCTTTAATATCTTTTAAATATTTATAATAGAGTATATGCAGATACGCTGCACCCATAGTTATATTGTTCGTGCTGTTATAAAGGTAGCTTCCAGTAACTAATTTTTTCTCTTTATAAAGATATTGGTAAGTGTCAATTCCTGCTGTTTTTGGAACAATCTGCATCAAACCAAAAGCTGGAACATAAGACCTCGCTCTTGGATTAAAACTGCTTTCTGAATGCATAATGGAAAAGAGTAAAGGGATGGGGAGGCTTTGTCTTTTTGCCTGTTTTTTTACTTCATCATAATAAACTTTTGATCTTTGAAGCATTGCATCTTGTGGCATCTTTACAGAGATTTTATAAATCTTTGTATCTTTTATTTTACTACTTTGTTGTTTGATTGTGCTGTCAGATACGTTCTTATTTACATAGGAGCGAACACTCTCTTTTGTAGGTGGATTTTTAAATACTACATTCGAAAGTATAGGTTCTGATTTAATTTCTGAATCTATAACTCCAACAGGTTTTTTTATTTTTGCCAGCTCTTTTTCTAAGGGGTCTGTCTCTTGAACACTTTTTGTATCAATACTAATAACTTTTGCAAGAGCGATCTGTAATCTATTTTTTGCCTCTTCTTGTGAAGATGCGATGGTTTCAACTGTGATAATTTCGTTGCCAAAATCTACATCTGTTCTTGTCTTTTTATCAGGAGTATACGCAACCCAGGCTTTTTTAGTAGAGATTTTAGGCTCATCCCAAAGTGCCCCAATCTCTTTTTTATACTTGTTTAGAGTTTGCATTTGCGCCTCTTGATAGGATGCAAACTCCTCTTCTTGACTCTTTTTATAGCGCGCGAAATCTTTTTTTTGTTCACCAAAACCTTGCATCTGTTGTTGATTAAACTCTTGCGCAGTCTGTGCAAAAATAAGGGTAGAAATAGCAGAAACTAAGAGAGTTTTTGTAAACATTTAGATGCCCTCTCTATTAAAAGTGACCCTGAGGATCTGCATCACTAAAATGATCCCATTTAAGTTTTGCACCACCTAAAACATGAAAATGGAGGTGTTTAACCTCTTGCCCTCCATTTTCACCAATATTGGTAATAACTCTATATCCACTCTTTTGAATCTTAACTTCAGAGGCTACATTTTGAATAAATTTACTAATTTTTCCCATGAGAAGAGAATCCGCTTCATCAAAGCTATCTACATGCTGTTTTGGAATTGCTAAAATATGCACTGGTGCTTTTGGGTTGATGTCGTGAAATGCGATGAATTCCTCATCTTCTAAGATAATATTTGAAGCTATTTCTTTCTTTGCTATTTTACAAAATAAACACATGATTTTGTCCGCCTTTTTTAGCAATTGTAACATATAAAATTGAATCTATCATTTTATATGAAGCTGTATATAAACAATATTTGACTATAATCGCTTACTTTAAAAAACCTCTAAATATTTTTTTTGGTATATATTTTTATAAATGGAGACTCTATTGAAAGAGTGGTATGATTCAATAAAAAAAGCACAGAGTGTAGATAAACTTGAAGAGATTCGTGTAGCAATATTCGGAAAAAAAGGTGTCTTAGCTGCTGAGTTTGCAAGAATGAAAAGTGCATCCGATGAAGAGAAAGCACAAATTGCGAAAGATTTAAACACGCATAAAAGTTCACTTATGAATGAGCTTACGGCTAGAAAAATTGTATTGCAAACATTGGAATTGCAAGAGAAGATGCAAGCAGAAGCTATAGATGTTTCCCTCTATAGTACAACTTCTCAAGCAGGTGGACTTCATCCTGTTATGGAGACAATGGATAGAATTGTAGAGTATTTCTCTGCTATGAACTTTGCTGTGAAAACTGGGAATATGGTAGAAGATGATTTTAACAATTTTGAAGCGCTCAATCTACCTAAATACCATCCAGCTAGAGATATGCAAGATACGTTTTATTTTAAAGATGAAATGCTTTTACGTACCCATACTTCTCCTGTTCAAATAAGAACAATGATGAGCACAAAACCACCTATCCGTATGATTGCACCAGGTGCAGTTTTCCGCCGTGATTATGACTTGACGCATACACCTATGTTCCATCAAGTAGAGGGTTTGTTAGTAGATGAAGAGGGGAAAGTCTCTTTTGCAAATTTAAAATATATTTTAGAAGATTTCTTAAAATACATGTTTGGTGATGTAGAAGTTCGTTTTCGTCCATCTTTTTTCCCATTCACTGAGCCTTCAGCAGAGGTAGATATCTCTTGTGTATTTTGTAAAGGCAAAGGGTGCAGAGTCTGTTCTAAAACAGGTTGGTTAGAAGTTTTAGGCTGTGGTATTGTTGACCCGAATGTATTTGAAGCGGTCAAGTATGAAAATGTGAGTGGTTATGCTTTTGGACTTGGTGTCGAGAGATTTGCTATGCTCATTCATCAAATTGGTGACCTTCGTGCTCTGTTTGAAGGAGATATTAAACTGTTGGAGCAATTTCAATGATAGTTACTAGAAGTTGGTTAGAAGAGTGGATAGATTTAAAAGGGATTTCTACAGAGGAGTTACTCAAGACTTTTAACTCTATCGGTTTAGAAGTAGATAGAGTAAAAAGTTATGTGATCCCACAAAAAATAGTTTTTGGTAAAGTACTGGAGTGTGTTAAGCACCCCGATGCGGACAAACTTAATGTGTGTCAGGTAGATATCGGTAGCAGCATCCGTCAAATAGTTTGTGGGGCTTCAAATGTAAGAGTTGGTCTAAATGTTGTAGTTGCTACAATTGGTGCAGTGATGCCAAGTGGACTTGTCATAAAACCTGTGAAACTCAGAGGTGTTGAGAGTGAAGGTATGCTCTGTTCCGCGACTGAAATTGGCATCGAAAACTGTCAAGATGGAATTTTAGAAATTGATAGCAGTATAGGTGCATACACTATAGGTCAAGAAGTCTGTACAAATAGACTCTTCTCAGATGATTTAATTGAGATTGAACTAACTGCAAATCGAGGTGATTGTTTAAGTATAAGAGGTGTAGCACGAGATTTAAGTGCCGCTTTTGACAGAGGCTTACATGAAAAAGCATTTACAGATAATGAAGATAGAAGAATAGGAATAGGTAGAATTCTAAGTTTAACTCATGAGAAAAATTTAAATGTAAACTTAAGATACAAAGCGATTGAGTTACAAAACTTGACTATTCCATTAGCCGTGAAACTTAGACTTGCTCAGATTGATGAGAACAGAGAATCTGACATCGAATCAGTTATGCTTTACGCAACACATAGTAGTGGTGTAGTCTTAAGAGCCTATAACTATGGTTTTTTCTGTGCTGATAATGAGACAATGGCGAAAGTTGAACTTCAAGAAGATGAGAATGGTTACGCCTGTATCGTCGCTGAGAAAAAAGCTTCAACTATTGGAATTATGCAAGAAGATGCATCGAGGGTTGCTTATGATGAGGGAACAGTTTTAATTGAGGCGAGTTATATACCACCAGAAATTATCTCAAAACAGATGTCCATTTGTAAAGTACCAACGGGACCGATGTATTACAGAACATCAAGAGGAAGTGAACCTGAGTTGAACTTAGGTCTCTCTTTTTGTCTGACCCTTATAGAAGGGAATTCCGATTCCTCTATTTTTGGTGGAAACATTGACCTTAGTGATGTTTACAGTGAAAAAATTATAACTGTGAGCAAGTCAGAGATAGATGCTATTATAGGCGCTCAAATTGATAAAGTGAAAATCACTAAAATATTACAAAATCTTGGGTTTAATACAAATAAGTCTCAGCTTGATAAGTTTGTCATCTCAGTTCCAAGATTTCGTCATGATATTGTCAATAAGCAAGATATTATAGAAGAGATTGTCCGAATGGTTGGGATTGACAATATTCCTGCAAAGCCTTTTATCTTTACAGAAGCCAATAGACTTGAAGATGATTACTTTTTCTACAAAAAAAGAAGAATATACCGTCATAAAGCTGCAAATAGCGGTTTCTTTGAATCTGTACATTTTATTTTTGATGAGAAAAAAATTCTTGAAAAGTATGGTTTTGTTTGCACGAATGAAGAGCTCGAACTACTTAATCCTATTGTAAGTACACTCGATACTTTGAGACCAACTTTACTTACAGGTATGTTGAAAGCAGCTTCTCAAAATGCAAAAAATGGTTATGACTCGATTAGACTTTTTGAAGTTGGTTCTGTGTTTACGCCACTACGTGAAGAGTCTCTTAAAATGTCTCTTTTATTCAGCGGACATAGAGAAAAAGATGCAATCAATAATTCTGGAAAACCTGCGAAAGTGGACTTTGGCTTTTTTGTTCAAAAAATTTCTGATATTGTAGGTACTATTGAACTTAGAAACTACAAGACAAAACATACACTCTCTCATCCTTACCAAACAGCTGAAATAGTAGTAGATGCTCAAGTGATTGGAGAGGTTTTTAGACTTCACCCTGATGTACAAGAAGCGTACGGGCTCGATGTGACCTATATCTGTGAATTGGATTTTTCTAAACTTCCTTATGCACTTAAAACTGCTAAAAAAGTCTCTAAATACCAAGCCTCTTTTAGAGATTTAAGCATCATCATGCCAAAAGGTATGCACTATGATAAAGTAAAATCTGTAATAGCTGAAAATGCTAGCAGTGAGGTAATAAACTTCTATCCAGTAGATAAATATAGTGATGCTTCTTTAGGCGAAAACATGAGTTTAACACTTCGATTTATGTTACAGTCAGATGAGAAAACACTTGAAGAAGAGGATATTTCATCATCTATGGAGAGTGTCCTAAAAGCATTAAACAGCGAGTTGGGTGTAGGTCTGAGATGAGTCAAGTAGAAGTTTTTGCCTGTAGTGAATTTTCATTAGCTATCTCAGAGATAGCACCCGATAAATCTATTTCACATCGTAGTGCGATGTTTAGTTTATTGGCATGTGGAACAAGTGAGATTAGAAACTTTTTAAGAGCTGAAGATACTTTAAACACTTTAGAAATAGTCAAAAAACTAGGTGCTAAAGTTGAAGATAAAGAGGGTGTTATTAAGATAAGTTCTGATGGCATTCAAGAAAGTCCAGATATTTTGGATTGTGGAAACTCTGGTACTGGGATGAGGCTTTTTTGTGGACTTTTAAGTTCTGCTAATGGTCACTTTATCTTAACGGGTGATGAGTATCTGCGTCGCCGTCCAATGAAGAGAGTTACTGCTCCTCTGCGTGATATTGGTGCAAAACTTGATGGAAGAAACAGCGGTGATTTAGCTCCACTGAGCATAAGAGGTGCTTCCCTTAAAGCTTTTAATTATGAGAGTAAGATAGCATCTGCTCAGGTGAAAAGTGCAATGATATTAGCAGCTTTAAGAGCAGATGGTGTTTGTACTTACAAAGAACCTGAACTCTCTCGTGACCATACAGAAAGAATGTTAAAAGGGATGGGTGCAGATATAAAAGTAGATGGACTTCTGACTACTATAGCCCCAATGAAAGAGCTTCTCTCTCCTTTAAACATAAGAGTTCCAGCCGATCCATCAAGTGCATTTTTCTTTGCAGTTGCAGCTGCGATTACCCCAAATTCTAGCGTTGTTTTGGAAGGTGTGACCCTTAACGAAACAAGAATAGAAGCTTTTAGGGCTTTAGAGAGAATGGGTGCTAACATAACTTATGAACTTACGAGTGATAAGTATGAACCTATAGGAGATATAACTGTTAAATATGCTCCGCTCAAAGCTATCACAGTTGAAGAGAATATCTCATGGTTAATAGATGAACTCCCAGCACTCTCCATTGCCTTTGCTTGTGCTAAGGGGACGAGTATTATTAAAAATGCTGAGGAACTTCGTGTAAAAGAGAGTGATAGAATCTCTACAGTTGTGAAGGGACTTTTGGCATGTGGAATTCAAGTAGATGAGTATGAAGATGGCTATACAGTAACTGGTGGTACTTTAAATAGAGCAACTATTGATAGCCATGGTGACCATAGAATTGCTATGAGCTTTATCATAGCGGGTCTTAAATGTGGTATGGAAGTAACTGATTTAGAGTGTATAAACACATCTTTTCCAAACTTTTTTGAATTATTGCAGAGAATAACAGAAGTAAAGTTCAATTAAAAATCCATAAAGGGATAATTATGAAAATTGAGTTAGCTGAAAATTACGGTTTTTGTTTTGGCGTTAAACGAGCGATTAAAATAGCTGAGGAGAATAAAAACTCTTCAACCTATGGTCCATTGATACATAACTCAAAAGAGATTGAAAGATTGGCGCGTGACTTTAACGTGGCTCTAACAGATGATTACAAAAGTTTCAAAGCAGGCGATAAAGCTGTAATCAGAACGCATGGTATCCCTAAAAATGAGTTGGAAGAGCTTATAGATAACAGGGTTGATGTTGTCGATGCAACGTGTCCTTATGTGACAAAGCCTCAGCAAATTTGTCAAGAGATGAGTGAAGCTGGCTATGACATTATCATCTTTGGTGATGAAGCGCATCCAGAGATTAAAGGTGTTAAAAGCTACGCTACACATGGTGCGAGAGTTGTTACATCCTCGAAAGAGCTAGAGAGTATGAAGATTGGAGAGAGAGTCGCTCTTGTTGCACAAACAACAAGAAAAGTCGAAGATTATATGGAAGTTGCAAACTATCTTATCCCTCGTCATAAAGAGGTTCGTGTCTTCAATACTATCTGTAATGCAACTTTTGAAAATCAAGATGCAGTGAGAAAACTTGCATCAAAAGCGGATATTATGATTATTGTCGGTGGAAAAAATTCATCCAATACAAAACAACTTTTTAGCATATCTAAAGATAACTGCCCAGATAGCTATCATATAGAAGATGAAACAGATTTAGAGTTTGAATGGTTCGCTCATAAATCACTTTGTGGCATCAGCGCTGGAGCTTCTACTCCTGATTGGATTATAAAAAATGTTGTTCAATCTATTGAAGAGAAGCGTTAAGAGATCTCTTAAATATATACATTTTTTATTTTAAACTTCATATTTTCTTAGAATTAAGAGCAAAATAATCATAAGTTAGATACAATCACGACAATTTTTATGTAACAAGAGGATAGATAATGGCGTTCGATAACGAATCATTTGAAGAAGAAAACTTTGCAGAGATGTTCGCTGCAACCGAGAAACAGCAAGAGACAAGCCGCATTGTAGAGGGTGAGATTGTTGAAATCCAAGAGGATGAAGATAGAGCATTAGTGGGTGTTGGTGAGAAACTAGAAGGTGTTTTAAGCTTAGATGAGATCCGTGATGAAAATGGAAATTTAAAGTTTACTACTGGTCAAAAAATCAAAGTAATGGTTACTGGATACTATAATGAGCGTCCAAAAATTTCTTACAAAAAAGTTTTAGAGATTCAAAAAACTATTGATTTTATTGATGCTCATAAAGAAGATTATGAAGAGCTTATCATCGAGGGTATTATTACTAAGAAAAACCGAGGTGGTTATGTAATAGAAGCGGATGATGTAGCTTTCTTTATGCCACGCTCTTTAGCAGCGTTTAAAGATACGGATGAAGTTATCGGTCGTAAAATAAAAGCACAAGTTGTTAAGATTGATGATGCAGAAAACTCAATCGTAGTTTCTCGTCGTAAACTCTTCAATGAAGAGAGAAAAAAGAAAAAAGAGATTATTGACCAGTTAATGGAAAATAACACTGTTGTTGAAGGTGTTATCAAGAAAATTACTAGTTATGGTATGTTTGTAGATGTAGGTGGTGTAGATGGTTTAGTTCACTACAATGAAATAAGCTACAAAGGACCAGTGAACCCATCAAAACTTTACAAAGATGGAGACAAGGTTGTTGTTAAAGCTATCTCTTACGACAAAGATAAAAGACATCTCTCTTTATCAATCAAAGCTGTTCTTTCAGACCCATGGGCAGAAGTTGAGAGCGAACTAGATGAAGGCGATACAATTACTGTAACAGTTTCAAATATTGAAGCGTATGGTGTATTTGTTGATCTTGGAAATGACATTGAAGGTTTCTTACATATCTCAGAAATCACTTGGGATAAAAACGTTAAAAATCCTAATGACTACTTAACTGTTGGTCAAGAAATCGATGTTGAAGTTATAGAGATAAACTCTAAAACTCATAAACTTCGTGTTTCATTGAAGAAACTATTACCAAAACCTTTTGATGAATTTTCTAAAAACTTCAAAGAGGGTGATGTTGTAACTGGTACAGTTACTTCACTTACTGATTTTGGTGCATTTGTTCGTATTGGAAGCGTAGAAGGTCTTTTACATAATCAAGATATCTCTTGGGATAAAAATGTGAAATGTAAAGATATTCTAAAATCTGGTGATGAAGTTGAAGTAAAAATTACTAAAATCAGTAAAGAAGATCAAAAAATCTCTTTAAATCGTAAAACACTTTTAGAGTCTCCAATCGATAAGTTTGCTACTTCTCATAAAGCAAACTCTGTAGTTGTTGGAACTATCCGTGATATTAAAGATTTTGGTGTTTTCGTATCTTTAGAAGATGGTGTTGATGCTCTAATCCGTAATGAAGATTTAGCTCCTTTAGTAAAAGAAGAGTTAGAGATTGGTCAAGAGATTGAAGCGGCTATCGCTGTGATTGATACAAAACGTGACCGTATCCGTCTCTCTGTGAAAAAATTAGATTATATTAAAAATCAAGCAATGCTTGAAGAAATCAATGATAACGAATCACACTCTCTTGGTGATTTAATCAAAGACAAATTTAACTAAGCAATGAAATGCAAAAGATTTTAAAATGGCTGACTCCGCTTGTAGCACTCGGAGTCGCCATTTTTATTGTCTTTTTTTTAATATCTATCAATTCTCTCTCAAAGATTGAAGATAGCAAGCCTTTATCTCATAAAAGTTATGTTGTTCAAAAAAAAGAAGAAAAAGTTTGGCTTGATAATTTTTCTAAAACACAACGATTAGGATATTTCTATCCAGTGAATGAAGTTTACATCGAAGTAGACTTAAAAGAAAAAATAACTAAAACTATCACATACAAATTATCAGCTTCTCTTTTAGACCCCTATCAACTATTTTGTTTAAAAGAAGAGTTGAGACAACATGCATTAAAATATTACCTTTCAAAAGAGAAAGAGGGCATAGAGTTACTTATTTTTTCAAAAAATCGAGAGAAATTAAATTCCTTGGTTTCAGTATTAAAAAATTATCAAATTTCGGCAACAATTAAGCCATATAAAGAGGACCTATAATGCAAAAATATACAGTAGTCGTTTGTGACCATATTCATGAAGCTGGGCTTGAAATGCTTCGTAATGATAAAAACATCAATTTTATCATGGCAGCAGATGAAGATAAGGTAAAGCTTTTAGACATTATTGAACAAGCGGATGTTGCTATTACAAGAAGTTCAACAGATGTAGATGCAAATTTTATTGCACATGCAAAAAACATGAAAGCGATTGTTCGCGCTGGTGTTGGTGTTGACAATGTGGATATAGAAGGGTGTTCAAAAGAGGGTATCATCGTTATGAATGTTCCAACTGCAAACACGATAGCTGCGGTTGAACTTACTATGACACATATGCTCTCATGTATGCGTATGTTTCCATACTCACACAACGACCTTAAACTAGATAGAATTTGGAAAAGAGAGAAGTGGTACGGTTATGAACTTAAGGGTAAAAAACTAGGTGTTATCGGTTTTGGTAACATTGGTTCTCGTGTTGCAAAACGTGCCAAAGCATTTGAGATGGATATTGTGGCGTATGACCCGTACATTCACCCATCTAAAGTAACAGATTGTGATATGACGTATACGAAGAGTTTTGAAGATATATTGGCATGTGACATTATTACAATTCACACACCTAAAAATCATGAAACTGTAGATATGATTGGCGAAGAAGAGATTGCGAAGATGAAAGATGGTGTAGTTTTAATTAACTGTGCGAGAGGTGGTCTTTATAATGAAGAGGCACTTTTTAATGGTCTTAAATCTAAGAAAATCCGTTTTGCAGGTATAGATGTTTTTAACAAAGAGCCAGCTACAAGTCATCCTCTTCTAGATTTAGACAATGTAACTGTATCTCCACATCTAGGTGCAAATACTTTTGAGTCCCAATACAATATCGGTACAGAAGCTGCGGCAAATGCTATCGAAGCAGCAAAAGGAATCTCATATCCACATGCTATGAATCTACCAATTGATGAGAGTAAAATTCCATCGTATGTGAAACCATTTTTAGAAATGGGACAAAAAATCGGTTTCTTGGCTTCACAAATTAACAAATCTCAAATCATCGCTATCAAAGTGAGTGGACAAGGTGACATCTCTAAATACGTAGATTCACTCTCAACTTTTGTGGCCGTTGGTGCAATGAGCCAAAGCAGTGACGATACAATCAACTATGTAAACGCTGAATTTGTTGCAAAAGAGAAAGGGATTAAAATAGAGTCAGAAGCTTTAACTGAATCTTCTGTATTTAAAAACCTTATTACTATTAAACTCACAACTGCTGAGGGAACTACAAGTATCTCTGCAACTATTTTTGATGATGCTGTGAAGCGTATTGTTGCTATAGATGGTTTTGATATTGAAGTTGCATTAAAAGGCGATATGATACTCTTTAAAAACAGCGATGTTCCAGGTGTTATTGGTAGCATCGGTTCTACGCTTGCAAGTTTTAACGTGAATATTGCAGACTTTTCATTATCAAGAAATAAGAACGCTGAAGCTTTAGCAGTTATTCTTGTAGATAATGCAGTGAGTGATGCTACATTAGCTAAATTAGCATCTCTAGATGCTTGTATAAGCGTAAACTACGCTCGTTTATAACTTCCTCTTTACGAAGTCTCTTTTTTGAGGCTTCAACTCTTTTCTCTTTTTAGACTCATATAAATTATTCAGATACTATTTATTTCCACATGCCAAAAGAAGTTGGCATGTGGAAATTCTTTCTAAGGTTCTAGAATCGATACAGCTTTTTTCTCATGGAAGTGAAAGTGTGACTCTAAGTCCGACATATTGAGAAGTACAGGCACGATGATGAGCGAAGCGACAACCGCAGCAATCGTTCCAAAAATTAGAGAGACTCCAAGCCCTCCAAATACAGCATCTCCTGCAAGAAGTGTAGAAGCGAGAATTATAGCCGTAGCAGTTAAGAAGATAGGCTTCGCTCTTGTCGCTGTTGCATAGGCGATAGCTTCTGCTTTATGCATTCCTTTCTCAAGCATAAGTGACTTGGTAAAGTCGATGAGAAGTAAAGAGTTTCTAGAACTAATTCCAATCAGGGCAATAAAGCCGATAAGCGAAGTCGCAGTTAAAAAGAAAGTATCTGTTGTGAAGATATTCATAATCCAGTGCCCTACAATCACTCCGATGATAGAGAGAAAAGAGCCGAGTAGAATGATTCCACTTATCGTATAGCTTTTATAGTAAATAACCATCAGTAAAAAGATAAGCACAAGTGCTGCGATAAATGCCGCTCCGAGTTCAACAAAAGTATCAAGCGTAACTTCCATCTCTCCATCCCAAACCAAATCATAAACTTTTTGGCTCGATTTCTCTGTGAGTTGGAGGTTGAAAAGTCCTGTTTTTTTTATTTCATATCTGTCACTGAAGGTTTGAATGATGGTATCTCTTGCTTCCATAAGAGGGTAAACTTGAGAGACCATATCTGTCTCCGCCATAACATTTGTCATCTGATGGAGGTTTTTACTCATAATCATAGGATTTGATTTTTTAAGGATGATTTTTGATAACTCTGTTAAAGGTATCATCATTCCCATCTTATTCATCAATTTTAAAGAGGAGAGTTTTATCTCTAGTGCGCGTATATCTTTTGTTGTAAATTTTTTGGAGGCTTCACTTAAAGAGAGATAGATAGGAATCTGATCATTATAGATGTCAGAATTTTTTACAGCGATTTGCATCCCTTCAAAAGCGAGATATAAAATATCATTTAACTGTTTGAGAGAGACACCAGAACGCGTGACTTTTGTGCTATCCACTATGATTTCAAAAGTGTCATAGATGTGGTCTTGCATAATATCTACATCTACTAAGCCCTCAGTCTTTTTAAAGACATCGGATACTGTAGAAGCAAGCTCTCGTATTCCCTCAGGGTCATTCCCATATATCTCTGCAACTATCGCTGCAAGAACGGGAGGGCCTGCTGGAGGCTCTACAAAAGAGACAACAGTATTTGGATAGATAGAGGCGCAGTTTTGTACAATGATAGGTCGCATTCTTTGAACCATTAAGTAGGAAGGCTCTACTCTGTTATGTTTTTTTGTAAGATTTAAAACTACTTCGGCAACATTTTCTGAGTTTTTAAAATGGGAGCCTTTAATCAGACCTGCAAAGTCAAGAGGCGATCCTAAACCCAAGAAGACTTCCATATCGACAACTTCGCTCTCCTTTTGAATATGTTCTACAATACACTCAGTTACCTCTTTTGTTTGAGACATTGCACTTCCAATTGGAAGTGTCGCATAGATTGTAAAAGTGTCATTATTCTTTCCTGGGAGCATTTTCGCCAATACCATTTTAGTAGGCGCTATCATTAAGATAGAGAGAATAAAGGCTAGAAGTGTTGCAAAAAGTATAATTTTTCTTTGTTTAGGGCTCTGGATGCTACTCAAAAGAGTATTTTCAAATTTTTGAAACATTAGTGACCCCCTTTTTTCGTGTGATCTGGTTTTTTAAGCATACGTACCGCCAAATAAGGTGTAAAGATATAAGCAACAAAGAGTGAAGCGATTAGAGCAATTGGCACATTTGCAGGAATAGGCTTCATAAATTGTCCCATCATCTGCCCAACAAATGCCATAGGAACCATTGTCATAATAATGGCTAAAGTCGCGATGTTCGTTGGTGGTCCAATCTCATCCGTCGCTTTTATCATTAAGTCATCTACATTTTCATGTTGGGACTCTATGGAGTGGTAGTGTCTATGAATATTTTCAATTACGATAATCGCCGCATCCACTAAGAGTCCAAGAGATAATAAAAATGCAAAGAGTGTAATACGATTAATCGTCTGCCCACTAAGATAGGCAACAAAGAGCGTGATAGCTAAGATGGCAGGAACAGTGAAGGTTACGATTAAAGACTCTCTCCAGCCAAGAACAAAAACTAAGAGTACAGCGATGATAGCAATGGATAAGAGGAGATGAAACACAAGTTCATTGACGGCTTCATTCGCACGCTCTCCATCATTTCGTGTTATGACATAGCTGATTCCATTTTTTGCTAGAAACTCTTTATGACTCTCCAACTCCGTTTTCACAGCTTCAGCGATAATAACCGCATTTGTCCCTTGGAGTTTAGAGACGGTAAGCGTTACCTGATCTGTGAGCGGTGTAAATGTACCGTTCTCATCGCGCATACTAATTAAAACAGATTTGAAATTTTGAATATCATAAGAGCCTTGCACCTCTGCAATTTGTCTAAGATAGATTGGCGAGCCCATATACTCTGAAACAATTATATTGCCGATGTCTTTCTCAGTTTCAATAGCATTCTTGACACCGAACATGACTATCTGATTATCTTTTGTACTGTTTTTGATGGCTGGAACACTATAAGATAAAGATTGAACCGCTTGTACAATCTGCCCCATAGAGATGTTATACCCTGAGAGTTTATGCAGATCTACCTCTATGTTAAATTGGTGTCTATTGCCACCTTTTAGCTCAGTTACAGCAACATTAGAGAGACCATTTATCTGCTGTTGAATATCTTTTACTTTGTCATAGAGTTCTGTTTTGCTCATATTTTTATCGTTTGCGTAAAAGGCAACGGAGACAACAGGAATATCTACATCAATATCGAGTGGTTTGATGATGGGATTCATCGCACCCTTTGGAAACATATCAGAGTTTTGCATGATTTTGTCATAGACTTTGAGGTTTGAACCCTCTTTCTCTTCACCAATAAAAAAAGCGGCATTTACAATACCGACATTGTCCATCGCTCTTCCATGGATATGCTCCACACCTTTAACCTCTTTGAGTTTTCTCTCTAAAGGCTCGACAATAACTTTTTGGATTTCTGCTGCACTTGCCCCAGGAAGAGCGACGATAACAGTAGAACCACTTACAACCATCTGCGGATTCTCTTCACGAGGCATGACCATTAAAGATAAGTAGCCTATCGCTAGGAGAAATACTCCAAGAACGACAGTAAGCGGACTTCTTAAAAAAGCTTTGGCTAATTTACCTGCAAAATCTTTTGGTTCATAAGGTTTATGTCTATTCATCACTACACCTTAATTGATGTCAATCGTAGCATACATGCCAGGATAGACAGATTTATTTCTGTTTTTAAAGGATACTTTTATCTTGAATGTATGTGTCATCGGGTTAGAACTTGGGATGATGGCTGTAACCTCTCCAATACTTACTATTTGTAAAGAGGGAATGTTTACAGTCACTTTTTTGCCATGTTGTACAAGTGCTAAATTACTCTCTGAAATTTCAGCAGATATTTTTAGGTTACTTAAATCCGAGAGGACGATAGCAGGCATACCTGGCATTGCCATTTCGCCAACCTTGATATTTTTAGCAATCACGACACCGTCGTTTGGAGCTGTAATATTTAAGTAGCGGTACTGGTTGTTTACCTCTTGGAGTCTCGCTTTTGAGATAGAAATCATATCTTGGAGATTTTTTTCAGCAAGTTCGAGATTTTCTACCTCATACTTTGAGACCATATCTTTTTTTAAAAGTCTTCTATGTCTCTCAAGGTTGATGAGAACATTTGAGTACTGATTTTGATACATCTGCAGGCTTAACTCCGCTTGTCTTTTTCCAGAATCTATCTCTCTCGAATCAATCGAGTAGAGAATTTGGTTCTTCTTTACTTTTTCACCTTCAGAGACATTTACACTTGTTACAAAACCCATAAAACGGCTTGTAATCATCTTCTCATTGTCTGAGATTACGGTTCCTGATAAGGTAAGCGTCTCTGCCATAAGTGAAGCACTCAGTGCTACTACTGTTAAAAGTTTTTTTATCATTCTCATTGTTTTGCTCCATTTGCTAGTTTTTCAAGTGCGAAAATTCTTTCATTTCTTCTGTTTTGTGTCTGTTGCAGTTGCAGAATTTTTTGAATCTGCTCGGATTGTTTAATAATAACATCACTCATAGAGGAGAGTTTCTCTCTATATCTATTCTCATAATTTGTATAGATTTCATTTGCAAGATTTAACTCTTTTTCCAAGGAGAGAATATCCTCATCCAAAGTAGCAATCTCTGTAATGATTTTATCTACTTGAAGTGCTATCCCTTTTTTTGCAAGTTCTACCATCGTTCTTGTTTTGAGATGCTCTATTTTTGATTTTTCTATCTTTGCACCATCGACTCCGCCATTAAAAAGCGTCCATGTAAGTCGTGCGCCAATAGTATATGCGGCGTGGTCACTAGCGTTGGATAAAAAGGAGTCGTCCGCAGTTGCAACTTCTGCGAAAGCTCCTACCATTGGGTAATAAGATGCTTTAGAGACATTAAGCATGCTCTCTCGAACACGAAGTCCAGTTGTAGCTCTTTGAATATCTAAGTTCTCTTTCAAAATAGTTTCATTATTAAAAGATGGCATCGGAACATGCACAGTAGAGGTAATGATGCGCTCTACTTTTTGGTTGAGTAAAAAACTTATGTAGTGATAAAGCAGTTTTTGGTTGGAAGCCATTTGTGCTATAAGTCGCTCAACATTTCCTTTTTTCGCTTGCACTTCTAGTAAATCCACTTTTTTTGCGTAGCCGACATTTATCATATTTTTTGTCATATTTTCTAAGGTTTTGATGTTCTCTAAAATAGTATTGAGATTTTTTGCTGACTCTTTAAGTAGAGCCATATCGTAAAAGCTTTTTCTGAGTTCATAGCTTTTCTCATTGATGACTTGACTCTTTTCAAGCTGTTTCATCTTTGTCATAGCACGCATAACCTCTGAATAACTACTGATTTGAAAACCTGTAAAGAGAGGAACTTCATATTTAAGTTTGCTTTGAAAAAAATTTCTTGAATCTGGGTAGTTCAGCCTATCTGGAGGAGTTGTGTATGCACTCGCAGGTGGAACTCCACCATTTGCCCCAGTAGCGTTCATAAACTCCTGCGCACCAAAGTCGCCAAATGTTGCTTCTCGTGAAGTGAGTTTAAAGCCAAAAACATTACCCGCATCATTAGAGTTTGCAAAATCCTGAATAAACTCCAATTTGCCCCAACTGCTTCCTGAAGCTGTAGTCTCATCTGCTTGGGCAACTTTTACATCTAAGGAAGCAGCTTGTATCTCTAGATTTTCTGCTTTGAGAATCTCAAGCGCTTCGTTAAGTGTTAATGATTTTTTTATATTTATATCTATTGCATGTACATTTAGTGATAAAAAAAGTATAGGAACTATCTTTATCAGCGTTAGTACGGTTCTTTTAGTAAACATTTTCCCTCCAAAACTAAAGCTTTTTTTATCTGAGTAAAGTAAGCTGAAATTATAACATATATTTAGTTTGATAATATTAATAAGAAAATATCCCCTCTTGCAATAGAGTAAATCTCTTAAAAAGAGTTCTATCGGTACTTACACTAAAACATTGTATCACGTATAAGAAATTAAAATAACTCAATTTTAAGAAAATAGTACTAAAATTCGACATTATATTTAAAAGGTTTTTTTATGTCTTACTCTTGTCCAATGAATTTTGTCCGTGTGAACACCAATATATCCAGAGTCAATGCACTCTTTGTAAGCACTCTAGTTATCGCTTATTTAATAAGTTCGAACATTGCCATACTCTTCTTTTTAGCGATGGATTTCTCTCTGAAACTTTTTATAGATAAAAAATATGCACCTCTATTTGTCCTCTCGAAATTTGTAAAAGAGGGCTTGAAACTAGAAGATCACTTTTCAGATGGTGGGGCAAAAAGATTGGCTGCCTATTTTGGTCTTGTTTTTGTGTTTTTACTTATCGCTACACATATTTTACATAGCTTAACACTCTCTTTAGTTATAGGAATTATTTTTATCTCTTGTGCACTTTTAGATGTCTTTTTTAGCTATTGTATAGGGTGTAAAATTTATTTTGTTATTAAAAAGATATACCCAAAGTTCATGCAATAAAGTATTGTTTGGATAAAATAGGCTTTTTTAATACAAAGGCTTTATTTATATGCAGATGGTAGTTGATACCCTTAGAAAAAAAGGGAAAATTTATAAAAAGATGCAAGAGATAGCTCCGAGTGAACTTGGAGTTAGAAACAAGATACGACTTTATAAAGCTACAGACACAAATGGCTACTTTTGGGCAATCTTTGCTGTGAGTCAAAAGAGCAGACTTCTTATGAAAGATGTACATAAGTTTGAAGAAATTTATGCAAAACTAGTGCTCTTTTTCGACCATAACTTCAAACATAAAATTATTTTCATTGATGCACCACTCTGCTCAAAAGCGAAAGAGGCACTTATAAGTCAAGGCTGGAAAATTCAGTAATGCTTCTTTGTGACATAGGAAATACCTCCTACCATTTTTTAAAAGATACTCTAGATTATAAAGAGAGTGTGCAAAGCTTTGACCCCTCAACGCTTCAAGAGAGAGTTTTTTATATCTGCGTTAATCCACATGCCAAAGAGTTAGTAAAAGATTTAGAGAACTGGATTGATTTATCTGGGCATGTGGAAATCTCTCGTTACTATGAGACGATGGGAATAGATAGAGTCTTTGCCTGTGAGGCGATAAGCGATGGGGTTATCCTCGATGCTGGGAGTGCAATCACAGTTGATAGAGTAAGAGATGGCTCCTTTGAGGGTGGCTTTATCTATCCAGGAGTTCAGGCAATGGCACAAACATACAAAAATATTTCGCCTGTACTCGACTACTCATTTAACTTTGAGCTAGATTTAGATAAAATGCCAAAAAATTCCAGAGATGCAATAAGTTATGGCTATCTAAAAACACTCTATAATGAAGTTATGGAGCAGAATATGGAGCTCTTTTTAACAGGTGGAGATGCGCAGATGTTTGCAAAAATATTTCCACATGCCAAGATAGATAAAACTCTAATATTCAAGGGAATGAAAAAGATAATGAAAAAGGCTAAATTATGCTAACAGTAGCACTTCCAAAAGGTCGTATCGCAAAAGAGACTTTAGAAATTTTTGAGAGAATTTTTGGAGACAGTTTTGCATTTAATGATAGAAAACTTATTCTTGATACACCCAACTTTCGTTTTTTACTTGTAAGAAACCAAGATGTAGCAACCTATGTCTATCACCAAGCGGCGGATATTGGTGTTGTTGGCTTAGATACTTTAGAAGAGCAGGGCTTAGATGTAATTCGTCTTTTAGATTTAAAAAGAGGAATTTGTAAAGTCGCTATCGGTATGCGTAATGGTGAGAAGCTTGACCTTAACAAGCCAGATATTAAAGTGGCTTCAAAGATGGTAAATATTACAAAACGTTACTTTGAACAGCGTGCAGTCTCTGTTGAAATCATAAAACTTTACGGTTCAATCGAACTTGCTCCACTGATTGGACTTGCAGATATGATAGTCGATGTTGTTGAAACGGGTGCGACTATGAAGCAAAATGGTTTAGAAGTTGTTGAAGATATTATGACTTCATCTACCTACCTTATCGCAAATAAAAACAGCTATATTACTAAGAAAAATGAGATATTAGATATTTATGAAAAAATCAATCAGGTGATAAAAGCGGAGCAAAAAGCGTAATGACAAATCTAGACTTGTACGCAAAAGCTGAACATTTACTTGGGATAGAAGAGGCAACAGAAGCACTCTATGACTTATATCGCTCAGAACTCGATGGCAAGGATGTAAAATCACTTTTAGACATAGGATGTGGTCGCGGCGGTTTTATGCGACGTATGATGAGTGATGGCATCGTATGTAAAGGGATTGATTTAAGTGCTGTGATGGTGGAAGAGTCTCTTGCCCAAGGTCTCGATGCTGAGTGCATTGATGTAGCAAAAGTAGCTGGCACGTACGATGCGGTCGTTGCAATCTTTGATGTGCTCAATTTTTTAAATCAAGAGGAGCTTCTTTCATTCTTAGATGCAGTGAGCGAAAAACTGAGTGAGGATGGAATCTTCATCGCAGACATCAACACGCGCTACGGTTTTAGCGATGTTGCAGAGGGAACAATGAGCAGTGAAAATGAGAAAGAGTTTTTAAGTGTAGATGCTACTTTTCTCAACGATGAACTCGCAACGAAGTTTACACTCTTTGAAAAAAATGAAGATGGCACCTATACAAAATATCAAGACACCATTGTTCAGTACTTTCATAAACTTCAACTCTTTCAAAAACTAGGCTCTTTGAAGCTCGTGGATAAACAGACTTTTTCACTTTACGATACAAAAGATAAAACACTTCTCATCTTTAAAAAAAGATAAACGCTACCCTTCAATCACTATCTCAGTTATCTCCGAACTAGCACCGAGTCGCATCGGTGGTCCCCAAAAACCTGTTCCTTTGTTGACATAAATCTGTAGTGCTGGCGTATGTTGATGCAGACCGCTGATGTAGGGTTGTTGGAGTTGTACAAGAAATCTAAATGGATAAAGTTGTCCACCATGCGTATGACCGCTTAGCATTAAATCAACTCCCTCTGTAACCTCTTCTATATATCTTGGTTGATGTGCCAAAAGGATGGTTGGAGACTCTTTTTTATGAGCAAGAGCTTTTTGTAAATCTGGCATGTGGTTTTGTACTCTATATCCAAAAATATCATAGACTCCTGCGAGGTTAAATCCTTCGCCGTCTTCTCCTATATAGACATTTTCATTTTCTAAAACGCGTATATCTAGGGCTTTGACTTCCTCTATAATCTTATCAATCCCATGAAAGTATTCGTGATTTCCAACGATGAAGAATGTTCCATATTTTGATTGAAGATTTTTCAACTCTAGGAGCACAGGTTTTGCTTTTACAATATCGATATCAACCAAATCCCCAGTGATAACTACAATATCAGGGTTTAAGAGATTGATTCTATGGACTAAATCTTTTATAAACTGCGCATTGATTAATCCACCTACGTGAATGTCGCTTATCTGAACTATCTTGTAGGATTTTTTTAGGTTTTTTATCTGAACTCTTACTTTCTCAAGCTTTACAAATTTTGCTTCATAGATGGCTCGTAAACTTAGGGTTGTTGCAAGTGCAAAAGAGGAGAGGTCTAAGGACTTTTTAAAAAATTTTCTTCGCTCATTTGAGAGTGGAGAATGTGAAATTAGAACTCTTGAGAGGTCATAAATTAGTGCTGTACAAAAGAGTAAAAAGAGTACGCCAATAGGAAGGGAGAAGAGAAAATAGAGCCAGTTAGGAACATTGAAATAGTATCTGCCAAGCATATAGCCGATGATGCCAAAAAAGTTTAGAATCAGAAAAGCTCTGAGGTAAAACTTACTTCTACTGTTGATGTCCAAATGAGAGATAAATCTCTTTGAAATATACATATTGAGTAAAATAAAAACACCTAAAAAGGCGATGGCAAAGAGAGTGATATTCATGTGTGGATTATAGCGAACAATGGTTAATTCTTGCAGTTAATCCTGGATTAACAAAGTGGATGTATAATTTTTTTTGATATTAATAAAGGGAATCAAAATGATAAAAATAGCGTTGTCTGTGTTACTTGCTCTAAGTGTTGCAAGTTCAAATGAAACAAGTTTAAAAAGTGGTAATTGTGAAGTTGCTCAAGAGGGTGGTATAACAGTGAGCTTTAAGGCTTATAAAACACCAGCTAAAATTGGTGTAGGTGGAATTTTTGATAGTGTCGTCTATACTCCAGCAGTGAAAGTTGCAAAAGATGCTTCAGCACTTTTAGTAGGTTCGAGTGTATCGATTGACACAGCGAGTGTAAACTCAAAAGATAAAGGACGTGATGCTAAACTTGTTGCATCTTTTTTTCAAGTGATGAGTACGCAAAAAATCACAGCGAAAATCTTAGAAGCCAAAGCAGGACAATTTATAGTTGAAGTGACTATGAATGGTGTTACGAAAAATGTTCCAATGAGTTTTGTAGTAGAAGATAAAAAAGTAGTGGCAAGCGGTACGATAGACCTTTTTGACTTTAGTGCAAACAAAGCACTTGCTTCGATTAATCAAGCTTGTTTTGAAAAACATGCAGGTAAAACTTGGAGTGATGTAACTATCGGTTTTACAACAAATCTTACTTACCCATCTTGTAAATAATAACCCTCTTTTTTTAGGGCTTTAGCAACTGAGAAGTTGCTAAAGTTTTAGTTCATATCTGGCTTAGGCGTTGTGAGTGTTGAAGCTGGAAGCATTGGCATTGTAAGTGTAGGTTTTCTACCTTCAAGTGCTTGAAAAAACGCTTCGATTGACGCAACTTCTTTCTCTGATAGTTTCGTTCCAAGTTGGATACGACCCATTTCAGCAATCGCCTCTTTTAAATCCCAAATTTGACCATTATGAAAGTAGGGTGCTGTTTGTGTGATATTACGAAGTGTTGGAACTTTAACCATTCCATTTGCATCGCCTTTGAAATCACCTACATTTTGATATTTGTACGTAGCATGAACATTAAACGCATTCATTCCATGACCTAAACTAACTCCATTATGACACGTAACACAACCTTTATCTATAAAAGTTTTCAGTCCCTCTTTTTGTGTTTTGTTAAGTGCATTTTTATCGCCATTTAAATAGTCATCGTATGCAGAAGGTGTTACAAGTGTTCTCTCAAATGTAGCAATCGTATCTGTGATTTTTACAAAATCTACTTTTACATCTTTACCATACGCTTTTTGAAATTCAGCGATATAGGCTGGCATAGAGTTTACAGTTTTTTCAACATGCTCTTTCGTCGCTGACATCTCTGGACCTGCTTGGATTGGACCTTGTGCTTGTTTCTCTAAACTCGGGTCTCTTCCATCCCAAAATTGTGCATCAAAAAAGACTGCATTGTAAACAGTTGGTGAGTTTAGGTTATGTGGATTTGCTGTCCAGTTGTGACCGATAGCTGCACTTACACCATCATCTCCACCCTCATTAAGGTTGTGGCAAGTGTTACAGCTAATGATTCCACTTTTAGAGAGTCTTGGGTCAAAATAGAGCTTTTTACCAAGTTCAACTTTTTCATCAGTGATGTGATTTTTAGGATTGTCAATAAGTTTCATCAACTCAGTTTTTGAGTTAGGGATAGGTTTGAGACCAGCTTCTTTTGCTGTGTCAACGAGGTTTGCTGCAAGCAATGACGCTGCTGCTAAAGAGAGTGAAAGAAATATTTTCATAGGTATGCCTTTGTAAAAATTTGTAAAGTGTATTGTAGCAATTAAAGGATAATAATTATTATCTAATGAAATAATTAACTCTCTTTTGCTACCTCACTTTCACTAAAAACGATAGCTTCATACGTAAAAAGCTCCGCGTCCTTGTACCCATCATATCCAATTTCAGCTTTTTCCTGTGCGCAGTGTCCAACAAACTCCTCCACACTCCAATGCATCTGTGTTGCGACATGGGGTAAAAAAGTACCACTATGAAAGCCTTTTTTTATGTAGATTCCATCTCTACCTAGAACTATCTCATCTAAAGAGTAAACTCTTTTTCTTGGTGTTAAAACTGAAATCTCTATCTCTATACTCTCAAGCTCTGCTTGTGTCACCTGCATAAATCTTGTGTCATTTTGCGCCGCTGAAATTGCCATATCTATAATGACATTCAGAAGCGATTTTGTAGGTTCAAAGGTGCCAATACAGCCTCGAAGCGCTCCCTCTTTGTTAAGAGTAACAAAGGCTCCGAGATGCTCTTTGAATTTTGAGGGCATGCTACTCTCATCTATTTCAATTCTTTTATTGTTTATCGTCGCTTCATTGAGTGCATCTCTTGCAACTTGTAATAACTTTTTTTTCTCTTTGGGTGTTAAGATAAACGACACACTCTTTTTGTAAACTCTCATAGCTCCATACCCAACCACTCTATCTTTATCACCATAGTGTGTGTCACCTGAATTTTTGTATTGGAGTGACTCTATAACTAAATCTCTATGATGTGTCATGTACAACAGAAGAAGAAGTGAACTCCATCCACATGCTGAAGTTTGTAGGTTCTCAATTTGAAGATTTTCATTCTCTAGAATTGCGTTGATAAAAGCTTGGGGGCTGTTTTTACATAGAGCTTCTAATGTTAAATGATCAACTCTTTGCGCATCCTCGTAAGCAGGGTAGTGGGAGAGGTCTGTACTGATGACGAAAAGATTTTCATCATTCATATAGGGTTTGAGAACTTCTGATATTTCTATTATCGTTTTGAGTTCAGAGGTCGCCATGATGATTGGAACGATGGTTAAATCTTTTTCATAAATGGTTTGTAAAAAAGGGAGTTGTACTTCAAGTGTATGCTCTTTGTCATGTGCATTTGGACGGTAAGTGAAGAGATTGGAATATCGCAGAAGTTTAGAGACTATCTCTTGGTTGACTTTTACTTCGCCTAAGGGTGTCTGATAGTTTCCTAAATTGTAAAGAGAGGCTCCATTGAAGCTCACATGGTGACTTGAGCCGATAAGAAAAATATTTTTGTATCTTTTATGGAGTGTTTTATAAGCTGTTGCCGCGATGGGCGCAGAGAAGAGATATCCAGCATGTGGAACTATGAGAGCTTGAACCTCTTCATCTGGATAGAGGGTTGCCTCTTGAAGCAGATTTTTTACTTGAGCAGATAATTTGTTTTTATCTTCACTATAAAAAGAGCCAGCAGCGGCACAAGGTCTAGAAGTGGGTGTTTGCATAGTCGTCATAATGAATCCTTTTACTAAGGTATGTCTAATCTTTTCCCTTGCTCTGTTTGATATCTATTAACAATTATATATTTTTTAATCTAATAGCACTCTTTATAGCATTAATATAACTTATAGTTTTCGCTTGCCCTGTATATGCAATGTCAAAAGCAGTTCCATGGTCTACTGAAGTTCTGATTATAGGGAGGTTGAGCGAGACATTTACACTCTCATCAAAGTAGAGGGCTTTGAGTGGTGCTAAACCTTGGTCATGGTACATAGCAATAAAATAGTGAAAGTTTTTGCGAAAGTGCGGTGTAAAAGCGACATCGGGAACAATGGGACCCATAAACTGCTCAAAGCCTACTTTTTGGTTCGCGCTTTCTATCGCTTTTGTAATCTCTTGCTCTTCATCTCCAAGAACTCCATTATCTCCAGCATGTGGATTTAAACCAAGAACGGCTATTTTCTCGTTTGGAACGGAGTTGTGAAAATCTAAAAAGAACTTCTTTAATCTCTTATGCTCTACAAAAGAGGCAACCTCTTTAAGTGGTATGTGCTCTGTGAAGAGTGCTACAAACATCTCTTCACAGCCAAGCATCATAATGGCATCCTCTTTAAAGTGATGACGTAACAAGTCCGTATGCCCTTTATACTCTAAGCCAGCCATCATCCAAGCCTCTTTATGAATGGGCATCGTCACAACAGCATCCGCTTTTTTCTCTTCGCAGAGTTTTATAGCACTCATAAAAGAGTCATAGGAGTACTTTCCACATGCCGAACTTACCTTTGCAACTTCTATCTCAAACGCACCTTCCACATGCCAAAGTTTGAAATCATGTGGCACTTGAACATTTAAAAGTTTTGCGGCTTGGTGGAGCATCGCTTCATTGATACAGTAGAGAGGATTACAGAGCTGTGTGATTTGGGAGTGGGCTTTGAGCGCTATCTCTATTCCAACTCCGTTTAAGTCGCCAACGCTTATGGCTATAGTAGGTTTCATCATCTATCTTGTTGTGAGTCGCTTCATCTCTTTGACCGCATCTGCCAAGCCTGTAAAAACACTTCTAGCGATGATACTTTGCCCGATGTTGAGCTCAATAATCTCTTGGATTTTCATCATCTCATGCACATTATGGTAGTTGAGACCATGTCCTGCGGCAACTTCTAGCCCGATTTTGTTTGCATGAATGGCCGCATTTTTTATATCTTCTATCGCTTTTTCGAGTCGCTCTGAGAGTTCATATCTTGGAAGCGCATACTCTTTTACAGAGTGGTTAGAGTAGGGAAGTGAGGAGTGAAGCATTGCAAAAAGATTCGCAAAAGTTCCCGTATGAAGCTCCACCATCTCAGCCCCTAACTCTTTTGATTTGTTCATCACTTCTATGTTTGGATCTACAAAAAGCGAAACGGGGATGAGAGAGTCATGCAACTGCTCCACAGCATAAGCAATTTCATCTTCAAAAGTGAAAACATCCAAGCCTCCCTCGGTCGTTACCTCTTCTCTTTTTTCTGGAACTAAAGTGGCACGGTGTGGTTTAAGCTCACAAACTATGTCTAAAATCTCTCTGTTGATAGAGCACTCTAGATTGATAGGTAGAGGGGAGAGTTTCATGATATTTTGCGCATCCGCATCTTGGATATGGCGTCTATCTTCTCTAAGATGGATAGTAATCTGGTCGGCTCCATTGGAGCATGCCACATAAAGTGCTTGTAAAATATCTGGGTCGTTTACTTTTCTGGCTTCTCTTAAAACTGCAACATGGTCTATGTTGACACCTAATCTCATTCTACTCACGCTTCTTCCTTTTGAGCACTCTTCATAAATGATTTATACTCAGATTCTAAATTTTTTTGCTCAATTATGTTGCCCACATGTACCTGCACAACTTTTCTCTTTTTATAGGGTGCATTTCTAAACACATGCTCCAAAGTATCATTGATAAAGACCGGTACGACATCGAGCTGATTGGCTTTTGCTATCTTTTGCGCACCGCTTTGAAACTCTAAAATCCCATCTCCCTTGTGGCGCTCACCCTCAGGAAAGATATAGACATTGAGATTTGGAACTTTTAAGAGAAGCGCTTTTATCTTTTTAAAGAAAGTAAGCAAACCTCTGCCACTCTCTATATCCACACTTATACAGCCACTATACTTAAAAAAATCACCATAAACGGTAGTGAAGAGTTCCTCTTTTGCTATCCAAACGCCACTCTTTTGATGTCGTGAAAAGAGGTGTTCCATAACAATAATATCTAAAAGAGAACGGTGGTTTATCGCGTATAAGACTCTCTCATGTTCAGGAAGAGTGCCAATCAACGCAACTTCTATGTTTAACTTCTCTAAAACAGCGTTTGAGTAGGCTTGTCGGTCATGTGAGAGTTGCTCGTAAGCATGTTTTTGAGTTATAAATGGGTGGAGATAACTCTTTTTAAAAATCTTAATATATCTATAGCCGAGTCGAACCATATAGATATATTTGCCAACCTTTTTTAGCAAAAAAAATCCTTTGTAAACTTCATCCTAGCGGATGAAGTCGTGAGCTTTTTCTTAGAAACAAAATAGTACTTACTTTTGTTGTCCACTTCTATAGCCAGGGTGTTGATAGTCATTGCGCTCACAAGCTGCAAAAAAAGTAGCACAACTAAGTCCTATCAGTGTAGCAAAAAATAATCCTTTCATTTGTTCTCCTTATTTGATTTGTGGCATTATAAAGAAAGAGAGATTAAAAAGAGTTTGCAATCACTCCATTTAGCTCCGAAATTTCCTCTGTATTTGCAAAACAGCTCTTCTCTCCACAAACCATATAGCCACTTTCCTGAGTCTCTTTAAAGAGTGTAAATGGGTAGTTTAAAGAGGAGAGTTCTAAAGCGTTTGATTTTATATTTTCTAGATTTGTTTTTAAGATTCTATCCCCTTTGAGGTAGCGTAACATCGCTTGGAGCATTGCAGGAAAATAGATAGGTTTTCTTCCCAATTCATACGAGTTGTACTCGAGCGTTTTAAAGGCAAAGTGCGTATATTTCTCATCTTCTAGCAGAGAACCTAGAGAGAGTAAAACATCGAGCATCACAGATACTGGGCTTGTGTAGGTATTGTCCGAAGTCTCCGCTTTTGTGAGAAATTCACCTGTGCTGAAATTCCACTCTCCTTTGTTGTAAAACTCTTCTAAAGCCTTGTTCGCAAAGCGTTGTGCATGGATGAGATAGAGCTCATTTTGCGTAAATTTATAGGCGTTTAAGAGTGCCTGAGCGAGAAAAGCGTAATCTTCCAAAAAGGCTTTTATCTTTGGCTTTTTATGGATGAGCGTTGTATGGTAGAGTGTACCCTCAAGAACCATCGTCTCAAGAAGTGCGTCAAGGCTTTTTACAGCTCTGTGCATATATTTACTATCGATTGCACCTAAGGTAAAGAGAGCGTTTATCATCATGCTTGACCATGAAGTTTGGATTTTTTTGTCTATAAAAGGGTAGGCTCTTTTCTCTCGAAGTGTTTGAAGCAGAAGCTTTACCTCTTTAAAATACGCAGGTATCTTCCCACTCTCAAATCGGATGATGTTTTGTCCCTCAAAGTTCCCCTCTGATGTTACTTGCATCTCTTCGAGCATCGCTGGAATATTTTCATATCCATTCTCTGCTAAAAGCGTATAAACTTCCTCATAAGTGTAGATAAAGTAAGTTCCCTCTTCACCCTCACTATCTGCATCGCTTGCAGAGTAGAAGAGGTTCTCTTCACTCATAAAATTATCCCAAAAATCAGCAATCTCTTTGGCAGTCTCTAAGAAACTCTCATCCTTGTAGGTCAAGTAGGTTTTGGCATAAAGCTCACAAAGGAGGGCGTTGTCATAGAGCATCTTCTCAAAATGGGGAACTCTCCACATCTCATCTACGCTGTAACGGCAAAAGCCGCCATCAACGAGGTCGTACATCCCACCTTTACGCATCGACTCCAAGGTATGCACCAACATCGCTTTGGCTGATTTGTCATCGTAGAGCCTATCGATAGTGAGGAGTGCGCTTAAAGTATTGGCATGTGGAAATTTCGGTGCGACAGAAAAACCGCCATGTTTTGTGTCATAGTTGTTTTTTGCTTGAAGCATAAAGTTTTTCGTGAACTCCTCTTTGAGGATAGTTGCCTCTTTTGGTTGCTCACTATGCGCTAAAAATGCACTGATTTCATCCGCATTTTCAAAGAGTTTCGCATCCTTTTGAGAGACTTTCTCAGAGATGATAGTTGTAAGCTCCTTAAAGCCCATTCCTGCCATTCCCTCACCAGACTCTGGCGGTATGTACGTTCCTGCAAAAAATGGTTTGTTTTGCGGTGTAGCGAAGATAGAAGTAGGCCAACCACCTGAGCGACGGTTGAGAAGCTGATGTACTTCTTGGTAGTGTTTATCTATATCTGGGCGCTCTTCTCTATCTACTTTGATGCAAACAAAACCTGCATTTAAAATATCTGCACACTCTTGGTTTTCAAAAACTTTCTCTTCCATCACATGGCACCAGTGACAAGAGCTGTAACCTATACTTATAAAGATTGCTTTATTCTCAGCCTCTGCTTTGGTAAATGCCTCTTCGCCCCAAGGAAACCAATCGACTGGGTTATCTTTGTGCTGTTGTAAATAGGGTGAATCTTCTTTTTCTAATCTGTTTGACATCATTATTCTCTTTTAGTTTATTGTATAGATTTAATCAGATGTAGAGTAGGGGATAATCGCTGTTTTTGTACTTAATTTTTAGAAGTGCTTTTTAGCTTTTATCTTATTTGGTTGTTCTCTTTAACTCAAATATATCTTTTCTTCTATCTTTAAGGTTTTTAACACTCCCAAATTCATGCAACTCTGTCAATAAATCTATGTCAACGTCAGCTATTAAAACCATTTCAGTATTTGGAGTGGCTTCTGCTTTTATACCATTTGTAGGAAAAGCAAAATCACAAGGGGTAAAAACGATAGATTGAGCAAACTGCATATCCATATTGTGAACATTTGGCAGATTTCCTACACTTCCTGCAATGGCAACATAACACTCATTTTCAATAGCTCTTGCCTGAGAACAGTGTCTTATTCTTGAATAACCATTTTGTGTATCTGTTAAAAATGGAACAAACAAAATATCCATTCCTTCATCGGCAAGAAGTCTGCTGAGTTCTGGAAATTCTACATCATAGCAGATTAATATTCCGATTTTACCGCAGTCGGTATCAAATGTTTTTATCTCGTGTCCGCCTTGCATACCCCATACTTTTGTCTCATCTGGCGTGACATGTATCTTTTCATAACGGTCAATTGTGCCATCACGTCTGCATAAATAGCCAACATTGTAAAGGTGCCCATCTTTTATCTCAGGCATACTTCCAGAGATGATGTTGATGTTGTAAGAGATAGCAAACTCTGAGAATTTTTGGATAATGTCATGTGTGTGTTTCGCCAATTCTCTAATCGCATCAGGCTCTGAGAGGTGGTTGTTTTCAGCCATTAAAGGTGCATTGAAAAACTCAGGAAAAAGTGCAAAATCAGAGCGGTATCCTGAAACTGTATCTATAAAATATTCCGCTTGCTGAATCAACTCTTCCACGTTCTTATAAGGTCGCATTTGCCATTGGATTAAACCTAGACGAACTATTTTTTTCTTGGATGTGGTTATTTTACTTGGCTTTTCATAGTAGATGTTATCCCACTCAAGTAAAACTGCGAACTCTCCTGATGCTTCATCTCCTTCCAAATATCCTTTCAAAATTTTTGATGGGTGAAAATCATTTGATATTTGAAAATTAAGTACAGGGTCGTTAATCTCTTTTCTTTTTACTTTTTCTATATATTGCTTTGGTGAGAGTTCATTCTCATATTTGTGGTAATTTGGAATTCTACCGCCAAAAGCGATGCCTTTGAGGTTTAGTTTTTCACACAACTCTTTTCTGTAATCATACAAACGTCTTCCTAAACGAAGACCTCGAAATTTAGGCTTAATAAATACATCAATTCCATAAAGAATATCTCCTTTATCTGTATGTGTATCAAAAGTATAGTTGCCTGTTATCTCTTTATATGTGTGATGGTCGCTAAATTTATCATACTCTACAATGATTGCAAAAGCACATCCTGCTATCTCACCATCAATTTTAATAACGACTTGCCCCTCTTGAAATTTGTCGATTAAGGTTTGAATCTGATGTTTTTTCCAATACGCATCAGGAATCGATTCATACGATACAAGCATCGCTTCTTTTAACTCTTCGTAGTCATCCATACTAAGAAATTTTAATTCAATATTTTCTTTTATTTGTGTTTCCATTTTTTTCCAATTATTTTGAAATTTAGCTATAAATTTTCTTAAACTCTTCACTATCTTTTATATTTTTAAAGAGTAGTTCGTTCTCAATCTCATCTCTTAAATGAGGTGATTTTTCTATAGCGGTTTCTAAATCTTCAATCGCCTCATGTTTATTGTCAAGAGCCGCATTGGCACAAGATCTCTGCCAGTAAGCATATCCATATTCGGGGTCGATTTCCAAAGCTTTGTTGCTAAGGTTGAGTGCCCACTCGTACTCATCCATGTCAAGAACAGCATCTGCTTTGTAGGCATACACTTCTGCATCGTTAGAATTTACTTTTAAAATTTCATCATAAATATCTATTCTCGACTGTGGATTTGTTTCCAAGTTTGAGCGCATCCATAAGGAGTGAATATACTGGGTATTGTAAATTTTGTTTTGATTGTCCAATATTTTTTTGGATTGTAGCGTGAGGGTGTCCTGAAGCGTTTGCAACTGAGAGTTATACTTTTGTGTGATTGCATCTAATCGGTTCTCAACAATCTCTTCAGTTTTTCGTCTTATATCTCTAAGCGAGTTCCAGCCCGCAAAAATGAGTATAGATGTCGCGGCTGCTATAAGGTAAAAAACATTACTGATTGTATCGGTCATATATCTTGCAGCTCTGTCTGTTTGTTCAACTTCCGCTCTTGAAATTCTTTTTTCTACTTCATTTCTTACTCGCATATTCTCCATTCTTAAATCTTTAAGCTCATCCATTATGTAGCGTTCTACGAGAGGCTTTTGAAGCTCTTTTGAAAGATTTGAGGTTTGGGCAGTGTCAGCATTGAGGGAGCTATACAAAATTAAAAAAGATAATAGAAAAAAATTTAACACGATATTCATAGCAAGCCTTTAGAAACACAATTTGATGTCATTATAACTAAGGGCACTTCAATAGAATTTAAAAACTCTTGCTCAACGTAAAGCCAAGAACTCTTGGATTACCAATGTGATAGTAGTTATTTGTCGGCGTGTAAATCATAAAATCGGTGTACCTTGTGTCAAACAAATTGTTTGCATAAACCAGCGCATTCCAGCCATCTTTTTTATAACCTATACCAAGATTTACTAGGGTGTATCCACTCTCTTTTGCAGAGTTTGAGATATTGTAGTAGCGTTCTCCCATGTACTGAACATCTGATTGTAGAAAATAGTTTTGAGCGAAGCTGTATTTCGCGCCGATGCTCGCTGTTAGATTTGGAACATCGATGATGTTGTTTCCCTCATTTTGCGTAGATGCACTAAGCTTTGTCATTTGTGCTTTTACAATTCCACATGCCGAATAAATATTTAAACTCTCTGTTTTGTAGTTGAGTTCTAGCTCTGCACCGTAGCTGTATGCTTTTTTGGCATTGAGTGTTGTCGTCGCCAAGTTATCGCTAAATGTATTGATTCTAAGATTATCAATGGAGTTATAAAAAAGCGCACTGCTCAGTGTTGTCGATGCACCCAAGACTCTTTTGTGCCCTAACTCAAGAGTATCTGTAGTCTCAGGCTCAAAAGGAGTGAGCGCATCGCTTGTATCTCTGTAGTTGTAACCACCTGGGCGATACCCTTTTGAGTAGGTCAGATAGGTATGCGAATCATCTTGCGCATAATGAGAAAATGAGAGGGTTGGCAAAACATGTGTCCATGTTGTTTGTGCCTCTGCGCTCGTACTCGCAGCTCCAAAGTTGTTCATAGTACGGGAAAAGGAGCGTTTTGTAGTTTGATAACGAAGACCTGCCATAAGAGAGTAATCTTCACCTATGAAGTATTTGTACTGAGAAAAGAGTGCCATATTTTCATCTGGATTTTTCAAAGAGTTTTTGCTTGAAAGATGAAGCGCTAGAAGTGTCTGATCCTCTTTATAATCAAACTTTAACTTGTCACTATAAAAGATACCAACTAAGAGTTCACTGTTTTTAAAGTTTTGTTTGAATCTAAACTCTTGGGTTATCTCTGCTATGTCTATGTCAAAGTTCATATCTAATCCAGCACTTATGGGAACATAGCTCTTTTTCAACACGAACTCTTTTGCATAACTTGTAGCAGATGTAAAAGTGTAATCTTTCTCTTTATACTTTATGAGAAGTGCGAGGTTGTCACTCTCCATCTTCACGCTACCATCTGTTGGTATGTTGTCGATGGCGTAGGGGTTTAGTTTTGTATTTATCTTGAGTGCTGAGGCACCATCATCACTTTTACTTTTTGAATAACTGAGCAATATATCCAGCGGAGTATCTGGGTTATAACGAAGCTTTGTGGAGAGTGAGAGAAAATCTTTTTTATCAAACCTATTTCCAGTGCGCTCATTTTTTGAAAAGCCATCGGAGCTATCTTTTGTGATGGCGAGTGAGTATGTTAAGTCCTTGTTAGCTGTTGGACCCGATACCAGACCATAAAACTCTTGTGTGTTGTAGGAACCATAGCCTGCACTTGCTTTTGCTTCAAACTCTTTGGATGGAGCTTTTGTGTAGATGTTTATAACTCCTGACTCCGCACCTTTACCAAAGAGTGTTCCTTGCGCACCTTTGAACACTTCTATGCTCTGGATGTTCTTCATATCTGCCATACCAAAACCATAACTAAATGGCACTGGCACATCGTCTATATACATGGCAACACTACTCTCATACGTTACATAGTTGCTTATCCCTCGAAAAGTAAATGTTTTATCACTTCTGTTGCCTAGACCTGAAATGTTCGTGTTTGAGACAAGGGAAGAGAGTTCACTTATACTTTTGATATTTGAAATCTCAAGTTTCTCTTTGTCAATAATATCTACACTATTCGCACTCTCTTGGGAACTTTCTTCTAGTTTTGAAGACTCGATTTGTATGGGTGGAAGCTCTATGGCATGAAGCGTTACTAAGAGTGAGAGGAGTGAGAAGCTGAGGAGTTTTTTCATTCTAATATCTTTTTTTGTAATTTGCTGTTTCTTGGTTGATGAAAACTTTTGGGTATTCTAGCCTAATCATTGTTGAAAGGGTATTTTAATAAGAGTCTAAGAGCAGTGGTTTTATACCTCTCTCATACTATTTGTTATACGCTCCATAAAGTTTGCTGTTTCAACTTGTTGATTATCTCTTAAACTTTGAATCACTTTTTCTATATCTTCTTTAGATTTATTTTGATTAAATTTGAATTTAGCCTCTATATTGGTAACCTTGATTTCAAAAAAACGTAAAAACTTTGTCAAATCTTTAAATCTTTCTTCTTCTGTAACTTCCATCCATTTTGACCTTCATATATCTCTGTTGTTTCGTTCAGTAGTTCCCATACTTTTTCATTGTCATGAATGTACTTTATATTTCCATAGAGATGAACCGCACCATAGTTCCACGTTGGAACATTGAAGTTTGTTTCATAATATGTAGGGGATATGTAAGCATGCTCTCCACGGAAAATAAAACAAACTTCTTTTGTCTCATCCACATTTGCATGGATATTCGCCTTAGCTACATGCCCATATAATTTACCATCTTTGAGTCTGTTGATAGGAAGATGCGTAACTTCAATCTTCCCATGATTTTCGGATGTCAATAGAGCAAATGGGTTTTTTGAGATAAACTCTTCTATAAGATTTTCATCTGTGATTTTAAATGCGTCTGGTGAGTACAATTTGTTTGTTCCTTTTAACGATTTACTTCAGTGAAGCTATGCGTTCACTACTAGGCTTTGTTATATCTTTGTGTTAATTGTTTTGGATTTCGTTTAGTATGGAATATAGCTAATATCATTATAATATCTTCATATTGTTCATATATTATGATGTATGTAAATTTCTTCATAACTACTTTTTGAGATGTTTTAGTTTCAAATGGATACAAACTTGGGGAGCTGAGTATGTTGTTGAATTGTTTGTCAATATGAGATAAAAATCTTTTTTCTAGTTTTGGACTTATCTCAAAGTAATAGTTGAGTGCAATTTTTAAATCATTTTCTGCAAGAGGATGTAGTTTTAAAGTCAAAACTATCTGTCTAAATCACTTTTTATATCATTCCAATTTCGACCAATAGAGCGATTTTCATGAAATGAATTTAGTCTAAAATAAAGCTCTTTTTTTTGTTCTTCACTAAGTTCAGAAGTATTATTTATTTGAGAAAAATCGTGTATGTCATTATCAACAATAAATTTCAATGCTTTCATTATTTCATCTTTTGAACTATTAAAAAAATTTTCAATTTTTGGTTCTTCTATTGATAGCTGAATCATTAAGTGTCTCCTACAATTTTAATATGTATTATAGCACAAACAAAGGTGTGGTATCTAAATTCTCTTTTGTGACATAATATTTAATTTTCTCTCGCTTCCATGCTTTGCTTAAAAGTGAATATCTACACTACTCGCACTCTCTTGGGAACTCTCACAACGGCTTCGAGTCCGACGGAGCGTCGGATTCCAAAAAAAGAGTAAATCCATTCCTAAAAATGCAAAACTCACTTCGTTCAAACAGTTGCATTTTCTTAACGGAATTACTTTACTATTTCTTGGCTCTGCAGGTGTTGTGAAGTTGGCTGACGGGTTGATTTATCGGAATGATTGAAAAAGTGGAGATCCGATTTCAGCGGAGTAGCTATCTTATGTACTTTCAGTTGCATCAGTAGTTGTTTGTGCATCTTTCTTTTTAAAACTTGGTAAATGTTCTAGTAAGGATGTTTTTATTTTATACTCATAATTTTCACCAATTTCATTTTTTAAATGGCTTTTTAATAAGTCCATTTTTACTTTGGTTCTTAATTCGAATTTATCTTTTTCATCAATATCTAATCCTAAAATAGATTGTTCAGCAATATCTTTTGCCAAGATACCAATTTTTGTAAATATTCTTTTTTGTTTATGTATATGAATGATGTTTTTTATAAATATTTTAGATATTTCATATGAAACAAATAAAATTGAAATAACAATTAAAACAAATGGAATTCTCGACCAAAATATCGCTGTTATATTCATATCTTTACCATCAGTTATTCTTGTACTATAAATTGTAGTTAAATCAGAAGCACCAAAGAAAACAATCCCTGATACAATTGCAATTAATATCCAAGGTATGGCAGATAAGTAAGTATATAATCTTATGTCTTTATTCCCTTGCTCAATGTATTCTTTCATTTCTGTTGCAAATATATTTGTATCTTCTGTTAATTTTTTCAATTCGTCATTTTGCTTTGATATTTTTAAATTTAATTGATTTGATGTTTCGTTTAGCTGTTGAATATTATTTTCTAGATTTGTATTATCTGTAGTCAATGATGCGTTTTTAACTACAAGTTGATTTGTGTCATTTTTTAATGAAGTTTTTGAATCTGTTAAAGTAGATATTTCATCTTCCAGTGTAGTTATATCAATCTTCAATGAATCTATAGTTTCTTCTTTAGTGTTTATAATTTCATTGGTTGCAATTAAATGATTTTCTAGTTCTTTATTTTTATTTTCTATATCATCTGATAAGATTTGTAAAGATAATTTGGAGTTTTCTAATTCTTTTACTTTATCTTTAATTGAATCAAAGTCATTAAGCTTAAATCCAATTATATCAATATGAGTAAGTGTTATTTTATTTATTAGCCTTTTTGGTGCTTTGATTTTAAATTCTTTTAGTACTGTTTTAGGTAACCAAACTGCATGCTCTTTTTTTGAAAAGGTTATTGTCGAACTATCGTCTTTGTAATCTATTGCAATAATTTCTAAATCTTTTAAATTTACATCATCTTCCGTTTTAAAAATTACTTTTTGGATATATATTGGTTCAACAAATTTAAAACAATAATATTGATTTTTTAATGGATATGGAAAATCTTTAATATCTTTAATTAAATTCATAATTTGACCAGATTGATTTTCAACAACTTCAATATCTAATACATATGGTTTAAGTTCATCATAGTTCTCAATATCTTGTTTTATTTCATTTAATTTATCTTCTAACATATTTAAATATTCCTTTTATATTTATACCTAACTATTATTACATGAACACTATATCGAATATAGACAGATATGCATTGTTATTTAACATTAAAACCATAAAAACAATAATTATTTGTTTCCTTTTGTGAGAGAATCTATTAAAAAACAAACTCTTTCTTAAGCGAGAAGCTTGAGCAATAATCTTCTTGAAGATTATTAACGAGCTGATATTTATATCGGCTCGTTCCACATGCCAATATGTTTCCACATGATATGTCAACACTATTTCAGACAAAAACATAGTATATCAACGCAGTAAATTTTGCTATAACTTGTAGCATATATTTTTTACTGCAATCTTTCTTTATTAATAAAAATAAATTTTATATGACATATTGCAAAGTTTTTATCTAAAATAAGCTTTTTATATTATTATTAAAAAAAAAGAAGGAAAAAACATGTCATTAGAATTAGTAGAAAGCATTAGTGTTTTCAGCAAATGGTCGAGAGTATATTTTCAAATGCAAAAATTAAAAATCAAACACTTAAAAATATTAAGTAATGAATTAAAAGATAATAGTCCTGATAAAACATTAGTACAGTATACTTTTTACGGTTTAACAAAAATATCTTTAGATTATGAAAATATAAAGGTTTTATGGAATCAGAATAATAGTCTCGAAATCATTAATTTGATGAAGAAATTCTCAAGTATCGTTTTATATGAAAATGGTACATTAAAATATATACGACCTAACCAAAAAAAAACAAATAGAGTTTCAACCAAGTTATGGAATATAGTTAAATATTTTTTTTACATTGCAATAATATTACTGGTAATACTTTGCATTTATACATTTTCTTTCGAACAACTAATTATTATCCTAACTTCAATTCTGTATCTTTCAATGATGCATAAATATAGAGATGATTTTAACAAACTTGATAAATTAATTGACACACAAGCACATGCCAAAGCTCATAGTCTAAAATAACGTGAACTCATTCACCTTATTTGAGCTGTCTCATGCCAAATATTTCCATGAGCGAAATGGGTGGATGCTTATGTATCATAAATCATAAAATAGTGTACAATTACAAAAAAATTTAAAAGGATGGCATGTGAGACTACCTCGTGGCTTTGGCAAAAACTATTTTACGCTCTCTGCCATCCTTGCATACAGTGTGACGGGTAGGCTTCAAAGCCAAGTTGCCTCTGCACAAGAACACCTCTTCTCAAAACTCTCTAGTGAGGAACAAGAAGAGGAATCTCCTCCTGATACACTTTTAGCGACTACTCTTTTACAAAGTGATAAACCGTGCCATTGCAACTGTTTTTTTAAAATCCGCATACGCCTGATTCTCCTTTTAAACCATTTTATCCCACGCTGCCCTTACTACACTGTCTGTTTTGCATTTCGCCGTAGTGGTGTGCATCCTCCTTTCGTTTCTTAATCTATTTACGTTTTTACTATTGAGTTTTTTTCTACATGCCATGAAGCATGCCATGTAGATTCG
Organism: Sulfurimonas sp. CG01_land_8_20_14_3_00_36_23; assembly: GCA_002781365.1. Classification (GTDB taxonomy): domain Bacteria; phylum Campylobacterota; class Campylobacteria; order Campylobacterales; family Sulfurimonadaceae; genus Sulfurimonas. The sequence continues at coordinate 59,708 of PETN01000094.1, forward strand.
TATTTGTTTGAAAAAATAAGGATGAACTATGTCAAAAAATTATGTAATCGGTTTCCCTAGAATCGGGGAGCAAAGAGAGTTAAAAAGAGTTTTAGAAAAGTATTGGGCAAAAGAGGTTGCTTTTAGCGAAGTAGAATGCGTGGCACTTGAACTCAAAGAGCGTCATTGGGAGTACCAAAGTGATGCGGGAATCGACTGTATCAGTTGTAATGACTTTTCACTTTATGACAACATGCTCGACACTTCGGTAATGTTAGGGGCGATACCAGCGCGTTTTAAAGGTTTGAAAAACGAGGAACTTTACTTTGGTATGGCACGTGGAGACAGCGAGCGTGTGGCGATGGAGATGACGAAATGGTTCAACACAAACTACCACTACATCGTCCCAGAATTATCGCTTGAAGATAGCTACCTACTCGATGCGAGCAAGATTGTTAAAGAGTACAAAGAGGCAAAAGCTTTTGGCATCAAACCAAAGATAAACATCATCGGTCCATTGACCTACTTGGGACTCTCAAAGCGTGTGGATGGTGGAGACAGTTACGCTCTTTATGGGAAAATTATGCCTCTTTATGTAGAACTTTTAGAGACCATAAGCAGACTCGATGAGACGCTTTTAGTGCAAATAGATGAGCCGATATTTGTTAAAGATTTGGATACGAAGCTTCTCAGCCTCATCAAACCAACCTACGACACACTGGCAAATGTGGCACAAAACATAGAGATTGTCGTGAGTAGTTACTTTGAACATGCTAAGGAGGCAACGGCTATTTTAGTGCATACACCTATCTTTGCCATCGGGCTTGATTTTCTCTATGGAGAGGAGAATCTTGACTCTTTAGAGATTCTTGCACAAAGTGGAAAAACAGTTGTAGCAGGTGTGGTGGATGGACGAAATATCTGGAAAAACAATTTTGACACAACGCTTGCTCTTTTGGAAAAAATCGCTTTAAAAATCCCAGTCGAGCGTCTTTATGTAAGCTCTTCATGCTCACTTCTTCATACGCCTTTTAGTCTGAAATATGAAGAGAAGATGGATGCGCAACTTAAAAATTGGCTTTCGTATGCGGTGGAAAAACTAGATGAAATCTCTCTCATCTCACAACTCTTTTTTGAGGGCGAAAAGAGCCTTAATAGTTTTGAGTTAGAACTTCTACACGCGAACCGTGATGCCAATATTTCAAGAAAAACCGCAGCACGTATTCATAACAAAAGTGTGCAAGCAAGAGTGTCAGCGCTTGATACGTTTGAGAGAAAGGGTAGTTTTGATGCGCGTATTAAAATCCAAAGAGAGTTATTAGCGTACGAAGATTTGGCAACAACGAGTATCGGTTCGTTCCCTCAAACAGCACAAATCCGTAAAGCAAGAGCTGACTATAAAACAGGTGCTATGACAAAAGAGGCATATGAGCAAGAGATGAGAAACTATATTGATGCATGTGTAGCGTTTCAAGAGGAGTGCGGTTTAGAGGTACTTGTTCACGGTGAACCTGAGCGTAATGACATGGTGGAGTATTTTGGTGAGCAGTTAAGTGGGTATGGGTTTAGCCAAAATGGTTGGGTGCAAAGCTATGGAAGTCGATGTGTGAAACCGCCTTTTATCTATGGTGATATAAGCCGTCCAAAATCAATGACAGTAGAGTGGATAAGCTACGCACAAAGCAAAACAGAGAAAATCATGAAAGGGATGCTCACGGGTCCAGTCACGATTTTGAACTGGTCGTTTGTGCGTGATGACATGCCAAGAAGCGAAGTCTCGAAGCAAATCGCCGTAGCACTTAGCGATGAAGTGGATGACTTGCAAAATGCAGGTATCAAGATGATACAAGTGGACGAAGCCGCCTTCAAAGAGGGGTATCCACTACGAAAAACAAAAATAGCTAGGTATGAAAACTGGGCAGTACGCGACTTTAAGATAAGTGTCTCAAGTGCTAAAAAAGAGACACAAATCCACACGCACATGTGCTATAGCGAGTTTAATGACATTATAAAAACCATAGAGGCAATGGGCGCAGATGTGATTTCGATAGAGACAGCAAGAAGTGGCAATGAACTGCTAAAAATCTTCAAAAAAGTAGGCTATAAACAAGAGGTAGGACCAGGTGTCTACGACATCCACTCACCAAGAGTTCCAAGTGTCCAAGAGATGGTGCACCAAATCGAACTCCTCTTAGAAGTGCTTCCAAAAGAGCAACTATGGATCAACCCAGACTGCGGACTCAAAACCCGTAAATGGGAAGAGGTAAAACCAAGCTTGAAAAATATGGTCGAGGCTGTGAAAATTGTGAGGGAGAAGTTGAAGTAGGGCGTAAAAGAGTATGAGCAGAAGAGAGAGATGGCACTCCATCTCTCTTGCAAAGGTACTAAGCTTCGTCCTCTTTTTTATCTTCTATTTTACAACCTGTATTTATCCCAAGGAGAGGATAGAGGGGACAAAAACTAAACAGAGCAGTTAAAATAAAAACAACCCCGATATAACCGAGGATATTGCCACTCATCACTGCCCAAACAACGAGTGCAATACCAGCACTCGCTCTTAAAACTCTGTCAATCGTTCCTACATTACAAGCCATTTTGAATCCTTTGTTTATAAGATTTGATACACAGTATATGCTAAATAAACTTTTTTGTGTGTAAAAATTTTATATTAGTATTTTAGATTTGAGATAAGCTCTTTTGCTAGAGTTACATTTTTGCTAGAACCTTCTATCGCTTGTTTTGTATCTTGCACCAATTGATTCATATCTCCTTGAATCGTCTCAGAATCTTTTAGCTGTGTATCAATACAATGTAGAGCGATAGAAACCTCCTTTTTATTGTCGGTAGCATTACATCCGAGAGTTTCAAGTATATCTACTGTCTCTTGAGCTAAGGAAACACTGCTTTGAATTCCATCGAGCATACCTTTTTGACGTACTAATACATCATTTGAAATGCCCATGATAAGACGCATTTCCAACTGAACTTGGTCGGCTGCTTTATTTGTATTATCTGCTAGTTTTCTCACTTCATCTGCAACGACGGCAAAACCTCTTCCATGCTCACCTGCACGAGCGGCTTCTATGGCTGCATTTAAAGCGAGTAAGTTTGTCTGGTCTGCAATATCTTTTATAGAATTAACTAATATGCTAATGCCATTTATCTTCTCATAGAGTTCTGATATTTGTGTTTGAAACTCATTTGTTAGTTCATGGTTATGCTCTAAGGTATCGGAGAGACGATTAATATGCGCACCACTTTGAGCTGTTGAGTCTAGTGTTTTGTCTGCAATTTCATAAGATTTTTGCGTGATGTTTTTTATCTCTATAGATTGCGATATAAATCCATCTACCATACTTCGTGTATTTTCAATACTTCCTAAACGATTTTTAGATGAATCATTTACTTTTTGAGCATTGTTATAAATAGTGTTTGCAATATCAAACGAATTTTGAGCAAGTAAGCTCTCAAGCACTCTATCTTTTCGTTTATACTCTTCAATCACTTCATTTTTAACAACTTGCTCATCTTCTTTAAGCCTAATTCCAAATAACATAGATATTCCTTATTTTAGTTTCCAGTGTGTGTTGATTCCACATGCCAAACACTCTGGTATGAGCTCATTCTCTTTGACATGAATTTCACATCCGCATTTTTTACATTGTAAATCTGTCTCAACAATAGCTTTCGTTCCAATCTGAAACTCTACTTTCATAGCTGTTGCTGTATAGGTGGTAACACCATAAGGAACAAGGTAGGTGAGAGCGAACTTCACAAGACTTAGGTCTGCTACATCCAAAGCGATGAGCGCTTCCCCTTGATTTATTAGATTTAAAGTTGTTCCTACAATGAGTGAAACTTTTAAAGCTCTCTTTATCACGCTTGGAGATATTATAATCTCACAATAGATTTTGAGATGTTTCATTCTAATCATTATGTCTATCTCGTATCTCTAAAAAAACATCTAAATTTTCCATAAAAAGTGTGACTAGTTTTGGGTCAAAATGTTTCCCGCTCTCGTTTTTGAAAAGCTCTAAGATGGCATCTATCTCCCAAGCTTTTTTATAAACACGTTCACTTCCAAGCGCGTCAAATACATCTGCAAGAGCGGTGATTCGTCCATAGATATGAATCTCGTGTGCGGCTATGCCTCTTGGATAGCCCGAACCATCCCACTTTTCATGATGTTCATGGGCTACTGTTGCGGCGGCTTTGAGGATAGGTTTATTTGAACTCTTAAGCATGTCATAACCCAGCTGTGCGTGTGTTTGCATGACAACCCACTCTTGCAAGTCGAGCTTTCTTGGCGCATTTAAAATAGCATCGGCAATTCCCACTTTACCGATGTCATGCATAGGACTCGCCATTTGTAAAAGGTCGGCTTCTTTGTGGGAAAGACCATATAAAAGTGCAAGTTCTTTAGAGTAGAGGGCGACGCGTTTGACATGGTTGCCTGTCTCTTTAGAACGTGTTTCTCCAATCTCACCCATGGCATAGATTACTTCTCTTTGCGTCTCTTCGATGGCGTTGTTTAACTCGATGACTTCTGTTACATCTGTAAAGTATGCAAGTAAAAATCCCTCTTTTTGTATCCCTTGAAGCTCTATTTGGTAGAACCAGTCAGCGTATTCAAAGATAGAAGTTTTTGTTTGACTCAGCTCTATAATCTCTTTATACGCTTCAACCTCTAAATCTCTAACAGAGTGAATGTTAAAAAGCGTATCACTGGCACTGTTTTGAAAAAGTATGGCACCTTTATAGTCAAAAATAAAGACTGGGGAAGTTCTATATTTTGGAAGAAGAGAGAGATAGTAGTTTTTGATGCTAAATCTTTCATTGATTTTAAAAAAGTAATAGATAAAGCAGAATCTTTTCACTCCAGTGTAGTAGAGAAAGAGGCTCAAAAGAGCGATAGCTATTGATACGTTGAGCACTGCATAGAACAAAAGCAGTGTAGCAAGAGAGATACGGATATAGGATTCGACGGGCTTCATATTGCAACTCATATTTTCAAACATACAACACCTCCATATTTTTGATATCAAGTAGTATATCTTAAGCGGAGTGGATTGGTCTGTAACATATATTACAGACATATATTTCTATATCTGTTAAACTACTACTAATAAACCTAAGGAGTCTATTATGAAATGCAAACAAATCTACATGGAATTTTCCCGTTTAAGCGAGTATGGTAAGTCATTTGCTCTGCTCTTGGCACGCTTAGTAGTTGCGTATGGTTTTTATGAACCTGCACAGATGAAATGGAAGGACATCGGCGAAGTTGCACAGTGGTTTGGTTCACTGGGTATTCCATTTCCAACGCTCAACGCTTACATAGCGGCGACTACAGAGGTCGCAGGTGTGATTTTACTCACACTTGGACTCTTAACCCGTTTTATATCTTTACCGCTGATTGTGGTGATGATAGTGGCAATTGTGACCGTGCATTTACCGCATGGATTTTCAGCTGGTGAAAATGGTTTTGAGATACCACTTTACTACATGCTCTTTTTACTTCTATTTGTAACACATGGAGCTGGTAAGTTAAGTCTCGATAGATTTATTTTCGGTGAAAAAAACTAAGTAAAGGATAAATGATGTGTATTCCTCATGGAGCAACTGGAACCGTAAGTAACAGTTTTGTGAAAGAAAAACGACCACAAAAGAGCATAAAAAGAGTTTCTCAAGATGAGTTTGAAAAAGGTGACCCAGATTTTGTAGATGAGAGAACAGAAGCATATAAACCTAAAGAAGAAAAATCATTTCTTGCATCTCTGTTTAAATGATTGTAGTAAAACTTTAAAGCAGTTCGATATGCCCTCGGGTGAGTTTGAGTACTCCTTGGTTTTCAAGCTCTTTTAAGAGTCTGCTTATCACTTCTCTTGAAGTTCCAAGATGAGATGCTAGCTTTTCATGTGTTATGGTGATGACGGTAGTATTTAGGTGCTTTAGCCAGTTGAAAAGTCTCTCATCCATATTTTTAAATCTTAAATCTTCCACTAAATCTGCCATCCCCTCAAGTCTTGTAGCAAATAAGCCAAATACGTATTGTTGATAGGCGGGCTCGGTAGTGTAGAGCTGTTTCACTATCTCTGTGGGGAGCATAAACCCTTTGATTTCACTCTCACTTACCGCTGTTCCTATGGCAGGAGTATCTGTAAAAGCACTGTTGAGATTGACATTGCACTGCTCAAAGGGTGCTAAAAAGTAGAGGGTTATTTCTTGACCCGATTCATGGTGTCTGTAAACTCTCACACTTCCATCTGTTAAAAAAAGAATACCCTTGCAACTCTCACCTTGAACAAAAAGTTCCACTTTCGCAGGCATGGTAACAGGCATTGCACTCGACTGTAGAAGCTCTTTTGCCTCTTTGGAAAGCGATGCGTAAAATGGAAATCTTCTCATTATAACCCCTTATGTCCTGAAGTGTAACATATATCACATAAGTTTTTCAATCGCTTGTGTTACAATTGCTCCAATCTAAAATAGAAGGAAGTCAAATGAAAAAATTAAACTTAAGTGCACTTGTTCTTGGCGCAGCTCTTTTTACAGGAGTAGGGGTAACATCTGCAAATGCAGAGGATATGAAGTGTGGCGCAGGTAAATGTGGAAGTGCGATGGCAAAACCTGCAAAGGTTGATTCAAAATGTGGTGCAGAAAAAAAAGCTGAGAATACATCAAAAAAATGCGGTGCAGAGAAAAAAGTTGTAGCAAAATGTGGCACTGGAAAATGCGGAGATGCTAAAGACAAACCAGCTCCTAAGTGTGGCGGAAATAAATAGTCATTAGCGTACTCTTTTTCACTCAAGCCGAAGCTTTATTTGTGAAACAAATGCAAAGTTCTCTTGGGTTAAAAAGAAGTCTCTATGGGAGATTTATATAAATTTAAGTGTCAGATTACAAACTTCTGTTAGAATTGCCTTAAAATCAACAAAGGTAAGAGCGTAATATGCAGAAAATTTTAGGGCTGGCAATCATTGCTTTTGGTATTTTTCTTGAAGTTCTCTGGTTAGGATTTTGTTTTGGAAGTATCATTATAGGTATCTTGTTGCTCATTTTCGCACCAGGAGTGCTCTTTTTCCCATTTAACTTCTTTTTAGTTATTGGTCTCTCTATCCTCAATCCTGGCAAATATAGTAGCTCTTCAAGATTTAAGTATCAGCGAAGTTACCAACAGCAGGGAAACTCTCACCAACAGGGAAGTTATACACAACCTAGAAGTAATTTAGATAAATATTATGAAGTTTTAGAGTCGAGTAGAACAGATAGTTTTGAGCAGATTAAAGCGAACTACAGAAGATTGATGAAAGAGTACCATTATGACTCGATTGCAAGTAAAAATCTTCCTGAAGATATGGTGAAGTTTGCAGAGCAGAAAACGCAAAGTATTAATGAAGCGTATGCCGCTATCAAAGAGGCTAGAGGATAAACTCTAGACGCGCTCTTTTAAAAACTCTCTAAACGCATCTACTGGAAGCGGTTTTGAAAAGAAAAATCCCTGTATATTGTAACATCCTTGCGAGAGTAAAAAGTCGAGTTGTTCTTGTGTCTCCACACCCTCTGCGATGAAGTTGAGATTTAAACTTTTTGCTAAAGCGATAATTACTCCAACAATCGCAGCATCCTCTTCATCATGGTCTGCATCTTTAACAAAACTTCTATCGATTTTTAAAGTGTCAATCGGCAAACGCTTGAGGTAAGAGAGCGATGAGTAGCCTGTTCCAAAATCATCAACGGAGATTTTGATACCCATGTTATGAACACTGTTTAAAGTCGCAATAGCAGACTGAGGGTTTTTCATAATCTGACTCTCTGTAATCTCAAGCTCCAATCTCTTTTGATCAAAGCCTGTCTCTTGAATCGTTGCTTCTAAATAGGCAATAAAATTGAACCCTCTGATTAAACAACAAAATTTCAGAGCCAATTAGATAAAATAAAAGAACTAAAAAAAGAGTGAGAAATATTAT